>JBAYBZ010000003.1:0-131927 GCA_041669045.1 Sulfuricurvum sp. | reverse complement strand
GCCATTGTACAGGGCATACCGGCATAGCTTAGGTATAAACTAACAAATAATCTCATATGTGCGTGCATGGGGGGGGGGGGGTAGTTTCTGTTTATATATGTAGCACGTTTGACAAAATGACAAAGAGTGCTAGATATCAAAAAGCATTAGTTTTGATCTAGGTAGGTGATGAGATCTTGCACACTTTTTGTGCTTAAAAACTCTCTAAACTGTGCCACATCAGCTTTTAGTATGCTAACACCTGAGATCTCAACATCGTAGATGAGCCACGCATCTTTATTTGGTAGGCTTGAGGTTGGTTTATAGTACTTATAGTTCACCTCTAGTGTGCTACCTTTACCAACTAGATCTGTTTTTAGGGTTATACGAGTCGGTTTTTCTTGTAGTATCTCTTTGATCTCTACTTTTTCATTTTCATAAGCGTCGATCTTAGAGGAGTAGGAGCTTTTCATTCGCTTGACATATAGATCTATAAATTTGGTCGCATCTTCGCTAGATAGAGTGCTATAAGCCTTGCCAAGGCTTAGTTTTGCCATAAGCTCAAAGTCCACCATAGGTGTGATGGAGTCTATGATGCGACTATTTCGCTCATCTTTACTTAAAGAGGTGTCATTTACTATCTCTATGACACCCTCTATCTTTGAGTTGAAGTGACTTGCAAGCTCCTCTTTTTCGTTTGCATTTGCGACTACTAGTAGCGAAAGTATAACTAAAACTAATTTTTTAAGCATATATTACTCCTTTATGAGACTATCTCTATGTTGTTCATAAATATCTCTTATATATGGGTATAGATCTACCGCACTTTTGCGTATCTTGTCTATATCATCGCTTCTAAATGATAGCTCATTTACTCCATCAACACCTCTAGCGGTTATATACTCACCCCAGCTATCAGTTAGCGTGTAGCGGTTGTGATCATCGTAGTTTATGACGCTTAGTAGTGAGTCTGGATAGAGACTGATAGCATCTCGCAGGTTTGAGGGGCCAAGTATGGGTAGTACTATGTGAAACCCACTCCCAACTCCATAGTGACCGAGTGTCTGTCCAAAGTCCTCATTGTGTGGTTTTATGCCAAACCTATACTCCGCCACATCCCAAAAACCTAAAAACCCAACGGTACTATTTAGCAAAAACCGCTCGCTCTCTTCAAGTGAGTTTTTGAGCTTGCCTTGTAGGAGGTTGTTTGCTAGTCTGATGGGGAAAAGAAGGTTGTGAAAAACATTTGCAACGCCCGTGCGAATGCGTTTTGGTAGTGCCATCTTGTAGCCTCTAGCAACAGGGCGAAGAGCGTAAACATATATGTGATCATTTATATCGCTCATAAAGCGGTTGTAGCCACTTAGTGGATCAAAGATCTCTTTTGTTTCAAACTCACTTGTAAAATCATCAAGATCATCTGCAAGTAGCGAGCTAAAAAGTATCAAAATAGGCACTAAAAATCTAAACACCCTAAACCCTTACGCGATCTTTTAAAGCTCTGCTAAGCGAGAGCATATCGATGTTTTCTAGGCTCACGCCTGTTGGCACGCCTTGAGCTATCTTTGTGTAGTGTATATCAAACTCACTTAATTTATCTTCTATAAAAAGCATCAAAGCATCGTTTGCAATGGAGGGCGTAAGGGCAAATATGATCTCCTCAACACCATTTGCCACCCGCAGTTTTAGTGAAGTAATGCTATCTTCATTTATGTCATCTAGCACGAAGTATAGCCCATGAAATAGGGCATTTTGCTCAAAAAGCATCATATCTTTTGCACTCTCAACCACACAAAGAGTGCTAGCGTCTCTATCTTCATCACAGCAGATGTAGCATAGCTCATCTTCACTCATACCGCCACAAAGTGAGCACTCTTTTATGTGTCCAATGGCATCTTCTATGGCGTGGGCTAGTTTTATGGCAAGCATATTGTCTTTGGCTACGAGATGGTAAGCAAGGCGTGAGGCGGACTTTTTGCCGATGGTAGGAAGCGACTCAAACGCCTCCACAAGCCTCTCAAACTTATCTAGTGATCTGCTCATTTTGAGCCTTTTGCTCTAAGTTGCCACATCAAAAGGCGAGCTTTTAGCCTACCAGCTAGTGCCTCTGCTTCATCTCCTCTGCCAGCGAAGAGATCTGCTCTTAGGCTACCTTTGATCGCACCTCCTCGATCCTCTGCTGTGACAACTGCGTTGTAGCTAAAGTCATCATCTCTAGCACTTAGAAGCATCATAGTGCCAAGCGGAGTAAACTCAGTGTCTATGGCGATACTTTGCATCTGAGTAAGGCTCACGCCCATCGCACCAACTGCGGGGGTAGATCTGGTGGTGAAAAACACCTTTGATGGGTTTTGATCTAACACTTTGTCCATCTCATTAGGGTTTGCTTCAAGGTAGGCTTTTATGCTCTGCAGTGAGACCTCATCTCTAGTAAGTACCCCTTGATCGATAAGATAGCGACCGATGGATCTATAAGGGTGACCATTTTGGTTTTCGTATCCTATGTATATGGTAGAGCCATCTTCTAGTTTTGCGATCCCAGAGCCTTGAACTTCAAGGAAAAATAGATCTACTCTTGAGTCGCAGTAGCAGATCACATCGGCATCTACACCGTTTTTGTCAATGATTTTTCGCTCATCATAAGGTATGAGTTTGTTGCCCTCTAGTTTGCCTCTTAGGCGGTATTTGCCTAGATCTGCATAGAGGCTTGATAGCTCAACGGTTATGAGATCTTTTGGGGTTTTGTAGAGTGGATAGATGTAGGGTGGACTCTTTGCTAAAGAGGCGTTTATAAGAGGCTCATAGTAGCCTGTTAGTAGTCCCACTTCGCTACCATCGTTTGAGTTTTTTAGCTTGTAGGGAGTAAAGTTTTGCTCAAAAAATAGCTTAGCGTCGTTTGTGCTCTTTGCATTTTGGCAAGCCTCGGCATAGATCTCTTTGGTTTTGGTGTTTTGACAACTTCGTCTAAAAGTCGCAAGTGCATCGTTATAATCTATGCTTTGCCAGATGGAGAGATCTTTAAATGCGATCTCTTCGTAAAGATCTGCTTTATCTATGGGTATGATCTCTTGTTGTTTGATGGCACACCCCGCAAAAAGTGCCAAAATAAGGGCGTATAAAAACATTCTCATGTTGTGTATTATACTAGGATTAAAATAAATTTTGTATAATTGCGAAAAAACAAAGGGGCGAAATGGAGGAGTTAAGCTACTATGAGATTTTGGAAGTCTCGCGAAATGCCGATAAGGAGACTATCAAAAAAGCATATAGAAAAATGGCAAAACTCTATCATCCAGATAAAAATCCTAATGATAAGGAGGCGGAGCATAAGTTTAAGCTCTGCAATGAGGCATATCAATGCCTAAGTGATGATAAACAGCGGGGCATATACGATCGTTACGGTAAAGAGGGTCTACAAGGTATGGGCGGATCTAGTAGATCTAGCGGGTTTGATGATCTAGGAAGCATCTTTGAGGAGATGTTTAGTAACTTTGGTGGTGGATCTAGGCGCAGACGCGACCCTGCTGATGTAGATAGATACTCGCTAGATATGGCAACAGAGATCGTTATAAGCTTCGATGAGGCGGTTTTTGGGTGCGAAAAAGAGATAACTTATAGTTATAAAGAGCCATGTAAGCCATGTAAGGGTACAGGGGCAAAAGATGCTAAGCTTGAGCCGTGTAGTACTTGTAAGGGGCAAGGGCAGATCTTTGCTAGACAGGGCTTTATGACATTTTCGCAAACTTGTCCCGCTTGTAAGGGTGAGGGGAGCGTCATAGCCAAAAAGTGTAGCGAGTGTAGTGGTGGTGGATACAAGGAGGCAAAAGAGACTCTAAGCATCAAGATCCCGCACGGTGTAGATGATGGAAATCGCCTGCGTGTCGCACATAGAGGCAATGTTGGCAAACGAGGAGCTAGGGGAGATCTCTATGTAAGCTTTAGAGTTACGCCAGATAAGCACTTTGTTAGAGATGGCAATGATATCTACATATCGATCCCTCTATTTTTTACACAAGCCATAACAGGAACAGTGCTTAAGATCCCATCTCTTAGGGGTGAGCTAGAGCTTAAGCTCGATATTGGCACAAGAGATAAACAGCAGTTTGTCTTTAGAAGAGAGGGTGTTGAAGATGTGCATGGTCACGGCAAGGGAGATCTCATAGCTCAGATCGAGATCACCTACCCCAAGAAGCTAAATGATGAGCAAAAAGAGCTTATAGCAAAGCTAGAGGACTCTTTTGGTGTAGAGTCAAAGCCTCATGAGAGTATGCTTGACTCTGCGTTAGAGAAGGTAAAAAGCTGGTTTAAATGATGCTCTTTATGGCATCATAAGCGACATCAAGCATGGTGTCGCACTCATCTTGCGTAATGATATATGGTGGCATAAAGTATATGGTAGCACCAAGTGGGCGAAGTAGTACACCCTGTTTTAGAGCATACTCATAGATCTTAAGACCCATGCGTTTTTTAGGATCATAACCCACTAGATCTAGTGCTGCGATCATACCTTTTTGTCTTATATTTGCTACATTTGGCAAGTCCCTAAAACGCTCTAGTTTTTGCCATATATATGCAGATGTTTCTCTATTTTTTTCTATAACATTGTTAGACTCAAATAGATCTAGCGTAGCGTTTGCCGCCGCACATGCAAGGGCATTGCCTGTATAACTATGCGAGTGCAAAAAGGCTTTTTGTTCGTTATAGTCGCAGTAAAACTGAGAGTAGATCTCATCTGTTGTTAGTACAACCGAGAGTGGCAAATAACCACCCGTTAGCCCTTTGGAGAGCACCATAAAAGTAGGCGATATGTCAGCATGGTTGCAGGCAAACATCTCGCCTGTGCGACCAAAACCTGTCATCACCTCATCTGCTATGAGGTGGATATCGTGCTTTTTGGCTATGAGATCTATGCGTTTTAAAAACTCCTCATGGTAGATCGCCATTCCACCCGCCCCTTGAACGATAGGCTCAAATATGATCGCACTAATCTCATAGCCTCTACTTTGTGCTAACTCTTCAAACTTGTTAGCTGCTTTGATCGCTGCTTCTTTTGTGGCATCTTTTGGAGCGGGTGTCTGCATGGTGTGCAGTAGTAGCGGTTTGTAGGTATCTTTGTAAAGCTCTACATCGCCAACACTTAGTGTGCCTAGCGTCTCGCCATGGTATGAGTTTGTTAGTGAAACAAAGATGGTTTTGTTTTTGTTAGCGTTTTTGTGTGCATGAAAGCTCATCTTTAGAGCTACTTCGATGGCACTTGAGCCGTTGTCAGCGTAGAAACATCTGCTAAGTGGCTTAGGAGCAAGAGTAACTAGCCTGTGAGATAGATCTATAACACTTTTGTGAGTAAAGCCCGCAAGTATAACATGCTCTAATGTATCTAGTTGCTCTTTTATGCGATTGTTTATATACTCATTGCAGTGTCCAAAGATGTTTACCCACCAACTGCTAATAGCGTCTATGTAGCTTTTGCCATCAAAGTCTTCAAGGTATACTCCATAACCTTTTTTTATAGGTATGAGTGGCAAAAACTCATGATCTTTCATCTGCGTACACGGGTGCCAAAGCACTTCTAGATCTCGCCTGCTTAGCTCATCATTACTCAAGGGTGATCCTTTATCGATTTTTAATGCTTAATTGTATAAAATAGCGATAAATATCAACTTAAGGCGATGTGCAAATATGATAACTTGGATGCAAAAACATAAAAAGTACTTAGTTGTGACCATCTGGATCTCAACTATTGCTTTTGTGGGAGCTGGCTTTGTTGGCTGGGGAAGTTATAGCTACAAAAGTGGCTCTGGAGTAGTAGCAAAGGTAGGCGATGTAGATATAAGTGTTGCTGAGTATCAGAAGAGTTACGCCATTTTGTATAACCAATATAGCCAGATGTTCAATGGTGAGTTTGATGAAGAAAAAGCTAGTGCGTTTGGGTTAAAACAGCAGGCGTTAGAGTTTTTGACAAACCAAGCTTTGGTGTTAAACCTTGCTAACTCTTATGATATCGAAGTGACGCACGATGAGATACTAGCTGATATCGTAAGCAAAGACTACTTCTTTAAAGATGGAGTTTTTAGTAAAGAGGTCTATAAAGATGTGCTTTCTAGGAACAACATAAGCGTAAAAGAGTATGAGCAGAGTCTAAAAAAAGAGCTGGCAGTGCAAAAGGTGCTAGATCTGCTAGGCGTTAAGGCGAATGAGGCGGAGGCTGATGTGCTAAATGTCGCTCTAAATATCGCCGATCGCATTGAGTATAAAGTGCTTGAGCCAAGTAGCATAAGCGTTAGTGTAGATGAAGATGCTCTAAAGAGCTTCTGGGAGAGTATGAAGTCAAACTTTATGAGTGAAGTTAGTTACGATGTTAGTTTTGTGACTACGCCATTTGTAGCAAAAGAGTATAGCGATGGTGAGATAGAGGAGTTTTATGAGCATCAAAAAGATAGCTTTAAAGATGCCAATGGCAAGATCTTAAGTCTTGAAGATGCAAGAGAACAAGTTGTTTTTGAGCTAAATGATAAGGAGAGCAAAAAAGAGGCTCTTCGTGAATATATAGCGTTTAAAAAGGGCGAAGTTGATGCTAGTAGAGTTCAAAAAACAACTATTTCAGCAACAAGCAACCCTTATGGTGTAGATGTGTTGTCGCTTGTAGAAGATGGCTCAAAAGCGTTGGAGTATATCAAGCCTGTGTTGGTTGATGGTAGTTACTATACTTTTAAAGTTGATGCTACTAACAGTGCGAAGCCACTCAGTTTTGAAGAGGCAAGAGCTGAAGTACTCCCATTTTATGAGCAACACAAGCAAGATGAAGCTCTCGCAAATATCGCAAAAGAGTCACTAGCTAACTTTAGTGGTGTTAGTAGTGGATTTATAACAAAAAAGTCCGATATAGTGTTAGAAGGACTTGATCAAAAGGGTAGCAAAGAGTTTATCAAAGGGCTTTTTGCAAGCCAAAAGAGTGAAGATTTTATAACACTTAGAGATGGAAATGTAGTTTTGTATAGGATTGTGGAACAAAAACTGCTTGAAGATGCTAACGAAAATGTTATAGATCAGATCGCTGGGATTAAGTCGCAAATGTTCAATGTGGCTCTAGTAAAGAAGTTACAGATGAAGTATAAAACTGAGATATTGATGCAAGGAATATAACTTGAGCAAAACCATATTAGCTATCGATATTGGTTCAACTAAGATCTGTGCCATCATAGCAGAGATGGCAAACGATGGAGTGCTATCTATCACAGGTGCTGGTATCTCAAAGGCACAAGGGCTTAGGCGAGGAAGTATAACTAACATAGAGCAGGCATCAAGATCTATAAAAGCAGCACTTGATGATGCCAAACGCATCTCAGGAAGTGATGCTAAGAGAGCGGTCGTCTCTATCTCTGGGGCTTATACAAAGAGTGTAAACTCAAGTGGGATAGTCAATATCCAAAATAAAGAGGTCAATTTTAAAGAGATAGAACGCGTTATGCAGACCGCACTCTATAACGCTAACATACCACATGAGTATGAGATCTTGCATGCACTTCCATATAACTTTAAAGTAGATGATCAAAACTACATAGAAGATCCACTCGGTATGAACGCATCGAGGCTTGAGGTAGATGTGCATATCATCACAACTCAAAAATCGAGCCTAAACAACCTAAGAAAAGCGATAAACTCAACAGGCATAGAGATAGATAGCGTCGTGCTTAGTAGTTATGCCTCCTCCATAGCGGTGCTAAATGATGATGAAAAAGAGCTAGGAGTCGCAGTGATTGATATGGGTGGGAGCACTTGCAATATCGCTATTCACTCTGGAAACTCGCTCCGCTATAATGACTTTTTGGCAGTTGGATCCAACCACATAACAAGTGATCTCTCTATGGCTTTGCATACCCCAATAGGTAGTGCAGATCAGGTAAAGCTAACATACGGCTCACTACTAAATAGTAGCAATGATCTCATTGAGCTACCTGTTATAGGCGATGATAACAATAAGCAAGAGGTTTCACTAACAGTTGTTAGAAATGTGATCTACGCAAGAGTAGAAGAGACGCTTATGATACTTGCACAGTTTATAGAAAATAGTGGTCTTAAAGACAAACTAGGTGCTGGAGTTGTGCTAACGGGTGGTTTTTCGCAGTTGGAGGGTCTTAGAGATCTAGCAGTTGCTACATTTGGCTCACTTCCTGTTAGGCTTGCAAAGCCTCGTGAAATGGACGGGCTTTTTGAAAACCTTCGCTCACCAGAGTACTCTAGTGCGATAGGACTGCTTCTATATACCATAAACGACTACACCAACTATGAGATCGACATCAACAAGCGAGTTAGACACCACTCACAACAGATCGCAGAGCCTGTTGAGCCTATAAACCTTGCAGGAGATCTAGCCATACCAGCAGTCGAGCTAGGTAAAGATGAGCAGCCGCAGAAGATGATCGAGTTAGCTAAAAAGAAGAAAAAAGATGAAAAAGATCCAAATAAACAGGGTGGTTTAAGTGGATTTTGGAACTGGGCGACACAGCTATTTTAAGGAGATAATATGGAACCATTTTCAGTAGAAGAGTCAAACAATATAAAAGGGGCTAGGATTGTTGCAGTAGGCGTCGGCGGCGGTGGTGGCAATATGATCGGTCATATGATAAAAGAGGGTGTGAGCGGGATCGAGCTTATTATGGTAAACACCGATGCTCAAGCTCTAGCTGAAGTAAAGGGTGCAAGAACGATCCAGATCGGAAGCGGTCTAGGTGCTGGAATGAAGCCTGAGATCGGTCGCGACTCTGCCATAGAGAGCTACGATGAGATCAAATCTGCACTAGAGGGTGCTGATATCGTCTTCATCTCTGCAGGTCTTGGTGGTGGAACAGGAACGGGTGCTGCTCCTGTGATCGCCAAGATAGCCAAAGAGGTAGATGCTCTAACCATAGCTGTGGTGACAAAGCCATTTTTGTTTGAGGGGCCACGAAGACTAAAGCTAGCAAAGGTGGGACTTGATGAGCTTAGAAAAGAGAGTGACTCCATAGTGGTTGTACCAAATGAAAAACTGCTCTCTATCATCGATAAAAAGTTGGGTATAAAAGATAGCTTTAAAATTGTTGATGGTGTGCTTGCTCAAGCAGTTAGTGGAACTGCGGGTGTAATACTCTCAAATGGTGAGTTCGATATAAACCTAGACTTTGCGGATCTAAAAACTGTTATGAGTCACAAGGGTGTTGCACTGATGGGTGTGGGTGAGCATCAAGGTGATAATGCTGCTTATGAGGCGATCAAGAGTGCGATCGAGTCTCCACTGCTTGACAATATCTCTATAAATGGTGCGATGGGAGTGCTTGTTCACTTCTATATGCATCCACAGTTCTCTATGATAGAAGTTTCTGAGGCTATGAATGTAGTCAATGAGTCAGCTCATGAAGATGCAGAGGTTATCTTTGGAACATCTACCAATGAGTCGCTACCAGAGGATTATATAAAGATAACCATAGTGGCAACTGGCTTTGAGAGAGTCAAGGCGAGTAGCAACAATGAAAGCTTTGAGAAAGAGTCAAGCATCACAAAAGCACCTATGAGCAGACAGCAGACTCGCATAGCTGTTGGCGGTGACTTTGACTTTGATATACTTGATACTCCAGCATATACTAGACTTCAACAAGACTAAATTACCTTGAGTCATAACGACTCAAGATAGTTTATACTATTTCTATCTATTAACCATCATTTGCTAAAATTCCAAAAAATATTTGGAGTTAAAAAAATGGCAAAACATCAATTTCAAACAGAAGCAAAGCAGATACTAAATCTTATGATCCACTCTTTGTACTCAAACAAAGAGATATTTTTGCGTGAGCTTGTCTCAAATGCAAGTGACGCACTCGATAAGCTAAATATGCTCGCTCTCACCGATGAAGCGTACAAAGGTGTAGCGTTTAACCCTCGCATAGATATAAAAATAGACAAAGAGGCAAAAACACTCACCATAAAAGATAGTGGGATCGGTATGAATGAGGAGGATCTGCAAAAAAACCTCGGAACTATTGCAAACTCTGGTACAAGAGCGTTTATAGAGAGTTTAAGTGGTGATCAGAAAAAAGACTCACAGCTCATTGGGCAGTTTGGCGTGGGCTTTTATGCCTGTTTTATGGTCTCATCAAAGGTTGAGGTTACTACCAAAAAAGCAAATGAGTCACAGGCGTACAAGTGGATCAGTAGTGGTGATGGCGAGTATGAGATAGAGACTTGTGAGATGGAGGGATTTGGCACAGAGATAACTATGCATATCAATGATGAAGATAGTGAGTTTTTAGAGACTCACCGCATCGAGAGCATCATCAAAAAGTACTCAAACCACATACCATTTGCCATATATATGGACAAAGAGAAGTATGTTGCCGCCAAAAAAGATGATGATGGCAAAGAGATAGAGCCGTCTCGCACTGATATAGTAAATGAGCAGATCAACCGTGCAAACGCCCTATGGAGCATAAGCAAAAGTGAGCTAAAAGATGAAGACTATAAAGATTTTTACTCAAGTATAGCTCACTCTATGGAGGAGCCGCTAAGCTGGATCCACAACAAAGCTGAGGGTGCTATTGAGTACACAACACTCTTTTATCTGCCATCAAAAGCACCTATGGACATCTACCGTGTGGACTACCAAAGCGGGATCAAGCTCTACATAAACCGCGTCTTTATCACCGATGATGAGAAAGAGCTTATGCCGACATACCTACGGTTTTTGCGAGGTGTTATAGACTCAAAAGATCTACCTCTTAATGTCTCAAGAGAGATACTCCAGTCAAACGCAGTGCTAGCTAAGATCAAAAATGCCTCTGTAAAAAAGGTGCTAAGCGAGCTTGCTAAGATGGCGAAAAATGACAAAGCTAAGTACGATACATTTTTCGCAGAGTTTGGTAATGTCCTAAAAGAGGGGCTTTATAGTGACTATGGCAACCGTGAGAAGATCTTAGAGTTGTTGCAGTTTAACTCGCTAAATAGTAGCGAGAAGATCACACTTGAAGAGTACCTAAAAGGCGTAGATGAGGCTAAAAAAGAGATCTACTATATAGCTGGTAGATCTTCGCTTGAGATGCTCAAAAACTCACCTTCACTAGAGCTATTTAGATCTAAAGGCATTGATGTACTGCTTCTAAATGAAGAGGTGGATACCATAGTTTTCCCAATGGTGAGTGAGTATAAAGAGTATAAGTTTGTAAGTGTAGAGGACGCAAAGTTTGATGAAGATGAGGAAGAGAAGGCTTCGCACGAAGAGAGCAAAAAGGAGTTTGAGCCATTTTTAAAAGAGCTAAAAGATACTCTAGGCGACAAGGTTAAATCAGTGGAGCTTACTTTTGATCTGGTGGACTCTCCTGTAAAACTAAGAGATGACAAAGAGGATCAAGCTTATATGATGGCAAAAATGATGCGTCAAATGGGGCAAGGGGGTGAGTTTCCACTACCTGCACCGATCCTTAGTATCAACCCTAAAAGTGAGTTGATCCAAAAGCTAAAAGAGAGCCGTGATGCTAACCTTGTAGCTGATAGTGCAAGTGTGCTACTAGATCAAGCAAAGCTCTTTGGTGGCGTAGAGATAGATGATATGGCGGGCTTTATAGCAAGACTCAACCGTATAATGACTAAGGCTTTGTAATACGGAAAACTGATAGATCGCCACGGCAACAAGTTGCCTCGCGATGACTACCTGTTGTCAATACCTTGCCTATCACCCGTCACTACAATAACTATCACCCGTCATCGTATATTACCACTCCACACAATGATCATAGCTATTAGCTTAGTGGAGTAGAACTAGTAGCTACTTTTTAGTAGCTACCTATTATGTTTTATATCTATTTATGCTTAGCTTTATTATGGTTATTGTGTGCTACAAAGAGGAGATGAATAAAGACAGATTTGTCATAGGTCTAAAAGACCGTTCGCAATGTTGTCTCCATCTCCTTGCTCCTTAAAAGTCGAACAAGAACATTAGGCATAAAGCCTGTATAAACCACGATGATGACTAGTAAAGAGAGCTTATTGTAGCAAAGCTTTATTTATAGGAGTTTAAAATGGCTAACAAGCAGAGAATAGTGGTGGGGATAGATGTATCTATGGATAAGCTCTCTTATAGTATCTATGATGGTAAGTTGCACACTACTAATGAGATACCCTACACAAAAGAGTCAATAAATAGACACTTAGTTCGTAAGTTTAAAGATGTGGATAATCTACTATTTGTGATGGAAGCTACTGGTATATACCACACCAAACTAGTAGCACAGCTAAAAGAGTTTAAAGTAGCAGTAGTAAATCCACTAGTAATAAAGCACTACTCAAAGCTAAAGCTAGGTAGAACTAAATCTGACTTGTTTGATGCAAGGGTGATAGCGGAGTATGGATACAAAGAGGATACTACTCTATATACTCCACCATCAAAGGAGATAGTAGAGCTAAGACTTCTACTAAAAGCAGTAGAAGATCTACTAAAGCAAAGAGGTGAGATAGCTTCACAAATACACTCTCTTAAAAGAAGAGCAGATACTTTAAGCTATATCATAGACTCTTATATCAGACACAAAGAGTTTATAACCAAAGAGATAGATGAGCTAAAGGCAAAGATAGAGTCTATCCTGGTAGAGTCCTTTAGTAACTCATATGAATTGCTAAAGAGCATAGGCGGTATTGCTATGATGGGAGCAGCTACTATCATAGCTACATTTGATTCATTTAAAAGCTTTAGTAGTGCCAAAGAGGCAGCTAGCTTTATAGGTATAGCTCCTAGTGTCTATGAGTCTGGTGTATCGGTTAGAAGAAAGGGTTCAATTAGTAAACGAGGTAGCTCACTTGCTAGAGGGCAACTCTTTATGAACTCACTTAGTGCCATAAGGGTAAATAGCAGACTAAAGGAGTACTACAACAGCTTACTAGCAAGAGGTAAAAGCAAAAATGCTAGCCTAATTGCAGTAGCTCATAAGATTGTAAGAGTTGCATTTGCACTACTAAAACACAATAGAGCATTTACACTAGATTATACACCTCAAAAACCAGTAGTAGTTACTCTTAATAATAAAGAGAGTGCATAGTAGCAATAGAGATAGAAAAAGAGATATCTATGCTCTATTTAAGTGGGGTTTAATACAGAACATTGCGAGCGAAGCGAAGCAATCTATCAAGTGTCCATTAATTAAAAATCTCGCCAAAGCTCTCTTTTAGCTCTTTGGTAGTGGCGGTTGGGTTTTTTTGTTTGGGTTTATCAAGTGGAAGAACAAACGCTAGTATGATAAAAATAAGTGCAAATATAATACTACTAAATATAGTCAAAACTACCTTTAGTCTATAATCACCCATTTTGTTCGCTACTGTTTGTTGTGAGATAGATCCAGAACTCTTTGTGTGTATAGCCACGGTTGAGAAAGTAGATCTGTAAGATCGCAACTCTATATAGAGTAATAAGAGCCTTCGCAAATGGTATGAAGAGGCTAAGGGCGACGATGAGTGACTGCTCTTTGTTGCCTTTGGTGCGGATCATCTCCTCCATACCGATGTTTTTGGTGAGATACAAGCTAAACATAAATGATATAAAAAAGTTAAAAGCTAAGCCAAAGATCGCATAAGCTATGAAATCTTGCTCATACATACCAAAGATCATGCTTTTTGACCTCGTTGTTTTTGAAAGACAGAGATGATACCCTTGTTATAAAAGCTTCCAAATGGAACAAGTGAAGCTGCGAAAAAGAGCGTAGCAAGAGCGTAACTCCATTTTGTCTCTCTTGTTGCTTTGTACAGATAGTAGCAAAAGATCATAAAAAGCACGCCATGAGCCATGCCCACGACCTTAACGGCAAGTGGAAAACCTAGGGCATACTTTAGAGGCATAGCGATAAAGACTAAGAGTAGATAGCTATAACCCTCTATCGCGTTGATAGTGGCAAATTTGTCAGTAAAATGTCTAGTCATAAAACCTCATATTTTTGCATAATTATATGATGAAAAGGTAACAAAAGCTCTTGAACTACACTATATTAATCTTTTTAAATGGTAATTTTAATCAATTTATAATACAATACACCGCAAATAAGCTGAAGGTGAAATAAGGAGACTAAAAATGGTACAAAGTCTTTTGTTTTTAGTCATAGGTGTAGCGATAGGTTATCTGCTTCCTAGAGCTAATAAAACCACGGCCACACAGGCGAGTGGTGATAAAAATACTACAACAAGTAGTGTTACTGCTAGTGAGTCTAGCGGGCAAAATATATCAAATGACAAACAAGACAACAAGAGGGTTATAGCTGCAATCACTGCTGCGATAGCCTATCATACACAAGGTTAGGACGGGTAATGGCTAAAAAATATATTGATGTAATGGACACAACTTTCAGAGACGGCTTTCAGTCTGTCTATGGTGGGCGTGTTTTGATGGATGATTTTTTCCCAGCTGTGGAAGCTGCAAAAACAGCGGGTATAACGCACTTTGAATTTGGTGGAGGAGCGAGATTTCAGTCGCTTTACTTCTACTTAAGAGAAGATGCTTTTGAGATGATGGATCGCTTTAGAAAAATAGTGGGGCCAGATGCAAACCTTCAGACTTTAGCACGAGGCATCAACACTGTTATGTTAGATACTGGCTCAAAAGAGTTTATAGATCTACATGCAAAACTCTTTAAAAAACATGGTACTACAACTATAAGAAACTTTGATGCACTAAATGATGTAGAGAACCTTATCTACTCTGCAGAGCGTATAAAGCATCATGGACTAAAACATGAAGTGGCGATCACTATGATGGATCTGCCACCTGCTTGTAGTGATGGTGCTCACACTGTGGAGTCTTATGAGAAGAGTTTGCGAGAGATCTTAGATAGTGGGATACCATTTGATAGTGTATGTTTTAAAGATGCAAGTGGTACTGCAAACCCACAAAAGGTGTTTGAGACTATTCAGATGGCTAGAAAACTTCTACCAGAAGCTACACACATAAGACTACATACTCACGAAACTGCGGGTGTCTCTGTGGCAGCGTATATGGCAGCTCTTGAAGCGGGTGCAGATGGTATAGATCTAGCTGCGGCTCCAGCGAGTGGTGGGACAAGCCAACCAGATATACTCACTATGCTTCACGCTACAAAAGGTATGAACTACGATCTTGGAGGTCTTGAGATCGGTAAAGTTTTAACATACCAAAAAGAGCTTCAAAACTGTCTAGCAGACTACTTTATACCGCCTGAAGCGACTATGGTTTCACCTATCATACCATTTTCACCAATGCCGGGTGGGGCACTTACTGCAAACACACAAATGATGCGTGATAATGGTATGATCGATAAGTTTCCAGAGATCATAGCAGCTATGACAGAGGTTGTTGAAAAGGGTGGTTATGGTACTTCTGTAACTCCTGTGTCACAGTTTTACTTTCAACAAGCACTAAATAATGTCATGCAAGGGCCGTGGAAAGCGATCGCTCCAGGGTATGGCAGAATGGTGCTTGGTTACTTTGGAAAAACTCCAGTTGCTCCAGATCCCGAGGTGGTAAAGATAGCTTCAGAAAAGCTTGGACTTGAGCCAACAACGCAAAAAGCATTGGATCTTGCAAATGCTGATCCAGATAAGTCTCTTGCGACTTGGATCGATAAGCTAAAAGCTGAAAATATCGAGATAACAGAAGAGAACATCTTCATTGCAGCTGCTTGTCATGAAAAAGGGATTGCCTACCTTAAAGGCAATGGTGAGTATAAAGTAAGAAAACTCTCCGATATGAAAAAAGAAGAAGATGCAAAACTAGCACAATTAGCACAAACAAAAGGAAGTAGAAAAATGAGTGGAAGTTATACAGTAGTAGTCGATGGTCAAAAGTTCAGCGTTCAAGTCGCAGAGGGCAATGTGGACATTCAAGTAACAGCGGTAAATGGTGAGAGTACAGCAGTAGCTACGCCAGCACCTGTTGTGGCAGCGGCTCCTGTTGTAGATGGTACGCCTGTAAAAGCACTAGTTCCAGGTAATGTTTGGAAAGTGCTTGTAAGTGAGGGTCAAAGTGTAAAAGAGGGCGATGAGATCGCAATACTTGAAGCTATGAAGATGGAGATCCCAGTTGCTGCAACTGCGTCGGGAGTAGTGAAGTCTGTGACTATCGCACCAAATGATGTAGTAACAGAGGGGCAGATTATAGCTGTTATCAAGTAAGCCCTAGAGGGCTTATGTTTTTAGAAGATCTTAAAAGATCTTCTACTATGAGAGATTCATTATCTTAACGATAAGCGGTATGATGTTTTGACTCTTAGTCTTATCTATAAAGCCATCAGCACCGAGTCCCTCCGCCTCTCTTTTGTTGTTTTCACCTGTCATTGAGCTATTTACTATTATAGGCACTTGCGAAGTGTAGCTATTGGTTTTTAGAGTTTTTATAACCGTAAAGCCCGACATCTCTGGCATCTCAATATCTGTAATGATAGCTGGGATCTCTTTTGCATCTTCACCCATTGAGATGATGTAATCAACTAAGCGTTTGCCATTATCAAAGATCTTGAAGTCAATATTTGCGTTTTTGAAGATCTGTCTTAGGTGACCTTGAGCGGTCTTTGAGTCCTCTGCGATAAGAACTGTACCATCTTTTAGCTTTTGTGGGATCGCTAGATCTTTTAGGTTTGCAGGAGATTCAAAGACATTTACCATCGCTTGAGGGATCACATCTGCAAGTAGTTTTTCATAGTCAAGCACTAAGCACATACTGCCATCTTCAAGTCTTGTGTCGTTGATAACTTTGCTGTTGCTTCCAGAGCGGTAGCTATCTGGTGAGTGAATATCTTGCCAATTTTTCTTTATAACTCTATAAGCAGACATAATACGAAGCCCTAATATAACACCGTTGAAGTCGCATATGAGGATATTTGAGTTGATGATCTCCTCTTTGGTGAGTTTGACGCCTAGCCAAAGTGGGAGGTTTAGCAGAGGGATCTGCATGCCACGAAGCACAACTGTACCCTCTAGCATAGGGTGAGAAGATGGGATCTGCGTGATGGGGTGGTGTTTTGCCTCTACAACCTCTCTAGTTTTGAAAACATTGATAGCGTAGTAAGCTGCATCTTCGCTAGAGCTTACCCTAAAGACTAGTAGTTGTAGTTCATTGTTTTTTGCTAAGTTTGTAGTTGCATCGACTCTATCGAGAACAGACATTAGGATCTCCTTAAAATTCTACTATGATGGTATCTAATTTACAATAAATAGTGCATAAAAATGATAGAATAGTTACAAGGAGTTGTCGTGATGATAGATAGTTCAAGATACAAAGGTGAGAAGATTGAGCCAAAAAAGGCTCTTGAGATCTTAGCTAGTATGCTAAAGGGTAGCAAAAAAGGTGAGCTACTTTGCTATATGCAAGATAGGCAGATCTCCTCGTATCAGGACGCATTGGAGTTTTTGCTTCATAGTGCGGGTGCTGTTTTGATGGATAGATCTCTTGCAAGTGGAGCAGGTGAAGCTGGCATCATTGAGGGTCGAGGCGTACACAACAACCTATGTGCATTAGATCTGCTTAAGTGTGAAGTGGCGATATTATGGGGTAGCAGTGGCTTTGGGCTAGGTGAGATGCTAAAAGATAAGACGCTAATAGTTATAGATCCCATAAGAACTGAGATGGCAAAAAGAGCGGATCTTTTTTTGCAACCAAGACCGCATAGTGATCTGGAGATCGCACTTCTGCTTAGTCGATTTTTATGCTTAGAAGATGCCCACGACAAGGAGTTTTGCAAAAGCATAGAAGATGAGGTAGAGGAGTTTTATGAGCTTACGCAGACTCTTCGCATCAAACCAACGATAGATAGGATTGGGCTTAGTTTGGGTGAGATCGGCAAGGTTTTGGAGCTAGTGGGTGGCAAAAAGTGCATCATCGTAGTAGGTAGCGGGGTGCAGAAGTATAGAGATGGTGCAGATGTGCTTCGCTCTATCGACGCATTTGCCACACTTTTGGGGCTTTTTGGCAAAGAGGGGAGTGGGGTTTACTATGTGCCCCAGTCTAGTACAAACCCGCTTTTGGGAGATCTTAAGCGTGTGCCAAAGGTTGATGTGGAGTTTGGCGAGTATAAAAAGCTCTTTGTTTACGCCTCAAACCCGCTAAACCAGCTACCTCATAGCAAGAGAGTAGAAGAGTCGCTAAGAGCTACTGAGATCATCTACTATGGTGAGCATGCAAACGCCACTTCAGATATGGCAGATCTTGTGATCTCTAAAAAAGAGGTGAGCGAAGAGGAGCTTGTGGAGTTCTTGTCTTGTGAGCTTGGTGTGAGCGTAGAGAGTAAGCCAGTGGTACATAGAGGCAGTGAGGGAGAGTTCTGTTTCTTAGATGAGCTAGATCTTGATGATAGTAGCGATGAGAGGCTCTATCTTATCACGCCAAAGATCGTAGAGGGTAGAAGTAGCAACACGCTCTATCTGCATAGCTCGCTTGGGTTTGCTGATGGAGAAGAGGTTGAGGTGGTTAGTGATGATGGTGTGCTTAGGTTAAGGGTGGCTATTGATGATGGTTTGCGTAGTGATGTGGCGATGATATATAGTACTACAAAAGGGATCAACAACTTGACACCATCAAAGCGATCTTTTAGCGGAAATAGTGCAATATTTCAAGAAAATAGAGTAGAGATAAGAAGATGAATATAAAAGAGCTAGATGAGAAGTTTGTGCTCTCCACTTATGCAAGAGCTGATGTGGAGTTTGTAAGAGGTGAAAATGCGACGCTTTATGATGCAAATGGCAAAAAATATATAGACTTTGCTTCAGGGATCGCGGTGTGCAGTGTGGGGCATGCTAACAAAAGAGTGAGTGAGGCGATATGTAAGCAAGTTGAGCAAATCACGCATACATCAAACCTCTACTACATAGCCCCGCAAGCACTACTTGCCCAAAAGATAGTTGAAGCTAGTGGCTACGATATGAAGTGCTTTTTTGGCAACAGTGGAGCTGAAGCCAATGAGGGGGCTATAAAGATCGCTAGAAAGTATGGCGAGTTAAAAGGTGAGCTAAAACGCTACAAAGTGATCACACTTGAGCACTCGTTTCACGGTCGAACTATCACGACAGTAAAAGCGACAGGGCAAGGCTCAATGCACCACTATTTTGGACCATATCCAGATGGATTTGTCTATGCAGATAACATAGATGATGTACTAAATCGTGTCGATGATCACACTTGTGCGGTGATGATCGAGCTAGTCCAAGGTGAGGGTGGTGTGCAACCGCTTGAGGTAGAAGCGGTCAAAAGCCTTGCAGATGAACTTAAGAAGCGAGATATACTTCTCATCATCGATGAGGTGCAAACGGGTGTTTATAGAACAGGCGAGTTTTTGGCATCAAACTACTTTGGCATCAAGCCTGATATCGTCACACTTGCAAAAGGGCTAGGTGGTGGAGTGCCAATTGGTGCGGTGATGACGAGCCTTAAGGATATATTTGCTCATGGGGATCATGGATCTACATTTGGTGGTAACTTTTTAAGTACAGCTGCGGCAAATGAGGTTATGCAGATACTCTCTGAGCTTTATAAAAGTGGAGAGCTTGCCAAAAATATAGCCTATTTTGATGAGTCGCTAGAGAAGTTTTATGTAAATCATAGAGAGCTTTTTAGTGCAAAAGTGGGCATAGGAATGATGTGTGGGCTTAGGGTAAAAGATGCTAAAACCTTAGCAGATCTGATGAGTAGAGCTAGAGAGCATGGGCTTGTAGTGCTTAGAGCGGGGCGAGATACTCTTAGACTTTTGCCAGCTCTAACTATTACAAAAGATGAGGTTGATGAGGGGTTTCATACGCTAAATAGAGTCGCAAATGAGTTGAAGTGTACAGGTTTAGCGACTATGTAAATCAGTGGCTATATGCCGATGATGGTTACTATGCAAGCTACAAAACCATAGGCAAAGAGGGGGATTTTTACACCTCGGTTAGTAGCAGTAAGTTTTTTGGTGGAGCGATCGCTAACCATATAGTAAAGCAGGTGGAGAGTGGCGATCTTAGCAAAAGTGCCACCATTTGCGAGATTGGAGCACATCATGGCTATTTGCTAGCAGACATCATCGAATTTATCTATACACTCGCTCCAGATCTGCTTAGCACTTTTCGCTTCGCCATAGTTGAGCGATTTGCCTCGCTTAGGGAGTTTCAGTGTAGCTACTTTAAAGAGAGCTTTGGTGATGCGGTAGATCTACTGCACTTTGAGAGTCTAGCAGATCTAAGAGCCCAAGAGGCGTTTTTTGTGGCAAATGAGATCTTTGATGCATTTGCGTGCGAGCTTTTTTATAAGGGTAAGTGTGCAAGAGTAGAGGATCATAAGGTGATCTTTGATCTTGATGATGAGTGGGTGAGTGCAAAGGCAAATAAGTACCACAAAGATCGAGGTGAGATCGCAGTTGGGTATGAGGAGTTTGCCACTTCGATGATGAGATCTGCTAAAAAGTTTGAGTTTGTGACATTTGACTATGGAGAGATGCAAGCTAGACCTGACTTTTCACTAAGAGTCTACAAAGATCACAAAGTTTTGCCATTTTTTGATGATGAGCTAGATATAAAAGAGGCGTTTAAAAAGAGTGATCTAACTTATGATGTTACATTTGAGCATCTTAAAGATGCCTTTGAGGAGGCGGGTGCGAAGATGGCGGAGTTTAAGACGCAGATGGTAGCACTCATCGATATGGGGATCTTGGATCTGCTTGAAGTTGTGAGAGTAAAAGCGGGTGAGGAGATCTACTCTCAAGAGCTACAAAAAGTAAAAAAGCTCATAATGCCTAGCTTTTTGGGTGAGCGGTTTAAGATGATAAGGTTTGTCAAAAACAAAGAGCAGTAGCTCTTTGTTTAGAGATTTGCTAGGGTTTTCATAAGCTCCTCTGGGCGGTTGGAGCTTGCTATGGCGATATCTTTGCTGATCACCTTTTTTTGGATAAGTGAGAGTAGCTGATCGCTTTGTGTAGTCATACCTGTCTCTTTTTGGTTTAGTTGCATTTGTGAGTAGATCTGATGAACTTTGTCCTCACGGATAAGGTTTTGTATGGCGGGGTTTGTGATCATAACCTCTTGAGTGGCAACTACTCCGCCACTTATGCGAGGCATAAGGGATTGTGATATAACAGAGACTAGCGAAGATGCGAGTTGTGCTCTGATCTGAGGTTGCTCACCTGCATCAAAAACATCTATGATACGGTTGATGGTTGATGGTGCGGAGTTTGTGTGGAGTGTCCCAAAGACTATATGCCCCGTCTCAGCTGCGGTGATGGCAGCTGAAATGGTCTCTTTGTCCCTCATCTCACCGATGAGTATCACATCTGGATCTTGTCTTAGTGCATACTTAAGAGCTAGTGCAAAGCTATCTGTGCAAGAGCCAACCTCTCTTTGTGAAAAGAGTGACTTTATGTTTGTGTGTACAAACTCGACAGGATCTTCTATGGTGATGATATGTTTGCTCTGGTAGAGGTTGATCTCATGAAGCATTGAGGCGAGTGTCGTGGATTTTCCACTTCCTGTTGGACCAGTGACAAGAATGAGACCTTTCTCTTTTTTGACAAGCTCTTTGAAGATGGGGTTGTTGTTAAACTTCTCTAGTGGTGGGATCTCGATGGGGATTATACGAAATGCACACGCGATGCCAGAGATGGTTTTGTAGTAGTTTGCACGAAATCTCCCCACATCATCTAGCTCAAATGAGAAGTCAAGCTCGTTGTGCTCTTCAAAGATCTTCTTTTGCTTGTCTTCAAGCAGTGAATACGCCATCGTCTCTATATCTTTGCCACTTAGTATAGGCAGGTTTAAGGGTCTTAGAGCCTTGTCTATACGGATCTGAGGCTCGCTTCCTGGGACTAGATGCAGATCTGATGAGTTAAAGTGCAAGACACTTTTTAGCAGTTTTTTGATGTCAATACTATTTTTGGACTCTTCCATGTCATTACTCATTGTAATACCTTTAGATAAAATTTTATAATATTAACATAAAATTCTACTCTATGATCTTAGGAACCACAAAGAAGCTATCTTCGCTACGCGGAGCACTGTTTAGAATGGCTTCATTTATAGCACCATCACACGATGCTTCATCTTCTCTTAGTAGTGTGGCACTATCGCTCATAGCGAACTTATCGCTCACACCAGATGTATCTAGCTCGCTAAGATTGTTTACAAAGTTTACCACTTCGCTAAGATCTGCGATCATCTGCTCTCTTTTGTCACTCTCTATCTCGATAAAAGATAGCTTCTCTAGTTTTTTTAGTAGTGTTTCATCGATTTTCATCATACCCTCTCTTTGTAGGGGTGATTGTAGCAGATATTTGATGAAAATTTAACAAATTATGCGATAATATGTCGAAATTTGTAACAAGGCAAAAGAGTTGAGCGTAAAAGAAAATATAGCGATGATCAAAAACGAGCTAAGTGCCGAAGAGAAGTTCTTTGAGCAAGCTGTTGTAACTGAAAGATTTGTAAAAAAGTATAAAAGTGCGATTGTCGCTCTTGTCGTAGCGGTGGTAGTTGTAGTAGTTGCTGGAATGGTTTATGATATAAATATCTCTAATAAAAAAGAGTCTGCAAATAGAGCTTTGGCATCTCTTATGAAAAACCCTGCTGATGCTAGTGCACTAAGCGAGCTAAAAAGCTCAAGTGAGCCACTTTATGATGTTTGGAAGCTTAGCGAGGCTATAAAACATAATGATCTAGCTCAGCTTGAGTCGCTTGCTAGCTCAAAAACAGAGCTTATGGCAGATCTTGCAAAGTATGAGAGTGCAAGTAGTACCTCCTCGCTAAATAGCTACGCCCAGACGCAAAATGCTATCTACGCTGATCTAGCAAAGATGAGATCTGCTAGTTTGCTACTAAAAGAGCAAAGAGTTAGTGAAGCTAGAGTGCTTCTTTCTCAGATCGAAGCTAACTCTCCACTCTATGAGCTAGCTAAAAGTTTGCTTCACTATGGCATCGCTAAATGAAACTAGCTCTTTTTGGCCTGCTCGCAGTTATACTTTTTGCACTTAGTGGGTGCTCATCTAAGCAATACTTTAAGCCTAGTGAGATCGATGGTAAGTTTGCTAGCAGTGCGACTATCCCAGAGGTTTCTAAGAGTACTCTAAGTGCGGCGGTGCTAGAAGATGGTAGGATCTTAGTGGGTGATGAGCCACTAGATCTAAGAGAGCCAGAGGGTAAGGAGCTACTTGGTTATAGTGATGGTTGGGTGATTTTTGCATCTGTTGATGGTGGGTTAGATCTATACAATCTATATGCAAAATCAACCACTACGCTTGATCTGAAAACCACAGTCGCAGCAGCTAGCGTCAATGCAAATCTGCTTGCTGTGCTCTTTTCTAACAATGAGATGGCAATATATGATCTAAGCACTAAAGAGCTACTTTTTAAAGAGCAGGGCGATAGTGCTATCGTGGTTAGTCATAAGATTGTAGCTCCATATTTTAGGGACAATCTCGTGCTTTTTCCTACCCTTGATGGTAAGGTGGTTGTGGTTGATGCCATCTCAAAAAAGAGGCTAAGAAGCACCATAGTAAGTGGTGAGAAACTGTTCAATAATGTCATATTTTTTGAGCTTCTTGATGGTAAAGTGATCGCAGCAACTCCTAACAAGATCCTCTCGCTCTCACAAAAAGAGCTAAGACTCTCGCTTGATCTAAGAGCCCTCTGTGCTGATGAGAAAAAGATCTATGCAGCGACAAAGCAGGGTGAGATCATCTTGCTTGATTCGGATCTAAATGAGTTGGTGCGTAAAAAGTTTGCTTTTTCACACATACTAGCACTCACCATTAAGGGCAAGAAGATCTACGCCCTAGAGAAGATGGGTTATGTTATAGAGATGCCACTAGATCTAAGTAGCTACAAGATTTATAGTGTAGATCTAGAAGATGATGCGAGTGTTTACGCCTATAAAGATCGCTTTTTAGTTGGCAAGAGAGCGATCATCTTGCCATAATGTCTAGTGAGATTGAGGCATTTTTAGAGTATATAAGCGTCATCAGGACTCTTAGTCCAAGAAGCGTTGAGGCGTATAGATCTGATCTAGTACTTTTAGAAAATGAGGCTAAAAAACCACTTATTGAGCTTGATAGCTCGCAGATCTTTAGCCTGCTTGCAAACTACAAAAACAGACGCACGCTCAACCGCAAACTCTCAAGTATAAATGCTTTTTTTGATTTTTGCCACAGTAGGGATTTTGCCACAGATAAGCAAAAGCTAAAGCTCTCCAAAGTACCAAAACTTCTGCCTAAGTTTTTGGAGTATGAGAGGTTTATATCTATGCTTGAGATGATAGATAGATCTAGCGTAGCAGGACTTAGAGACTACGCACTACTGCTATTTTTGTATGCGAGTGGAGCTAGGATTAGTGAGGCACTAGATCTTATGCGAAGCGATATAGAAGATGGTTGGCTAAAGATTAGATCAGCTAAGGGGCAAAAAGAGCGAGTTGTGCCCATAGCAAGAGTTGCTATCAATGCCATCGATGAGTATTTGAGCTTGAGAGATAAAAAGAGTGAGTTTGTGTGGCTAAACTACAAAGGCGATAAGCTAAGTCGCGTCTCGGCGTTTAAGGTGAGCCAAAAATATCTGCTCACCTCTCCGCATGTACTTCGCCACTCTTACGCTACGGCACTGATCAGAGGTGGAGCAGATCTGCGTGTGGTTCAGGAGCTTTTGGGACACTCATCGCTTCTAACTACGCAGATCTACACGCATATACAAAAGCATGATCTAGCCTCAACGCTTGAAGCGTGCCACCCAATGGCAAGATCTAACATAGCAAAGGGAGACTCTTATGCAAAAAAATAGCACTCTGCTTAAAAGAGTGAAAGTTATACTCTCTATCACTGTTGTTTTGCTAACTTTGGCACTGCTTTATCTAAGCTCCACTAGGCACATAGTCACCACAAAAGCGACAAGCTTTGATGTGCCTGTGGGTATGGTTGCGGGTAAGTTTCAAGATAGTGACTGCGGTATGGTGATAGACTCGCTTGAGTACGCTTCGCAGGTGATCGCACCTTCGCTTGATGTCTGGTTTTTTCACGACCATGGCGGAATGATCAAGTGGCTTGATGGCAAAAGTTTTGAAAATGAGGCTCGCATCTTTGTGGTGTGCCGTGACACTAAGCGTTTTGTCGAGGCTAGAGAGGCGTTTTATAGCACAGATGAGCAGACTCCTATGGGGTATGGATTTGGGGCGTATGAGAACTTCAAAGAGGGTCTAATAGACTTCGAGCAGATGCGTCTAAGGGTGCTTAGAGGCGAGAGTATGCAAAATAGCATACTAAGGAAAAAAAGTGATGCAAAGCGTTGATCTAGCTTCTATCTTTGCCATAGCTCTAGTGGGCTCTTTTGGGCACTGTATAGGAATGTGTGGCGGGATCGTTTTAGCATATACGGGATCAAAAGTGCAGGGTAGTTTCGTGGCTCAGATCGCACAGCACCTCTTGTACTCCGCGGGGAGAGTGAGTACTTACACGCTTTTGGGGCTTGTTTTTGGGCTAGCTGGAAGTGCTTTTAGCTTCTCAAACTACGCTTACGCTCTCTTACTCTTTGTAGCTGGAGTTTTTATGGTGCTAGCTGGACTCTCGCTTGCTGGAAAGGTGAGCTTTTTAGATCGTTTTGAGAGAAGATTTACTACTTCACGCTACTATGTAGATGCTTTTAGAGGTGCTATAAGCAGAGGTGGTAGCTTTTCGCTATATAAGCTTGGGTTACTAAATGGGCTACTTCCTTGCGGGTTTGTTTACTTCTTTGCTATAACAGCAGCGAGTAGTGCATCTGCTTATGGTGGAGCTTTGGTGATGTTTACTTTTGGCTTAGCTACTGTGCCCGCACTGCTTATCTTTGGGCTTTTTGCAGGAGTACTGCAAGGTGGGCGGTTTCGCAAAGTTATGATGCAAGCCTCCGCATTAGCTATCATTGTGTATGGTATATTTACCATCTATAATGGCACTACATATATAACAAATCCAAATAAAACACTCTTAGAGTGTCACGGAGAGATCGATGAATAGAACTATAACCATCATAGACACTTTTGGCTTCTTTTTTAGGAGCTACTACGCACTTCCACAGTACCTAAAAACCAAAGATGGCTTCCCCACAGGACTCATAACAGGCTTTTTGAACTATATACAGCACCTCATAAAAGATGAGGCTTCTACGCACATACTCTTTGCGATGGACGCTAAGGGATCAACCTTTAGAGAGGAGATCTACAAGGAGTATAAGGCTCACAGAGACCCGCCACCGCCAGATCTGCTAAAACAGCTCCCCGTTGCCATAGAGCTTATAGAGAAGATGGGCTATAAAAGCCTTAGTGTAGAGGGTTATGAAGCAGATGATGTTATAGCAAGTGTTGCCAAAATGGCAAAAAAGCAGGGGATAAAGGTGCGTATAGTCTCGCACGATAAAGACCTAAACCAGCTTATAGATGATGGTAGAGTAGTGCTTGTTGATGCGGTAAAAAAGGTGGAGCTAGATGAAGATGGGTGCAAGCAGAAGTATGGCATAACGCCTCTGGAGTTTCGCTCGTATCAGGCGATCGTGGGCGATAGTGCCGACAATGTCCCAGGGGTGAAGGGGATTGGAAAAGTAGGAGCTACAAAGCTTATACACGACTTTGGATCACTTGATGGGATCTACGCAAACCTAGATAAGATCACACAAAAAGCTATGAGAGCTAAGCTTGAAGCTTCAAAAAAAGAGGCGTTTATAAGCTTTGATCTTGTAAGTCTTAGAGATGATCTCTTTGAGTCGATCGAGTTTGATGAGCTACTTATAAATAGTCGTGATCCATTTGCTAACATAGTAAAAGAGCTTGAGCGTTATGAGCAAAATGCGATACTTAGATCTCTAAAGGCTAAAGAGCAGTTAGTTGCTAAGAGAGATAGTCTCTTTGATGAGGAGGATCTAAAGGTTGAGCGAAGTGGAGTGGCGTTTGAAGCAAAGCTCATAACTGAAAAAAGTGAGCTTGATGCCCTGCTATCACGGCTAGATGAGAACACCATCGTTGCGTTTGATACCGAGACGAGCGGGCTTGAGTATAGAAGTGATCATCTTGTTGGGTTTAGCTTCTGTTTTGAGCCACACATCGCCTACTATGTGCCCATAGATCACAACTACTTAGGCGTACCTAAGCAGATCTCAAAGCAAGATGCTATGAGTGCCATCGAGCAGATCTTTAGATCTTGCGTGGTGGGGCACAACATAAAGTTTGACTTGCACTTTATCAAAAACCTAAGTGAAGCTAACTTTAGTGTGGAGATGGATACGATGATCCTTGCGTGGTTAGCAGATAATAGCTCAAGACTCTCGCTAGATACGCTAAGTGATGAGCTTCTAGGTTATAAGATGGTGCCATTTAAAGATGTGGTAAAAAAGGGTGAAAACTTCTCAAGCGTGAGTCTAGAAAATGCTACGCTCTACGCCGCAGAAGATGCACTTATAACGCTTCGCATCTACAATCTTTTAGCAAGTAAGCTAAGTCCAGATCTGATGCGTTTAGCCAAAGAGGTCGAAGTGCCTTTTATATCTACACTGCTTAGAATGGAGCGAGAGGGCATCAAGGTAGATACCACAAAACTTGCTAAGCTAAAAGAGGAGTTTGCTGAGGTGTTAGCTAGCCTAAAGAGGCAGATCTTTGAGCTAAGTAGTAGTGAGTTTAACCTAAACTCCCCACAGCAAGTCTCTCGTGTGCTCTTTGAGGAGCTTGCTCTTCCAACCCAAAAGAGGACAAAAACAGGCTTCTCTACAAATGAAGAGAGTCTAAAAATGCTTGTAGATCTGCACCCTGTGGTGGCAAAACTGCTAGAGTATAGGGAGATCCATAAGCTCCAATCAACCTACGCAGAGCCACTTTTGGCACTTGCTAGATCAAGTATAGATAGGCGAGTTCACACATCATTTTTGCAAGTAGGAACTGCAACAGGAAGGCTAAGCTCATCAAATCCAAACTTGCAAAATATCCCAGCTCGCGGGGAGTTTGGACTAAAGATCAGAGAGGTTTTTGTAGCTAGTGAGGGCAAGCTACTCATCGGCATAGACTACTCGCAGATAGAGCTTAGACTACTTGCTCACTTTAGCGGTGATGAGGTGCTTGTGAGGGCGTTTTTTGAGGATCAAGATATCCACTTGGCAACTGCTTCTATGCTTTTTGGCGAAGATGAGGCAAAGGCAAAGCGAGATATCGCAAAGACGGTAAACTTTGGACTGCTTTATGGCATGGGGCCAAAGCGACTAAGCGAGACGCTAAGCATACCTTACGCCGAGGCAAAGGAGATAATTGAGCGTTATTTTAAGCTATTTCCTAGTGTGAAGAGCTACTTTGCTAGCATCATCAAAAGCTCAAGAGATCTAGGCTTTACGCAGATGTTACTAGGTCGCAGACGCTATTTTGACTACCAAAAAGCAAACGCAATGCAACAAGCTAGCTTCGAGCGAGAGGCGGTCAATAGCATATTTCAAGGTAGTGCAAGTGATCTTATAAAGCTAGCGATGAACAGCATAGATCGCATCATCATAGAAGAAGATCTAAGTGCTAAGATGCTCCTTCAGATCCACGATGAGCTTATCTTTGAAGCAGATGAGAGTGAAGCCAAGGAGCTAGGTAAGCGGTTTCAGAGTGTGATGCAAAATATCTATAAGCTAAATATCCCGCTAAAAGCTACACTTAACATTGGCAAAAATTGGAGCCAGCTTAAGTGATTGATGCCATTCTTAGCACAAATATCATCTCAAAGACTGATCCAAATGGGATTATCACATTTGTAAATGATGAGTTTGTTGCTATTAGTGGCTACAAAAAAGAGGAGCTTCTTGGTCAAAATCATAACATCATAAGGCATAGCGACACACCAAAGGAGAGTTTTGAGAAGCTTTGGAGCGAGATAAAAGCGGGTAGGATATACAAAAGTACGGTGAAAAATAGAGCAAAAGATGGGAGTGCTTTTTATGTAAATACGACCATCATTCCCGTCCTTGATGCTAGTGGTGAGGTGAGTGAATATATAGCGATCCGTTATGATGTGACAAATGAGATGCTTCTAAAAGAGGAGTTGCTACGCAAAGATGAGGAGCTAGAGAGAAGGCTAAAAGAGCAGACAAAGGAGCTTAGGGAGCTTAACCGTACGCTAAAAGATCGCATCGCTGAAGAGGTGGAGAAAAATGAGCAGAAGCAGGCGGTGATGTTTTGGCAATCTCGTCATGCAAGCCTTGGGCAGATGCTAGCTAATATTGCTCATCAGTGGAGACAACCTCTAATGGAGATGAGTTTGGTGCTTTATGCTCTAAAGAAAAACAGGCTTGATGAGGCGGAGTTTGACACCTACTATGATGATGCAAAGATGACTCTGCAAAATCTCTCAAAGACGATCGAGGAGTTTAGCAACTTCTTTAATCCTAGCAGATCTAGGGAGTCTTTTAGTATAAATAGTGCCATAGAAGAGGCACTATTTATAGCTTCAGTGGGCATCAAGGAGGCGTCTCTTAGTATAAGGCGAAGTGGGGGCGATGCTAGTGTGATGGGATCTCAAAATGAGCTGGCTCAAGTACTAGTAAATCTCATAAACAACGCTAAAGATGCGTTTTTGAAAAGTGGTGTGCTTTTTCGTGAGATAAGGATCGATGTAAGAGCCAAAAAAGAGAGTGTTGTTATAACTTTTAGTGATAATGCTGGCGGGATCAGTGAAGATCTAATCGAGAGAGTTTTTGAGCCATATTTTACCACTAAACACAAAAGCAGAGGCACAGGGCTTGGGCTTTTTATGTCAAAGATGATCACAGAGCAGGGCTTTGGTGGCAAGATGGATCTAAGCTCAAAAGATGGATCTACACTATTTACTATAACGCTTCCGAGGATCAAAAATGAAGACACTTAAACGACTAAAAGTGCTTTTGGTTGAAGATGATGAGGCACTATCTAGGCTTTTAAAACAGACGCTAGGGGAGCACTTTGTACTCTTTGAGGTTTGTAGTGACGCTCTTTGTGCACTTGATGTGTTAAAAAAGAGGCGATTTGATATTATCATATCTGACATCATGATGCCTCACCTCAGTGGGCTTGAGTTTGCTACGAGGCTTAGAGAAGATGGCGAGCAGGCACATATTATTCTCATTAGTGCTTATAGTGAGCAAGAAAAACTCTTAGATGCCATAGAAGCGGGAGTAAATAAGTACTTTATAAAGCCATTTGACCCCGAGGAACTGCTAGCTTATATAGTTAAAATAGAGCCAAAGCTAAAAGATGTTCGCTTGGAGTTAGTAGATGATTTTGTCTATAATGCAAGCACAAAGGCTCTGTATAAAAAAGATCGCTTTATATCGCTTAGCAAAAATGAGATAAACTTTTTTGATCTACTTAGTTGTGGCGAGGTGGTTAGTGATGGTGAGATCAAGATGGCGATCTGGGGTGAGAGTGCGAGTGATGAGAGACTAAGAGCCTTCATCAAACGCTTAAGAGCAAAAAGCTCAAAAGATCTTATACTCAACATAAAAGGCGTTGGGTATGAGCTAAACTATCTAAAAACTGTTCGCTCTATGGGTGGTTTGTAGGTTGGATCTGCCCCCTCAATCGTCCAGAGCTTTTTACTTAGGTAGCTTATGGCAGGGTAGAGATCCTCACCCTCTAAGTGCTCCCAAAAGTCTAGATCTCCAAACTCATCTCTTAGTAGTTTTAGTTGTGTTTCTTGATCTGGCGAGCTATTTTGCTCTATAAACTTCGCTCGCTTTTGGCTCTCAAGGTTTGCTAGAACCCAAAGTGAGACAAAGTCTTCACTATAACGGTTTATCACATTTTGGCTAAACTCCTCAAATATGCTATATCCACTTAGCTCAAAGAGATCTATAACCATCGATATGGCGTCATGAAGATGCGGAAATGGCACCATTGAGAAGAGCTGTCTTGACTCACTAAGTCCGTAGGTGTGGAGTGAACCGATGAAGACTCTAGCACCCCCCTCCACATCTCCGAAGTTGTTGGTTTTTAGCCCAATTAGCCCAATATCGACATGTTTATGTCTCCCGCACCCTTTGGCACAACCGCTAAAACCGACATGGATCTGATGAGTATTGATGCGATCAAGTGGCAGGTATGCGGTCTCATCTTTTATGCTCCAAACCGCGTATGGGCAGAGGTTTCCAGCACACGCCGTAACAGTTTGACTGATAGCTTTTGAGCTAAATGGAGCACTCTTTTCTTTTAGTCCTAGTATGTAGATCTTTTGATCCATTCCTATGCGAAGGCTTAGGTTGTTATGCTCTACAAACTCCGCGATCTGGGTCATCTCATCTGGGCTGAGCTTAGAGAAGTAAGTTTGGTAGCAGTAGGCGTAGGTGCCATCTTTTAGGGGGTGAAACTCCTCAAACTTCGCCTGCTCAAGTACCAAAACTCCCTCACTTCTATACTCTTTGCCGTAGTAAGGGGATATGAGATCTTTAAGAGCTTGCATACCGATGTCTTCTATGAGGTGAAAAACTCTGGTGCGAGATCTGGTGTATCTTGAGCCGTGATCGTAAAATGCCTCTGCAAATGCTTTGAAAAAACTAAAAACTTCATCTTCATACAAAAAGAGATCAGCACTCTTTGCCACATCTGTGTTTTTGCCACCAAGATAGACATTAAACCCTAGATCTTCACCCTTTTTTGCAAGCAAAAAGACGATGTCGTTGGCAAAAAGAGATGTCACATTTGCACTATTTCCAGAGATAGCAACACCAAGGCGACGAGGGAGCATACCGACATACTTTGGGTTGTGAATGATGAGGTTGTGTATCTGCATCACGATAGGATAGACCTCGATGTGAGCATACTTGCCAACTCCATCGTAGATGTCACACACGATGTTGCGGACATTATCGCCAAAGCTCTGCCAAGTGGTAACGCCTATGTCGTTTACTTTTTTGTGGATCTTGTGTACATTCTCACTTGTTATGCCATGAAACTGGATCCCGCCTCTTGCGGTGATGATGGGTTGAAGAGCATACTCTTTTGCTAGCAGACCTATTTGCTTAAAGTGATCTGAGCTCATCTGACCGCCTGAGTTGCGGATACGGATAGTAAACTCATCTTCAAGATGCTCGACATTAAAGATCCCAAAGTCTTGTAGATAGAAGCGATCCGCCTCATTTAGCGACTCAAAGTCGATAGTGTCAAACTCTTTGTAGTACTCGATGGGTTTTTTTTGAGCTTTATATCGCTCGCGTTTGTTTAGTTTCTTCTCTGTTGTTTCCATAATCTGATTTTATCTAAAGATTATGAAAAATTTATCTATCTTAGATCAATTTTGAGGTTTTTGTCAAATAGCTCTTCATTTAGTTTTTTGCTACTCTCTCTTATGTCACCGATGTTAGTGCCTGTGTCACGAAATAGTTGCACGAAGTAGGGCTTTTTGTAACCCCTAGAGGCTAGATCATAAGCGATCTCATTTATATCCTCTTCATCTAGTAGATCTAAGTGTAGTGTTGTGCGAGCTTCAAAGGGGAAGTTTCGCTCAAGAAGCAGATCTAGGGTTTGGCTAAACTCATCAAACTTGTTTGAGAGAGTTACTTTAGCAAACTTTGCTTGCGGAGCTTTGTAGTCAAGTGCTATGTAGTCAAGTAGATCTAGATCTAGCAGGCTCCCTATAAGTTTTGGGTTTGTGCCGTTGGTATCAAGCTTGATCTTAAAGCCTCGTGACTTGATCTCTTTGCAAAAAGGTAGCAAGTCTTGCATACTAGCCTCACCACCGCTAAGCACAACGCCATCAAGCAGTCCTACTCGTTTTTTTAAGAAATCTAGTATATCTTGTGGGGAGTATTTACCATTTTTGGCAAGTACTATATCTTTGTTGTAGCAGTAAGAGCAACGCATATTGCACCCACTAAACCACACGATGCACGCAAGGTGATTTGGATAGTCTAAGTGGGTAAATGGTGTAAAGTCGTAGATCGACTTAGCACTCAGTGAACTGTTTTCTCTGTCTATGCTCACCGACTTTACCTATGTTAAAGCTCTCTACTGGTCTGTGATAGCCCATAACTCTAGTGTAAACTGTACACTTTGTTCTTTTTGACTCATTTTGTGCTAAAAACTCACTTTTGCTCATTTTGTTCTCCTTGTTTTAAGCTTTTTGGGGCGTTTTACATATTCCGCTATCCGTTATCTGCTAACGGCTAACTGCATACAACCCAATTTTATGAGACTATGCGATCTTCTGCTAACAGCTCCTCATCGCACTTAGGACAAAACTCATGCTCACCCGTTAGGTAGCCATGTTTTGGGCAAACCGAGAAGAGTGGCGTAACTGTGATGTAAGGTAGTCTAAAGTTTGTGATCACCTTTTTTACAAACTCTCTAGCGGTATCTGCCGAGACAAGCCTCTCTTGCATATAGAGGTGAAGCACTGTCCCACCTGTATATTTACACTGCAGATCATCTTGAAGTTGTAACGCTTCAAATGGATCGTTTGTCAGATCTACGGGGATCTGAGATGAGTTGGTGTAGTAGATGTTCTCATCAAAACCAGCTTGAAGTATGCTCTTGCCGTAGCGTTTAAAGTCCTCTTTTGCAAAGCGGTAAGTTGTGCCCTCTGCTGGTGTTGCCTCAAGGTTGTAGAGGTTGCCTGTCTCTTCTTGAAACTCGACCATTTTGGCTCTGATATGCTCTAGTATCTCGATAGCAAGATCTTCACCTCGAGGATCTGTGATGTCGTACTTATCGCTTGTGAAGTTTCTAATCATCTCATTTATGCCATTTACTCCGATGGTGGAGAAGTGGTTTCTAAAGTGGTGCAGATAGCGTTTTGTGTATGGATAAAGCCCACGATCATACATTTCTTGGATAAAGACTCGCTTCTTCTCTAGTGTCGATTTGGCAAGTTCCATAAGGTGATCTAGTCTCTCATATAGTGCATCTTTGTCGCCTTTGTGTAAAAAGCCAAGTCTAGCCATATTGATAGTTACTACGCCGATGCTTCCAGTCATCTCAGCACTACCAAAAAGCCCACCACCTCGCTTTAGAAGCTCGCGAAGATCTAGCTGTAAGCGGCAGCACATACTCCTAACATGCCCAGGTTTATACGCCTCTTCGTTTGGGATCAGGTTGCCATCTTCATCTCTTTTGTATTGGCTACCGATGAAGTTTTGGAAGTAGGAGCTTCCGATTTTGGCGGTATTTTCAAAGAGTATGTCTGTGTTTTCGCCATACCAGTCAAAATCCTCCGTGATGTTTACTGTTGGGATCGGAAATGTAAATGGTTGCCCGCTTAGATCTCCCTCAGTCATCACCTCATAATAAGCACGGTTGATGAGGTTCATCTCGCGTTGAAAGTGCTTGTATGTCATATCGCTTAGGCTTTTTATGCTCTCATCTCGCTTTTTAGCTTCTGCTAAAAGTCTCTCATCTATAAGGTTTGCATAGATATGCTTTTGGTATCTTGTTGGGATCTGCTCTTTTAGATCTTCTGGTACACTCCAGTCGATGGTGATGTTGGTAAATGGTGACTGACCCCAACGAGCAGGTACATTTAGGTTGTAAACAAAGCTTGTGATCGCCTTTTTGATCTCTGTATAAGGAAGTGCATCTTTGAAAACATAAGGTGCTAAGTAGGTGTCAAACGAGCTAAATGCTTGAGCTCCTGCCCACTCGCTTTGTAAGATACCAAGGAAGTTTGCCATCTGTCCTAGAGCTTCACGAAAGTGGTTTGGTGCTTTTGACTCAACTCTGCCTCGCACGCCATTAAACCCCTCATCTAGGAGTGCTCTAAGGCTCCAACCCGCACAGTAGCCACTTAGACAGTCTAGGTCATGTATGTGGTAGTCACCGTTTCGATGGGCATAACCCTCCTCTTTGGAGTAAACTTTGTCTAGCCAGTAGTTTGCGATCACCTTGCCCGCGGTGTTGTTTATAAGTCCTGCGTTTGAGTAGCTTGTATTTGAGTTGGCTTTGATACGCCAGTCGGTTCCGCTAACATACTCCTCGATAGTTTGAGTTGAGCTGATGTAGGTTGTATCGGCGTCGATGAAGTTTTCTCTCTGCAACTTGTGTGTGTGGCGATAGAGCATAAAAGCCTTCATAACATCAAAGTAGCGGGCTTTGTACAGCTCACTCTCTATGATATCTTGAATATCTTCAACCGCTGCTACGCGTTTACTTTCCAGCTCTTTTAGTACGCTAAAAAAGACTTCGCTGTTGTAGAGTGTGTTTTGCGATTTGAACGCTTTTTTGATAGCATCTTCGATCTTGTAAGATAAAAATTCTTGAGTTGTTCCATCTCGTTTTAAAATCTTTGTAACCATAATGATCCATTCCTTAAATAGATTTTGTGTAAGTTTAGTAGATCAACTTTTAAGAGGTGCTAATGATTTTGGTCACATAGATGTCACTAATGGCTGAAGCTATCTATTTTGTGGTATGATCAAAAAAGTAACTTTTTTATAAAATAACTCTTTGGGTACTTTGGTAACATATTGAGCTATTTTGAGGAGCCATTTTGATAGGATATATGATCACACCAGATCTTGAGGATCTTGTGCAAAGAGTAGAAAAACATAAGCCAAAACAGCTACTTTTTCGCAACAAAGAGATAGCCAATTATGCCGAAATAGCCCTTAAAATAGCCACTTTAACCAAAGATCTAGGAGTAGATTTATACCTGCATCAAGATGCTTTTTTATCAAAAGAGTTGGGTGCAAAAGGGGTGCATCTAACAAGCAAACAGTTTAAGCTGATCAAGCAAGCAAAAGAGATGGGTTTAGATGTGATTGTCAGTACGCACACTAAAGATGAGGCACTTTTAGCGAGTAGTTTGGGTGCTGATGCGATCACTTTTAGCCCCATTTTTCACTCGCCAAACAAGGGTGAGCCTGTGGGAGTAGAGGCTTTAGCTGATGTTGTAAAGAGTGTTGGCATCAAAGTTTTTGCACTTGGTGGGATAGTGAGTGCTAAAGATGTAGATCTTATAAGAAGTAGTGGAGCGTATGGATTTGCTTCTATAAGGTATTTTAGTTAAAAGTGATCTCTTTTTTCTTCTCTTTGTGCTCTATGGCAACGACTGCGATGGCGAGATTTGCATCATGTGTGATGGAGAGAGATATATCTTTTATCTCAAACTTTTTAGCTAAGTTTTTGGAGACTTTTATGTGTGGAGAGCCTAGATCATCTTTGTAGATAAGTATGTCAAAGAAGCTACACTCTTTGCCGATCCCAGTACCTATGGCTTTTGAAAAAGCCTCTTTAGCCGCCCAAAAACCTGCGGTGGTTGCAGGGTTTTGTGCAAGATCTATCTCGCTAGGGTGTAAAAACCGCATAAGAGCATTTTTGCCAAATCTCTTTAAAAGCCTCTCTATGCGGGGTATGCTAACTAGATCTACACCTATCACTGAACGATAAACTCAGTAAAATAGACACCCTCTACACTACCATCAACGATCATTGCGTTTAGAGTATCCATGATCTGCTCTGTAACTTTTTGCTTCCCTTTTTGGCTTGAGATCTCCTCAACAGTCTTAGATGAGAGGATCTTGATAACGCGATCTCGTATAACTGCTATCTTCGCGGTAAGCTCTTGAGCTAGCTCTTTGCCCTCAAGCTCTAGTGATATAGTCGCTTTTAGATAGCGTTTGCCAGAGTCACTTTTAAGGTTTACTGTAAAAGGATCAAGTGGCAAAAGAGCACCTATCTCGTTGAAGCGTTTATGCTCCTCACCAACAACAGGGGCTCTTTTGGGCTTAGCAGCTTGTTTTTCCACGGGAGCTTGTGTTACGGCTTGCTCCTCCTCGCCACTTAGTAGTAAAAACGCTACCACACCAACGACTACAAGTAGTACCACAACAACTACGGCGATGATAATAGGTAACTTACTTGAGCCTTTTTTACCCTCGCTAGCTTGAGCCTCTTTCTCTTCTGTGGCCATTTTTACTCCTTTTAGCTTATGATTTTGGTTATATTTAGAGTTTTTATGATCGACTCAAAAATATCACCAGCTCGCCTCTCTGCCTCGTCTGAATACTCTAAAACTATCACTTTTTTACCATTTGAAAGAGATGTGATATAGCACTCTGCTTTTACTCTACATTTAGCTGAAACACTATCGATCACCTTTGAGATCTGCTCCTCCTCCTCTTTGGTGTCATAGGCTATGGAGAGCTTCATAAACTTCTCTTCACCTCTAATTTGTGCGTCCATCATATCAAAATACCCTTAGTTAAAATTTTGCGATTGTACCACAATCTAGCTTTAGAACCACTCCAAAAGCTTGCTCACCTCATCTACGACAAAAGTTTTGAGTGTGCTTTTCTCAAGAGGTTTTTTGGCAACTATGGCTTTTGTGATGCCTTGAAGTTTTGCCTCTTTTAGTCTTACATCAAGAGCATAAACATCTCTCACATCGCCAACAAGCGAGACTTCGCCTATAAAAACAGTCTCTTTTGAGATGACGCGATCTCTAAAACTACTAATAATCGCAGCAAGTACCGCAAGATCGGCTGAAGTCTCGTTTATCTTAATCCCGCCCGTGATATTTACAAAAACATCATAGCCATTTAGTGGGATCTCTAGTTTTCGCTCTAGTAGTGCTAGAAGCATAGTGAGGCGGTTTTGATCAAAACCCGTAGCCTGCCTTTTGGCGTTTGGTAGGTGGCTCTCGCTCACAAGTGATTGAACTTCGATGATGATGGGACGAGAGCCTTCCATGATGATGCTAAGTGCCGATCCAGCTTGTGTGGAGTTGCGGTTAAAGAAGCGTGAAGCAATGTTTGATGCACTTACAAGCCCATCACTTCGCATCTCAAAGACGCCTATTTCGCTAGTAGATCCAAAGCGGTTTTTAAATCCTCTAAGTATGCGTAGCTCAGCGGAGGGATCTCCCTCAAAGTAGAGCACAGTATCGACCATATGTTCAAGCACTCTAGGGCCTGCGATCGCTCCATCTTTGGTGATGTGCCCGATGATAAATATCGCAATACCACGATCTTTTGCGAGCCTCATCAGCTCAAAGGTGATCTGCCTAACTTGCGACACACTTCCAGCAGAGGAGCCAACCGCGTCGCTATAAAGTGTCTGTATGGAGTCCACCACAATAAAGTCATACTCTCTATGCTCAAGCTCTATGAGTATCTGCTCATAGCGGATCTCGCTAAGCAGGTAGAGTGAGTCGTGGTTAGCATTTAGTCTATTTGCACGAAGTTTGATCTGACTTGCGGACTCCTCGCCACTTACATATAGTACATTTTTGCCACTTCCAGCTACAAGCCCAGCTACTTTTAAAAGCAGTGTCGATTTGCCCACCCCGGGGCTTCCTCCGATGAGTGTGAGTGAGCCTTTTATGATCCCGCCACCTAGAACCATATCTAGCTCTGCATCGTTTGAGCTAAAACGCTCCTGTGACTCCTCTATGATGGAGTTTATGCTTTGTGCTTTTGCGTTAGAGTTTGAGAGTGACTGTGTAGTTTTTAGAACTTCTATTTCGCTATCGTTTAGCTCAACAAGCGAGTCCCACCCACCGCAGTTGGTACACTTGCCTATCCATTTTGGTGTAGTAAAACCGCAGTGTTGGCACTCAAAAAGTGATCGTTTTTTAGACATAAAAAGCCTTGATGGTTAGTTTTGTAGGAGTGATTATACTAAAAAATGTTAATGAGGGTGAAAAATATGTCAAAATGACATATTTTTCATAAGTGCAGTTATTTTTCTACTGTTACTTCAACAGGAGTGGACTCCCAGATACCGTGTTTTGTGCAGTATGCGTGAGCAACAAGCTTTAGTTTGCCCCCAGTTGGGATTATGTGAAATGTCACTGTTGCGTGCGATTTCATATTTGCTAACGCTCCTGGGACAAAGTCCGCTCTAGCTAGTAGAGTCTCACCGTTGTATAGAGCCATATTTGCTATATAGTGATCAAAGTCATCTGGGTGTGAGTACTCATTGCCCATCTTTACAGTTACGGCAAACATCTCACCCTCTTTAGCACTGCTTGCACAGTGGATAAATGGCGAGTGTCTATCGATGTAGTCCTTTTTGCTCTCTCTCTCAACAGTGTCGATATCGACATAACGATTAATCTTTGGCATCTTCATTCCTTTAGTTTAAATAATGTCAAAATTCTAACCAAAAAAGCTATATATAAGTAAACAGACCAGCTTTAACTATAAACTTTAAGAGAGCTTTAATCTAGTGCATAGACACCATTTTCATCATGGTTTTCATCGCCTCTAAGAGGTGGGTTAAAGACGCAAATGAGTCTCATATCTTCGCTCCCACCATACAAAAAGTGATCATCGTGCTTGTTGAGTACGTACATAATGCCATCATAGATCTGATGCACCTCACCGCTAGCTAGATCTTCGATCTTGCCATTGCCACCTACACAGTAAACCGCTTCGAGATGGTTTTTGTAGTGTATATGTGTCTTAGATCCCGCTTTTATGATGGTCTCATGAAATGAAAACCCCATCTCATCACTCTTTAAAAGCAGTCTTCTACTGCTCCACTGTCCCTCTTTGGCGTGCACTTCACGAGCGGTGCCGATTATATCTTTTACATCTCGAACTATCATTAAAACCCCTCACTTAAATGATTTTTGCGATCTTGTATGAGGCGATCTACTGCTTTTGAGAAGTGATCTAGCCCCTCTTTGAGCTGCTCCTCATCTATAAGTAGGCTTGGTAGAAACTTCACCACTTGAGACTCACTCCCGCAAGTCTCCACGATAAGCCCCTCATCAAATGCGTACTTTGAGATCTCCTTTGCCATTGCGTGATCATCTCGCACCTCAAACCCATAAGCAAGCCCACGACCTCGCACGCTGATGGCATACTCATGAGCGTATTTGTCTGCGATATCTTCTAGGGCGGACTTTAAGATCTGCTCTTTGTACTTGACCGCTTTTGAGATGTTGTCATTTTGCCAGTAGGTCTCAAGTGCTACTTTTGATGCGACAAATGCGAGGTTGTTGCCCCTAAATGTACCCGTGTGCTCCCCAGGTTTCCACTGATCAAGGTGCGGTTTTAGTAGCAATATAGCCATCGGAAGTCCGCCACCTATGGACTTTGAGAGTGTTACCATATCTGGGTTTATGCCTGCAAACTCAAATGAGAAAAACTCCCCACTTCTGCCGTTTCCAACCTGTATATCATCGATGATGAGCAGTATGTCAAACTCTCTGCATATATGCTCTAGATCTTGTAGCCACTTGGCACTTGCGACATTGATCCCGCCCTCGCCTTGGATAGTCTCAACTATCACCGCAGCTGGCAGATCTACCCCGCTACTTGAGTCCTCTAGGAACTTTCTAAAGTACTTAAGCGTGTCAAAATCACCAAAATAGCCATCAAATGGCATAAAAGTAGCATTAGATCTGCTTATGTAGCTCTCATCTCTATACTCGTTGTTGCCCGTAACTGCGAGACTTCCCTGACTTAGTCCGTGGTAGCCGTTGGTAAATGCTACGACATTACTTCGCCCTTTTACAAGTCTAGCTAACTTTAGTGCAGTCTCAACCGCATTTGTGCCTGTTGGGCCAGTAAATTGCACTTTGTACTCAAGGTTGCGAGGCTTTAGTATGATCTGCTCGAAGCTTTGCAAAAACTCCTTTTTGGCACTTGTCGCCATATCTAGGCCGTGAACTATGCCATCATTTTGCAAGTAATCTATAAGAGCTTTTGATATATGCTCGTTGTTGTGACCGTAGTTTAGCGTGCCTGCTCCTGCAAAAAAGTCTATGTAAGTGCTCCCTTGCTCATCGACTAGCGTAGCACCTTTGGCACTCTTAAATATTGTAGGAAAGCTGCGAATATAACCGCGAACTTCCGACTCTAACTTCTCAAAGATTCTCATCTATTCTCCTTTAGATCTATGGTGTATAAAAGCTCCTCTTCGTGTGAAGAGCTAAAGTTTTTGCTACTAAAAAACTCACTTACTGTTAGCTCGCTTTGGTACTCATCTGCTAGCTTTTTAAATAGCTTACGCGAGGCTACTATACTTGGTGCGATGGTCGCACTGATGTGTTTTGGTTTGATCACTTCTACTACGCTTTTGATCATCTCTTTTGCAATGCCACGACCCTTAAAGGCGGGCGAAACCACCACCTGCCAAACAAATAGCGTGCTTGGATCTTGAGGCAAAGCGTATGAGGAGCAAAATCCTATGATCTCATCTTTGTGCGTGGCGATACGACATGAGGAGGAAAAATGGGTGCAAAGTAGCAAGTAGAGGTACTGCGAGTTTAAGTCGAGCGTTTGTGAGTTTTTTACAAGGTTGTAGATGCTTTTGGCATCATCTTTTGTGGGGGTTTTGATCCCGATACTGGGCAAAATTGCTCCCTTTGTCACTAAAGATTTTATGAAAGTGTTTCATAAAGTAACAGCAAAAGTGTAACATAGAACTTTGAAGCTGGGCTTAAACTTCGTGAGTCTCTTCTGCTAAAAGTGCATCTTTTGCCACGCATAGTGCCTTTTCAAAGCGTTTGAACATAAACTCCTCACCGATCATACCAACGATACTGTGGCGACGCAGATCTCTAAAAACTCTTGCATTAGTTCCAGACATAAATATAGTCGTGCCACTGTTTTGGAGCGTTTTTATGGCATCGCGAAGGTTGTTTATGGCAGTTAGATCCATAAACGATACATAACGCATTCTTATGATGAGAAACTTACTTTTGTGACCTATGTGCTCGATGGTTTGGGCATACTGCTTAGCTGAGGCGAAAAATAGTGGTCCTTTGATCTCAAAGATGGCGATCTCCTCTGGTAGATCTGAGTAGATCTCAAGATACTCCTCATCTATCTCGTGCGGGTCGATGTCTGCCATGCGTTTCATAAACAGAAGTGCCGAGAGCACCACGCCCACCTGTATGGCGACGCTTAGATCTACAAAGATGGTGAGCAAAAAGACGCTTAGAAGTATGATGCTATCAAAAAATGAGCTACGAAGTACCGAGATGAAGTTCTTATACTCGCTCATATTGTACGCTACTACGATGAGGATCCCGCTAAGTGCCGCCATGGGTATGAGTTTGGCATATGAGGCAAAAATGAGCATGATAAGTAGTAGTGTGATGGCATGAACGATGCCAGCAAGCGGGGTTTTGGCACCGTTTTTGACATTTGTAGCACTTCTTGCGATCGCTCCTGTGGCAGCGATACCCCCAAAGAGTGGCGTGATGATGTTGGCGATGCCTTGAGCGATAAGCTCCGTGTTAGATCTGTGTGCTGTGCTTGTCATACTATCTGTCACCACCGCCGAGAGTAGGGACTCTATGGCACCAAGCAGGGCGATCGTGAAAGCGGGGACTATGTAGATGCTAAGATTTGCCAGCTCAAAACTAGGCAAACTAAAGCTAAAATCGTTTGGGATTTCGCCAAAATAGGTCTCTATGGTGGCAACTGGAAGATCCAAAAACTCTACTGCCAAAGTGGCAAAAATGATAGCAAAAAATGACCCTGGGATCTTAGTGGTGATATGCTTTGAGTAGATAACCATAAGTATAGTGGCGATAGTGATAGTAAGGGCGTAAGGGTTGGTTGAGCTTAACTGACTAAAGTATAAGATCCATTTATCTAAAAAGTCAGCTGGAAGCTTAGCTAGATCTAGCCCTAGTGCATCTTTTACCTGAGTAGAAAATATCACCACCGCGATCCCGCTTGTAAAGCCCACCACTAGCGGGTATGGGAAGTACTTCAGAAGTGAGCCAAGGCGAAGTAGTCCAAAGATAACAAGAAGCACACCCGCCATAATGGTGGAGATGGCAAGCCCCTCTAAGCCGTAGCGCTCCACTAGAGCGTAGAGTATGACGACAAAAGCTCCCGTAGGGCCTGCGATCTGAACTCTGCTCCCACCTAGAAGTGAGACTAAAAACCCCGCTATGATGGCACTTACAAGCCCCATCTGAGGTGGTACACCACTAGCTACTGCAAATGCTATGGCGAGTGGAAGTGCAACTATGCCAACTACCACACCCGCCCAGATATCACCCAGAAAATTAGCCCTCAGTGAGCCATCTTTTATGGTGGTGATGAGCTTGGGACTAAAGATCTCTTTTGACAAGGGGTACTCCTTTCATTACTCCACCGAGTAGATAAGCTAAACTCTAGCAACTTGTGTGGCAAGATAGATCTAGGCAAAACTACGAAGATTTACTCATTGTAAACCGAGTAGTTTTAACGAAGAGCTATAAAGCCACACAGTTGCCCTTTGGGAGCCTTTTTTACTTTAGATCTAAGTCTTAAAAAACTCTTGAGCTACAATAAGTAGCCCTGCAAGTTTTTTAAGCCAATCTCTTTTGTAAAAAATGGCTCTAGAGTTAACTTAATTACTTGGTGGAGTAATAGTGTGCAATTTTACTCTTATATATAGCAAATGTCATCTTTTGTGATAAAATATGTGCATATTTAAAGGAAGCAGAGTGTCAAACATACTAAAAGCATTTATAAATACAATAAACAGTTATCAATACAATGTTTCAAGCCTAACAAATGGAAATAATAGAGCAAATAATATGGGAGCTGGGCTTGAAGAGTTTATAAAAGATATTTTTGCTGGAACTTTAAATGAAACAGATGAGCAAAACAGACTAACTAAATTTCAAGAGATATACTCTTATAGCGGAAATAAAAATAATCCACCAGATCTGATACTAAAAAATAGTGATGCGATAGAGATCAAAAAGCTTGAATCATCTAGTACTGCAATAGCATTAAATAGCTCATATCCAAAAGCAAAACTTTTTTCAGATAGCCCTATGATTACAAAAGCTTGTAGAGAGTGCGAAGAAAACTGGACTGTAAAAGATATGCTTTATGCAATAGGAAATATTCCAAAAAATACAAGTAGTTTAAAATCTCTGTGTTTTGTATATGGTGATTGTTTTTGTGCAGATAAAGAGATATATGAAAGAATCAAAGATACCATATCATCAGGTATTATAGCTATCCCTAATGTAGAGTTTACGCAAACAAATGAACTTGGAAAAGTTAAAAAGGTAGATCCACTAGGTATTGCAGATCTAAGGATTCGCGGAATGTGGCATATCGAAAATCCTACTAAAATATTTGACTATATCTATAAACTCGATGAAGTAAAATCTTTTCAGCTAGTATGCTTGATGAAAAAAGAGAAATATGACTCAATGTCACTGCGAGATAGGCAAATGGTAGAAAATTTGAATAATCCAAATGTTAGTGTACATGATGTAAAAATAAAAAATCCAAATAATCCTATTCAGCTAATGGATGGGAAGTTGTTGGTGTTTAAAGTATAAAAATAAGGATTGAAAATGATAAAAGATTTTAAAATAAGAGCAAAAGAGTTACCGTACAAAGTTAAAAGTAATATTATTAAATCGTTTATTGGTAGGGAAAATGAATTTCACAAAGATTTAAAAGTACTATTAGAAAATATTTATAAAGATGCTTATGTAGAAATTCTTCAAGGTTCTGAAGAAAAAGGTAAAGATTTAGTAGTAAGAAAGAAAAATGATTTTGGTGAATATGAGCACATTGCATTTGTTGTTAAAGCATTAGAAAAATTATCAGGTTCAGCTAATGGAAAGACTGCAGAATTAGTAATTCAAATTCAACAAGCATTTAAGACAAAAGCTCAATTAAAAGATATTTATGACGAAATATCAATATCTAAAGTATATGTTGTTAATACTGGTACTATTTCAGATGGAGCAAAAAGAAAAATTTTAAGTTTAATAGATGAAAATGTATATAAAAATAATTTACATTATTTTGCTATTGAAGATTTAATAAGGTTGTTTGAAGGAAATTATCCAGAATTTTACTTTAATAGAGACTTACAAATATTTTTTAAAAATAGAGTAGAAAAAATAGAAAAGTTTTTAGTTTATGAAAAAAAACTACAAAACTTTATAGATCCAAATATAAAAAAATTTAGCAAAACAAAAAAAGATTTATTGGCACAATCTAATAATTCTCAAAATGAATTAAAACTAATAGGAGAGCAATTATTTGGTCAAAAAGAAACTTTTCATTCTTTTCTAAAGTTAGTCACTGAAAATAAATCCGAAAGAATTTTACTTACTGGTGATGCTGGTTCTGGCAAATCTGTTTTGCTTTATAAGCTAGTCTTAGAATTTATTAATAATTTTCTAAAAGAACAAAATATTAAAACTATAAATGATACAAATTTTCAGTTGCCAGTATGCTTGAAAGCTGCTGATATTAAAAAAGACGGCTTTAATAATATTGAACATATTATTGAAACTTTTTATAGTTCATCTAAAGATAATAAGATTAAAACAATTATTGTTGATGGGATAGATGAAGTTAATACGAATGATAGAATAGAAATAAAAGAAAAAATAGAAGCTTATGTAAAATTAAAGAACCCTCAGATATCTTTAGTTTTTTCTTCAAGAACAAATTTTAGTATTATTGACGAATTCGAACAATATACACATTATGAATTAATACCATATGAGATGAAGCAAGCCATAGAATTTGTAAAAAAAATAGCCCAACAAGAAAGTATTTTATTGGATAATTTAGAAAGTAAATTAACAGAACTAGAAGGACAAATTCCATTTTATCCACTAGCACTAAAATTACTAATTGAAGTAGTCGAAAAACATAAGGAAGTTCCAGCTTCAATCAGTGAGCTATATAATAAATATATCGGGATAATATTTGGGGAATTTGATATTACAACTGAAATAGATAAATTATTTGAACCAAAAATTAAACGAGAATTTTTAACAGATTTATCTTATGAAGCTTTTTATTTACACGATAAAGTTAAAATTGAATATACAGAATTTGATTCATTTATAACTAAATTTTGCAATAAGCATACTTTTTTAAATGAAAATAAAAATGAGTTTATAGAGAATATAAAAAGAATTAGTTTGTTTAAGATAGAAAACAACGAAGTTTATTTCTCACATAAATCTTTTTTAGATTTTTTCATAGCTAATTATTTTAAAGAAAATAAAGATGATTTGTTGGAAAACAATAAATTTGATGAATTGTTTGAGATTTTTACTTCAAATGAACAATGGGAAGATATCACATTTTTTTATTTTGGATTAAAAACAAAAGTAAATAAAAGTGAATTCAATAAACTTAAAGAATACATTAAACGCTTAGAAGAAGGATTAAATAAAAACTTAACGAGTTTCTATTTGGGGAGATTGATTCAATATGCCTACATGACAGAAAAAAGTTTTATAGATGAAATTATTTCTAGTGCTATGAAATTGTCATTAGATTTAAAAAATGATTTTCATAAACTTTTTAAAGATAATTTGGGAGGTATAGAGATACCACATATTCTAAGTGATATAGGCATTCTTCATATGATAGATTTTTGTTATTCTAGTAGTTTCTTAAAAGAAAACACAAAAAATTTAATAGAAAGGATTGATGAGAATGAAAGTGAAATTTATTTTTCTACAATTTATATTTTAAAAAATGCAAAATTATTAGAAAAAGATTTTATAAATAAAAACCTAGAAAACATTTTACCCAAAATAAAAAAAATTGAGAGCTTGGAGAATCAAGTTCTTTTAACTACATTAATTGATTTCTTTCAACAAAAAGGAAAATTAGAGTTGGATGATAAACTAAATAAAGAAATTGATGATTTAATATTTAAATACAGAAAAAATTATCCAGACTTGTTTAGGAAATTGTTTACTATGAAGAGAAATAATATTTTAAATTTACAAAATTTCGGTAAAAATAAATGAACATAATCTCCCTATTCTCAGGTGCTGGTGGATTAGATCTAGGTTTTGAAAAAGCTGGTTTTAAAACCATTTGGGCAAATGAGTTTGATAAAGAGATTTGGCAAACTTATGAATCTAATTTTCCTAACGCAAAACTAGACAGAAGAAGTGTTGTAAATATTCCTTCAAGTGAAATCCCTGATGCTATCGGTCTAATAGGTGGGCCACCTTGTCAAAGTTGGAGTGAGGCTGGAGCTTTAAGAGGAATTGATGATCATAGAGGGCAGCTATTTTTTGAGTTTATCAGAGTTTTACGAGATAAAAAACCGCTATTTTTCTTAGCTGAAAATGTATCGGGAATGCTAGCCCCAAGACATAGTGAAGCTTTGGAGAATATAAAAAATCACTTTATGGAGAGTGGGTATAATCTGTACTTCAAGCTACTAAATGCACACGATTATGAGGTAGCACAAGATAGGCAGAGGGTTTTCTTTGTAGGATTTAGAAAAGATCTAGCTATCAAATATGAGTTTCCAGAGCCATTTGAAAAAAAGATGGTCTTAAGAGATGTGATCTGGGATATTAAAGATAGTGCAATCTCTGCAAATGAGAAAAATTATACAAACAGAGACCTATGTACTATTGCCAATCATGAGTTTGCAATAGGTGGGTTTTCTACTATATTTATGTCTAGAAACAGAGTAAGAGGCTGGAATGAGCCATCTTTTACTATTCAAGCGGGCGGTAGGCATGCACCACTTCATCCACAAGCTCCAAAGATGGAGTTTGTGGAGCAAAATAAAAGAGTGTTTGTAGCTGGTAGTGAGCATCTGTATAGACGCCTTAGTATTAGGGAATGTGCAAGGATTCAGAGTTTTCCAGATGAGCACAGATTTTACTACTCAAACCTTATGGCTGGTTACAAGATGGTAGGAAATGCGGTGCCACCATATTTGGCATACCATCTAGCTAAGAGTATAGCAGAGGCTTTAGGTGATAGGGTACTTAAAAAGAGTATCAAAGATATTGCATTAGATAGAGCTGATTTTAATAGGGCAGTATCCTATTAGGAGTGCTCATCATCTCTCTTTAATCCAAAAGTAGGTAAAATCGCAAAAAATATAGAGACAATCGATGAATAAAACACTACTACTAGAGATCGGCGTTGAGGAGCTTCCCGCCATTCCTTTTCTAAAAGAGCTTAAAAATATAGAAAAAAAGTACCTAAATCTGCTTGAAAAACACTCTTTGGCGAGTGATTTTGAGTTTTACTATACTCCTAGACGACTTGTCTTTTGGCACAGAGAGTTCAAAGTGGCTCAAGATGACAAGGTGGAGGAGTTTTTTGGAGCACCGCTTAGTGTGGCATACAAAGATGGCGAGCCAACTCCAGCAGCACTTGGTTTTGCTAAGAAGTGTGGAGTAGATCTAAGTGAGATCTCTGCGACTACAAAAGATGGCAAAGAGGTGCTCTACTACTCAAAAGAGGTGAGTGGCAAGAGTTCGCTAGAGGTGATCCCTCTTGTAGTTAGGGAGTTTTTAGCTTCGCTTGACTTTGGTAAGTCGATGAGATGGGCTAGCTTTGATGAGGGGTTTATTCGCCCCATCAGATGGCTAAATATCGCCTTTGGAGATGATCTTGTAGAGATGGAGCTTTTTGGTATAAAGAGTGCAAAATCAACCTTTGTGCATAGATCATTTAGCTTAGATCCACTTAGCTACAATGATACAAAAGAGTACTTTGATCTACTAAAAAAGGGTGGCGTGATCCTCTATGCCGATGAGAGACGAGATATCATAAAGATGCAGATTGCCCGTCTTGAAGCAAGCGAGGGCATAGAGGTGGAGCAAGATAGCGATCTGCTTGAGGAGATAGTCGCCATCACAGAGTATCCAACAGCACTGCTTGGAAGCTTTGATGAGGAGTTTTTGCGTCTGCCTCCAGAGGTGATCATCACATCTATGAAGGAGAACCAACGCTACTTTGGAGTTTTTAAAGATGCTAAGCTCCTAAACCGCTTCGTGGTGGTCTCAAACGCACTTTGTGAAGACTACTCGCTAGTGGTTGATGGCAATGAGCGAGTCCTTCGTCCACGACTTGCAGATGCCAACTTCTTTTACGATAACGACCTTAGAGGCGGACTTAGCATAGATGGGCTTGAGAAGATCGTCTTTATGAAATCTCTTGGTACGCTTGCTGATAAGATAGAGCGAGAGTCAAATATCGCCGCCGCACTTTTTGAGCACTACAAGCCACAGGGCGTGGATCTAGGTGAGTTAAGAGAGGCTATGAGGCTTGCAAAAGCGGATCTAAACAGCGAAATGGTCTATGAGTTTACAGAGCTTCAAGGCATCGTTGGGAGCTACTATGCAAAAGCAGAGGGCAAGAGTGACGCCATTGCACTAGCTATAAGAGAGCAGTATTTGCCAAACAAAGAGGGTGGAGATCTGCCATCGACTCCGCTTAGTGCATTGGTGGCACTAAGTATCAAGCTTGACACACTTTTGGCACTCTTTAGCATCGATGAGATCCCAACAGGCTCACGCGATCCGTTTGCACTTCGCCGTGCGGTAAATGGGATCATTCGCATCTGCGAGGCTTATGGTTTTAGCTTTGATCTCGCCTCCACACTAGATCTACTAAAGTCAAACTACAAAGAGTTTGACACCACCAAACTAAGAGCGTTTTTCATAGAGCGACTCAGATCTCACTTTAGTGTAAATGCTTCTATCGTTGAGGCGGTGCTTCAAAGTGGGGATCTTGAAGTGCTTAGCATCATCAAAAAGGTAGAGGCACTTCATAGTATAGTTACAAGTGATGGGTTTGGTGAGTACTTTTCTACATTTAAGCGGGTGGCAAACATCACAAAAGATGTAGATCTAAGTGGTGATCTAAGTGTAAGTGTTGCACTTTTTGAGCATAAAAGCGAGAGTGAACTTTATGAAGCCTTCCAAAGTGTTAGATCAAAAGAGTTTAGCTCATATGAAGAGGAGCTAGATGCACTCTTTTTGCTAAGCTCGCAACTAGATAGCTTTTTTGAGCATGTAATGGTAAATGCTGAAGATGAGCAAGTTAGGGGCAACAGAAAAGCGTTAGTCGCTTCGATATACAAGAGACTTTTAAGGGTTGCAGATATAAAAGAGGTCTCTATTTAGAGACGCTATTTAGCGAGTATAGCACCTTTTTAAGTAGTACATTTAGCATACTTAGCTCATCTTTGCTAAGAGTTGCAAAGTATAGCTCGCACTCTTTTGAGATCCCATCTAGTGCTTTTTTGATGAGATCTTCACCATCTTTTGTGATACAAACTAGCATACATCGTCTATCTTTCTCATCTTGCTTTCTATATATATAGTTTCGCTCTTCGAGTCGCTTGAGGACTTTTGTCATACCGCCTGATGAGAAGATAGTTAGATCATATAGTTGCGTCGGTGTTAGAGTACCACTGTGAGTATAGAGTGCAGCTAGCACATCAACCTCAGATGTGAGGATCCCAAAGTGCTCTTTAAAGTACTCTTCACTGTTTGAAAAGAGCGTTTTTTGAATGATGGCTATGGGGAGAGTAGCTTCAAATATGCGTGGAAGCTCACCGCTTTTGATTTTATCGTAGAAGTTTACTACCAGATCACAGTTTACATTTTGTTTTTCCATGAGGCGTATTATACTACGATTATATCTTTCTAGCAAGATAAAATTAAGAGTAATTGCGATAATATTGCAAACTATTATCACAAAAAGGTTGTTCTTGATGCGAAAAACCGTTTTTCTTTCCCTTATTCCACTGCTACTTTCTGCACATTCGCTAGATGAGTTGGTGGAGCTTTCATACCACAACAGACTAGTCGAATCCTCAAAGTACAAAGAGGGATCTAAAGAGCTAAGCTATGAGAGCACAAAAAGCTCCTATCTGCCTACGCTAGATCTAGGGGTATCATACCAAAATGCTAGCAAAGAGTCCGCTGCGATGGCAAGAGATACTCTTAGAGGAAGTGCAACCCTTAAGTATATCATCTATGATGGTGGCAAGAAGTCGCACCTATATGATATGCTCCAAAAGGGAGTGAGTGCTAGCAAAGAGGATACTAGATCACTTAAAAATGAGCTAGCACTAGAGATCTCAAGGCTCTATTATGGTTACTTATCTACCCAAGCAGACAAGAGGGCAAATGCACAGCTCATCAAACAGCTAGAGGCGGAGCATGCGAGGTTGTCGGGCTTTTATGAGGTGGGAAGTATCACCAAAGATGAGCTAGACAAGATAGACTCAAGGCTTAAAAATGCCATACTAAACTCGCATGAGTTTGATCTAGAGCTTGAGAGATCTCTTAGTGCACTAGAGTATCTAACTATGCAAGAGGGGATTGGCATAGATGATGGAAGTGTAGTAAAGAGCTTTGATGATGAAGCAGTACTTAGAGCTGATGTAGAGTCACTAAAGTTGCAGAGTGAGGCACTAAAATACTCTGCGGCAAGTGTTAGATCTGCTAACTATCCGACGCTATTTTTTGATGATACTTTTAGTCATACAAAGTACTACTTTGATGATGAGAGTAAAAAGAGCAACTTTCTTATAAAGACTCAAAATATAGCTTCGCTAAATGCAAGCTGGAATATACTTGACTTTGGCTCGATCAGCAAAGAGTATGAGTCAAAGCAGTTTGAGTATCTAGCTCAAAACTCACTCTTTGAGTATGAAAAGCATAAAGCAGAGGTAGATCTGCGTCTTGCTAAGAGATCTCTTGAGATCGCCAAACAAAAAGTGGACGCCTCAAAAGCGACGCTAGATGCGGCGACTTCTACTTATGATCTCATAAAGGTTCGCTATGAGGGTGGGGTGGTCGATAATGTCGCCTACTTGCAAGCACTAAGTGAGCAAACAGATGCCAAGAGAGCGTATGAGAGAGCTTTGTATGATGTAGAGTTAAAAAAAGCTGAGTTAGTTTACCACAGTGGAAAAGATATCAAGGAGTATTTATGAATAGAGGTCTAAGCGTTGCACTACTAAGTGCACTACTACTAAGTGGTTGTTTTGATGGCGAGCAAGCCAAAGCACCAGCACAGATGCCACCGCTACCTGTTAAGGCGTTTGAGGTGAGCTATGGTGAAACAACCACTGCAAAGAGCTACCCTGCGGTGCTTAAGCCCTACCAAGAGATAGATCTCATCGCTAGAGTGAGTGGCTATTTGACTAAGCGAAGCTTCAAAGAGGGATCTAAGGTGAAGCAAGGTGAGCTTCTTTATGAGATAGAGCAGAGTGAGTACTTAGCAGCTTTAAATGTTGCAAAAGCTAGAGTTGCAACGCTTCAAAGTAACTATGATAAAGCTGAAGTGGACTTTAATCGTGCTACTGCTCTTTATAAAAAAGAGGCAATAAGCACCGAGCAGATGGATAATGCTAGGTTTGCTTATGATGCAGCAAAAGCAACACTTGCAGAGGCTAAAGCTTCACTTCAAAGTGCTCAGCTAAACTATGACTACACTACCATTAAAGCCCCTATCGGCGGGCTTATAGGGCTTACTAGCAACTATGAGGGTGCTTACATAGAAAAAGGCACAAAGTTAGCTACCATAACTATGCAAGATCCGATCTATGCGGAGTTTTCACTTCCAAAAGCAGATATCGCTAGGGTTTTGCCTCAGATCAAAGATGGAAGTGCCAAAAAAGAGCTTATAGTTGATGGCAAAAAATATGATGCAGTGGTGGACTACATCTCACCAACAGTGGACGCAAAGACCGATACGCTTCTCTTTCGCCTAAAGGTGCAAAACAGCAGCGGTGAGCTGATAGTTGGCAACTTTGCAAAGGTTGAAGTCTCCAATATCGCCGTTGGATATGTAAGTGTTGTACCAGAAAATGCAGTGATCAAAACCGCTCAAGCTAGCATAGTCTTTGTCGTGGGAGCTGATGGGATCATCAACCCTCGTCCTGTGGAAGTGGGTGAGATTGTAAGTGGCGGGATCGTCATAAAAAGCGGGATCAAAGAGGGTGAGAAGATCGTTCGTAGCAATATGGCAAAACTGCGACCTGCTACAAAGGTGCAGATCATTGCAGATGAGAGTCAAAAATGATCTCAGAATTTTTCATAAAAAGACCCGTTTTTGCGGGTGTGCTCTCGATCGTTATCTTTTTAAGTGGGCTTATTGCTATGATGAACCTACCCATCGAGCAGTATCCAAGGGTTTTGCCACCGCAGATCATAGTTAGTACAACATACCCAGGAGCGAGTACTGAGACTATCGCAAAGACTGTTGCAGCTCCGCTAGAAGAGAAGATCAATGGTGCAAAACATATGATCTATATGAACTCTACTGCTGAGGATAGTGGAAGACTTAGTATTAGTATATTTTTTGAGGTGGGAACTGACGCAGACTCCGCTAAGATCGATGTAAACAACCGTGTTCAAGCAGCGTTAGCTCAGCTTCCAGAGCAGGTGCAAAGACAAGGCGTTGTGGTAAATGAGAAATCGCCTAGTGTTTTGATGTTTGCGATGCTTCAATCTCCTAACAAGACGCATGACTCACTATTTCTCTCAAACTACGCACTTTTAAACCTTGTTGAGACACTAAAGAGGGTTGAGGGTGTGGGCGATGCTACTATCTTTGGAGCTAAAGATTACTCGATACGCATCTGGCTAGATCCGCAAAAACTCTCTAAGTACTCACTTGCCACAGTTGATGTTATCTCTGCTATTAGAGAGCAAAACTACCAATACGCAGCAGGAAAAGTGGCTCAAGAACCACTACAAGATAAGCTGATGTACACCTACACGCTTCAAACTCCAAGCCGTTTTGAAGACCCTTCGCAGTTTTCAAACATCATCATTAGAGCCAATGAAGATGGAAGCTCGCTTAAGCTAAAAGATGTTGCTATGGTGGAGCTTGGTGCGAGTGATTATAGTGTGCAAACAATGCTCAACAACTCGCCATCAGCTCCTATTGGGATCTTTTTGCAAAGTGGAGCAAACGCCCTTGATACCGCAAATGCAGTCAAGGTTGCTCTAAAGGAGGCGAGTGCATTTTTCCCTGATGATATGACCTATATTATACCTTATGATAGTACCGATTTTATCGTTGCGTCCATCAGAGAGGTTGTAAAAACTTTCGCAGAAGCACTTCTACTTGTTATGCTCATAATGTTTGTCTTCTTGCAGAGTTGGAGAGCTACACTTATACCACTCATCGCTGTTCCTATCTCCATTGTTGGGGCGTTTGCGGGTATGTATGCACTTGGATTTAGTATAAACTTGCTTACGCTCTTTGGGCTAGTTCTTGCTATTGGGATCGTGGTTGATGATGCTATCATTGTTGTAGAAAATATTGAGAGGCATATGGACGAGGGCAAAAGCCCTTATGAAGCTGCAGTTATCGCTATGAAGGAGGTTACGGGAGCACTTATCGCCATCATACTTGTGCTTTGTGCCATCTTTATACCTGTGGCGTTTATGGGTGGACTTAGTGGTGAGATGTATAGACAGTTTGCCATCACTATTGCTATGTCGGTTGCGATCTCTGGTTTTGTGGCGATTACGCTTGCACCAACGCTTAGTGTTCGCATACTAAAGAGCAAGCATGGCGAGGTGACAAACCCGTTTGCAAGAGGGTTTAACTACTTTTTTGATAAAGTAACTGCGGCTTACACTTTTGGAGTTAAGCAGGCGATCCGTTTTACGCTTATATCTGTTTTGGTTTATGGTGGGATCGTATTTATCTCGTGGGATATGTTTAGTAAGATGAGAACAGGGCTTGTGCCAGATGAGGATCAAGGGACTATCTTTGTCTTTGGTTTTAACCCTCCAGGATCTTCACTTGCAAGAACGCTTGAGCTATCAGAGGAGACAAATGCGATCATTGCAAGTGATCCAAATGTCAAAAACCTCATAACACTTGCTGGTTTTGACTTTACTAACTCTACACAGAGAACGCACGCACTAGCAACCATCGTGAAGCTCCATGATTGGGACGATAGACCACGGAGCGATCAGCACGCAAGTGCACTACTAGGCAAGTTTATGGGTCAGCTTGGTGCTACAAGTGAAGGGTTTAGCTTTGCTGTTGTTCCGCCACCGATTATGGGTATGAGTATCACGGGTGGGTTTGATATGTATATACAAGATAGAACGGGTGGAAGCATCGAAGAGCTTGAACGCATCGCAAATGAGGTCGTAGCAAAAGGAAATGAGAGGGCGGAGCTAATGGGGGTACGAAACTCGCTAACTACCGCAGTGCCTCGCTACAAGATCGATGTTGATGTACAAAAAGCTAAGTCAAAAGGGGTGAGTATAGATGATATTTATAGCACCATAAATGCCACTTTTGGTAGCTACTATGTCAATGACTTTTCGCTCTATGGTAGGACATATAAGGTAAATGTTCAAGCAAGCGATGAAGCTAGAAAAAAGATCGAAGATCTAGAAGATGTCTTTGTTAGATCTAGTAGTGGAGATCTGCTTCCTCTTAGTGCATTTGTACACTATGAAAAGTCCGTAGGAGCTGATGTTATCGAGAGGTTTAACCTCTTTCAAGCGGCAAAAGTTTCAGGGCAACCAAAGGCGGGATATAGCTCTGGAGACTCTATAAAAGCGATAGAAGAGGTGGCAAAAGAGGTGCTTCCAGATGGCTATACTATCAGCTGGGTTGGTACGGCGTATCAAGAGAAGCAAGTTGGTGGAAGCTCCTTTTTAGCATTTGCGTTTGGGATCGTCTTTTTGTATCTCATACTAAGTGCACTCTATGAGAGATGGATCTTGCCTGCATCGGTTGTTTTGGCAGTACCTTTTGCGATATTTGGTGCGATTATCGCCACAAATGAGAGAGGGCTAGATAATGACATCTACTTCCAGATCGGACTACTTGTGCTAGCGGGGCTTGCGGCTAAAAATGCGATCCTTATAGTGGAGTTTGCACTACAAAAACGCCATGAAGGGTTTGATCTGTATGGATCTGCGATCGAGGCATTTAAGGTTAGACTTCGCCCTATTATTATGACTTCGCTTGCATTTACGATCGGAGTACTTCCACTTGCCATAAGTAGCGGTGCGGGAGCTTCAAGTAAACACTCCATCGGTACGGGTGTTGTGGGCGGAATGCTTAGTGCAACATTTTTAGCTATCGTGTTTATACCGATGTTTTATATACTCATCTCAAAACTCACCAAAAAGGGTAGAGAAGAGGGGTGATCTAGTACGCCAGAGGGAGCAAATTTCTCTGGCTAAGCTTTTTTGTGGTTGTGGTAATCCACCCTGTTATCCATTGCATTATCAAAAAGTACTACTATGTCAAAAACATAACGAGATGCGATGAGTACAAGACTCTACTTTATACTAAAACTACTGCTTGTTGCACTTGTTTTACAGCTACTTTTTCGTACCGCTCTTTACTACATCTATACCGACTATTTTGGTGCTATGACACTAGAGGATATCTTGCTTGCTTTTTGGATCGGGCTTCGCTTTGATCTCTCTATTTCGCTACTGCTCCTCTCGCCCTTTATAGTGCTTCTTGCTCTGCCACACAGAGTGTTTGATCGTTACAGATTTGTACACGCTATGGCTATACTATCAACACTTATGCTCTTTTTTATGGGTATGGTTCAAGCGACAAATACTATCTACTTTGGCTATGTCAAACGCCATATGGGGCGAGAGTTTTGGAGTATGAGTGATGATGTAGATCTGCTTATAGATCTAGCTTTTAGTAGCTATATGCCCGCTTTGCTACTGCTTATAGTGCTTTTGCTAACATCTGTTTATCTGCTTAAGTATGTTGTGCCAAAGGAGTTTAAGCCACTCAAGCAAACGCCATCGATACTACTCTTTGTAGGTGCTGTGGCTCTTATGGTGCTTGGGATTAGAGGCAGTGTTGATCGTGGGCAACCTATGGGGATCATAACAGCGTTTGAACAAGATGATCAAAGAGTTGGCAACCTTGCTATAAACCCGCTCTTTAGTATAGCCAAAAGCAAAAAAACTAAGAGCAAAAAACGCCAAAAACCAAACGATGCGATGTTAGCAGAGGCAAAAAAGAGTTGGGGACTTTTTAGCGTAGATGATGGTATGCCATTTTTGAAGCACTCAAACCTAGAGCCAACGGGATATAATGTGATCATTATAGCACTAGAGAGCTGGAGTTACAAATATATAGACGCCTTAGCAGGAGGCAGTTATGGGGTTACTCCAAACTTAGATGCGATCATCTCCAAAAGTTTAGTTTTTAAGCGAGCCTACTCTGGTGCACAACGCAGTATCGATGGGTTGCAGAGTATTTTAGCCTCGATCGCACCACTGCCTTATCAAGAGGTGCTTGGCTATGGACTTGAGAGAAGCGAGATCTTAGGTGTAGGTGATATCGCGAGCAAAATGGGCTATGAGACGGTTTTCGTGCAGAGTTCAAATCGCAAATCATTTAAGGTCGATGCGGTGGCAAAAACCGCAGGATATGATCACTACTATGGCAAAGAAGATATCACCATCAAGCTTGACTATCCCGCTTCTAGTGAGCCTCGTTTTGGTTGGGACTATGAAACTCTAGATCTCTTTGAGCAGAAGCTCTCTGGCGTAAAAGAGCCTTTTATGGGGTTTGTTTTTACAGGAACTACGCATGTGCCATACACATATGTGGGCAAAAAGTTTGAGAAGTATCCGCATGATCCAAATGGTGAAGCGGGCTTTTTAAACACTCTTTACTACTCAGACTATGCACTAGGTGAGTTTATCTCAAAAGCTAGCAAAGAGCCATGGTTTGAGAGGAGTGTCTTTATCATAACCGCTGATCACCCGCTTGGTGCTTATGGCATTGGCAAAAAGCGTCACGAACAGCTTGATGATGCTCTAAGAGTACCTCTGCTTATCTACGCTCCGCATATCATCAAGCCCGCAGAGGTTGATACCATCGCATCACAGCTAGATATACTCCCAACGGTTGTAGATCTGCTAGGTTTTAGTGGCTACTACTCTGCGATGGGTGAGTCACTTCTGCGTAAAAAGGAGTCGTTTGCTCTAGCGGTTATGGGTTCACTGCTTGTGGGCATAGATGATAAGTGCCATCTCTACCATAGTTTAGAGCGGGTAGTTGATGGATCGTGCAGAGATGATGCTCTTGAGAGTCGTCTACTTGTTTATGACTACTTAGCATCTGAAGCACTACGCAACAACCGATGGTTTGATGATGATCTCAAAAAAGCCTTAGTTGTAGATGGCATCAAGCAGTGAGTCTACAAACTCCTCTTTGTCAAACTTCACAAGGTCGTTTTCACCCTCGCCAACACCTATAAAGTAGATAGGAAGCTTAAGTTTACTAGATATGCTAAAGACGCTTCCACCTTTTGCAGTACCATCAAGTTTGGTGATGATGATCCCACTAACTCCTACCATATCATCAAATGCTTTTGCCTGCTCTATGGCGGAGTTGCCTTGCGTACCATCGATGATTAGTATCTTTCTATGTGGTGCTCCACTTTGTGCTTTGTCGCAGATGCGAACGATCTTTTTTAGCTCATTTGCGAGGTTTACTTGTGTGTGAAGTCTGCCAGCAGTGTCGATGATGGCGTGATCAAAGCCTCTAGCTTTGGCGGAGTCTATGGTGTCATACGCTACTGCGGAGCTATCATGCCCCTGTTTTGTGGCGATGATGGGTAGATCTAGCTTCGTTGCCCATAAGCTTAGTTGCTCAATCGCCGCTGCTCTAAAGGTGTCACCCGCTCCAAGGATCACCTTTTTGCCCTCATTTTTGTAGTGTGAAGCAAGCTTTGCTATGGTGGTGGTTTTGCCAGCACCATTTACACCAATGATGAGATCTACAAATGGTTTTGCACCATCTACTTGCTTTGGGGCGTCGCTAAAGGTAGCTAGAAGCCTGTTTCTAAGAGTAGGGCGATTTACTCTGCTAGCGTCTATGGATCTGATGATCTCTTCAACTAGATCATACTCCACATCGCTCTCAAGTAGTATCTCCTCGATCTCCTCTTTGCTAAATGAGTCTGCCTTGTTTGGGACAACAGATCTAATCGCCTCTGCGGTCTTTTGAAGTGATTTTTTGATAAAGCCAAACATCTCTACTCCTTAGCCCTTTTACTTCTCATCTAAAGCGTTTTTGATATCGCTTTCTATAAACTCCTCTTGTGTTGCACCAGAGTAGTAGTTGATGAGCTTGCCATCTTTATATAGTGCCATGAGCGGAATCGGGTACTTTGGCCCTACTTTTAGGCTCTTGACCACATCATAGACAAGGTTTTTAGTTTGAGGAGAGTGAGCTATAAAGTATGATGCCTCATACTCTTTTGCGAAGTCTTGAAGCTTCTGTTTTTCTATCTCCTCTTCTATGCTAAGTCCGATGACTACGAGATCATCAGGGTATTTTGCTTGAAGTGAGCTTAGGTTTTTCGCCCCAGCTCTACAAGGTGGACACCAAGTGGCAAAAATGTCAAAAAGCACTATTTTCTCTCTTGTGCCATCGATGATAAAGCCGTTTTGTTCCTGTTTTATGAGCAGATCACTTGCATCAAGTCCAGAGATGGCGTACTCTTTTTTAGAGATGATCTCACTTGAGGTGGTTTTTGTCTCTTTTTTCTCGCCCGAACAACCCGTAAAAAGGAGCGTTATGGTAGCTAGAAGAAGTATGAGAGGGGATTTATTCATATTTTTGCCTTAATAATGTAAAATGGTTTGAAATTATAGCTATAAAGATTTTATATGCCTCTTAGTAAAGATGATTTTAGACACAGTTGCTTAAAAAAGATGCGATCTCTTAGTCACTATGAACTAAAAGTGAGAGATATGAAGCTAAATCGTGCTTTGCAAAAGCAGTTGCAAGGTGTAAAAAACCGTCGTATCTTACTCTATCATTCGCTTGGGTTTGAGGCAGATATATCAAAAACGCTAAAATTTTTGCGTAAAAATAATAGAATCTACTCACCATTTATGCAAGGTAAAAGTTTTAAAATGGTACCATATAGGCTACCGCTAAGAAAGAGTAAGTTTGGAATATTTGAAGCGGGCAAGAGTTTAAAAAGTATAAATAAAGTTGATATAGCTATTGTTCCAGTTGTAGGGGTAGATCGCCAACTAAAAAGAGTTGGATTTGGTAAGGGAATGTATGATCGGTTCTTTGAAAAGCTAAAAAAAAGACCCTTTACCATATTTGTTCAACCTAGGCTCTGCTACACCCAAAGTGCGGTGTGCGATGGGTATGACATACAAAGTGATCTCATAGTAACACCACATTTGGTTCTACAAAACAGACTCCATAGCTTCAACAAAGAAAGAAGAGAACATGCTAAACGAAGTACTAATTGGTGGCTCAGCGGCCGCGATTAGTGGATTTGTTGGTTATTTCATTTCTAAAAAGATCACAAGCATAAACTTCGACATCTATGTCGAAAAGGCAAAAGCACAAGCAAGTGCCATAGAGAATGAGGCACAACTACTTCTGCACAAAGCAAATCTTAAGTCACAAGAGATAGAGCATGAGGCAAAAAAGCTCTATGAGAGTGCAAAAGATAGAGCAAAAGCTTCGCTTGAAACAAGAGAAGAGGAGCTTGGTAAAAAAGAGCTATCTTTTAAGCGTTTTAAGCTTAGTGAAGAGAGTAGGCTTAGCGAAGAAAATGCCATAATGAAGGCAAAAAAGATTGATCTACAAAGAAATGAGAGATCACTAGATCTACTAAAAAAACGCTATGAAGATAAGATAGAGGAGATGGTTCACTCCATCGAAAACTGTGCTGGACTAACAAAAAGTGAAGCAAAAAAACTACTACTTGATAAGATCGAGGAGAGTTCAAGATCAGAGATCGCTCATATAGTTAGGAAGTATGAAAATGAGGCGAGAGATGAGGCAAAGCGTAAAGCCAACTATATACTAGCTCAAGCTACAAGTCGCTACGCAGGGGAGTTTGCACAAGAGAGACTTAGTGATACTGTTCATCTAAATAGTGATGAGCTAAAGGGTCGCATCATCGGTAAAGAGGGGCGAAATATAAAAACCCTTGAGACGCTTTTGGGGGTTGATATCATCATAGATGATACGCCAAATGCTATAACGGTGAGCTGTTTTAACCTTTATAGACGAGCCATCGCGGTTAAGACGCTAGAGCAACTCATAGAAGATGGTCGGATTCAACCTGCACGCATCGAAGAGATCTACAAAAAAGTGTGCGATGAGTTTGATCAAGAGGTGCTAAATGAAGGCGAAGAGGTGGTTGCTGATCTAGGTATTGGTGTTATGCACCCAGAGCTTGTTAGACTCATAGGTAAGCTTCGCTACCGTGCGAGTTATGGTCAAAATGCACTAGCACACACTCTTGAAGTGGCACATTTAGCGGGGATTATGGCAGCGGAGATGGGTGGAGATGTGAAGCTTGCCAAAAGAGCAGGGCTTTTGCATGATATAGGCAAGGCACTAACATATGATAGCAATGGCAACCATGTGGAGCTAGGAGCTACTATTTGTAACCGTTACAATGAGCATGAAGCAGTTATTAATGCCATCTATGCCCACCACGGTTATGAGGAGATCCTCTCTGTGGAGTGTGGGGCGGTTTGTGCAGCTGATGCACTCTCTGCTGCTCGTCCAGGAGCTAGAAGAGAGGTGCTTGAGAGCTTTTTGAAGCGAGTTAGTGAGATAGAGCAAATAGCACTAGATCATAATGGCGTCAAGCAAGCTTATGCGATAAATGCTGGTCGTGAGGTGCGTGTTATCGTAAATGCAACACTCATAAATGATGATGAATCGGTACTTTTGGCTAAAGAGATCGCAGGCGAGATTGAGCAAAAAGTGCAGTACCCAGGGGAGATCAAAGTTAGCGTCATAAGAGAGTCCAGAGCTGTTGAGTTTGCCAAATAGTTGTTAATTTTATCAAAAATGATAACAGTCAAGTAGTTTTTCAAAGGATTAATGCTAAGATTTTACTATAAGTTTTAGTGAACATTGTGTCACTAAAGCACTCTAAATCAAGGCAGTAATCAATGATGAATGTAGGCTTACATCTAGCATTTGGCAGGATTTTTCATAAGGAGAGGCGATGAAAGCCTCAATCGGAAAAAAGATCACCACTTTGGTGGTCATTGTAACACTCGTACTATTGGTGGTAGCGTTTTTTATACTAAGCTACTTAAGATCTGACATAGTCACCTCCACTCATAAAAACATAGAGTTATCACTTGTTCAAAAGGTAACAGATAGACTTCAAAGTAAGTTTGACATCGGTGTTACTAATGCTGTGGCGATTGCCAATGACTCTAAAGTCATAGAGGCACTTGCTAACAATGATAGAGCAGTAGCGATCAAAGCTATGCTTCATCTAGGGCAAAAGTATAAAGATGACACAAACTACAAAAACATAAAGATCCATATACATGATCGTAATGTTAGATCTTTTGTGAGAGTTTGGAGCTTAGATAAGTATGGTGATGATCTGAGTAGTTTTAGACACACTATAAATAGAGTCAAACAAGATAAAAAGCCACTAAGTGCCATAGAGGTGGGGATCGTTGGGCTTACTCTTAGAGGTATAGCACCTATTGTGAGTGATGGAGAGTATCTTGGATCTATCGAGTTTATGCAGGGGTTTGACTCGGTTTCTAAGCAGTTTTTGGCTCAAAAAGAGCACTGTTTGGTGCTTATGAATGACAATATGGTAGATCTAGCAACAATTGGTGATAACTCTAAGAGGGTGCATAGTTTTGTGCTTAGCCAAAATGCGGTTGATGAGAAGTTTTTAGCAAGTGTAAAAAAGCTAAACATAAAAGATCTACTATCAAACAGATATCTGCTTGATGATGACTATTTCTACACTTATGAGACCATCAAGGATTTTGAGGGTAAAGATATAGGGATCTATCTCTTAGGTGCTGCAAGAAGCGATGTTGATACTACCATAGATCAAGCAAGCAGCATCATAGGAAGTGCCTTAGCTCTTACTGTGCTACTTATAGTGATACTAACTGTGATGATCCTACTAACTATCAAAAATGTGATCTTAAACCCGCTAAAAGAGTTTGAGTATGGGCTTTTAGAGTTCTTTAGATACCTAAACAAAGAGAGCAAGGAAGCAAAACTCATCGGTATAGATAGTGATGATGAGATAGGTGCGATGCCTAGGGTGGTTGATGAGAACATCAAAAAGAGTGAAGCTAGTATTGAGAGTGATAAAAGGCTCATCGCTGATGTGAAGCGAGTGGTTGATGAGATCCATAGAGGTTGCTTGAAAACTAGTGTAAGCGAAGAGACCAACAACTACGCTCTAGCGGAGCTAAAAGATAACATCAACAAGATGTTAGGCTCGCTCCAACACAGTATATGTAGTGATCTAAACCTGCTAGTAAGCACGATGGATACCTTTAAAGAGTCTGACTTTACAAAGCGGATAGATGGTGATGATGGCAAGATCGCACTTGCACTAAATAGCGTCGGTGAGACGATCGTGCAGATGCTAAAAGAGTCTAACTCTAGTGCAAATGAGCTATCTGCTAAGTCGGTAATGCTAAAAGATAAGATGCTCTGCCTTAGTGATGAGTCGCTTAAACAGGCGTCGATGTTGCAGTCTCTAACTAAAGTGATGGAGAGTACAAACCAAGCCATAGAAGATGTTTCGCACAAAACTAAGTCTGTTGTGGAGCAGTCAAATGATATAAAAATGGTCATAGAGGTGATCTCTGATATTGCTGATCAGACAAACTTGCTTGCTCTTAATGCTGCGATCGAAGCAGCAAGGGCGGGTGAGCATGGTAGAGGTTTTGCAGTGGTAGCTGATGAGGTGCGAAAGCTAGCAGAAAATACTCAAAAGTCTCTTAGCGAGATCAATATAAATGTCGAAACTCTTGCTCAAGCGGTGGTGCAGATAGGTGATGAGATGAACCTTAGAGTTGAAGATATAAATGGTGCGACTAGATCTATCGTTGAGATCGACAAAGCCACAACCAACAACGCAAATAGTGCAAAAGAGATAGAGTCTATCGCCATAGAGCTTGATGAGATGAGTCAAAAAACACTTAAGCAGATAGCAACAAAGAGGTTTTAACACAAAGTAACAAGAGCTATGGTGTATAATTGTTAGTAAGTTTTTCTAAAGGAGGCGTTATGAGAAAAATTGTACTGATATGTTTTATGCTTCTTAGCTCACTTGTAGCTAGCGAGGGTGGGACTAAAAAGGTGGTCTTTGACCTAGTGACTGGGGATTTGGCAAAGTTTGAGTCAAGGTTTTTAAAAGGGGTTGCTCATAACGCTAGCTACTATGAGGGTAAGTTTGAGGAGCTAGATGTTATAGTGGTGATCCATGGTGATGCCTACAAGTTTTTCATCAAAGATCTAGCAAAGACGAGCTACAAAGGTAGCAAGATAGCAGATTTAAGTGAGATTCAAAAAAGGATAACCTCACTTGTTAGCACCTATAAGGTAGAGCTACTTATGTGCAAGCAGGGCATGGAAGCTAGAAAGATAGCAAAAGATAATGTCTTAGATGTGGTAAAGAGTATTCCAAATGCGATGATAGGGCTAATAGATGCTCAAAATGATGGATACGCTTTTGTGCCGATTAACTAATATAACTCGCTGATGTTAAGTAAGAAGATCTATCTTTTAGTCTCGATCGTAGTGCTTATACTATCATCTATCTTCTACCTAAAGAGGATTCAAGGTGAACAAAATGTGCTATATGTACTAGATCGCATCTCTCTAGCTCTTGATCAAGAGATCAAAAAGCAAAAGACTAACGCTCTTGAGACAGCTATACTTATAGCAAAAGATATCTCGATCATAGAAGCACTTGACAACAGCGATGAAGATCTAGGCTATAAGCTTCTCTCAGGGCTTACAAAGGAGATCCAAAAGTACACCGCTAGAGATATAAAGGTGCAGATCCTCACTGATGATTATCATATATTTGCTAGAAGTTGGGACGATGTCTATGCGGGTATGCCACTAGAGGATTATAGAAGTGATCTGCTCTACTTCAAAGAGCACTACTCTCCACGCTCCTCTATCGAGACGGGGCGAATGCTTAGCATAAAAACCACAGTTCCTATCATAAAAGATTCAAACATCATCGGTTTTGTGGAGATCATAGGCTTTTTTGATGAGATCACAGAGTTTTTTAAAAAGATGGGTGTTGATCTCTATGTGTTAATGGACGATCGCTTTTATGATATAGCGGTGTTTATGCACAGCAATGAGCTAGTTGGTGACTATGTGCTAGCAAATAGAAACTACAACAGTCTAAACCTTGCACTTTTGGCTAAAGCTGATCTAGCTGAGCTAAAACAGAGCAGGATAACAAAGGTAGATGGCAAGTATATATTTTATGAAAATATGAAAAACCAGAGTGGCGAGAGCATAGGGGCGTTTGTCTTTGTGCTAAGTGATAAGTACTTGAAGTTTTTTAAGATCCAAGATGAGCAGAGTACATTTTTGGGAGTGTTTGCTAAAAATGAGCTCTATGAGGATCTAAAACAAGAGGAGTTTGCAAAGAGCGTAGATCTGCTCGATATTGACTCGCTAAGATATCTAAGAGACGCCTCGCCTATCTACTTAAGAGAGGATTATACAAACGCTCTAAGAGATAAGCTAGAGAGCTACACCAAGAGTGAGCTAGTAGATCTAATGCTTGAGCAAAAAATCAAAAAAAAGGTAGATGCTAAGATAAAATGAGAATACTACTACTTGAAGATGAGATGCTACTAAGGGTAAGCGTAAAAGAGTTTTTAGAAGATCTTGAGTATGAGGTAGATGAGTTTAGTGATGGGCTTATGGCGTATGATGCACTGCATCAAAAGAGCTATGATCTGCTCATACTTGATGTAAACACACCATCTATGAGTGGGTTTGAGCTTTTGCAGAGTGTGAGGCGAGATGGTCTTAAGATGCCAGCTATATTTTTGACCTCGATGGTAGATATAACAAGCTTAGAAGAGGGGTATAAAAAGGGGTGTTGCGACTACATAAAAAAGCCTTTTGAGCTTTTGGAGCTTGAGCTTCGTATCAGACAAGCACTAAAGAGTTACTATATGGAGAGCGAGGAGATAGTAGATCTAGGTGGTGATCTAAAGTATGATATGCTAAAGGGGTTACTTACTCTTAGTGGCAAGGAGATAGTGCTACGAAAGATGGAGCGAGATATCTTTGAGCTACTCATAAAAAATATAAATAGTACAGTCTCTATGGAGATGCTTCAAAATGAGGTGTGGGGAGACTATGTAGAGCCTGCGACCATAAGGGTACAGATCAACAATATTAGCAAAAAATTGCCACTAAATGTGATCCAAAATAGACGCGGTTTAGGATATATAGTTGAAAAAAAGTGACTACGCAGTTTCGTACGCATACGCATACACAGCTCTTGTAACTATCATACTTTTAGTGCCTTTGATGGTCTACTCACTCCATCTAAAAGAGCTATATAAGATCAAAAATGAGCAAGAGCTTGTGAGAAATACTGCACTTGTGCTAAAGGCTATAAATGAGCACAACAGTGCAGATGAGTACTTTAAGTATCCACGCTTTAGTAGTTTTAGATCTGGGCTTTATGATGTGAGAGGTAAGAGGATCTTCTCACTTCTAACTGAGGAGCCAAGCTTTTTTAAAAACGGTTATAGTGTAGAGAAGCAAAGAGCATACTATGTGACAACCTTGCCAGAGGATAGATACTTTGATGCTAAGTATCTCATAGTAGAAAATAGGATCTCCTACTATGAGGTGTATGAGCAGGTGCTTCTTATACTTCTTAGCATCGTGGCGGTGGTCTTTTTGCTAAGCGTGCTATTTTTAGATCGCTTTGCTAGACCTTTTGCGGAGGTGAACAAAAAGCTAGATAACTTCATAAAAGACTCAATGCATGAGATCAACACCCCACTTGCCATCATCAACATAAATGTAGATCTATATAACCGAAAGTATGGCACAAACAAGCACCTACAACGCATAAAAGCCTCCGCAAAGGTACTTGCAAATATCTACAACGATATGGACTATCTCATCAAACATGATCTTGTGGAGCTAAAGCCAGAAGAGGTAGATCTTTGTGACTTTCTTAGTGATAGAGTGGAGTACTTTGAAGAGGTGGCAACACTTAAGGGGATTAGTATCATCAAGAGTTGCGAGTGTTGTGCTAAGATCTATATGAATGCAAAACAGCTCCAAAGAGTGGTGGATAATAGCATCTCAAACGCCATTAAGTACTCGTTTGAGAACCAAAGCATCGAGGTTGGCTCAAGGCTTACTCCTAGTGGTGAGTGTCAGATCTACTTCAAAGATCAAGGCATTGGTATCGATGATACAGAGAAGATCTTTGATCGCTATTATAGAGAGAGTAAGCAAGTTGGCGGGCTTGGGATCGGGCTAAATATAGTCAGAACCATCATACAAAGAGAAAATATAAAAGTACAAATCGACTCAAAACCCAACAATGGAGCCTCTTTTTACTACACATTTCCCAAAAATATCACCACATTTAACTAAAACCCTACATATTTTACACTCATTTTATACTTAGCTGTTAATCTCTGTTTGTAATTCATAAAGGAGAGGATATGAAGCAGGGTTTAATCGCCTCTATGTGCTTAGGCGTATCTTTGTTAGCGGCTGATCTTAGTAGTGTCATAGAAGTTCCAGACGCATCTAAGATTATACAAGCAGACTTGCTACCGCCATATGTGAAAAATAGTATGCCAACAGGGTGCATAACTACGGACGCAAAGGCGATAGCTAGAGGCAAATATATATTTCACAACTTAAATGTAGGTGCAGCAAAAGGTGCTTTGCCAGAGGGTATGAGCAAAACTGATGCTAAGGGTAAGGTAAAACAGCTTGGCAACTGTGTGGCTTGTCACAACATCGAGGGTGCAGTTGGTGGCGGAAATGTGGGGCCAGATCTAAGCAAATATAGTGAGATCTACATAGGCTCAGGCGTGCGAGATGCGGAGTATGTCTATGAGAAGATCGCAGATCCGCGGGTCGATAATGCACACACCAATATGACAGTAAATCTAACAACAAAGCTCTTTAGTCCAAAAGAGATTTGCGAGATTACATCATATGTTATTTCAGTTAAATAAAAGGAGATGAGATGTTAAGAAGAGATTTTATAAAAGGTGTAGGCGTAAGTGCAGCGAGTTTGGCACTGCTACCGAGTGTAAGTTTTGCAGCTCCTGCTTCAAACGCACTCACTTACGATGCAGCTCTAAAGGCGATAACGGGCGGTAAAGAGGCAGTTGCTTCAAAAAAGATGAAGCTAAAAGCTCCAGAGATAGCAGAAAATGGTGCGGTTGTGCCAGTAACTATTGAAGTAGATAGCCCAATGAGTAGTAGTGACTATGTGAAGTCACTGCATATACTAGCTAGCAAAAATGCAAATAGCCGTTGTTTAGATGCGTTTTTGACGCCTGCAAATGGTAAGGCGATGCTCTCAACTAGGATAAAACTAGGTGAGACTCAAGATGTAGTAGCAATAGCAGAGCTTAGTAACGGTGAGTTTTTGATGGCGACACAAAACATCAAAGTGACCATCGGCGGGTGTGGTTGAGAAAAATAGAGATAAAAAGCTAAGGAGAACAAAATGAAAGCGATGATCAAAGTAAAACCAGATAAGTTTAAAAACGGTGATGTTATAAAAGTGAGTCTAATGGCTATGCACCCAATGGAGACGGGAAGTAGAAAGGACAAAAAGACAGGTGAGCTTGTGCCTATGAACTACATCAAAGATGTAAAGTTTGAGTATAAAGGTGCAGTTTTTACACAGATGAGCGTGTGGGAGACAGTATCCACTAACCCAGTGCTAACAACATACTTAAAAGTTGATGGCGAGGGTGATATAAAGATAACTTTAGCTGATGATACAGGTAAAACAGCAGAGGTTAGCAAACAGATCAAACCAAAAGGATAAGCTATGAAGAGAGTTTATGGGGTAGTTTTATCGCTTGTTTTGGCAAGCTCTTTAATGGCATCAGAGCAGTTTGCTATGAGTGATGCCGATAGAGCTTTGTATGAGGAGCTTTTAGAGAATAACCCAGCTGATATGATCATAGCAAATGGTGAGGAGCTTTTGGGATCTCTTGGCGGAGAGGGTGAACTTGCTAAGTTTTTAGCACTTAGTGAAGATGATCTACCAAAGTATATAGCAGGTTTTCCTCGCTATATGAAAAACATCGGCTCTGTGGTGAGCATAGATCAGATGTTGCAGGCGTTTATGAGTACTAAAGGCGAGAAGCCATATAAGCTCACAAGCAGAGAGATGCTAGATATGTCTTCGTATGTCAAGTCACTTGCAAATGGTGAGGAGATAAACATCGACATAGAGGCAAATGAGCATATGAAAAAGGCGTTTGCACTTGGTAAAGAGGTGTTTGAGACTAGAAGGGGTAAAAGAGGGCTTTCGTGCCTAAACTGCCACAATCCAGATGTGGTAAATACGATCCTTAGAACTCAACCTCTGCCAGATATCTCGGCAAAAGGTAACGCTTCTGCTGCGACTTGGCCAGCTTATAGAATGACTATGTCAAATATGTTTACGCTTCAAGAGCGTTTTCAAGGGTGTATGAATAACGCTCTACTAGCAGTGATCCCACTAGGATCTAAAGAGATGACAGCTTTAGAGGTTTACTTTACCCATGAGGCTAAGGGTGCAACCATGGCTGTTCCAGGGCTTAAGAGATAAGGAGAAGTTGTGGAAGTTTCAAGACGAGATTTTATGCACATATGTGCTATCTTGGGGATTGGTGCGGCGACAAATATCAAAGCAGATCCCATAAAGATATCGGATATTTCGGTAAAAGATATATATAGTTTTAAGGAGAGAGGCAACATAACGCTTTTGCATATGTGTGATATGCACGCTCACTTAAAGCCACTCTACTGGAGAGAGCCATCAACTCTTATCTCTGCACCAAACCTTGTGGGTACTCCTGGGTTTATGTGTGGGGAGACCTTTGCAAAGCACTACGGGCTTGAGCCTAGTAGCTTAGATGCCTACTTTGATACTCACATAGACTTTGAGGCACTAGCTAAGAAGTTTGGTAAGATGGGTGGTGTGGCTCATATGAAGACCTATATAGATCATGTAAAAAAGATGCGAGGCAAAGAGAATGTACTCTTTTTAGACTCAGGCGATACATGGCAAGGTACAGGTGTGGCACTAAAGAGTAGAGGTGAGGCGATCGTTAAGGCTCAAAACTACTTAGGCGTCGATGTGATGGTTGGACACTGGGAGTTTACCTATGGTAAAGAGCGAGTTCGTGAGCTAGTAGAGATGCTAGATGCTGAGTTTATCGCTCAAAATATCGTAGGTGATGATCAGTTTAGCGACGAGTTCGAGGAGCTGATCTTCCCACCATACACCATAAAAGAGATAGGTGGAGCAAAGATTGGGATCGTGGGGCAGGCGTTTCCATTTACTTCAACTGCCAACCCAAAAGAGTTTACTATGGGTTGGAGCTTTGGGCTTCGCATAGAGGAGCTTCAAGAGAAAGTTGATGAGCTAAGAGAAGAGCATGAGGTTGATTGTGTGGTGATGCTATCTCATGATGGTTTTAGTGTGGATCAAGAGATCGCTAAGCGAGTAAAAGGGATCGACTTTATACTAAGTGGTCACACTCACGATCCATCGCCTAAGCCAACAGTAGTAAATGATACCGTCATCGTCATAGCAGGAAGCCATGGCAAGTATATAGGCAGACTAGATCTAGATATCAAAGATGGTAAACTAAAAGGTTATGAGTATAAGCTAGTGCCGATCGCTTCAAACATCATACCAGCTGATAAAGAGGGGCTAAAACTCATAGAGGAGCTATATGCACCTTATGCAAAAGAGATGAATGAGGTTTTGGGCAAAACCAAAAACATACTCTACAAAAGAGATACATTCTTCTCAACATTTGATCAGCTCATAAATGATGCGATCATGGACGAGATGAAGTGCGATGTCTCATTTACTCCTGGGTATAGATGGGGAACGACCGTGCTTGCGGGCGAAGATATATTGATGGAGAATGTTTATGAGATGTGTGGGATCACATACCCAGATGTCTATACTTTTGAGCTAAAGGGTGATAAAATTGCGAACCTCTTAGAGGATATTGCAGATAATGTTTTTAACGAAAATCCTCTCTATCAGCAAGGGGGAGATATGAGCAGGCTTGGTGGTATCACCTATGATATAATGGTGGGCGGCGAAAATGGCAAGCGAATATCAAATCTAAAAGTAGGGGGTAAACCAATCGATAAAAACAGAACTTATATAGTTTCATCGTGGGGTGGAAACTTGCAAAATGCTGGCACAAATCTTCAAGAGAGCAAAACTAGAGCGATCTATGATGTGGTACGAGACTATATAAAGAGGAAAAAAGTAGTTGATGTCAGCAACGAGGGCAATGTAAAAGTGCTCGATTATGGTTGTGGATGTCCAACAAAAGATAAAAGTTGCTAATAGCAAAGGATTATATAATGAAGAGTATAAACTTAAGTATGGTGGCGATTGCTGCCTTTCTTGTTTCATCGGCACTTCATGCTGAAGAGCCAAAAGCAACCCTTATGGGTAACTATAACATTAAGTACAACAAGCTTCCTAGTAGCGTGGATAGTATCAGTGAGATGTTTAGCGAGGGTATGGTTTATGGAAGGCTTAGAGCTAACTTCTTTAGATGGGACTACGAACATAGAAAAGAGGATCATACAGCTCTGGGGCTAGGTGGATCTATGGTTTACAAAACTGCAAAGCTAAATGGAGTGAGTGCAACAGTGGGTGCAAACTACACAAAGTCGCCATTTAGTGATGTAAGAGGTAACAAAGATGAGGTTAGCTGGATTAGATCTGGTAAAGATACTATCAGTAGAGATAGAGTTAAGCGAGATGGCAAGTGGGATATGGCGGTTGTAAGCCAAGCTTATCTGCAATATGATCTATCAAAGACTTCATTTAAGCTAGGAAGACAACTTTTTGAGTCGGCTCTTACGGCATCAAACGATACTAAAATGATCCCAAATACCTTTGATGGTGTGAGCGTTGAGTCAAACGACATACCAAAGACAAACATCAAAGCAGCTGTTTTTAACAAACAGATGTTAAGAGACCATGTGAGCACTCACGATGTGCTAACTTTTAGTGATGGAAATGGCAACAACTGGAATGGAAACGATGATAACGGTGTGCATAAGGGGCTAAGTTATGCAAACTTTAAAGCAAGAGGTGAAGATACAAGCCATAAGTTAATAGTTGCGGCTATTAGCAATCAAAGCATCAAAAACCTCAAGCTAGATCTAACTTATACAGCGGTTCCTGATGTGGTTTCAACTCTCATAGGCGAGGTAAACTACAAGATAGATCTAGGTGATGCGGGAACTCTTACTCCAGGGGTTAGATACATCAAGCAGTTTGATGATGGTGGTGGAAAAGTAGGTGGTGCTGCACTTAGTGGTAAGCTAGCAAATAGTGGTGCAGATCTAGGATATAAGAGAAATGATACACTAGATACATCTCTTTATATGGCAAGACTTGTATATAACTACGATGCACTTCAGCTACTTGCGGGTTACTCAAAAACGCAAGATAAAGCTGACATAGTAGCACCGTGGCGAGGCTTCCCAACGGGTGGATATACTAGAGCGATGGCTCAACTAAACTGGGTAGCAGACACAAAAGCCTATATGGGTGAAGTGAGCTATGACTTTGGTAAAGCTAAGCTAGTTGATGGCTTTAAGGCGATGGGTCGCTATGTGGTGCAGGATTTTGATGAAGCAAAACAAGCAGCGGGTGTTCAGAGTGACTCTAAAGTGATCCATATAGATCTAATCAAAAAGATCACACCATCGTTAGAGGGTAGGGCTAGATTTGCTAGTGCTAGGTTTAAAGATAGAGTAGCAGGCGATCATGTAGGTGAAGATATGGACTCATACTTTGAGTATAGATTTGAGCTAAACTATCTGTTTTAGAGTATGAGAATGAGAAAGCTCGTTGCATCACTATCTATCTTGATGTTTGCTAGTTTGCTTAGTGCGTTGGAGTTCGTTTCGCTAGATGAGGCGTATAAGATGCAACAAGCAAACAACAAGCCCATAATGATAGTTTATGTAAAAGATGGTTGCCGCTACTGCGATAGAATGGATAAGCTCTTTGAAGATAGAGAGCTTTCTCGTTGGATCGAGGATCGATTTATCGCAGTTAAGCATAATACCAAAAATTCTCTCCCCTTTTGTGATGTAAATATGACGCCATCTTACTGCTTTTTGGATAAAAACCAAGAGGTGTTGAAGCTGATCCCTGGCTCGTGGAGCAAGGAGGATTTTATGGATCTTAGTAAAGATATCGGAGGTAGGTAGTGATGTATAGGGCTTTTTTGATTCTTTTTTTGTTTGCAACTTCGCTCATCGGTGAGACTGTTTTCGCCGATCCAGAGCCAAGTATAATGGAGCCAAGGCAGATAATCGTGCCTATAAAGAGTGCTGATAGTGTAGAGATAAACCATGTGCTTAGCTCTATGAATAATGTACTAAAGTACTATGGACCAGAAAATGTAAAAATGCGTATAGTTGCCTACTATCACGGCATAGATGCGGTGCTGAAAAAGCACAAAGAGATCGCCTTAAGGGTTAAGGCGTTGATGCTTTTAGATGTGGAGTTTTATGCGTGTCAAAACACTATGGATACCAAAAAGATAAGCAAAGATGAGCTGATCGAGGGTACAGAGGTGGTAACTGCGGGCATAGTTGAGATAGCAGAGAGAGTAAAAGAGGGTTGGATCTATATAGTTCCATAAGGAGGTTGTTATGAGAGTTGTTTATGTTGTTTTGATGCTGTTTTTGAGTAGTGCTCTGTTTGCAAAGGGTGATCTTATAGTCTTTGATATACCAAATGCCAATCGAAGCATAAGTGCTAGCGATGTACAAAGAGCATTTGTCAAAAATGGTTTTGGAGTGGTAGTAGATAGCGAGATGGTTGGGGCTTTTGTGAAGCAGTTTGAAAAGAGCGAGTATGAGATCTTTACGCTTTTGGGGGTGTTTCATGAGAGTATAAGTGAGGAGCTTGTCACAAAGCATGCGGAGTTTGGAGTTTTTACACCTGTTGGAGTTGGGATCTACCAAGCAAAGGGTGAAGATACGCTTCATCTAAGTATGCTAAGCGGTGATGCTCTTAGGAAGATCTCAGGTGTAGATGATGCTTTGGTTGATGAGCTAAGTAGCAAAATGCAAGCGAGTGTGACTTTTGCGGGTGCAAAAAAGAGATACGCAAGCGAGCCGATCGCAGTTGAAGAGCCACTTATAACAAGGTATGAGGCAGATGGTGAGATGGAGCTAGATGATCTACTGTTTTTGCTAAATGGTGGGTTTAGTGTAAATGGGTTTGTCTCACCTGCTAGCTTTGATTTAGGCGATAGAGTAGATGGGTTTGACTTTTATAAAACCATATCTGTTTGTAAGCTACCTGTTATCTATACAGTGGCTCTAAGTAATCCTGAAGCGTCGGCATTTGCACCTTGTGCACTCGCCATCTATAAAAAGAGTGGAGAAGATAAGATCGTGTTGCAGTTTCCATCGGTATATAACTGGATCGCAAGTGCGGCTATAAGCTCAGATGAGGCTATAAGCGTGCTTCATACTGCTCAAGAACAGTTTGAGGAGATACTAGGCGAGGTTGGCGAAGCTAGCGAGTAGATCTTAGTAGAGATCCTCAAGATCATTGATCTGCGAGTCATCGTATGGATCCATATGTATGAGGATATGAACTTTTTTGCCCACAAATGCCTTTTTGATGGCAAGCTCCGCTTTGTCGCAGACGAGGTGAGCGTCATATAAAGAGGTACTGACATTAAAGACTATATGAACCGAGACAAATATATGAGAGGCGGACTCTCTAGTTTGTAGATGGTGGTAGTTGGCGGTTTGCGGGTTGGCATCTAGTATATCTGTGATCGTCTTGATCTCTGCTGGATCTAGTGCGGCATCTAGTAGCATCAAAACTCCCTCTTTTACAAGAGGGTAGGCGGAGTAGATCATATAGATAGCGATCGCAAATCCTAGCAGTGCATCGATCACCTCATAGCCTGTGGCACTCACTAAGATGAGTGAAAGCAAGATGATAGCGTTTGAGACTATGTCGGTTTTGTAGTGCAGAGCGTCAGCTTTGATGACCATATTGTCAGTTTTTTTGGCAACTCTATTTAGGTAAAAAACTAACAGTGTGGTTATGATGATGGAGATGATCATAACAGCTATACTAGCGGTTACAAACTCCATATCTCGTGGATATATGAGCTTTGAGATCGCTTCATAGAGGATAAAAAGAGCTGAGAGTGAAATGATAGTACCCTCTATAACCGCAGCGAGTGGCTCCATCTTGCTTCTACCAAAGTGAAAACTATCATCTGCCTCTTTTTGTGCGTTGTGAAGGGCGAAGTAGTTAAAAGCGGAGATGACAAGATCTAAAAGTGAGTCTATCGCAGAGGCTAGCACGGCAACTGAGCCACTCATCACTCCGATGATCATCTTGATAGCTACCAAAGTAGCAGCAGTCGCTGATGATACTATGGTGGCTCTTTTTTCTACACTCAAAGCTAAAAACTCCTCTTTTTGGGTAAAATTATATAAAAATAAGACTTTAAAGAGAATATATGAACCTAGATGAGCTGCGAGCTGAGAGATCTAAGGCTATGAGATGGAAAAATATCGCTCCCATAAAAGAGGCACTAGATCTACTTGAGGTGGGTGAGTGCAGTTATGAGCTAGGTGACGCGATAAGGGTGCAAACAGAGGGTGAGTTTAGCTACATAGCAAAGATGATGATGCCGTGGCGAAAAGGACCATTTCAAGTGGGGGATCTCTTTATCGATAGCGAGTGGCAGAGTTTTATGAAGTATGATCTCATAAAAGAGCACTTTGATCTGCAAGGCAAGGTAGTCGCTGATGTTGGGTGTAACAACGGTTACTATATGTTTAGAATGCTTGAGCACTCACCCGCTAAACTTGTGGGGTTTGATCCATCGCCTCTTTATAAGTTGCAGTTTGAGTTTATAGATAGGTTTATAAAAAGTGGCATAGTTTATGAGCCTCTGGGCGTGGAGCATCTGGAGTTTTATGAGCATAAGTTTGATGTAATCTTTGCCCTTGGCATACTCTACCATCGAAGTGATCCTATCTTGATGCTAAAGTCACTCGCAAGATCTTTGAGCAGTGGTGGTGAGGTGGTGCTTGATACCTTCTATATAGAGGGTGAGAGTGAGGTGGCACTATGCCCAAAAAACACCTACTCAAAGATACCAAATGTACACTTTGTGCCTACTATAAATGCTCTAAAAAATTGGTGCACTAAGGCGGGGTTTGAGAGTTTTGAGCTACTTTGTGTCAGTAAAACAAGCATAGATGAGCAGAGAAAAACAGAGTGGATTGAGGGTGAGTCACTAAGTGAGTTTTTGGATCCAAGCGATGATAGCAAAACCGTAGAGGGGTACGACGCCCCAAGACGAGTATATGTAAAACTAAAAAAGGAGAGGTAGTGGCAAAAGAAAAAGGCGAGATGGAGGCAACAAGTGAGGAGGTCGATGCCATAAAAGCATTGATGAGTAGTAAAAATGAGGTTGTTCTCTTGACTCACAATATGATAAATAGAGAGCTTTGTGGTGAGATAGAGAAGCTTGAAGAGGGGTATGCTGAGCTTGTTTTGCAGACCGCTAGAGAGATGCTTGCTGATGATGTTGGACTAATCCACGGCGGGTTTATATTTAGTGCAGCTGATTTTGTGGCGATGGCGGTTGTAAATGAGCCAAATGTAGTGCTTGTGGCATCAAACGCTCAGTTTCTCTCGCCTGTCAAGCTAGGTGATACTGTAAGATTTACCGCTAAACTTCGCCACCGTGATGGGCGAAAGCGAAATGTTTTGGTGCGAGCATTTGTGCATGATATAAAGGTTTTTGAGGGTGAGTTTAAGACCGTCATAACAGAAAAACATATACTAAAACTAAAGCTTGCAAAAGATATGCAAGAGGAGAGTTTGGCTTAGAACATATTGACTACGCCATAGTCTAGTAGCTCCTCAAACTGCTCCTTGGTGAGCGTATCTCGCACGCTTTCTATACACTCTAGATGTATATGTGTAAGCTCTACTCTAAGCTTTGCCACCTCATCAACTAGAGGGTAGAGATCTCTTGCTTTTGCTTTATCTTTTTCAAAGACCATCTTGTTCATAATCTCTAGCTCAAGCTCTTTTACCTTTAGAGCTATGGGGGTTGAGCGATCCATCAAGTTTTTGCGAACCTTTAGTATCGCATCTATCTGTTTTTGGCTAAGACCTAGCTCTGAGCTGTTTGGATCATAGAGAGTAAGCCCTACTAAAAATGGCAGATTTTTTGGTATGAGAAAGTAGTCCTTTGGAAAGCTCTCTTTTGTAGTAAATGCTCCCGCTCTGCCTGCAAGTTTTTCAAGCTTTACAAACTCCTCGATGGGTGGCTCTAGGTTTGGTTTTGCTTCAGCGTAAGAAAATAGTAGCAGAAGTATCGCTAAGTATGCTGTTTTCATATATAATCCTTTATGCTTTTGAGATCTCTATGGCTTTTCGCACACACGCTTCGATCGATGTGTTATCAGACACTACTGCTTTGATCTCTGGTGGGAAGTGCTTTAGTGTTGTGTGACCAATGGAGATCGCTCTAAAGCTATCTTGCCACTTTACATTTTTCAAAAAACACTCGATGGTTGAGGGTGAAGAGAAGATAATGATGGAGTTTTTAGGAAGCTTAATCTCTTTGTCATACTTGATGCATCTTGACTCATATACGATCTCCTCATCACACTCTACGCCAGCACTATTTAAGATCTCAGTGATTGATGAGACTGTTTTTGAGCCTCTTATGTAGAGTGCTTTTTTGCCTCTTAGCTCATCTACAAGCTCATATGCAAACTCATCACCATGCTTTTTTTTGCCTACAAAACGCACATTTGCCCCTAGCTCTTTTGCTGTTTTGGCACTCTGTGCTGCGATGGTATAGACGGGGATTTTCTTCCAGCTACTATCAAAACTATCTAGTGAAGTAATCGCGTTTCCAGATGTAAAAATAAGTGCGTCATAGAGGCTAAAGTCTATCTCTTTTGGAGTTGTAACTGTTTCGATCATAGGCAGATTTTTTGCCCATTTTGTCTTTTTGTTGCCGAGTGTGTAGATGTTTAAAGAGCTGTTTTTGACGTTCTCAAGAAGCAGTAGGCATTTTCGCTTAAGTCTGGAGAAAACTGTGCCATCTTGATACAAGACGATTGATTTATCATCATCGATATAAAAACCGACACTCTTTCTGCTAAGCAGGTGCGTTATGCTGATGAGTTCCTCATAGACTGCATCTTTGTTGTTAGAGTTACTATCTAGCAAAAAAGCGTTGCTAGATCTATCAAACTCATAGTAAACAAGGTTTAGTGCACCTATCGATTTTGCCAGATTTTTTCTCATATTGCTTGTTATATTAGCATAGTAAGCGTAAATATCTTACTTAAAAGTTGTACCACCATCTACTATGATAGTTTGCCCCGTAATCCACGAAGCATCACTACTACATAAAAAGTGCACCGCCCCTGCGATATCATCAGCTTCGCCCATTCGTCCAATAGCTGATCGCTTGATGGTTTCAGCTTTTACCTCTTCATAGTTTGTGAAAGCCTTTAGTGCATCGGTATCGATTGGCCCACCGCTTACAGCGTTTACTCTGATGTTCATCTCACCTAGTTCCACCGCAGCATAACGCATCATCGCTTCAACTGCGGCTTTGTTTGTGCCATGTCCCGCGTAGTTTTCTATATATACAAGGTTGCCTGTGCTTGACATAGTCACGATCGATCCGCCACCAACACGCTGCATTCTCTTTGCTGCTTCTTGGCTACCAACTACAAAGGCATTTACTGTTGCGGTGTAGATGTTGTTTAGTCCACGAGGCTTTAGTCTCATAAACTTACCATATCCGCCAACTACGCTTCTACCATAGATCATAGCATTACTTACAAAAAAATCGACCCTATCAAAATCCTCATCGATCGCTTCAAAGAGGGTTTTAAACTCATCGCTCTCTAGTATATTTAGCGGGTAAGCTCTAGCTTTTATGCCATAACTCTCTTGCCACTCTTTAGCTAGTGCATTTGCAACATCTACATTTGAGTTATAAGTAAATGCGATATTTACACCACTTTGTGCAAACTTTTTAGCGATTGACGCTCCTATACCTTTAGTAGCTCCTGTTATAACTAAAGTTTTTCCTCTCATTTAGACTCCTACGACCTTATAGTTTTGCATAACTTTTTCTAGTTTTTTGAAGCTTGTCTCACTCGGCTTGACAAGTGGCAAGCGATACTCTAGTGTATCTATAAGCCCTGCTATATACATTGCGGCTTTGATCATTATGGGGTTTGACTCTATGAAAAGAGCTTTGTTGATCTCATATAGCTCATCGTTGATCGCTTTGGAGCCTGCTAGATCTCCACTTAGTGCGAGTGATACAAGCTTGCTTTTTAGATCTGGTAGCAAGTTTGATGTCACAGAGGTGATGCCCGCTCCACCATTTGCCAAAATCGGGTAGTCGATCGCGTCATCTCCGCTAAATAGTTTAAGATGCGGTCTTTTTGATAGTAGCTCAACACATCTCTCTAAGCTCCCGCTAGCCTCTTTGATGCCATAGATATTTGGCATATCATCAAATAGCCTAATGACCGTGTCAGCTTGTATATCTACCGCGGTTCGCCCAGGGACATTGTAGAGCATAAAAGGCACATCACTTACTGCAGAAGCGACTGCTTTATAGTGTTGGTAAAGCCCCTCTTGAGATGGTTTTACATAGTATGGTGCAACTGAAAATATAGCATCTACGCCCGCTTTTTTGGCATTTTTAGCGATCATCACCGCTTCTGCTGTGGAGTTGCTTCCAGCTCCTGCAAGAACTTTAGTGTTTGTGCCTTGACACACCTCCACAGCGATGCTCATAAGTCTTATATCCTCTTCGTAGCTTAGAGTTGCACTCTCGCCTGTTGTGCCGACGGGACAAACCGCATCTATGCCGTTTTTGATCTGTCTTTGCACAAGTTTTGCAAATGTTTTCTCATCAAGTTTGCCATCTTTAAATGGCGTAATAAGAGCTGTCGTAGATCCTAAAACTAAGTTCATTTTTCACCTTTTTTTAAAATAATAGTTGTTGAGTTTTCAGCTCTAAAGTAGCGTGAAGCTACCTCTTGAATGGTCTTTGCATCGAGTGCTTCAAGATCTGCTTCATAAGAGAGAAGAGGGCTTAGATCTCCACGAACCAAAAAGCTACCAAATAGATCTGCCACACTTGATGAGCTCTCAAGCGAGTAGATAAACTCCGCTTTGGTGTTGATCTTTAGCTTATCGATCTCATCTTGGCTTACAGGCTCATTTTTGATCTTTCCTATCTCTTTTAAGATCTCATCTTCTATATCAGTAGCTTTTACATCTGGGTTGCAAGTAGCCAAAATGATAAAAAGCCCTGGATCGATATTTTGCATATTGAACGCATAGACACTATTAGCGAGGTGTTTTTTCTCAACTAGTTGCTCATAGAGTCTTGAGCTTTTACCAGAGTAGAGGATCTCGCTAAGTGCACTAAGTGCTACTTGATCTTTGTGCAAAAAGTTTGGTATGTGGTATGCGATGGCTAAAAACTCCACTTCACTATCTTTAAAAAGGGTGATCCTTTTTTCCGCCTTTTGCTCAGGTTCAACAAACTTAAAGCTAGGTATATCGTGGCGGTTTTTGATACCTCCAAACTCCTTTTTGGCAAGCTCAAAAACCTCATCTGCTTTTACATCGCCAGTTACTAGTAGTATTGCATTTTGTGGTTGGTAGTAGGTGGTGTGAAACTCTCTTACTTCATCTAAACTCCAAGTCTGTATGTCATTCATAAACCCTATCGGCGTCCAGTGGTATGGGTGGTAGTCATACGCGGTGTTAAATAGCGAAAAGTACAAATACCCCATCGGTGAGTTTTCGCTTCGCCATCTTCGCTCCTCAGCTACCACATCTCGCTCTGGTGCAAACTCCTCCTCTTTTAGCTCAAGGTTTTGCATAAGCTCCGCGTAGAGTGCGATCGATTTTGGCATATTGATAGTGCTTGACTTTATGAAGTAGTGCGTGTAGTCAAAGCTTGTTGAGGCGTTGTTTATACCCCCAAAACTCTTTACTTCACGGTCAAACTCACCCGCTTTTAGGTTTTTGGTGGATTTGAAGTTCATATGCTCTAGCATATGAGCGATGCCTGTTTTGCCCATAGTTTCGTTTCTGCTACCCACCTTATAAAAGATGTCAGTACTCACTACGCCTGTATTGTTCTCAAGTGGGATCACCACAACTTGCATACCATTTTCAAGTGTGATCGACTCATATTTTGGCAAAGATGATGCCATCAAAACTCCTATAAAAAGCGTAAACGCTAGTAAAAATCTCATCTTAGATCTGATCCGATCGCCTCTGTAATATTTGCAAAGCCATCAGCTTTTATAAGCCCTACTAGCTCTTTGTTTATCTCTCTTACAAGTTCAAAACCACCATAGATAAGAGCTGTGTAGATCTGCACTAAGCTAGCTCCCGCTTTTATGCGTCTATACGCCTCTGTGGCACTACCAACCCCACCAACACTGATGAGCGTAGTTTTGCCATGTAGCTCTTTTGCTATCTCTTTAAATAGAGTAAAGCTCTTCTCTCGCAGAACCTCTCCGCTTATGCCACCTCTATCTAGTGGGTGAGTAAGTAGCGAGTAGTCAGTTGTAGTGTTTGTCGCTATGATCCCACTTGCTCCGCTTTTTACTGCAAGAGTAGAGAGAGTTATGGCATTATCTACGCTCATATCTGGGGCGATTTTAAGTAGGATCGGAGTTTTTGTGATCTCTTTTGCTTCACTAAAAAGCCTTGAGATAAACTCCTCATTTTGCAGATCTCTTAGATCTGGCGTGTTTGGCGAGGAGATATTTATGACCATATAGTCACCTAGTTTGTGTAGGGCTTTGATCATATTGATATACTCTGCTACTGCTTCGCTCTCTTTGGTGGTTTTGTTTTTGCCTATGTTTATACCTAGTGGTGTGCTAAATGGGTAGATCTTTTTGAGTCGCTGTTGCAAACGAAGCATACCGTCGTTGTTAAAGCCCATAGCATTTTGTAAGCTTCGCTCTTCTATATGCCTAAAGAGCCTTGGTTTTGGGTTGCCATCTTGTGGTTTTGGAGTAAGTGTGCCTATCTCGCTAAAGCCAAAGCCTAGCGACTGCACGCCTCGTAGCATAGTGGCGTTTTTATCAAACCCCGCTGCAAGACCAATAGGGTTTAAAAACTCTCTACCAAAGATCTTTTGGCTAAGAGCTTCATCGCTTATAAAGTTCCTCTCTACACAAAAGCCCGCCAAAGATGGGCAGATATTTGGTAGTCTAAGCACGCACTCCGCGAGGTTGTGGGCAAGTTCTGGATCTAACTTAAACAGTAGTGGTTTTATCGTTTCATACATACTAAACCTTAAAAAAATAAGTTAAATTATACTCTAAATAAGGTTAAGCCTTTTTAAACAGTAGCACTTTTAGCGAGCTTTGATCATCTTTGCTTTTGAAGCCCTCTACATTTGGCACTCTTTTTACAAACTCAAACTCGCTTTGGCTAAATAGATCTAGTAAAAACTCACTGCTAAGATGGGTAGCATTTAGACAAGCTAGAACCTGTGCATCACTGCTTGTTAGCTCGCCAAGCCTTTTTACTATCTTGATATAGTCCTTTTGTACATCAAAGCTACCTCGCTGAAGTGTTGGCGGATCGATGATGGCTAGATCAAATGGAGCGTGTTTTTTGATACCACTAAATGACTTTAGTATATTGTATGGCAAGAAGCTCACACCCCTTGTCTCTATGCCATTTAGTGCGTGATTTGCCTTGCCAACACTTAGTGCAGACTTGCTCATATCGACATTTACTACGCTTGATGCACCACCAAGTTTAGCTGCCACGCTAAATCCACAAGTGTAGCTAAAGAGGTTTAGCACTCGCCTATTTAGCGAGTTTTTACGCACAAAATCTCTACCATTTTTCATATCGCCAAAGTAGAGGGTGTTTTGGTTAGATAGTAGATCTAGTCTAAAACGCATACCATTTTCATAGGCGTATAACTCTTTTGGCAGTTCACCATGCAAAACCTCGCTAGTTGGGGGTTTTAAGTAGCGTTTTTGAAGTGTAGTGCACGCAAAGTTTTTGCTCTTTGCAAACTCTAGTATAGCCTGCACTGTGCTAGCTTCACTCTCATTTTGGCTAAAAAGAGTTATATGCAGTATGTTACCAAACTGATCTACACTTAGATGCTCTAGAGCGTTAAAAAGCCCACCACGACCATGAAAAACTCTGGTATGATCCTTTGAGATCGCTGGATCTACGCAGTTTTTGGCTAGTTCGCTACGCAGTAGATCTACACCTTCTCCCAAAATGTCCCCTCTTGCGTATCCATAACACTAACTCCAAGACCCTCAAGAGCGGATCTCATCTCATCAGCAGTTGCATAATCTTTTGCCTTTTTTGCTTCGTTTCGCTTTATGATCAGATCTTCTATCTCTTTTTTTAGATCTTTGCTCAAGCCGTGCTGAAAGTACTCAAATGGGTTTTGTAGCCCAAAACCAAGTAGATCTTCTATATATGCTAGAGTTGAGAGGATCTCATCTCTTGCTAGCTTATCTTTTGGGTTTTGATCTAAGATCTCATTTGCATAGCTTATGAACTCATCTAAAACGCTAAGTGCTTGCGAGATATTTAGATCATCACTTAGTGCATCTAGTATTCTCACCTTAAAGCTACTCTCTACCTCTTTGTGTCCCATACCAAATAGCCGTTTTTTGAGTCTATAAAGCCGATCTAGGCGTTTTTTACTAACTTCTAGATCTAGCTCGCTAAAGTTGAAGTTGCTTCTATAATGTACACTTAGAAGGTAGAAGCGAAGCACCTCACCATCATAGATCTTGAGTGCGTCACGCAGAAAAAAGCTGTTGCCAAGTGACTTACTCATCTTCTCGTTGTTTATGGTTATAAAGCCGTTATGCACCCAGTAAGCTGAGAGTGCGTGCTTACTTGAGCATCTAGTTTGTGCTGCCTCATTTTCGTGGTGAGGAAAGAGCAGATCTGCCCCTCCACCATGTATATCGATGGCAAATGGGGTATCTTTTGAGGCTAAGTGCTTCTCGATCATCGCGGAGCACTCTATGTGCCACCCAGGGCGACCATCGCCAAATGGTGAGCTAAACTTTACGCCCTCACCCACCGCTTTCCAGAGTGCAAAATCAGCGGGGTTTTTCTTTTCATCACTACTTGCTACTCTGTTTTGGCGATCTGCGTCATCTTGCACCCTTTTAGAAAGACTTAAGTATGCACTATCTTTTGCGGTGTCAAAGTAGATGTCGCCATTTGAGATCTGGTATGCAAAACCACCCTCAAGTAGTTTTTGGATCATCTCAAACATCGCATCTAAACTCTTTGTAGCTCGTGGCTCGATGGTTGGTTTTTTGACTCCAATGGCACTCATATCATTGTGGTACGCCTCTATATAGTAAGAGGTGATCTCATCTACACTCCTAAGCTCATCGATGCTCTTTTGTATGATCTTATCATCTATGTCGGTGATGTTTCTAGCGTATGTGACATTGTAGCCATTTGCCTCAAGTGTGCGTTGGAGCAGATCAAATGTTAGTGCACTTTTGGCGTGACCTAGATGAGCATCATCATAGACTGTTGGGCCGCACACATACATAGTGACAGATGGCGGATTTTGGGGTATAAACTCCCGCTTGCTTCTTGTAACGCTATCATATAAAAGCATATAAAAACTCCTTTAGTTGCATAAGTATAACAAATAGTAAAATAGACAAAATAGATAAGTAAAAACTATGTTTAGATCTAACTAAACCCATAAAACTACTCCACCCAAAAAGTCTAAGTGTCATAAAAAACCCTATAAACCCACTGATGGTAGTACCAAGTGCAAGCCCCACCGCACCAAGTGGGTAGATAAGAGCTAGCGAGGCGATAAGGTTGGCTACTAGCATCACGGTGGCGATTTTGGCAGCTTGAAGTTGTTGCTCCTTAGCGTATAGCCAGAGTGAGAAGAGCTTCTGAAGCCCATAAGCCAAAAGCCCCGCCATATAGGCACTAAGCACTAATGAAGTGATGGCGGTATCTTTGCTACTAAACGCCCCACGCTCAAAGAGAAGCTTCACTATGCCCTCACTTAGCGTGATAGCTCCGATGGTGCTAAATGTAAGCAAGTAGGCTAAAAACCAGAACGCTTTGTGTGTGTAGAGCAGGGCTTTTTCATCACTTCCATCTTTGATATGTTTGGCGATAGTAGGAAAAAGTGCAATGGAGGTTGCGATGGCAAAAAGAGCGAGTGGGAGCTGAAAAACGCGGTTGGCATAGTAGAGGTAACTGATGGATCCACTTGCTAAAAATGAGGCGAGCCAAGTATCCAAAAATGCACTAAACTGTGCACTAGAGTTACCCCAGATAGCGGGTAAAAACTGCCTTTTGAACTTTTTAGCCTCATCTACAACCTTGCTAGATCTGCTTCTTAAGCTCGCAAATCCACCACAAAGTAGCCTAGTATATCCCAGATGATGCACAGCAACTATGTGAGCGATGAGTTGCAACGCTCCGCCTGCTACAACGCCCCAACTAAGGTAGTAAACCACCTCTAGTTGCTCCTTTTGACTAGCTAGCAAAAGGGCTATGATCATAGCGATATTTAGTAGTCCCGTAGAAAATGCGGTGGTGGCGAAGTGCTTTTTGTACTGTAAAAGAGTAGCTAAAAATGTTACTACAAAGATGAAGATAAGATACCAAAAGTTGATGGCAACAAATGGCTTTGCAAGCTCTATGGTCTCATCATCAAAGCCGATGGCGATCGCTTTTGTAAAGAGTGATGGAGCGAGATTTACTGTAAGTGTAAGAGCTAAGATGATGAGCAAAAATAGGCTAAAAATGTGCGTCGCAAAGGTAGATCTATGTCTTGACTTAGCATAAGCTGGCAAAAAAACCTGCGTAAATGCACCCTCTGCAAAGATGCGACGAAAGAGGTTTGGAAGCTTAAAAGCTATGAAAAATATATCACTGTAAATGTTAGCACCAAGCGTAGAAGCAGTGAGTAAGTCTCGCACAAATCCTAAAATGCGTGATATGAGAATCCCAAAGCTGTTGGTGAAAATAGCTTTAAACATTGTTTTCTTTTATAATTTTTATCAAATTTTATCAAATTTTAGATAAAATGTAGCTAGAAAAATATCCGCGTTGGTGGGCACAATGGCATTTTCAAATGATTTTAACAAACCTAATGTCGCTAAAAGTGTTGCTGTTGCTCCAAATGTTGTAAAGACATATAACATTGCCAAAGAGATACTCTCTTACGCGAGTAGATGTGGCATAGACTCAAGTGAGCTAGACTTTAACATACTAGATCAGCAGACATTTACTAGAAAAACGGGCGGTTCTGATGATAACTGGGTAGCTATCGATGATGAGCTTAGCGTTAGGCTTATGAACGATGATATACTGGATCCAAGCTTTGAGATCAGACAGCTTTATGAGATAGAGATCTACCAAAAACTATCCGATAGTCTCTTTGCGGATCTTAACTTTAGCGTAGGGGCAAATAGCTCAAAGAGCAAGGTCTATATCTGCATAAAAAAAGGCTCTATTGTTAAGTATGTGCCTGCATTTGATAGGGAGCTTAGACGCTTTTTTAACAAGGTAAAAGCAAGAGCTGGGATACTTACAAATATATTTGACGAGCCACAAGATACCATCGTAGCAAGACTTAGTGCAAAGGCTAGGGTAAATGGCGTGCTTGAGTTTAGTAGTGATGAGACTTTTCTCATAGCAGAGGCGTTCGAGCCGATCCCAACTACTAACGATGAGGTGATTATCCGTTTTGAGAAGAGGCGAGAGGTGGGCGAGCTTGAGAGGGTGGATCACTCCGATCGAGGATTTATCAGAAGTGTAGCAAAGGGTGATGTGCTTATAGAGTACATAAAGGCGAGGCGAGGCGAGGCGGGGCGAAACTGCCGAGGTGAGTATATCGGTGCAAGTGATGTAGTAGCTAGCAGTGCTCCTACTTTTAGCGTAGATCCAAACACCATAGATGTGCAAGATGATGAGACGCATACACTCTATATAGCCAAGATCGATGGCTATATCTCAAAAGAGGGTAGCAACTACACCATAAAAGCGGAGATGGATCTCTCAAACATCGACTTTAAAACCACAGGATCTATCTATGCAGGCGTGGAGTCTGGAGTGGTGCTAAACATCAAGGAGAGTGGAGCTGAAAACGATGCCATAGGTAGCGGTATGGTAGTAGAAGCTAGCGAGGTTATAGTTGAGGGCAATGTCGGAAGTAACGCTAAGATCTTTGCTAAAAAGGTGGTGATACTTGGTCAAACTCACAAAAGTGCGACTATCCACGCCGATGAGATAGATATAAATGTTCATAAAGGCAAAGCATTTGGCAATAGTGTCAAGATAACAAGGCTAGAGCAGGGTGAGGTTGAGGGTAGGCGGGTAAACATCTCGCAAGCGATGGGTGGGAGTGTAAGGGCGAAAGATGTTGCATTTGAGATCTGCTCATCAAAAGTGCGAGTGGTAGCTTCAAACTCCATAACCATCAACAAACTCAAAGGTGATGATAATAGCTTCACCATAGATCCGCTTGCTTATGCGGAAAATATAGATATCTACAAGGCACTTGATTTTGAGGTAACGCAGGCTAGAGAGGCGGTAGAAGAGATCACTAGTGAGGTGCAAAAGTATGAGGAGCTAGCAAGACTAAATATCAGATCTCTAAATGAGATCAAAGAGAAGATCGGGTACTATAAAGAGAACAATATCAAGATCCCGCCAGCTCTTAGTGACAAGCTAAAGAAGCTTCTAAAAGCGTATGAGCATATAGATCTCATAAAGGGTGAAAAGAAGCAAAAGCTTTATAAGCTAGAACTTTTAGAGGCTAAGCTAGCAACTTTTCAAGAGTCGATCTTTAGTGCTAGAGTGTGCAACAATGATGTTTGGAGTGGGTATAACGAGGTTATTTTTAGAATGATCTCTCCTAAAGAAGATGTAACCTATATGCCCGTTGATGGCTCAGTGCAAAAAAGCTTAGCTCTGGTAAAAAGTCCAGATGGTAGGTATAAAATAAAACAGGTAGATGAAGATGATAGTAGCTCTTAATGGCAAGGTGGTGCATAAGGAGCCAACTCTTGTGCATATAGATGTAAATGGTGTGGTTTATGAGGTGTTTATCTCGCTTCAAAGCTATGCAGAGCTAAGAGATGAGCGGGTAGTTTTGCACACTTCGCACATTATCCGTGAAGATGCACAGCTACTTTATGGGTTTGTGGATAGGAGTGAGAAGCTACTTTTTGAGAGGCTTATAAAGATAAATGGCGTAGGGCCAAAGGTGGCGATGGCGATCTGCTCCACTTTTAGCTCGCAAGAGTTTGCACTAGTGATCAGTGGAAATGATCTAAAAGCAATGCAACGCGTCCCAGGGGTTGGGCCAAAGAGTGCAGGACGCATACTTGTGGAGCTTAATGGCTTTGATCTCTCGCTTGTAGATGGGGGTGAGAAGAGTGCATCTTCAAAGGCAACAAGCGAGGCTATGATGGCACTAGAGCAACTCGGCTTTAAAAAAGACGCCATCTCAAAAGCACTAGAGAAGTGCACAAGTAGCGATACCGCTTCGCTTGTTAAAGAGGCACTTAAAAAACTATAAACTAAAGGAAAAACTTGAAAATAAACATACTTTTTGGCGGTGCTAGCTATGAGCATGAGATCAGCATCGTCAGTGCCATAACTCTAAAAGAGAAACTTACTAAGTTTAGCTTAAGCTATATATTTTGCGATACAGATCATACGCTTTACCTTATAGATGCCTCAAAGATGAAGGCAAAGACATTTTCAAGCGGTGAGTATAAAAAACTACCAAAACTTACCATAGAGAGTGGTGCTTTTGTGCAAAAAGCTCTCTTTGGATCTACTAGACTTGATGGCGTGGTGCTAAACTTAGTGCATGGCGGTGATGGTGAAGATGGAACTATCGCTTCACTTTTGGAGTTTTTTCATGTACCATTCATTGGCCCTAGGGTTGATGCAAGTGTACTTTCGTTTGATAAGCACTACACTAAACTACTCTGCGACGCGGTGGGTGTAAAAGCACTTGAGTATGAGGTGCTAACTTCAAACGACAAGCGTGAACTAAAGACGCCTCTACCTTTTATAGTAAAGCCATCTCGCCTTGGAAGCTCCATAGGCATTAGCATAGTAAAAGAGCAAAGCGAGCTTGAGTATGCCTTAGATGTGGCGTTTGAGTTTGACAAAAGTGTGATAGTTGAGCCGTTTGTCGCAGGCGTTAGGGAGTTTAACTTAGCGGGCTTCAAAGCTGGTGGTGAGCTAGTTTTTTCTAACATAGAAGAGGTGAGCAAAGAGGAGTTTTTGGACTTTGAGAAGAAGTATATGGACTTTAGCGACTCGCAAAAACGCACAAAAGCAGATCTAAGTGAGGCTCTTGAGGTAAAGATGAGAGAGGCATTTAGGCTAGTTTATGGTGATCTATTTGATGGTTCACTCATACGGTGCGACTTTTTTGTGATAGATAATGAGATCTACCTAAATGAGATAAACCCGATCCCTGGGAGTATGGCAAACTATCTTTTTGATGACTTTGAGGGTGAGCTTGCAAGGCTTGCTTCAAGCCTGCCAAGCAAAAAACGCATAACAACGCAGTATAGTTACATACATAGTATCTCACAAGCTAAAGGTAAATAGTGGCTCAAAAGATCATCGCATATAGTGGAGCAAACTACTCCATAAGCTATGAGATGCTAAACCTAAATGCTACTAAAGATCTAGTGGTTTTGCATGGTTGGGGAAGCAACAAGGAGCTTATGAGAGGTGCTTTTGGCAAGCATTTAAGCGAGTTTCGTCATATTTATATAGATCTAGCAGGTTTTGGAGCATCTAGCTCAAGTGTACCGCTTCATACAAGTGACTATGCAGATATGGTGCAGATCTTTTTAGATAGTATAGGAGCTAAAAAAGATGTGGTTATAGGGCACTCATTTGGTGGCAAGGTAGCAACTCTGCTAGAACCAGATCTGCTAGTGCTACTCTCAAGTGCGGGTATAAGAGTACCAAAGAGCTTTAAGGTTAGATCTAAGATCGCTATCTTTAAGGCTCTTAAGGTTTTTGGGCTTGCAAGGCTTAGGGGCTTTTTTGCCTCAAGTGATGCTAAGAGTCTTCCGCCACATATGTATGAGACATTTAAAAATGTAGTCGATGAGGATTTTAGCTCTACTTTTGCGTCAAGAAGTGGCAAAACTCTCATCTGCTGGGGCGAGAGCGACACCGCCACACCACTAAGCAGTGGCAAAGAGATAGCTAAACTCATAAAAGGCTCACACTTTGTTAGCTTTGAGGGTGATCACTACTTCTTTTTAGCTTATGCTAAAGAGATAGCCAAACATATAACAAGGAGTAGCGGTGAGTCTGTTTGATCTAGGTGTAAATATAGCGTTTGTGCTCAGTTTGGGTTGGTACCTCATAGCAAATCTTCAGTGGTATGACTATAAGATCTCGCGAGTAGTACTCTATCATCACAAAAAACATTGGCACTTTATCTACTTCCTTTTTCCATTTTTAGTCTATCACTTCATAGGCGATATCTTTAGTTATCTCTACATCTTTGTCTTTTTGCCATCACTCATCTGGTGGCACTACCGACTAGATCAAAAGCTTGTCATAACCCCGCGAGTGAAGCGGTTTTTTGCTCTGCTACTATTTTTTGCCCTATTTCAAAACCTTGTCTGTTACCTTCGCCTATCGTGCGAGGCTTTTGCGGTGTTTATACCACTCTTGTTAGCCTACCTGCTCTCATACGCCATAGAGAAGTACCTCTTTGAGATCTACAAAAAAGAGGCGTCGAAGCGACTTGCTAGCATCAAAGATCTAGAGATTATCGCCATTACGGGAAGCTATGGCAAGACAAGTATCAAAAACTTTATAGCATCAATACTTAGCACAAAGTATAGAGTCTACGCGACGCCTAGAAGCATAAACACCATAGGTGGCATCATCAAAGATGTAAATACCGCCTTGCCAGATGATACTCAGATCTATGTGTGTGAAGCAGGGGCAAGACAGAGTGGTGATATAGCGGTGATCGCGGAGTTTTTAGAGCCTCAAAGAGTGGTGGTTGGTAAGGTTGGACTGGCTCATATAGAGTACTTTAAGACTCTTAGAAACATCATCGTAACAAAGCTTGAGATCATGCGAAGCAGTAGGCTAAAAAAGGCGTTTGTGCACAGTAGCGTCACAGATGAGCCTCACGAAAAGGTGGAGTTTTTTGGCTCAAGTGTCTATGATCTCAAAGCAGACTTAGATGGGCTAAGCTTCAAGATGGAGCTTGATGGCGAGGTTGTGGAGTTTGAGACCTCTTTGCTTGGGAGTTTTCAGGCGATAAACCTTGAGGTTGCCATCAAGATGGCAAAGGAGTTTAAGCTAAGCAATAATGAGATCAAAGAGGCACTTTTGAAGCTTGATGCTGTGCCACATCGCCTACAAAAGATAGTAGCAGGCGGTAAGATCATACTAGATGATGGCTACAATGGCAACATCGATGGTATGCTAGAGGCGATCCGCTTAGTCTCAACGCACAAAGGCGATAAAGTCATAGTCACTCCAGGGCTAGTGGAGAGTAGCGAGGAGCTAAATCTTGAGCTAGCTGAGGCGATAAATGGTGTTTTTGATACCGTGATAGTCACAGGCAAACTCAACCGTGATCTTTTTAGTAGAGCACTAAATGTGAAGTATAAATTTATACTAGAGGATAAGTCAAAACTTCAAGATCTTCTTGCCAAAGAGACAAAAACGGGCGATATCATACTCTTTGCAAATGATGCACCAAGTTTTATATAGGAGGAAGCGTGAGAGATATACTTTATGCACCATGGCGAAGTGGGTATGTAGCAGGCAAAAAGCAGGAGGAGTGTGTCTTTTGTGATATATCTAAACATAGCGATCAAGACGATGAGCATCAAGTGCTTTACCGTGATGAGATCTGCTTTGTGGTGATGAACCGCTACCCATACACGCCAGCTCACTTTATGATCATACCGCACAAGCACACCGACAAGCTAGAAGATCTTAGCCTTGAAGCGTGGCAACATATGAGCACTCTAGCTTACAAGGGCGTAGCGATGCTAAAAGAGGGCTTTGGAGCTGATGGGGTAAACATCGGTATGAACTTAGGAGCTGCGGCGGGTGCTGGCATAGCGGAGCATATACACCTGCATCTTGTGCCTAGATGGAGTCGCGATACCAACTTCATAACAACAACGGCAAACACTAGAGTCTATTCGAGTGACTTTGAGAAGATATATATGAGGCTAAAAAAGTTAGTTGGTGAGTATTTTGGTTAGATAGGTAAGTGTGGATGGGGTAGAGGGATTCGAACCCCCGAGTGACTGGACCAAAACCAGTTGCCTTACCGCTTGGCGATACCCCAATAAAAGAAGTGAAATTATAAAAACTATATACTTACACTCGCCTTAATAGCCTCTCTATAAGTGCTCATAAAGTAAAAAAGTGTATAATTTGAGCCTTTTAGATCTGGAGGCTTTGTATGGTAAGTTTTTATATAGTAAGCGAGAAAAAACTCAAGATTATCAAAGAACTAGCCTTTTTTGAGTCAAACCATGAGATGAGGCAAAATGTAATCTGGATCGATATGTTTGAGCCAACTTTAGAGGAGAAAAACTTCGTAGAGAGTATGTTTGATCTAAAGTTTCCAACCAAACAGGAGTCTGAAGAGATTGAGATAAGCTCTCGCTACTGGGAAGAGGCAAACAAGATAGAGATCAACAGCTATTTTCTAGTTATTGCAGAGCAAAACTACAACGAAACAGTCTCTTTTATACTTCATCACGACTTGCTTATTTCGATCCGCTACTCGGAGTTTAAGACATTTGATGATATGAAAAAGAAGTTTATCGCCTCTCCATCGAAGCTTGAGACGGGCTATGAGGTCTTTTGTAATCTTATAGATATTCGTATAGATATAGATGCAGATATTGTTGAGAAGCTCTCTCGTGACATCACGAAACTTAGAAGGCTTGTCTTTACAGACTACAAAAATGATGATGAAGAGATGCTAGAGAAGATCTCAGCTTATGAGGATCTAAATATGAAGATCCGTGAAAACCTCACAGATAAACAACGCATACTCTCGGCATTTTTGAAGTCAAACAAGCTAAATGATCACATAAGAAATGATGTTGTGGTGATGCTAAAAGATATCCGCTCTCTGATTGATTATAGTGTTTTTAACTTTGAGAGATTAGATAAGCTTCAAAACACTTTTGTGGGCATTTTGAGCGTAGAGCAAAACAAGGTGATCAAGATCTTTACAGTTGTAAATGTGATCTTCTTGCCACCTACGCTTATAGCTAGCATTTATGGTATGAACTTTGATCTGATGCCTGAGCTTCATTGGAAGTATGGGTATGTCTTCTCATTTTTCTTGATGTTTGCTTCTGCGACACTTCCGCTATATATCTTTAAGCGAAAAGGGTGGTTCTAACTAGCTTTAAAAGCGTTTTCGATGAGTGATAAGAAGTTGCTATGCTCACCTATGTGAGATAGCGTCTCTATCTCTATGTTGTAGGTGTTTTCATACGCTTTTACGATCCGAGGGATATCCTCTTTTATGTGCCTTCCAGCTGCTATGAAGAGCGGTAGGATCACTATCTTGCTTGCACCTTTACCATGAAGCGAAGTGATCGCATCTTCTAGTGTCGGCTCACAAAGCTCCAAAAATGCCACTTCAAGATTTGGGACTTTTTGCATCAAGGCGGAGTGGATCTCAAAGATAGCATCATTTGATGCCTTTAGTCTGCTCCCATGAGCTAAGAGTATGTGTGCTATCAAAGTAAGAAACTCCTTCTCATCTCTGGCTCTATCTCATCTACGCTAAAGAGGTTTTGAGTAAAAAGTCTGTTTGCAAGCACGCCTTGAGCAAGAAGCATGCTAGATCCATCTTTGTACTCTACGCCTAAACTCTTTGCAAGCTCTAAAAATGGCGTCATCTTGCCATAGATCACATCATAAGCAAGCAAGGCACTCTGTAAGAGATCTCTTAGCAGATCCTCTCTTGCAGGCAGGCTATCATCACTTAGTCCTGCACTTGTAGTGTTTAGTACGAGATCAAAGTTATGCGAGCTAAACTCATCGTGAGTGTAGCACTCTATACCAGCGGATCGTAGATGATCTAGCCCATTTTGAGATCTATTTAGTACCACCACCTTATATCCACACTCTGTAAGCTTTGGAGCTAACGCCTTTGCAGTTCCGCCAGAGCCAAGAAGTAGCACTCGTTTGATACGCGTAAACTCCGCTATACTATGCACAAAGCCATCAGCATCGGTGTTATATCCTATGAGCTTACCATCTTCTAGTACTATGGTGTTTACTACGCCTAGTTTTTTGGCATACCCTCGCACCTCATCACACGCCTTGAAGGCCTCCTCTTTGTGCGGAACTGTAACATTTGCCCCACTAAGAGAGAGATCCAAAAACCGCTCTCTTAGTTTGGAGCCATCTTTTAGGTGTACTCTTGTGTAGCAGGCGTTAAACCTAAGAGCCTTAAACGCAAGGTTGTGCATAAGTGGAGATCTTGAGTGCTCCACAGGATCGCCAAAGATGGCAAAGAGTCTCATCAGTCCAGATCCTCTAGTGATGCCACAAGTGCACCTAGCTTGTTTTTAACCTCCAAGTACTCCAGCTCATCAACGCTATCTGCAACTACGCCCGCACCTGCTTGAAGCACCACGAAGTCATCTTTGATGAGTGCGGTGCGGATCGTTATGGCACTATCCATATTGCCATCAAAACCAAAGTAGCCGATACTCCCGCTATAATAGCCCCGCTTAAGCCCCTCAAACTTAGCGATAAGCTCCATCGCCTTGATCTTAGGTGAACCAGTCATTGTGCCTGCTGTAAATGTTGAGGTAAATAGATCAAAAGCATCTTTATCATCAGCTAGAGTGCCTGTTACATCAGATACTATGTGCATCACATGCGAAAATCGCTCTATATGCATCATATCTTCGACTTTTACACTGCCTGTTTTTGCTACTCTGCCTACATCATTGCGACCTAGATCGATTAGCATCAAGTGCTCTGCTAACTCTTTTGGATCAGCCAAAAGCTCTCTTTCAAGCTCCTTGTCTCGCTCTTTTGTAGAGCCTCGCTTGCGAGTTCCTGCGATGGGGCGAAGAAGGATCTCACCATCTTGAAGCTTCACCATCACCTCTGGAGAGCTACCTGCTATGCTAAAATCTTCTAGCTCCATAAGGTACATATATGGTGATGGGTTTTTGGTGCGAAGTATGCGGTAGAAGCTAAATGGATCTACTTTTATGTTGCGTCTAAAGCGGTTTGTGATGACGATCTGAAAGATATCGCCCGCCACAATTCGCTCTTTTGAGCTTTTTACTATCTCAAAAAAACGCTCTTTGCTAAAGGCAAAACTCCCCTTGTCGCTTCCGCGGTTTTTTTGCATCTCTATAAAGCTAGAGCCAGATTTTAGCTCTTTTTCTATCTTTTCAAACTGAGATGCAAACTCATCTAATGCCGAGATGAGGGTTAGTTTATGGGTTTTATGAGAGTAGATAAGAACAAGCTTTGGAAGTAATAGATCTAGATCTGCTACACCTAGCTCATCTCTAAGCTCACTCATAGAAGTAGCTAGTTTTGGCTCAAAAACCTTGACCATATCATAACCGATATAGCCTATAAAACCATCTATATAGCCAAGATTTAGCTTTGTTGCTAGAGCTTTGTAGGCGTTTTTATCGACTCTGCGGTAGTACTCTTTTAGAAACTCAAATGGGTTTTGATCATATGTGTGTATCGTAGAGGTTGTATCTGTGTAGATGCTTTTGCCACCCTCATAGCGAAGTCTCTCTCTAGCACCTATGCAGATGATGCTATGGTTGCCCTCGCTAGAGCTTTCAAATAGGTAGCTAAGCTCACCTTTGTATAGCTCTTTGAGCTTAGCATAAACCGCGATGGGGGCAAGTTGATCTTGAAAAAACTCTCTATATTTTATCAAGATCTTGCCTTATGGTTTTAGTATAAAAGCATTTTTCTCTATACTGTTTTTTACCCCGCCTAGTGCTTCGTTAGCTTTTGCTCTAGTTGGATATGGTCCAATTAGTAGCTTATTTAGCACTTTGCCATCTTGTGTAACAGTGTAGAGTGTGTAGTTGTAACCATTTTTGGTTATGTTATCGGTTGCTTTTTTGTTTGGCTCTTTGGTAAATGAACCCACTTGAATATAGAATGAACCACTAACTATGCCACTTTTTTGCGTGCCTGTTTTTGGTTCTGCTTTTGCTTCAGGCTTTGGAGCAGGTTCTGGTTTTGGCTCTGTTTTTGCTTCAGGCTTTGGAGTAGGTTCTGATTTTACAGCAGATGCTAGCTCCTCTTTTGCTTTACTCTCCTCTTTTAGCTTCTGTGCGATCTGCTCTAGTGAGGTAGCACTTGGAGCCTCCTCGATCACTGCTACATCTTCAAAAAGAGGCTCATCGTTTATGATCGGAGCTTTTGTGCTTTTTGCCTGCGTTGGAGCAGCAGGTTGTGGCAGGTTTTTGCTTCCTTTAGATGATAGCGAGTTCATAAGAACTACAACCGCGATTAGGATCACTACTAGCGTAGCAACTGCTAAGATCACTTTTTTGTTGATAGCTCCCTTGCCACCTTTGTTTAAAATGATGTCGTTTAACTCGTTTTTATCTTCCATCGGTTATCCTTTTTGTGGAGTTGTTACATATGTTTTGACCATGATGCACCTCTCTCTTTAGCGTAGATCTCATAAGGTAGAGTGAGTATATTGTACTCCTCTGGTAGATCTGAGCTGGGAAACATCTTCCACTGCATCGGCTGTTTTGCTGCAAGCTTAAGTGATAGTAGCTTAGCTAGCTGGATCGCCTCATTTAGCGTAGTGTGTCCTTTGTGTATGTAGAGATGTAGATGACCTTTTGTTTTGGTTTCATAAGCTGTAAAGTTTATGTACCCCTCTTCGCGAAGCAAAAGTTGTGCCCTATGGTAAAATCTCTGCGGATCCATACCGTTGTAGTCTATAACAATGTTCTCCACTTTGCCCATCGTGTTTATAAGTGAGTGAGCAACTGTGATCTCACCTTTTATGTGTTGGTTGATGATGGCCTGCGTAAGTGGAGAGTTTACTTTCTCAAACTTATTGTAAAAAGTTCTACCCTTAAAGACGATCTTATCCACCACCTCATCTCGCTTGATCCAGTAGTGCGAAGTGTTCATCTTGATAAGAGAGAGATCCATTGCAGTCATTACAACTCCTCCTAATATGTCGCTTGTTGGTAGATGGTAAACTTCAGTGCGAGTGCTTTTAGCTCCTCTTTGATGCTAGCTTGAAGAGTTGTGTTTGTTATATCATCTAACACATCTGCGATCTTGTTAGCGATGATCTCAAACTCCGCTTCTTTCATACCTCTTGATGTTAGTGCAGCTGATCCTATACGCACACCAGATGTTACAAACGGGCTTCTAGTCTCCCCTGGAACAGTGTTTTTATTTACTGTGATGCCTGCATTGCCAAGAGCAATATCAGCATCTTTACCTGAGAAGTCGCGATCTAGAAACGATAGTAGCACAAGGTGGTTATCTGTCCCACCACTAACAAGGTTAAAGCCTCGTTTTGTAAGTACATCTGCTAACACTCTTGCATTTGCTTTTACCTGTTTGGCATACTCCCTCCACTCTGGGCTAAGGTTGTACTTAAAGCCTACTGCTTTTGCTGCTATAACATGCACAAGCGGCCCACCTTGAATCCCTGGGAAGATCGCGGAGTTGATCTTTTTGGCGATCTCTTCATTGTTAGTCATAATGATCCCGCCCCTAGGACCTGCAAGTGTTTTGTGTGTAGTTGATGTTACCACATCAGCATAAGGGAATGGGCTAGGGTGCTCACCCGCAACTACAAGCCCCGCTATGTGAGCTATGTCGGCAAAGAGAAGTGCATCAACTGCATCGGCGATCTCACGAAACTTTTTAAAGTCAATCTCTCTAGCGTAAGCACTCGCACCACACACTATGATCTTTGGTTGAACCACTTTTGCGATCTCCATGATCTTCTCATAGTCCATTCTGCCATCAAGCTCTACACCATATGAAAATGAGTGGTAGTTTTGCCCTGAAAAGCTAGGTTTTGAGCCATGTGTTAGGTGTCCGCCATGACTTAGATCCATACCAAGTAGCTTGTCACCTGCTTTTAGAAGTGCCGCATAAACTGCCGCATTTGCTTGACTTCCTGAGTGAGGTTGAACATTTACAAACTCACAATCAAATAGCTTTTTGGCTCGATCGATGGCTAACTGCTCCACGCCATCAGCGTACTCACACCCGCCGTAGTAGCGTTTGTTAGGATACCCCTCTGCATACTTGTTAGTAAAAACACTCCCCATCGCTTCCATAACTGCTGGTAGGGTGAAGTTTTCACTCGCTATCATCTCTAGGTGCGTTGTTTGACGCTCTAGCTCCTTTTGTGTTAGCTCATAAACCTCATTGTCAAACTGTTGTAAAAAACTCATTCCTCTTCTCCTTGTTGATTTTCTTCTATTTTTAGTGGTCTCATGGCTGGAAACAGCAACACATCACGGATACTATGCTCATTTGCAAGTAGCATAACAAGACGATCTATACCGATGCCTTGCCCCGCTGTTGGAGCCATACCGTAGCTAAGAGCTTCTATGAAGTCTAGATCCATCTCATGAGCTTCATCATCACCTCTTTTTTTACACGCCTCTTGAGCACAAAACCTCTCATACTGATCTAGTGGATCGTTTAGCTCGCTAAAGGCGTTTGCGATCTCTCGCTTAGCGATGAAAAGCTCAAAGCGTTCAGTTACTGCTTGGTTTGCATCGCTTCTTCTAGCAAGTGGTGAGATCTCCACAGGATACTCAGTGATAAATGTTGGATCTATAAGTTTGTCTTCTACAAACTCATCAAAGAGTAGCCCTTGAAGCTCGCCTAAGCTAAGTTGCTCATCTGCTTCTATATGTTTTGATGCACAAAATTTTAGTATAGCCTCTTTGTCTCGCACGATCTTCTCATCTACTCCACCGATCTTGTGCAGTGAGTCTATGAGTGGGATCTCGCTAAAGTTGCCAAAGTCCACCTCCATATCGCCATAAGGAAGACGAGTTGGAAGATCTAGATGCTCAAAAAGGTAGGCAAAATACTCTTTTGTGATCTTGATAAGATCTGTATAGGTTTTGTATGCCCAGTAGAACTCGATCGATGTAAACTCTGGGTTGTGAGTGGCGTCCATACCCTCGTTTCTAAAGTTGCGGTTGATCTCAAACACCGCCTCAAAACCGCCAACTATAAGGCGTTTGAGGTACAACTCTGGTGCGATGCGTAAGTAGCGATCTGCTCCTAGTGCGTTGTGATGAGTTACAAATGGTCTCGCATTTGCTCCACCTGCGATGGGGTGCATCATAGGAGTCTCTACCTCTAAAAAGCCCTTGTTTTCAAAGAAGCGACGAGTTAGTGAGATCACTTTAGATCTGATGTGAAAAGTCTTTCGCACCTCGCCATTCATAATGAGATCTAAGTATCGTTTGCGGTATCTTGCCTCTTTGTCGGTTATGCCGTGAAACTTCTCTGGAAGAGGGTGGATCGACTTTGTTAAGATCTCAAAAGAGCTTGCATGAAGCGAAAGCTCCCCTTGTCCTGTGATAAATGGAAACCCGCTAACCTCGATGATATCGCCAACATCGACAAGCTTTTTAAAGATGTCGTTGTAAAACCCCTCTGGCAAGTTGTCGCGTGCGATGTAGATCTGAAGCGTTCTACTCTCATCTTCAAGTGTGATAAAGCTCGCTTTTCCCATGATACGAAGCAGTTTTATGCGTCCACTTATGGTGTAGCTTCGCTTCTCATCTCGCTTGTTCTCTTTTTTGTGTATGTCGCTATTTACAAATAGAAACTTCTCTATGGTTATATCGCGTCTTGAGTCGTTAGAGTAGGGGTTGAGACCTGATTCTCTAAGTGCTTCTACTTTTTGTATGCGTTGTTGTACTAGTTTGTTCTCAAATATCAATATCTATCCTTTAGGTTGGCACTTTTTGCATAGCCCGTAGATCTGCATAGAGTGATCATGCATCAAAAACCCAAACGCATCTGCGATCTTTTGCTGTCTGATCTCAATCTCCTCATCTACAAACTCGGTGATACTCCCACAGTGCGTACAGATGAGATGATCGTGATGGTGCTTTGCTCCAAGCTCATATTTTTTGCCTTGAACTCCAAACGATAGCGAAGTAACCATCTCTGACTCTTCTAGTAGTGTGAGAGTTCTATAAACCGTCGCTATGCCCGTGTTTAGATCTGGGTAGCGTTCTTGTATAAGGTTGTGGAGTGCCTCTGGGGTTAGATGCTCGTTTGAGTTATAGAGCGTCTCTAGGATCACCTCTCGCTGTATGGTGAACTTTAGGTTGTTTTGCTTGAGCAGGTTTTTAAAGTCACTTAGCAACTTATCATACTTTACTGTTTTATCGTCCAGATTTGGCATATTATCCATTACTATCTCTCCTCCTCGATGTTTAAGTTGTTTTTGGTCTCATCTATGAGCCTGTTTGCTTGTGAAGAGATCTCATCTTCTACCGCCTTTATGGCATCTTTACTCAAGCTCTCAACACTCTCCATCTTCATGATATAGCCTCCCACTTCGACAAAAACGGGGTAGAGTGTGCTACTGCTCATTGTGCTATCTATGTTGGATCTTAGTGCTTTTACATTGCTTGCTGCGTAGATGATCACTGCTGCTACAAAGAAATATTTGCTAGATGCAAAGATAAAGCCTAGAAATCTATCTATAACGCCAAGTCCGCTTAGTGCGATGAGCTTTTTTAGGGTTGAACCAGCTACTAACATCACGATCCAAAAGAGTAAAAGCGTAGCTAAAAACCCACTAAAATGTACTGCTGATGGGTTGTCAAACTTGAAGATCATAGCACTTAGTATCTCCCCTACACCACTAGCAGATCTAGATGCTACAAATATACCACCAACTATGCCAAGTAGCCCAAAAAGCTCCTTAAATAGCCCATTTAAAAGCCCTTTAAGCCCCAGAAGCAAGATCAGTAGAGTAGCTACAATATCAAAATAACTAAGATCCACTACTCATAAACCTCGCTAAGTCTATTTTTGCCATCTGATTTGGATTTGTAGAGTGCTTTATCGGCTCGCTGAAGCAGATCTTCTTGTGTTTTGTCACTCTTTAGTAGCCTTGTAAGCCCGATACTAGCGGTGATATTTATGGTCTCGCCTAGATAGATGAGGCGGTTGTTGCGGATAAGCTTTAAGATCCTATCTGCTACAAGTCTTGCCTCTTCGTCCTCGTTGCGATTTAGTATGATTATAAACTCTTCACCGCCATACCTAAAGATCTTGTCGCTATCTCGTAGTGTTTTTTTCAAAAGTGATGCAACAAATATGAGGATCTTATCACCCGTGATGTGCCCATAGTTGTCGTTGATCTGCTTAAAGTCGTCGATATCTAGCATAATCATATGCAGGTTAGATCTAAATGTCTCATTTGAAAAAATTGTACCTAGATGTGTGCTAAGAGATCGGCGGTTTAGTACTTTTGTGAGTGGATCTATGTTTGAGGTTTGCTCTAAAATAGCCACTTTTCTAGTTAGTTCGGTGATGATATTGTTAGCCCTTGAGATCTCATCACTCATGTGACTTTGGATCTCACTAAACTTTTGAGAAAGGCTACTTAGATCTATGTGTGGACTGTTGCACTCCTCGATGGTTGCTTGGTGCATTTTGCTAATCTCCTCAAATTTTTCACTTGTAAAACTGTATGAGTCAAGGCTTCGTTTTGCTATATCTTTGTAGCTATCTTTGTAAGCTTGCTTCGTCTCCTCGATAGAGCCAACACTCTTTAGATCCATAGCAATAATCGCCTCGCTAGCTCTGTGAATATGCTCAAGTAGTTGCTCTTTTGAGTATGATTCATTGCTGTCGATATGCTCTATAAGATTGTCATAAAGTTGTTCGACTAGAGCTTTAATATCATTTTTGTGCATTATTTATTACTTTTATAAAAATTGAGGCATTATACATCTTTAAGCATAAAAAGTAGCTTTTTGAGGCTAGGCATAAGCAATATTTGGGTAAAATGTCGAAAATATTTTTAGACAAGGGTTTGTATGAGTGTATGGAGTCCAACAAGCTGGAGAGCTAAGCCGATCAAGCAGCAGCCAACCTACCCAGATCAAGAGGAGCTAAGAGCGGTTTTGCAGCAGCTAAAAAAGTTCCCACCACTGGTCTTTGCGGGTGAAGCAAGAAGACTAAAAGATCAGCTAGCAGAGGTCTCCAGAGGTGAAGCGTTTTTGCTTCAAGGAGGCGATTGTGCCGAGAGTTTTAGCGAGTTTAGTGCTGATAATATAAGAGATACATTTAAAGCCATTATGCAGATGGCGGTAGTGATGACATTTGCGGGCGGTATGCCTGTGGTAAAAGTGGGCAGACTAGGTGGACAGTTTGCAAAGCCTAGATCTAGCGATGAAGAGACCATAAACGGCGTCACACTCGACTCATATAGAGGCGATATCATAAATGGCGTAGAGTTTAGTGCCGAGGCTAGAGTTCCAGATCCAAAGCGAATGATCCAAGCTTACAATCAAGCTGCTGCGACGCAAAATCTTCTGCGAGCATTTGCGAGTGGTGGTATGGCAGATCTGCATAGAGTTCATCAGTGGAACTTAGACTTTACCGCAAAAGATGAGGTCTCTAAGAAGTATGAGCTTCTCTCACGCGAGATAGATGCTTCGCTTAGATTTATGAGAGCGTGCGGGATCACTTCAAAGACCAACAGATCTTTAAGAGAGACTGACTTTTATACCTCACACGAGGCTCTACTACTCCCTTATGAAGAGGCTTTTACGAGACAAGACTCACTTAGTGGAGAGTGGTTTGACACCTCTGCTCATATGCTTTGGATCGGGGATCGTACTCGTGACGCTGATGGTGCTCATGTGGAGTACTTAAGCGGAGTACAAAACCCTGTGGGTGTCAAGGCGGGGCCATCTATGGATCCAGATGATCTGATCCGTTTGTGTGACAAACTAAACCCTAACAATGAAGAGGGCAGGCTAAATATTATCGTCAGAATGGGTGCAAACAAGGTTGCAGATGGTATGCCAAAGCTGATCCGTGCAGTTCAAAAAGAGGGCAGAAGTGTGCTTTGGAGCTGTGATCCGATGCATGGCAATACTATCAAGTCATCAAACAATTTCAAAACTCGCCCAGTCGATGACATACTAACAGAGATGAAGCAGTTCTTCCAAGTTCACGCAGCTGAGGGAAGTTTCGCGGGTGGTGTGCATCTTGAGATGACTGGTAAAAATGTCACAGAGTGTATCGGTGGAGATAGTTTTGTAGTTAGAGAAGAGGATCTAAGCTCTCGCTACCACACCCACTGCGATCCTAGACTAAATGCGACGCAGGCATTAGAGCTAGCATTTATGATAGCAGACACTCTAAAAGAGCGTAGATAGTCTTTTATTCTAAGAGAGACTCTCCTCTTTTAGCATGATCTCCAGTAGCTCCTCCTCCATAGCGTCGTGCCTGCTTTGAAGCTCCTCTAGCTCGCTTGCAAGAGCGGTTATACCAACTCTCTCGTAACAGGTGGGATCTGCTAAGCAGGCATTTTTTTCACCTATGAGTAGCGAGAGTTTCTCTAGATCTTGAGGCAGACTCTTTAAGAGTAGTTGCTCTTTATAGGTGAGTTTTACTTTTGTGCTTTTTGGTTTTGAGATCTCTTTTGGCTTTTGTTCAAACTCTTTTTGCATACCATCAAGCTCAGCTAACTCTTTTTCAAGCTCAAGATACTCACTATAAGCCATGTGGCTCACTTCGATGGTTTGGTTTTTAAAGATGTAGAGCTTTTTTGCGATCTTATCTACAAAATAGCGGTCGTGACTTACGATAATAACTGCTCCACTAAAGTTTAAAAGTTGCTCTTCAAGTATGTTTATGGTTGGTATGTCAAGGTCGTTTGTAGGCTCATCGAGGATCAGCACATCTACGCTTTTAGTAAAGAGTAGAGCTAGAGCGATGCGGTTCTTCTCACCACCGCTGAGCACTCCGATCTTTTTATCTAAAAACTCTCTAGGAAAGAGGAAGTTTTTGAGATACCCATAGACATGCATATCTCGTCCTCGCACACTTACGCGATCACCCCCAAGTGGACAAAATGTCTCTATGAGGCTCTTCTCATCATCTAACATTTCGCGGTGCTGATCAAAGTAACCTATGCTAAATTCACCCTTTTTTATACTCCCACTTGTCGGTTTTAGTCTGCCAAGTAGGATCTTTAAAAGTGTGCTTTTTCCACTCCCATTTGCCCCTACGATAGCGATGACATCTTTTTGAAGTATGCGGGTTGTGAAGTTTTGAAAAAGTAGCTTCTCACCCACTTTACACGATAGATCTTCTATCTCAAAGAGCATCTTTTGGCGGTTTATGCTCTCATCGCGGTTGAAGTGCTTAGCCTCTCGCTCTAACTCTACGCTCATCTTTTTGATGCGACTTGGGTTGGTTTTGGCATCTTCGCGAAGATTCATAAGCCTCTCTTTTCGCCCCTCATTTCGCTTCAACCTTGCTCGCACACCTCTTGCAAACCACTCATTTTCGCGTCTAAGGAGCGAGAGCAGGTTTTCATGCTGTTTTTGCATCACACGAAGTAGCTCCTCTTTTTGGCTCAAATAGCCACTATAACCACCTCTAAACTCCCTGATCTTGCACTCATCTACCTCTATGGTGCGAGTGGCGATGTTATCTATAAAGTAGCGATCATGCGAGATAAAAAGTAGTGTAAAGCGTTCGCGAAGAAGCAGATCTTCTAAAAACTCAACCATATAAACATCTAGGTGGTTTGTTGGCTCATCAAGTAGCAGTACATCTGGCTTTTGTAGCAGAAGTGCAGCTAGTGCAACTCGGCGTTGCTCACCACCGCTTAGAAACTTGATGCTTTTGTGCTCATACTCCTCAAGATCAAAGTGCTTTATGACCCGCTTTAGCTTATCTTCTATATTCCATGCACTATGGTGATCCAAAAATGCTGAGATCTGCTCCATTTCGCTTAGAAGTGCCTTGGAGCTGGGATCTTTGCCTATCTCAATACTTAGCTCCTCATAGCGAGTTTTAGCAGAGTGGATCTCTTTTAGACTAAGCTCAATCGCCTCTTTTACACTTAGGTTTTCATCAAAGATAGGCTTTTGGGAGAGCATCTTGATCTCAAGCCCTTGACGAACTATCCGCTCCCCATCATCACTCTCCAAACTCCCCTCAACTATCTTCATAAGAGTCGATTTGCCGCTGCCATTTTTGCCGATGATAACAACTCGCTCACCCTCATCTATGTGGAAGTTTACACCGCTAAGAATCTGTTGTGCTTCATAATGTTTTGATATATTTAGTAGATCTATAAGTGCCAATTTTTGCCCTTTATTAGTAGTTCTTTGATTCTGCCTCTGTTTGTTGGATCTCGATTTATAGTGCGACTAGAGAGAATTTCGTGCTGAGTAAACTCACTATATAGATCTCGTATAAAGTCGCTATTTGAGTTACTTTTTAGCACCGCACAACCCATACCATCAAGCTTTTTAAAGATCTCATAGAGCTTTTTCTGCTCATCTTCTAAAAAAACACTACTGCTGTATGCCGTAAAATTAGCACTCTTTGTAAGTGGATAGTATGGCGGATCTAAGTAGATGAGGTCTCCCTTTTTTGCCTCTTTTAGGACATCTTTATAGCTGCCGTGGTGGATCTGGGCGTTTTGCAAAGCTTTGCTAGCTCTTTTTATGACCGCATGATCGCAGATGTGAGGCTTTATATAGCTCCCACATGGAGCGTTAAACTCACCCTTACTATTTACGCGATGTAGCCCGTTGTAGCAGGTTTTGTTGAGGTAGATAAAGCGACTAGCTCGTTTGATGGGATCTAGTAGAGCAAAATCGCTACTGCGATCTTGTGATCTAACCTCATAATATAGCTCTTTTGAGTGTCTAAGCTCAAGATCTGCTAGATCTGCTATTAGTTTTTGTGGATCATCTCGCACAACTTTATAGGCGTTTATAAGCTCGCTGTTGATGTCAAAAAGATAAGCCTTTTTGCCCTCTAAAACTCCTAGATCATGTAGCTCAAAAAAGAGTGCACCACCACCCACAAATGGCTCAAAATAGTTGCCAAAACTTTGCGGAAGATGAGGCATGATCTGATCTAAAAGGGATCGTTTGCCACCCACCCACTTGATAAATGGGCGACATCTGCTAAAAGAGGCTTGCGTCATACTCATAACGCCATTATATGAAAAAGTTACTAAAACTTGACTGCTAATTAACTTGCTATAAACTAAAAAATAGTAAAATCCGCACAAATATCAAAGGAGTAAGCATGAGTATAAGAGTGGCGATTGTGGGCTATGGCAACCTAGGTAGAGGCGTCGAGATGGCACTAAAACACAACCCTGATATGGAGCTAGTTGGCATCTATTCGAGGCGAGATCCTGCAGGTGTTGCAACACTTGGTGGCAAGGCGTTTCATATGGATAGTTTGCTAGATCATAAAGATAGCATCGATGTGGCTATACTTTGCGGTGGATCAAAAGAGGATCTTCCCACTCAGACACCAGCTCTTGCAAAGCACTTCAACACCGTAGATAGCTTCGATACTCACGCGAAGATCTTAGAGTATGAGGCAAGTATCACCCCATCTGCACTTGAGGGCAAAAAGGTAGCTCTCATCTCCATGGGGTGGGATCCTGGAATGTTTTCACTCCATAGACTTTATAGTGAGGCGGTGCTTCCTAATGGAGAGAACTACACATTTTGGGGCAAAGGACTTAGTCAAGGTCACTCCGATGCGATTAGACGAGTTGAGGGTGTAGCTGCGGGTGTGCAGTACACCATACCATCATCTGAAGCGATGCAAGCAGTAAGGAGTGGATCTAACCCAGATCTAAGCACAAAAGATAAGCACAAAAGAGAGTGTTTTGTAGTGCTCAAAAGTGGTGCAGATGCCACTAAAGTGGAGCAAGCGATCAAAACTATGCCAGACTACTTTGAGCCATATGACACGACTGTACACTTTATAACCAAAGAGGAGCTAGATCTAAACCACTCAAAGATGCCTCATGGTGGGTTTGTCATAAGAAGTGGTGCAACTTCAAGCGAGCATAAAGATGTGCTAGAGTACTCTATCGCACTTGATAGTAACGCTGAGTTTACCGCAAGCGTGCTTGTGGCGTATGCAAGAGCAGCTTATCGCCTACACAAAATGGGTGAGTGTGGTGTTAAAACCGCGTTTGATATCGCTCCAGCACTGCTGAGCATAAAAAGTAGAGAAGAGATCATCAAAGAGATGCTTTGATCACACTTTTAGCACTCGCTTTGATGCTAGTCTCTCCGCTTATAGGCTTTTTTCTTGCAAAAAAGGAGGAGACTAGATCTAGGCTAGATGCGGTGCGTTTTAGGGAGTATCTTGATGGAGTTGAGCCAAAAGATAGGCTAGGGGAGGCGATAAAGCTTTATGAAAATAGTGGCTACGAGGTTGTACAAAAAGATGATCATCTCTTAGTTAGTCGTAAAAACTTTAGATTTTCAAGGTTTTTCTATGGTTATTTCTTCTTTGGTGTTGGGGCTTTGGTCTATATTGTTTGGTTTTTACTCTTTGCAACTGCTGATACCAAAGAGGTGCTAAAAGAGCAAAAATAGATGATCTAAGATAGGTTGGTAAAAATTTATTTTGCTATAATACTCCAACTAACAAAAGAGATATTTAAGAGGGTGTTTTGCAACTAAGTAATGAAGAGCTAAAAGAGAAGATCTTAGAGTATAAAAAGAAGCTTGATGTAACGGTGGTGGCACACTTCTACCAACGAGATGAAGTGTTTGAGATGGCGGATATCACAGGTGATTCGCTAGAGCTTGCCATAAAAACCAAAGATGACACGAGTGAGTTTGTGCTTTTTTGTGGGGTTGGTTTTATGGGGCAGAGTGTAAAAGTGCTCTCACCTCACAAGCGAGTAGTGATGCCAAAAGCAGCGTGTTGTGCGATGGCGGTAATGATCGATGGTATGATGTTTGATGAGTCGATCAAAGCACTAAATCTAGCTGGCATAGAGAGCAAAAATATACTCCCCATAACCTATATAAACTCAAACGCTGATGTCAAAGCAAAAGTGGCACAGATGGGCGGAATGGTCTGCACAAGTGCAAATGCTAAAAAGATCATCACCAAAGCACTAGAAGAGGGCAAGAAGATCCTCTTTGTGCCAGATCGCTGTTTGGGGCAAAATATAGCTAACCAGATGGGACTAAAGTCCGCTGTGATAGGACAAGATACAGATCTTGCAAGTAGTGACATCATCTGTTACAACGGTTTTTGCTCAGTTCATCAGCTATTTAGCCTAGATGATATCAAGTTTTTTCGTAAAAAATACCCAGACATTCTCATAGTAGTACACCCTGAGTGCGATCCAGCTATCTGTGATGCAGCGGACTTTGTGGGTTCAACTTCGCAGATTATTCGCTACATAAAAGAGCTTCCAGAGGATCAAAAAGTAGCAGTTGGTACGGAGTATAACCTTGTAAATAGGCTTCGTCCCAAAAATACATTTGTACTCTCCTCAACCAAACCAGAGTGCCCAACGATGAATGAGACCACCTTGCAAGATCTCTACGACATACTAAAGTCCATCGATGAGGGTGAGCCGCTAAATGAGATCCTTGTTGATGAGGAGACTATCAAATGGGCGAGAGTTGCACTAGAGAGGATGCTTGAGCTATGATGGATCGTTTCTTACGCGAGGCGATGAGCGAAGATGTGGGTAGGGGTGATCTCTACGCACTTGTAGAGCCGAGTGTGAGCACAAAAGCCACCATCATAGCCAAAAGTAGCGGAGTGCTTGCAGGTAGAGAGTATCTAGATCGTTTAGCAGATCTTGAGGGCTTTAGCATAGAGTGGTTTTTTAGCGATGCAGAGGCATTTGGGAGTGGTGATCTGCTAGCAAAGCTTAGTGGAGAGTCGCACACACTTTTGCGAGTGGAGCGGGTTTTTCTAAATATCTTGCTTCACGCAAGCTCCATAGCAACGCACACAAGAGCGTTTGTAGATCTTGCAGGTAGCACCGCGATGCTAGATACTCGCAAAACTCGCCCGCTTCTAAGGGTTTTTGAGAAGTATGCTTCAAGATGTGGAGGTGCAACAAACCACCGTATGGGGCTTGATGATGCTTTGATGCTAAAAGATACTCACCTAAAAACCATACTAGATCTAAAGAGCTACATAAAAAAAGCTAGAAAAGTTATACCATTTACTACAAAGATCGAAGTAGAAGTTGAGAGTTTAGAGATGGCAAAAGTGGCATTTGACGCAGATGCTGATATCGTAATGTGTGACAATATGAGCCTAGATGAGATCAGATCTGTTGTAGATCTAAGAGATGCAAACTATAAGCATATACTACTAGAAGCAAGCGGTAATGTCTCGCTTGAGAGTGTTGCAAACTACGCAAAAACAGGAGTTGATGCCATAAGTAGTGGCTCAATGATCCATCAAGCAAAATGGATCGACATCTCTATGAAGATAGAGTAGCGAGTAGATCTTGGCAGCTGAAGATGAAGGTCGCACCGAAGACCCCACGCAGAAGCAGATAGAAAAGGCTAGAGCTGATGGAAATGTCCCAAATTCGCGTGAGATTTCTGGTATGTTTACTCTGCTGGTTGCCATTGCGATATTTATACTTTTTTTGCCATACATATACGCAAACATCTCTACGCTAGCTAGATACTACTTCTCGCTTATAGGTAGCAGTATAACTCAAGAGATGCTTCTAAATGTGACGATAATTACTATGCGGGAGCTTTTTTTTATAGTGATGCCTGTGGCGTTTGCGGTTGCCATAGCGGGCATTGTGGGCAATGTTTCACAGTTTGGGTTTTTGTTTAGCACAAAGGCTATCGAGTTTAAGCCTGAAAAGCTTGACTTTATCAAGGGGGCAAAAAACCTCTTTAGCCTCAAAAAAATCCTAGATGCACTAAAGACCACGAGCAAATCATTTATGGTTCTTGGAGTGGCGTTTTACTTCTTTTATGAGTTTACAAAAGAGTTGCCGATGGTGACGCTCTATACACTTGCAGATCAATTGGTGTGGCTTGCAAAAAAGGCTATTTTTTTAGCACTTGTCATATATATGATCATGCTAGCTTTTGCTTTGGTAGATCTTGTAGTGACTCGCAGGCGTTACACTGAGTCGCTAAAGATGACTAAGCAACAGATAAAAGATGAGCACAAAAATGCAGAGGGAGATCCAAAAGTAAAAGCAAAGATCAGAACTCTTCAGATGCAAGCTGCTAGAAAAAGAATGATGAGTAGTGTCGCAAAAGCTGATGTGGTCATCACAAACCCTACGCACTATGCAGTTGCACTAAAGTATGATGAGCTAAACACTCAAGCTCCTGTTGTAGTGGCAAAAGGGGTTGATCATATAGCATTTGCGATCAGAAAAATCGCTAAAGAAAATGGTGTACATATAGTGCAAAATCCACCGCTAGCACGGGAGATCTACGCAAAAGTAGATATAGATAGGCAGATCCCATCAGAGCTATTTAGTGCTGTGGCAGAGGTTTTGGCATATGTTTACAAGATGAATAAAAAATAGCGTATAATTCGTAACTTACGCTTGTAGTGGCACAAAATTTGCTTCATTTATGCAGTATAAACAATCAAGGAGATATTAGTTGGCTAGAGGAAGGAATTCGTCATCGATCTTTTTAGTGCTATTTTTAGCTCTTATTGTTGGAGTGGGCGGGTATGTTTACACTTCGCAGAGTTTTAAGCGAGATGCACCTGCTATAAATATGCAAACAAGTGGTTATTGGAACTTGAAAAAACCGCTAGAGATCACAATAGATGATGAGCTAGGTATCAAGAGTTACCGAGTGAGCATGATCACTGCAGGCGAAGAGAGTCTGCTACTAAACGATCAGCTCCTAGAGCCTCAAAAAAGAGTCATACTAAAGCTAGATCCACCAAAGGCGATCTTTGCTTCAAAAGAGGAGCAAGTAAAGATACGCATAGAGGCAAATGACTCTAGTAAGTGGAACTATTTTGCGGGTAACCTCGCCATAAAAGAGTACTCGCTAGTAGTAGACAAAAAACGCCCAAGTGTCGATGTGGTGTCAAACTCATACAAGATCAAAAAGGGTGGATCGGCACTTGTGGTCTTTAGGGCAGTCGATGAAAACCTAAAAGATCTACACATAGAGACAAACTTTGGCAAGCGATTTTTAGCGACTCCATTTTACAAAGAGGGCTACTATGCTACGCTTTTGGCGTGGCCAATAGCAGAGAGCTCATTTCGAGCAAGTGTAGTAGCTACCGATATGGCGGGCAATGAGACAAAGGTCTATATACCATACTTCTTGCAAGATGCCAACTACAAGGTCTCAAACATCGATATAAGCGATAACTTTTTGCACGGCAAGATCGCAGAGCTTGCTGATGAGTTTGAGGAGACTTTGGGTATAGAGGAGCCATTAGAGCAGTTTAGAGCTATAAATGAGACCATCAGAGAGAAAAATGAGATCCTCATACACGATGTAGGCTCTAAAGTGAGTAAAGAGATGGTAGATACTATCTCATTTAAGCCTATGTACCCGCTTAAAAATGCCGCTGCTGTGGCGAGTTATGGTGATCATAGACACTACTTTTATAACAAAGCAAAGCTTAGTGAGTCGTGGCATATGGGGTTAGATCTAGCAAGTATTGCTCAAGCGGAGATCAGGACTCAAAATGGTGGAGAGGTGAAGTTTAGCGACTTTAATGGTCTATATGGAAACATGGTGATGATAGATCACTCTTTGGGTCTTTATACACTCTATGGTCACTGCTCAAGTCTTAGTGTAAACACGGGAGACTATGTAAAAGCGGGCGAAGTGATCGCTCACTCTGGCAAAACAGGCTACGCTATGGGAGATCACCTGCACTTTGGCGTGCTAGTTCAAGGTGTAGAGGTGCGTCCTGATGAGTGGATGGACGCTCAATGGATCAAGCTAAATATCGATGATGTTTTGGCAAATGCAAGATCTCTGATAAAGTAGAAAATATGTACCAAACAACCATAAAAAATAGCGTAGAGGTGGTAGGCATAGGGCTTCACAAAGGCTCTGCGGTGAGACTTAGACTTGAGCCACTAGAGGCAAATAGTGGCATCATCTTTCACAGAAGTGATGTAGATGTCTCCATAGCTCTAAAGCCAGAAAATGTAGTAGATACTAAGATGGCAACAGTCATTGGTAAAGATGGATATGTGATATCAACTATCGAGCATATGCTCTCTGCTATCTATGCTTATGGTATTGATAATATCAGAGTTGTAGTAGATGCAGATGAGATCCCTATCATGGACGGTAGTAGTATAGCTTACTGTATGCTTTTAGATGAGGCGGGGCTAGCTAAGCTTGATGAGCCAAAAAAGGTGATCCGCATCAAGCAAGCAGTAGAGGTTAAAGATGGTGACAAATATGTCAAACTCTACCCATCAAACGACTTGCAGTACGCATTTACCATTAAGTTTCCTCACCCCGTCATAGGCGAGCAGGAGTTTGTACTAAACTTCACAAAGCAAAACTACAAAGATGAGATCGCAAAAGCTAGAACTTTTGGCTTCTTGCATGAGGTGCAGTATCTTAGATCTAAAGGGCTTGCACTTGGTGGATCGCTAGATAACGCCATAGTACTAGATGATAAAAAGGTACTAAATCCTGAGGGGCTTAGGTATAGCGATGAGTTTGTAAGGCATAAGATCTTAGATGCCATCGGTGATATGTCGCTTCTAGGGTTAAACTTTGTTGGTAACTATGAAGCGATGGCGGGAAGTCACAACCTAAACCATCTTTTAACACTTGAGCTTTTAAAAGATCCGCAAAACTTTGAAGTGATCGAGCTTGTAGGAGAGAAGCATAAAGTACTGCAAAAAGCCTACGCATAAGAGTGTTAGCCTGCTTTTTTCTACCATAAGTGATCCCATAATGGTAGGAGTTTATAGTGATGGCAAACTGGTTGAAACACTCACAAAAGAGGGCAAAACTTCTGATCTACTAGCTGAGATCTACGCAGATCTAGCTAGTCGCTACAAGATAGATAGACTCATATATGTAAACTCTCCAGGGAGTTTTATGTCCATAAAGCTTACATATATCTTTCTAAAAAGCCTTAGTATACTAGAAGATGTGTCACTTTTTGCAGTAGATGGATTTTATCTTAACCAAAACCAGCCCATAAAAGCGATGGCAAAGCTATATTTTGTTAAAGTTTCATCTAAAATTATAACCCAGAAGTTTGAGACTCCGCCAGAGTCGAGGTTTTTGTTGCCACAAACCTTAGATGAGAGCGAAGTAAAAGCTCAAGCTGAGCCTATCTATGTCATAGGTGCAATAGGATAAAATGTGACCATAAATGTTCCAGCAACAAGTGCAAATTTAGGAGCAGGCTTTGACTCTCTTGGGCTAGCGTTAAACCTTCGTAATGTGGTAGAGATCCAGCCATCAAAATTTTTTGCTATGAGTATAAAAGGGGAGGGTGAGGATAACCCAAAGCTAAAGGGAAACAACCTCTTTACCTCAATATTTAACGAACACTACGCACAACTAACAAAAAAGAAGCAAAACTTTAAGTTTACATTTTACAATCAGATCCCGATGTCAAGGGGGCTTGGAAGCTCCTCTGCGGTAATTATCAGTGCCATAGCATCAGCTCATGAGGCAGCGGGGATTAGAGTGCCAAAAAGACGCATACTAAACCACGCTCTTGTTTATGAGCCACACCCTGATAATATTACGCCCGCGGTGATGGGTGGTTTTAATGTTAGTATAGTAGAAAAATCAAAGGTTTTTTCTCTAAAAAAGCATCTGCCACCATACATAAAAGCTGTCGTTGTGATCCCAGATAAGCCCATAAGCACAAGCAAATCCAGAACACTTCTACCTAAGACTTACACTAAAGAAAACGCTGTTTTTAATCTCTCTCACTCTTCGCTAACAGTGGGTGCGTTTTTTAGTGAAAACTGGGAGCTTTTAAAGATCGCTACGCAAGATAAGATGCACCAACGCATTCGTATGAAGATGATGCCTGAACTTTTTGGTGTGCAAAAGCTTGCTTATGAAAATGGTGCTTTGATGAGTACGCTCTCAGGTAGTGGATCTACATTTTTTAGTATGGTTTATGATGAAGATGCACTCAGTTTGTCTCAAAAAATGGAGCAAAAATATCCAGCTTTTGTGGTAAAAGTTTTGGACTTTGACAACGACGGATTGATTATCGAGAGATAAGATCTTAGCGTAAAATAGGATTTTTAAGATATAATTGTGCAAAAGTTTCATATACCTCAAAGATCGTGCATCAGTTGTAGGCTAAAAGATGCACAGACTAACCTGCTTAGGCTTTCGTGCGTCGATTTACAACTTACTAGATTTGGGGGAAGTGGTAGAAGTTTTTATCTATGCTACTCTTGTGTAAGTGATGAAAAAAGAGTCGCAAAATCCCTGATGCGTCAGTGTAAAAGCCCGCAAAAAGATGAGTTATTAAAACAATTAAAGGAGATCATTATTGATGAGTGAGAAAGTTAGAGTACATGAAATAGCAAAAGAGCTTGGAATTACTTCAAAAGATGTTGTAACAAAGGCCCAAGAACTAGGCTTAGAAGTAAAATCAGCTAGCAGTTCAGTCTCTATACAGGAGGCTCAAGCACTTGCTGATTTTATTATGAGTGGCGAGAGTGCCCCAGAGCCAGAAAAACCAGTAGTAAAAAAGAATGATGCTCCTAAAAAAGATGTACCACAAGAGAGTAAAAAAGAGCCAAAAGCTGAGCCAAAACCAGCAGTAGAGGCTAAGCCAGCACCAGAGGTGGATCAAGGCAAAAAAGTAGAAGCTCCAAAGGCAGATCCAGTTAGCAAGCCAGAGCCTTTAGAACCAGCTGTGCAACAACCACAAAGAGTCTCAAGACTAAAGATAGTAAAAAAGAGATCAGCTCCACAACCACAAGAGGTAGCAAGTAGCAGAGCTTCTGCGGTGTCAAGCTATGGTAAGCTTAGTGCAGAGGCACTAGAGGAGCTATCTCGCAAAAAAAGACCAAAGTCACAACCTACAGTACATAAAAAGCATGATCAGGGTATGAGGTTAGATATTTTTGGTGATGGGCTTAGCGATGTTTCGATGGATATGGACGAAGATCAAGTTGTGCTTTTGGATCTACATGATCTAGATCGCAAAGAGATAGTCGCAGATGAACCACGCAAGACAAAAACGCAGACTCCAGTAGGGCGAAACTCAAAGATCGCCTCGACTTTTAACCAACCACAAAACCGCAGTGTTTCGCGTAAAAAACGCAAAAAGTACACCAGAGATAGAGCTGAAGCGGAGGTGATCACGCATGTTGAGATCCCTGAAGATATCCGTCTTTATGAGTTTGCAGAGAAGCTTGCTAAGCCTCTAGCTGAGGTTATCAAGGTGCTTTTTAACCTTGGTGTTATGAAGATGAAAAATGACTTCCTCTCAAACGATGAGATCGAGATACTCTCTGAGGAGTTTGGCGTTGAGGTTAGTATAGTAGATCCAAAAGATGAGTTTAACTATGTTGAAGATCTAGTAGAAGATGAAGCACTAGCAACTGAGACAAGACCACCAGTTATCACCATAATGGGGCATGTCGATCATGGTAAAACTTCACTACTAGATGCGATCCGCAAAGCCAAAACCGCACAAGGCGAGGCAGGTGGGATCACACAACATATCGGTGCTTACACCATCACTCAAAATGGCAAACCTATAACATTTTTGGATACCCCAGGTCACGCGGCATTTAGTGCGATGAGACAAAGAGGAACCGATGTAACTGATATCATCATTGTAGTTGTTGCAGCAGATGATGGTGTGAAGGCTCAAACCAAAGAGGTTGTCTCTATGGCAAAAGAGTCGGGTGCTCCGATCATTGTTGCGATGAACAAGATGGATAAAGAGAGTGCAAACCCCGATATGGTAAAGACTCAGATGGCAGAACTTGGACTCACGCCTATCGAATGGGGTGGCGATATAGAGTTTGTGCCAATCTCTGCAAAGGCAGGTATGGGGATTGATGATCTACTAGAAAATATCCTCTTAACTGCTGAGGTGATGGATCTACGAGCTGATCCAAAAGCGATGGCAAAAGCAACAGTTGTAGAGAGCTCGTTAGAGAAAGGTCGCGGTGCGGTTGCGACGGTGATCGTGCAAAATGGTACACTAAGAGTGGGTGATCATATAGTTTGTGGAAGCACATTTGGGCGTGTTAAGTCGATGCTTGATGAAAATGGAGCTGCACTTAGCAGTGTAACGCCGAGTCACGCTGCTGTTATCGTGGGGCTAAACGATGTCCCAGCAGCAGGTGAGATACTTGTTCAAACCTCAAGCGACAAAGAGGCTAGAAACTATGCTCAAAAACGCCGTGAGTATGACCGCCATAAAGAGCTTTCACTTAGTACCAAATCGACCCTAGAAGATATGACTGCGATGATCGCAGAGGGCAAGCTAAAAACGCTAAAAGTTGTGCTTAAAACCGATGTTCATGGAAGCTTAGAGGCTATCAAAACTTCACTAGATCAGCTAAGAAATGAAGAGGTAAAAGTGAGTGTTATCTCTAGTGGAGTTGGTGGGATCACTGAAAATGATGTCGAGCTGGTTGCAAGTGGTGATAACGCTATACTTTTAGGCTTTAATGTTCGCCCAACGGGCATAGTAAAAGCACTCGCAAAGCAACGCGGAGTTGATATTAAAACATACTATATCATCTACGAACTACTTGATGATGTAACCAATATGCTAACAGGTATGATGGCTCCAAAATATAGAGAAGAAAACACTGGTCAAGCTGATGTTCGCGATACTTTCAAGACTCCAAAAGGTATGATCGCGGGTTGTTTTGTGGTAGATGGCAAGCTGATTCGTGGTGGACTTGTGAGAGTTATCCGCAGTGGCGTTGTGATCCATGAGGGCGAGCTAACTTCACTAAAACGCTTCAAAGATGATGCTTCTGAGGTGGGTAGTGGTTATGAGTGCGGTGTGATGATCAAGGGTTATGATGATGTTGCAGTTGGCGATGTTATCGAGACATTTAAGAAAATCGAGCAAGAGATCAAGCTGTGAATGAAGCTGCCATTAGGATCAAGCGAACCGAGTCACTGCTTGTAGAGCTAGTGAGCGAGGCGTTTGGATCGCTAAATGATGCGAGACTTCATGAGCTAAGTGTCGTGGCGGTAAAGTGCTCAAGAGGGAGATCTGATGCTAAGATCTATCTTGATCCATCATACTTTAATGACAAAGAGAAGAGTGACTTGTTGGCTCAACTAAAAAAAGCTAGCTCACATATAGAGAGCTACTGTGCCTCTGATCAGGGGTGGTTTAAGGCTCCAAAGATGACTTTTGTATTTGATGATACGATGCAAAGAGCACAAGATATCGAGCGACTTTTTGATCTTATAGCAAAAAAAGGGGAGTAGATGCAAGATATTGAGTTGATGGCAAACTCCATAGGCTTGGAGCTTTATGATGTCTCAACGCTTAGGGATAACGATGAGCTTATTTACCGCGTAAGTGTGGTTAGCACAAGTGTAGTTGATGGCAAGAGAGAGGCGGTGAGTATGGATAAGTGCGTGGATCTGACACATCTGCTCTCACCACTTTTAGATGTCAAACCACCTGTTAGTGGCGAGTATAGACTAGAGGTTGGAAGTGCTGGCGTTGAGAGAAAGATCACCTCGCTTAGACAAGCCGAGCTGAGTGTTGGCGAGAGTGTGCAGTTGAGTCTGCGAGACAAAACAAAGCTTAGAGGCGAGCTTGTAGATGTTAAAGATGAGATACTAACCATAAGCGTAGATGGCAAGACGCAAGAGGTTGGCTTTGGTGATGTAAAGAGTGCTAGAACATACTTTGAGTGGTGATGAACTCTTTATGCGTCTTGCTAGTTGTGAGGCGTGGAAGTATCAAGGCTTAACCTACCCAAACCCTGCTGTGGGGTGCGTAGTGCAGTGCGGAGATCTACTAGTCGTAGAGGCACATAAAGAGGCTGGATCTGCTCACGCGGAGCTAGAAGCACTAAGTCACGCTTATGCAAAACTAACCGATGATAAGAAGATCTTGAGCCTTGCTCCAAAAGAGAAACACAACTATCTACTTCAAAATCACAATAACATTTTTGCTAAGGCTACCATCTTTGTAACGCTTGAGCCGTGTGCTCATAGCGGTAAAACTCCATCTTGTGCCTTGCTCTTAAGAGAGCTAAAGCCAAAGAGAGTTGTGATCGGCACGCTAGATCCAAACCGCGAAGCGAGTGGTGGAGTAGATCTGCTTATCTCTTGTGGCATAGATGTGAGCGTGGGAGTTTTAGAGGAGAGTTGTGAGGATCTGCTACTTCCTTTTAGGCACTATATGAGTGGTAGTTTTATCTTTTTTAAGTGGGCACAGAGGCTAAATGGCACCTATGATGATGGTGTGATAAGCTCGCTTGAGTCAAGAGAGTTAGTTCACGCTATGAGATCAAAGTGTGATCTACTTGTGGTGGGTGGCGAGACGGTGAGAGCTGATAAGCCAACACTTGATGCGAGGCTTGCTGGTGGAGTGACACCTGATCTTTTTATCTACTCAAGAGGTGATGATTTTGATAGATCTATCCCGCTTTTTGGCATCAAAGATCGCAAGGTCATGATCGGATCAGATCTAAGTGTGCTCAAAAGTTACAAAAATATAATGATCGAGGGCGGATCATCTATGTTTGAAGCGACAAAGGATATAGTAGATCTGCATCTCTGCTTCGTTGCACCTACTTTTGGGGGCAAAAAGAGCTTTGAAGCGAATGAGAGCTTTAGGATCTTAAATAGCACTCAGGCAAGTAAAGATATAATATTATGGTTAAAAAGAGGGGAGCGGTGATGGAAAAACAGGAAAAAATAGTCTCGATGTTTGATGATATCGCACCAACTTATGACACTGCAAATCGTGTTATGAGCATGGGGGTGGATCGAAGCTGGCGAAAAAGAGCATGTGATCTCGCATTTAGTTTTTATGGTAAAAAAGAGATAGATCTTGTACTTGATGTAGCGTGTGGCACGGGCGATATGATGGGGTTTTGGCAGAGGCAATCAAGATCAAATGGCGTAAAAATTGGCAAACTAATAGGCGTAGATCCATCAGTTGGTATGCTTGAAGTTGCTAAGAAAAAGTTTGAGGGTTTTGAGTTTATCAACTCAAAAGCAACCCAGATCCCACTCGAAGACGCTCAGGCAGATCTGCTAAGCATTACTTATGGCATACGAAATGTAGTAGAGCGAGAGAAGGCACTTAGTGAGTTTCACAGAGTGCTAAAGGAGGGTGGACTTGTGGTGATACTTGAGTTTATGAAAAACACAAATCCCTCATTTTTTGGACGAATCAGAGACTTTTATCTAAACAAGATACTGCCAATCATCGGTGGTATGATCTCAAAAAACCTTGAGGCCTATACATACTTGCCAAACTCCATAGAGACTTTTTTGAGTGTTGATGATATGAAAAACGAGCTAAAAGAGTCAGGCTTTGAGGTGCTTTATGCTAAAAGTTTCTCAATGGATATCTCTACGCTACTCATCGCTAAAAAGATATAGTATATTAGAGTACTCTGCAAGGCTCTGAGTGTAGGGTGATCTAGTATCTAGGAAGCGGAGTTAAACTAGTTGGGATCTTTAAAGTGTTAATACCTAACTCCCCAATACTCATCTAAAGTATAGTTTTCTCTGTTTTTCATTGTATAAAAAATAAGGTTTTTTTATTGTTAAAAAACTCTATCGACAGATGATGGCAATATCACTTTTGAGATTTGCTAACACTATTGGTATTGAAAAAAGTTATACTGAAACTTTGATTGATGAAGTTTGTGTAAAATTTATAGATACATTTTTAGATTATATAGATAAACTTCCAAATAAGATAAAGGGGCTACCGTTTCATAGGGGGTGGTATTCAAAAAATACTCTTGAAAATATATTTAAAAAATATTATGAACAAAGAGTTTCTTATATTAAAAATAAATTGATTGGTAATGAAATTATTATAAAAAAAGGTGAAAGCGAAGATGATTTTTGGGGTTAGAAAGAGGGGAGCGGTGAAGCAGGAGAAAATAGTCTTGATGTTTGATGATATCGCACCAGCTTATGATACTGCTGGCGTAGAGATCGCCAAGAAGATCTGATGCAAGCTATCAGCGTTTCAAGTCTCAATGAGCAGATCAAAAGCGTAGTTGAGACAACTTTTGATAACTTGCTAGTTGAGGGCGAGCTATCACGCATCACCTACCATGGAAGCGGGCATATCTACTTTACACTAAAAGATGATGACTCTAGCATAAAAGCGGTCTGTTTTAGATCTGTGGCTTCAAGACTTAAGTTTACGCTAGAAGAGGGGCAGAGTGTGATCATATCTGGCTCTATCTCGCTTTATAAACCGCGTGGAGAGTACCAGATCATAGCCTCTAGTATCGAGCCTTCTGGTGTGGGGGCTTTGCATCTTGCGTATGAACAGCTAAAAGCTAAGCTAAAAGATGATGGCTACTTTGATGAGGAGCGAAAAAAGCAACTGCCAAAGTTTGTCAAAAGGGTAGCTCTTGTAACCTCGGCGACGGGTGCAGCACTGCAAGATATGCTAAGAGTGGCATCAAACCGCTTTAGGTTGGTTGAACTAGTAAACTACGATGTGCTAGTACAGGGTGATGAGGCAAGCGGTGAGATAGCTAGTGCTATCAAACTAGCTGATGAGAGTGGTTTTGATGTTATCGTTGTAGCTCGTGGTGGTGGGAGCATAGAGGATCTTTGGGCGTTTAATGAAAAAGTGGTAGCTGATGCTATCTTTGAGGCAAAAACGCCCATAGTCTCAGCGGTTGGACATGAGATCGACTGGGTCATAAGTGACTATGTCGCAGATCTAAGAGCTGCTACACCTAGCTCTGCTATGGAGCTGATACTACCAGATACAAAAGAGCTTTTGTTAGGACTAGATCTACAAAGATCACACGCACAGAGTCTCTTGTGGCAGTTGCTACGAAGCAAAAAAGAGCAACTAGAGCACATAAGAGCACTCTTTGCTTCTAGCTCAAGTGAGCAGAAAATCATAAGATACAAAGAGAGTCTGCAAAACATAAAAGCTCTACTAGATCAGCAGATCACCTTTAGGCTTAGCTCTTTCACAGATCAACTCGCTTTGCTAAAAAAGATGATAGAATCGCTAAAACCAAAGAGCAAAAAAGGGTTTGTTCAGATCTCAAAAGATGCTACACTTGTGGAGCTTGGTAGCCTAGATGTGGGCGATGAGGTAGATCTGATGAGTGAGAGTTTTGCTCTTCGTGCGAAGATACTACAAAAGAGGAGTTTAAGTTGAACTATCCAGAGTTTTTTGATAAAGTTGAGAGTATAAAGCTAGTAGATCCGCTAGCAAAGACGCTAGGGGCGTTTTATGATGGGTGCTATGAAGTTAGCTTTTTAGAGGTCGTAAAAGCTGCGGGGCATAGTTGTCCGACTGTTGCAGGGGCGTATCTTGTAACTTTAGAGGGACTAAAAGCACTCTATGGTGAAGCTAGAGCAGTTCGCGGAGAGGTTAGAGTTGAGTTTAGAGAGCATGCCGAGGATGGTGTTGCTGGGGTGATTGGTAATGTTGTCTCTCACATCACAGGTGCGACTGAGACGAGTGGCTTTAAGGGTCTTAGTGGCAAGTTTGCAAGACACTCTTTGATGAGTTTTGAAGCACCAATCTCATCATCGATCAGACTCACTAGGGTAGATAACAAGGCAAGCGTAGATGTTTACTACGATCCATCAAGTGTAGGTGGCAGTCCAAAGATGGGGCAACTTATGCAAAAGATGATGATGGGTATGGCAAGCGAGGAGGAGTCCAGAGAGTTTGGATCTTTGTGGCAAGATAGGGTTGAGAGGATCTTCCAAAATGCCTCAAGCGTGATCAGAGTTGTAAAAAACTAGATCACTTTAGCACCATCTGAGGCACTAGGCTAGCACTTAGGCTTAGCACTGCTTCGGAGGTGAGCTTTTTAAAGATCTTCTCTATCTTGTCCTCTTTGTTCCAGATCGCCTTTTCCACCCCACTAAGCTCAGCTAGTAGATTTTGGGCATCAAACTTCACACCTATGGTATCTACAAGTCCTACATCTTTTGCTTGAGACGCGGTAAATATATGAGCATTTGCGAAAGTATCGGCATCTTGTGGATCTAAGCCTCTAGCCTCAGCTACATCTTCTACAAAGGTGGCGTAGGTGCTATCTATCACTTTTTCTAGCTCCTCTTTTTCTTTTCTGCTCCACTCTCTATCCATACGACCAACTTGCTTATACTCGCCAGCTTGTACGCTTTGGGTCTTTACTCCCACCTTCTCTAGCAGGCTCTCGATGTTTGCACCTTGAATGATAACCCCGATGCTTCCAACCATAGAGCCTTTGTTGGCTACTATCTTATCTGCCCAGATGGAGGCGTAGTAGCTCCCGCTTGCGAGTGTTCCACTAGCATAAACAACTACGGGCTTGCTCTTTTTGGCTCGCTTAATCGCCTCTGCTATCTCGATGGAGGGAGCAACCGCTCCACCAGGGGAGTCGATGTTTAGAAGTATCCCTTTTATGTGATCATTAACTCTAGCTTTATCTATCTGATCTACCACCTCATTAGCGTCCATTATGGTGCCACTTAGTCTTATCTCTTCTAAGTTGTTTGGTGTTAGATCTTCGCTAGATTTTGGCAAAAATATAAGCACAACGATGAGCAAAAAGATCATAGCCTTAAAATGATCTTGTATAAACTTGAGCGTTTTGGCAACATTAGAAAAAAAGCTCTTAAACATCTATAAACTCCCCGCGGATAAAGATTTGGTAGATATTATATCTCTGCAAGATTAACCCAAGGTGTAGATCTAGCGGTGCTTTGCTACCAAGATCTAGTACTATCATATCGGCTTGCAAACCCTCTTTGATCTCGCCAGTTGGAAGATCTAGTGCCTTTGCAGCGTTTTTGGTCACACTTAGGATCAGATCTTTGGCTAAGCTTGCAAGATCTTGCTCATAGTGCATAAAAAGAGCAACTCTAAGCTCTTCAAATAGATCTAGCGTATAGTTTGAGCTTAGCCCATCTGTGGCGACTGCTAGGGTTAGATCATGCTTTTTGATCTGCTCAAGATCTAGTTTACCACCGCCAAGTAGTCTATTAGATATGGGACAACTAATGATCGAGGATCCGCCTCTTTTGATGGTTTCTAACTCAGCATCGTTTGCAAAGATAGCATGCACAAAAGAGCTTTTTATACCATCAAAAAGAGCCAAAAACTCGCTACTACTCATTGTTGGAGCATCTCTTTTTAGCAGAGAGCTAAAAAACTCCTTAAACTCCCCGCTAGAGCTATCAAGCCACTCTCTCTCAGCGAAGCTCTCCATAAAGTGAGCACTAACTCTTGTCCTATCTTCATAAGCTAGTTCAAGTGCCTTTTTTACGATTTGTGGGTGAGTAGAGTAGGGGGAGTGGATAGCGATGGAGGGGTAAAAACCATCTCTACTTTGCCTTTTAGACTCCTCGTAGCGGGCTAAAAAGAGATCATAAAGAGTATCTATCATCTGTGGATCTGATCCGATTAGCTCACTAAAATAGACCACATTTTGCTTCGCCTCCACGCAAGAGGTAAGATCAAAACCATACGAGCTAACCGCTCCTATGGTGGTTATGCCACTTTTTAGCATACCATCAAGCACACCTCGCATAGTCTCATCATCACAGCTACTTATAAGCTCATCTCGACTTGCCATCACACTATATAGCCACTGCAAAAATGAGCCATATTTGAGTGTGGTTTTGTTGGAGCTAAACTCAAGATGCAGATGAGAGTTGATAAGCCCAGACATAAGGAGCGAGTAGGGTTTTGTCTCTATAAACTTAGCATCGTGAAAGAGAGCCTTTAGCTCATCTAACGGGGCGATTTTGACTATGTTTTTCTCAAATGCGATCGCTTGATCTGTGAGTAGGGTATCTGGAGTTAAGATGTATGTGGGTGCAATAATTTTCATAAAACCTCATTTGTGGCAAAATTTAAAAATAATTATGCTTTATTTAGGTAAAATAGGCACTTAATTATTTAAACTAAAAAGGTAGTAGATGAAAGTTGTAGTGATCCAAGGACCAAATCTAAATATGCTAGGAGTGCGAGAACAGCAGATCTATGGCTCAATGAAGCTTGAGCAGATCCATGCACAGATGAAAGAGTATGCTACACAAATCGGCGTGGAGATTGAGTTTTTTCAAAGCAATCTTGAGGGCGAGCTAGTTGATAGGATCCAAGAGTGCTATGGCGATGCACAAGGTATCATCATCAACGCAGCTGCTTATACTCACACATCTATCGCGATCCGTGATGCTATTGCAGGGGTGGCTCTTCCAACGATCGAGGTGCACATAAGCAATATCCACCGCAGAGAGGATTTTAGAAAAGAGAATATGATAGCACCAGTTTGTACCTCTAGTGTTATAGGTTTTGGACCATATGGCTACCACCTAGCTTTGGTTGGAATGTATCAGATCTTCAATGAAATAAAAGCTATGCAAGAGGCTAGTAAGCTCCAAGCTGAGCAGTAGTATATGTATGTGTTGCGTCGTCTTAGTGATGAGCTTAGCATCTATAAGAACCTACGCAACGCAGAGTTTATAAAAAAGAGTTCACATAGATATAGCGTAGTGGTGGGAGTTGGTGGCAATATGGGAGATGTAAAAAGGCGTATGCAAAAGCTCTATATCTTTCTAAATCGCGACAAAAGAGTAGCGGTTGAGAAGATCTCATCGATCCTTAAAAATCCACCGTTTGGCTATGTCTATCAGGAGTTTTTTTACAACAGTGTTATGGTGGTTAGAACAAATATGCAACCACTTAAGTTTTTAGACTACCTTTTGAGAGTGGAGAAGAGATTTTTGAGAAAAAGAAGCTTTAAAGATGCACCAAGAACACTAGATCTTGATATCATCTTTTTTGAAGATCGTAAAGTTGCTCATCAAAGGCTTACGATACCCCACTCTGGGTACGCCTCAAGAGATAGTGTGATGATCCCGCTTTGTGAGATAAAAAGATGAAGCTCTTTACTTTTACAGGTCGCACACCATCAGAGGCACTAAAAAAGGCGAAGTTAGATCCAAACTACGACTCAATGTTTCACATAAATACCCAGCAGATACAGCAAAAATCCTTTACAAAAGAGCCACTTTATGAGCTTGTGATGGGGCTAGAGTCAAGTAGCATAGATGTCACTTATGGCAAAAGAGGAGAGCTAAAAGGGGGTGAGCAGAGAGTAGATGAGCAGAAACCACTTGCTAAAAAGAGTGCTGATGTGCTTTTTGATATCTCAAACGCTGCCAAACACATCTCGCAGATCCACAACACTAAAGAGCCGATGGATAGCTCATTTGTGCCACAGCTTGACACCAAAGAGCTAAAAGAGATCAAAGATGAGATCTCAAAACTAAGCGACAAGGTGAAGATTATACAGAGTATGTTTTGGGACGAAAAAGCACCACAAGTGCAGATCCCACCAGAGTTTGCGGAGATCTATAAGCTTGCGTATGAGAGCGGAATGGATAGAGCTCATCTTGACTCTGTGATGAGTATCACGCTAGAGCATATGCCTCAAAATATGCGTCAAAATAGCACCACGATCAAGAAGTATTTTCAAACTATACTTCGTAAAATGGTAGGTGTAAGGCTTGATGAGCCACTAGGGTTTGGGCAAAAAAGAGTTGTGATGCTAGTAGGGCCAACGGGTGTTGGTAAGACAACATCGATCGCAAAACTCGCAGCTAGGTACTCATACCTTATGGAGCGAAAGTACAAAGTGGGGCTTGTGGTGCTTGATACCTACCGTATAGGGGCGTTGGAGCAACTTATGCAGTATGCTAGAATGATGAAGTTAAGTATCGAAACAGTTGTAGATCCGCCAGAGTTTGCGAGTGCTTTGGAGTCGCTAAAGTACTGCGACTACATACTTATAGACACGATGGGATCTAGTCCTTATGATCAAAAAAAGCTTAAAAATATATATGAGTGCCTAAACGCAAGAGAGCTTAGCTATGATGTAGATGTCACGCTTGTGCTTCCAAGCTCTATAAAGTATGAAGATCTGCTTTTGACTTATGAGAGTTTCTCATTTTTAGGGGTCGATTCGCTTATGTTTACAAAGCTTGATGAGACGAGAGCATTTGGCAACATATTTTCGCTTGCGTACGAGGTAAAAAAGCCCATAAGTTTCTTCTCAGTGGGGCAAGAGGTGCCAGAAGATCTTGTACCTGCTAGAGGCGAATTTTTGGTTGATTGTCTCTTAGATGGGTTTGATAGGAGTAGAGCATGATGGAGCATCAAGCTAAAAAGCTCGAAGAGTTGGTTGCTTCAAAAAAGCGAAGCAAAAAGACTAGATTTGTAGCTATTACGAGTGGTAAAGGTGGAGTTGGCAAGAGTACGATCAGCTCAAACCTTGCAAATGTACTAGCTGGGAGTGGGCTAAATGTGGGGATCTTTGACGCAGATATAGGGCTTGCAAACCTTGATGTAATGTTCAATGTCAAGATCAAAAAAAATATACTTCATGTGCTAAAAGGTGAGGCGAGTGTTTCGGAGATCTTAGTGCCTGTGCTAAAAAACTTGATCCTAATCCCAGGTGAGAGTGGCGAGGAGATCTTAAAGTACGCAGATAAGGCTCTTTTTGAGAGATTTATGCAAGAAGCGGAGGTGCTAGATAAGCTTGATGTTATGATCATAGATACGGGTGCGGGCATAGGCGAGCATATAAGAATGTTTCTTGAAGCTGCTGATGATGTGCTTGTAGTGAGTGTACCAGATCCAGCAGCTATAACTGATGCTTATGCAACTATAAAGGTGATCTCAACTTTTAGAGATAATGTAGCACTCATCTTAAACCAAGTCAAAAATGAAAAAGAGGCGTTAGCCATATATGAAAAGATCAAAAAAGTAGCTCTTGCAAACATCGGTGAGAAGCTTAGTATCGACTTTTTTGGTAAAGTAGATAGCGATATAAAAGTCTCATCTTCTATAAAACAAAGAGCACTATTTAGCTCACTCTATCCAACATCAAGTGTCTATGCAGATATCGCTAAGATCGCAAACAAAATCACTAAAAGTTTGGAACGAAATATGCTAGTAGTACCGAGTGAGAGTGGCCTATCGGGTCTATTTAGGCGGCTTATCAAACATTTTTAGTTGTAGGTTTTTTATGAGAAGTGAAAATTTTGTCTACTTTTTTACTGTCTGGGGCTTTTTTGTGGGCTTTATAGTGAGCATCTTTAAGTCTGACGCACCTGAAGAGCTCATCTACTATACACTATTTGTAACCATATTTTTTTATCTATTTTCCCATCTTATTGTTGCATTTTACTTTAGAACTAGCACTCAAAAGATCTACCTTTTTCCAAAAGAGAGCCATGAAAGTAAGCTAGATCACTATGTTTTAGAGATTATTAAACGAGAAAAACTAGTAGACTCAATCGGCAGTGAACTAGCCAAGGAGATCAAAGAGTCAAGGGAGCTTGATAGATGATTGATACCTATAAGCAGGAGCTAAAGTACAAAAATGATGAGCTAGCACTTCAGTATCTGCCTGCTGTTAAGGCGATGGCATTTAGGCTAAAAGAGCGACTCCCTAGCTCGGTGGACTATATGGATCTAAATGCTATTGGCACAGAGGAGCTTTTAAAGGTTGCTAGGCGGTATGATGAGAGTCAAAATGACTCATTTTGGGGCTATGCGAAGAAGAGAGTTTATGGATCTATGCTTGATTATCTACGAAGTTTAGATGTGGTAAGTCGTGCAAATCGCAAGCTTATAAAGGCCGTAGATAGGGCGATAGAGGAGTATATGCTCACACACGAAGATGAGCCAAGCGATAGCGAGCTTTCTACTATACTAGGTGAGAGTATCGAGAAGATCAATGAGGCAAAAATCGCTTCAAGTATCTATACGGTGATGCCACTAAGTGATGAGTACTATCACGATGGTGGCGACTCTACTGCTTTGCAGGTGGAGAGAGATGACCTTATAGAGCTTATCATGGAGGTGCTTGAGGAGTTTTCGCAAAAAGATCAGATGGTTGTACAACTATACTATTTTGAGGAGCTAAACCTAAAGGAGATCTCACAGATCTTGAGCATCACAGAGTCTAGGGTTTCGCAGATCCACAAATCTGTTATAAGCAAGATCAAGCAGAGGGTAGGGGTGTAGTATGGCAGATATACTTTCTCAAGAGGAGATCGACGCCCTTTTAGATGTCGTAGAAGATGGCGATGTAAGCATTGATGAGGGTAGTGATGATAGCTCATCGCACAACAGGCAAGTAACTCTTTATGACTTTAAGCGACCAAATAGAGTCTCAAAAGAGCAACTTCGTGCTGTGCGAGGGATCCACGATAAGATGGCTAGAAGCTTGGCTTCGCAGATCTCCTCTATCATGCGTTCTATCGTTGAGATCCAGCTTCACTCTGTGGATCAGATGACTTATGGTGAGTTTTTGATGTCGCTACCAAACCCAACAAGTTTTAATATTTTTTCCATAAAACCACTAGAGGGGAGTGGCGTTATAGAGATAAATCCAACTATCGCCTATCCGATGTTAGATAGACTTCTAGGCGGTAGGGGCGAGCCTTTTGGATCAAGTAGGGAGTTTTCAGATATAGAGCTTAGTCTTTTTGAGACTATTTTGAGGGTTATGACTACTACTCTTAAAGAGGCGTGGGCTCCAGTGATCACGATGTTTCCAACGATCGAGTCTAAAGAGTCTAGCCCAAATGTTATACAGATCGTCGCACAAAATGAGGTGGTGGTGATGGTGGTGATGGAGATCATCATCGGGCAGAGTTCAGGTATGATGAATATCTGCTATCCTGTCATCGCACTAGAGCCGATACTGCCAAAACTCGCAAGCAGGGATCTGATGCTAAATGAGACCAATGCTAAAAAGAGTAGAAACACAGAGCTTCAAGTGCTTCTAGGTGGGGCAAAAGTTGGCGTCGAGGCTATACTTGGTAAGGTTGAGCTTAGCTTAAAAGATGTACTAGATCTACAAAATGGTGATATCATTAGGCTTAGCAATCCAGCTGATGATCGAGTGATGGTTCGTATCGATGGCAAGGATCGCTACATCGGCAAGATAGGGCTTAAGCGATATAGAAAAAGTATAGTTGTAGAAGATATAGTAGAGACTGAAAAAGATTCGGTCAAGCGGGCACTAGAGAACTTTGAGACGATACGAAAGCATAAGATTAGTGATGCAAAAGATATTATTGGTGAAGAAGAAAATGATGAAGATCTTGTCTAAGGATATGTTATGAATGCTTTTATAGAGCTGTTTCAAAGTGAGTTAAAAGGCACGATCGAAGCCCTTATAGGCGAGACTCCTGAGCTTAAGCTAAAAGATGAGCAGTCTCTTAGTATAGTCTCTAGTATTATCCCGCCGATCGTGATTGCAAATATCCACTCAAGTGGCACAACTGATGGATCTTTGATGCTTGGGCTTACTCCTGCACTCGTGGCGTACCTATCCGATATGATGTTAGGCGAGGATCCAAGCGGTAGAGAGGAGATCAGCGAAGATGATCTAGATGCTGCAAAGGAGATCGCATCAAATATCTTTGGATCGATTGCTAACTCTCTTGCAGTGCAGAGTGATCTGCCTGTGCTATCTTTTAGTATGCAAGGCATAGATCTCATCGATGAGGGGCGTGAGATCTCACTAGATAGCTATGCTAAAATGTTCACATACTCAATTACGCTCGGCGGTAGCGAGTTTATGCTAATGCTTATCTTTGATGAGAGGCTAGATGATGCTATTTTTGGGCAAAAAGAAAAGACGCAAGATGAGCCACCTAGTAGCGGAGGTGACACAGATAGTAAAAAAGCAAACTTAAGCGATGATGAGCTGAAAAATATCTCGCTAATACTTGATGTAAAACTTCCCGTAAAGGTTCGTATAGGTAAGAAGAAAATGCTACTAAAAGATGTGTTAAATATGGACATCGGATCTGTAATCGAGCTAAACCAGCTAGCAAACGATCCGCTAGAGGTGCTAGTAGATGATAAAGTCATAGCTGAGGGTGAGGTTGTTATAGTAGATGGCAACTTTGGTGTACAGATTACATCAATTGGAAGTAAAAAAGAGAGACTAGAGAGGTTAAAAGGGTAGATGGACAATCTAAAAAAGATACTTACAAAAAGATATGTTAAAGATCTAAAATCGGGCGATGTTTGGACAGTTTTTAAGATCATCTCGGACTTTGTAAAGGGGTTTGATGAGCTAGGAGATCTAGGTCCTTCTGTTACGATATTTGGTAGTGCTAGAGTAAATAGTCGCGATAAATACTACATCAAAGCGTATAAGTTGGCAAATATGCTCTCAAAGCGAGGCTTTAATGTCATAACAGGTGGTGGACCTGGGATCATGGAGGCGGCAAACCGTGGGGCGTATAGTGTTGATGGGGTTGAGTCCATTGGGCTAAATATAGAGCTTCCAATGGAGCAGGTGTCTAACAAGTACACCACCAAAGAGCTACACTTTGACTACTTCTTTTCAAGAAAGGTGATGCTTGTTAAGTACTCCATAGCTTATGTGATCTTTCCTGGTGGTTATGGTACGCTAGATGAGCTTTTTGAGGCACTTACACTCATACAGACTAAAAAATCTTCTGGTGTAAAGCTCTTTATTTATGGTGAGGAGTTTTTTGAACCACTCATAAAATTTATAGAAGATAAGCTTTTATCAGAGGGAATGATCGATCGTGAGGATTTTGAGATCATAAAACTTTGTGACAATCTGGAGTCGATGGTAAGCGATATAGAAAACTCCATAGTTGAGCAGGTAGAGCTACTAAGAGCAAGTGGGCTAGAGGATACTCGGTATGCTCAAATGCTTATGGATTTTGCTGATTGTAGAGCAGCTAGAGCAAGTGGCGAAAAAGAGTAGAGTCCTAGTAGGACTAAGCGGAGGGATTGACTCTACCGTGAGTGCCTATATGCTCCAAAACGAGGGCTACGAGGTGGAGGGATTATATATGATCCTGCACGCCAACGAGGAGTACCATAGACAAAACATCGCAAAAGCTAAGAAGGTGGCGGACTTTTTGGGGATAAAACTGCATGTTGCAGATCTGCAAGATCGCTTCGATCTGAAGGTGTTTCAACCATTTGTGCAGACTTACGCTAAGGGTGAGACGCCAAATCCATGCGTGCTATGCAATCGCAATCTAAAATTTGGTGAGATGATCCGCTTTGCTGATGAGATAGGAGCTGATTTTTTAGCAACAGGGCACTATGTAAAGTGCGATGGCGAGTTTTTTTATGAAGCGGGTGATGATAGTAAAGATCAGAGCTACTTTCTTTTCTATGTAGATAGATCAGTGTTGCCACGACTCAAATTTCCACTAGCTAACTATAAGAAGAGCGAGATTAAGCAGATGGCATCTAAGATTATGCAGCTTGAAGAGTTTGCAACGCAAAAAGAGTCAAGCGAGATCTGCTTTGTGGAGACTACTTACACCGATGTGCTTCGTGAGCATGTTGAGGTGGATCAAGCTGGAGCGGTGCTAGATCTAAAGGGCAATGTAGTAGGCGAGCATAAGGGCTATATGCACTATACCATAGGTAAAAGGCGTGGCTTTAGTGTGCACGGTGCTCATGATCCGCACTTTGTGGTAGGCATAGATGCTAAAAATAATAGCATAGTCGTGGGCAAGAGAGAGGATCTTTTGTGCCATAAAGTAGTGTTAGATGATCTAAATATGTTCATAGATGATGTAGAGTTTGAGGCAAGCGTGAAGCTTCGCTACCGTACAAAAGCCGTAGAGTGTAGTGTTAGTATCCGTGATGGCAAGGCGTTTGTAGATCTGAAAGAGGGTGTTTTTGGCGTGGCGATCGGGCAAGCTGGCGTGTTTTATAGAGATGGTAAGATGTTAGGTGGTGGTTGGATAGTAGACAATAAGTAGTCATTAGTAGTTTCCCTCAGCTCCCCTTAAGCAACACTTTCATATACTTCCACTCCGCAAACAAAGAGAGCTTAGAGTTTAAGCTTTTAAAGTCTTAGTTTGTATGATCATTGAAAACTAAACAAGCAGTTTTATAG
>JBAYBZ010000002.1:0-148481 GCA_041669045.1 Sulfuricurvum sp. | reverse complement strand
AGCATCTCCCTTGCATCAAGGTGCATTTTACTGAAAGCAAACCACCTCCTACCTAGATCTTTTAGACTTGCTCCGATGTGGTAGATCTCTTGTTTATCAAGCACTAAAAACCTATCGTGAGAATTCTTGAAACTCTTTAGATCTACATTTGAGTACTGCTTTTTATACTTCTCATAGTCTAGTTTTAGTTATTTAGTGATGTTGTTAGTATGTATGGTAAATCTTAGATCTTGGTACTTTGAGAACAGTGTAAACACACTCTCATCTATGTAGTTATCTATCAAAACCACTTCACTCTTAGCACTCTTTAGCAGAGTGTTTATGAAGTCATAAGCATCATAGATCTGAGCGTCATAAAAGATGCCTTGAGTTGGTTTTAGACTCCTATCTTCTAGGGCATTAAATAGTGTATGAAAGTTTTTATCGTAGATACTCAGGCGATTCTCAATTCTCTCAAACCGCTCAAACATAGCAATGTTTTGTGAGATGAAATGCCTCATATCTACAAAAGCTCTGATAATTTTTATGCTCATAGCAACTGCTGTTTGAGTTTTTAAAACCGCACTAAGCATTGAGACACCCTGCTCAGTAAATACATAAGGTAAGCTCCCGCCTAGATGCTGTTTGGAAGGTATCGCATTTTGCGATACCATAAGATCTGCCTCTTCTTTGCTAAGTTCAAACATAAAATCATCTGGAAACCTATCTATATTTCGTCTCATTTGCTCTCTTAATCTAATCGGCTTTACTCCATACAATTCAGCCAGATCTCTATCTAGCATCACCTGCACGCCTCTTATGGTGTGAATCTTAGTTTTTATACTCTCTTCATTGATGATCAGATCTTGCATAGCCATTCTCTAAAAGATTTTGTAAATAGCAGCATAAAATATAGCGAAAGATATGAAAATATGGCAGATTGCAATAATTGTAGTGCGGGAGGTTAGACTGCCACGGCTTTTACAAAGCCTCGCAGTGACGGGCGGTGGTTATCATAAAAAGCAAAGCGGAATTACTTTCGCTAATGTATCAGAATCATATAGGCACCTTTATGTAAAAGCAGACGCCATCTTTGGTGTTTTCAAACCAGATCTTACCGCCCAAATGCTCCACGATGATAGTTTTTGACATATAAAGCCCTAGTCCTGTGCCATTTTTCTCACTTTTTGTTGAGAAGTATGGATCAAAAATCCTCTCTCCTATCTCCTTGCTGATCCCACCAGCATTATCACAAACTTTAATAATAAGTGCATCTTTTTGATCACATAAATATACTTCTAGATCTATAAAAGCTGTGCCAACTTCTCTTTGTTCTAGTGCATCTTGAGAGTTTTTTATGAGGTTTATAAGCACTTGTATAAACTCATTTTTGTAGCTACAAAGTACGACATCATCGACGATGTGCACACTAAAATTCACACCCTTTGCATCGAGTAGTTTTTTGACTAGCGTAGTTGTATCATCAAGCAGATCTTTTATGTAAAACTCCTCTTTTGCCTTGTCTGGCTTGAAAAAGTTGCCAAAATTGTCTATGGTTTTGGAGAGAAATAGCGTAATAGAGCTGATCTCTTTTAGATCTGCTTGAAGTTTATCACTTGTGAGACTTTGCATCTGAGTATCTAGGTAGATATTGTTAGCGATCATTCCGATGGCAGTTAGTGGTTGTCTCCACTGATGAGCGATCATAAGTAGCATCTCGCCCATCACCGCCTGTTTTGACTGCGTTAGTAGGAGCTTCTCTTTTTGGCGGTTTTTATCTAGCTCTTCTTGGATCCGATCCTCTAGGCTCTCATTTAGGTTCTTGATCTTCTCAACATTTATGCAGGAGTTTTTGGCGATGGCGATCTTGTTTTTAAACCCAAAGATGATAGTGGCGATCTGCTCTAGATACTCATCATCAAAGCCCTTTTCAAAGACAAAAAGCAAGCGATCGGCAAAGATGGGAAGCACTATATAGTTGAAGCTCAAACCATACTCAATGAGTGGTTCGCTCATAGAGTAGGCGTATCTGCTCATATCAAACTCATCTTTGCCATAGCCAAAACAGGCACTAAGCCCCCGTTCTTGTTGCATATAAAAGAGCACTTTTGACGCCCCTGTTTTTTGCTTAAAAGTTGAGGTAAAAGAGAGGATCATCGAGTCAAGCTCAAGTGAAACACCGATGGAGAGCAGGCACTCGTGAGCTAGTTTCAAAAAGTGCGATGGATCATTTTTCATAAGTGTCATTATATATAAAGAGTGTGACAAAGCAGTTGCGTAGGCTTTTAACTTACTCTAACTATTTAATCATCTTTTTAACACTTTTTAGAGATAATCCACCATCTATATAAACGGACAAGATATGCTAGATTTTACCAAATTTACCAAATACTCTAAAGCAGGACCTCGCTACACCAGCTACCCCACTGCACTTGAGTTTAGCGAGGCTTTTGGCTACGATGAGTACATAAATGAGCTAAAACATCAAGACAAAAACAGACCTCTTAGCCTCTACTTTCATCTACCGTTTTGTAAAAATGCCTGCTACTTTTGCGGGTGCAATGTCGTCTTTACTTCCAAAGATAGCAAGATGTTTCGCTACAAAGAGTACCTAAAAAGGGAGCTTGAGATCCTCTCAAACTATGTAGATACCTCTCGTGAAGTGATCCAGATGCACTTTGGCGGTGGGACGCCTACATTTTATAGCTCTGAGATCTTAGATGAGATCATAAGCGAGATCAAAAAACAGTTCAAAAACTTCTCTAGTGTTGCAGAGATCAGCTGTGAGATAGATCCGCGTCACATCAACGAAGATCAGATGAGAGTGTTGGCAAGCCATGGCTTTAACCGTGTGAGCTTTGGGATCCAAGACTTCAACGCCAAAGTTCAGCAAGCAGTTCACCGCATACAGCCTTACGAGATCACCAAAGAGGCGATGGATCTAGCTAGAAAGTACAATATGCACTCGGTAAATGTGGATCTCATCTATGGGCTACCTTACCAGAGCTTAGAGAGCTTTAAAGAGACGCTTGCACTCACACTTACACTTGATCCTGATCGCATCGCGGTGTTTAACTACGCACATGTGCCGTGGATGAAAAAAACCATGCGAAAGATCGATGAGACAACACTTCCAAAGGCAGATGAAAAACTAGCCATCATGCAAGAGAGCATAAACTTCTTTCGCTCAAATGGCTACGAAATGATCGGTATGGATCACTTCGCAAAGCCAAGCGATGAGCTATTTAAGGCGATAAAAAAGGGTGAGCTTCATAGAAACTTTCAAGGCTACACCACCAAAGGCGGAGCAGATCTTATAGGCATAGGGCTAACTTCCATCGGTGAGGGGGAGTTTTACTACGCCCAAAACCACAAAGAGATGAGCGAGTATGAAGAAATGATCGATGCTGGCAAACTACCATACCATAGAGGTGTTAAACTCACTCAAGATGATAAGATCCGCCAATTTGTCATCATGGAGCTTATGAGTAACTTTAGCCTTGATATTAAGCGATTTGAGGCAAAATTTGGCGTGAAGTTTAGTGACTACTTTGCAGATGCGACTGCAAAACTAAAGCCTCTTGTAGATGATGATCTGCTAAGCATAGATGAGAGTAGCATCAAGTGTAGCGAAACGGGAACACTGCTGATTCGCAACATCTCGATGCCATTTGATGCCTACATGACTAAGCATGAAGCAAGTAGCAAGACATTTTCTAAAACGGTGTGAGCAGTGAGCGAGCTAAAACTAACAGATATATTTGACTACTCCGAGATTACCGATGAGTGCATCAAATGCGGTAAGTGCATACCAGTTTGCACCATACACAATGTCCACGCCGATGAGACCACCTCGCCTCGCGGGTTTTTAGATCTTTTAGGCAACTACCACAAAGGCAGACTAGATCTTGATGCAAATGCGAAGGCTATCTTTGAGAGCTGTTTTTTGTGTACAGCGTGTGTGGAGGTGTGTCCTAAGTCACTTCCAACTGATCGCGTCATAGAGCAAGTAAGAGCCGACATCGGCAAGAAGTTTGGCATCGCGTGGTATAAAAAGCTCTTCTTTTTACTGCTTCGCCACCGCTGGCTAAATGATATAGCCTTCAAGCTGGGGTGGGTGTTTCAGACCTGCGGGTTTAAGATCCAAGCTGACATAGACTCTATGAGTTCGCGTTTTAACCTGCCGATGCTAAGAGCCGATAGAGTGCTACCGAGTCTAAGAAAAACATCATTTCTAAACAAGCATAAACATGAAGAGCTGATAGAAAATGGTGGAAAAAGAAGAGTCGCCATCTTCATAGGGTGTCTTGGCAACTACAACTATGTAAATGTTGGTGAATCACTACTAGAGATCTTAAAACATCTTGGCATCGATGCCTTTTTGGCTCGTGATCAGAAGTGTTGTTCGGCACCTGCATACTTTACGGGCGACTTTGACACAGTGGATCACAACGCGAAGTTTAACATTGAGTATTTTGAGAGTTTTAGCAAAGATGTAGAGGCGATCATCGTCCCAGAAGCAACTTGTAGTGCGATGCTAAAGATCGACTATGAGCACTACTTTCACGATCAACCGCAGTGGAGAGAGCGAGCTGTGGCGATTAGCAAAAAGATCTTCATGGCAACAGAGTGGCTAGAGAAGCATACAGATCTAAAAGAGAAGCTAAAAGCTAAAGGCAAAAACTTGCCAAGTGTCACCTACCACGACCCGTGTCACGCTAAAAAGATGCAAGACATCTACAAAGAACCGCGTGCACTACTGAGCCAAAACTATGAGCTTGTGGAGATGAGTGATCCCAATATGTGCTGTGGATTTGGCGGGGTGACTATGCAGAGTGAGAAGTACCATCTAGCAAAAGCCGCGGGGCTTCCAAAGGGTGCGATGATCAAAGATACAAACGCCACCTATGTGAGTAGCGAGTGTAGTGCGTGTAGAATGCAGATCAACGCCTCGATGAACTATGTAGAAGCACCGCAGATCTTTAAAAACCCCATAGAGCTAATCGCCGAGGCACTAAGAGACTGATGCACTTTTGGCAAAATATCTATGAGCATTTTAATCCAATAGCTTTTGAGATCTTTGGCTTACCTGTGCACTGGTACGGGCTTATGTATGTACTTGCACTCTTTGTCGCTCTTGCCATTGGGAGATACTTTGTAAAAAAAGATGCTATCCGCCTCACCTCAAAAGAGCTTGAGAGCTACTTCATCTACATAGAGATCGGCATCATCTTAGGTGCACGCCTTGGCTACATACTCTTTTATGATCCAAACACGCTCTACTACCTCACCCACCCATGGCAGATCTTCAACCCATTTGCTGGCGGGGAGTTTGTGGGGATCCGCGGTATGAGCTACCATGGTGCGGTGGTTGGGTTTTTCATATCTAGCTGGCTCTTTAGTCGCAAACACAAAGATAGCTTCGCCACACTTATGGATCTAGTAGCTATTAGCGTGCCACTGGCGTTTGTCTTTGGGCGAATTGGCAACTTTCTCAACCAAGAGCTAGTTGGGCGTGCAACTGAAGTTAGCTGGGGGATCTTGGTTGATGGTGTACTTCGCCACCCATCGCAACTCTATGAAGCCCTACTTGAGGGGGTTGTGCTCTTTTTCATACTCTACGCTTATAGGAGTGTGCAGAAGTTTAGAGGCGAGCTGATCCTCATCTATGGCATAGGGTATGGTGTGCTTCGCTTTATAGCGGAGTTTTGGCGTGAGGCAGATGAGCAGATCGGCTACCTATGTTGTGACACTATTACACAAGGGCAGATCTTTAGCCTTGCTATGAGTGCACTAGGTCTTATACTTTGGTTATATTTTAAGAAAAAGTTATATAATAGAGCCTTAGATAGATAAAAAAGGGTGGCTATGAGTCATATAAAAGTGCTAGGCTCTGGGGGCACAAAAACCAAAACAGAGGGGACGACTTCATTTTTAGTCGCCAAAAACATCGCGATCGATGCGGGCAACATACTAGACTCACTAGGTGTGGAAGCACTTAAGGTTGAGCATATATTTTTGACTCACACTCACTTTGATCACATAGTAGATATCCCGCTTCTGCTTGATAGTTGCTATGAGAGACGCACCAAACCTCTCAAGGTTTACGCCTCAAAAAAGAGCATAGAGACACTTAAACAGCACATCTTTAACAACCTTGTGTGGCCAGACTTTACCGCCATACCACTAAGTGGCAAAAAAGAGCCATCGCTTCAGTTTGTACCCATAGACAAGGGCGAAGAGATCATCATAGATGAGACTACTATAAAGCCATTTGTAGCAGATCATATCGATGGGGCGTTTGGCTATATCATCTCTCAAGCTGGCACATCTTATCTCATCAGCGGAGATACTCACACAGGGTGCGATCTCTCTAGTGTGCTTGATGCAGATCCAAACATCAAAGCACTTTTTATAGAGTGCTCATTTCCAAACAGGCTAAATGAGATCGCTCGCAAAAGCAAACATCTAAGCCCGCACTATCTAAATGAGCTTCTAAGCACCCTAAAAAGAGATGATCTTATGATCTACCTCTACCACATCAAACACCCATACTTAGAGGAGATCAAAGAGGATCTTAGAAGCCACAAACGAGACTACACCATAACGCACGATGGCTATGTGATAGATCTGCTTAGCTCTAGCATATCGCATGATCTAAGTGAGTCAGATATACTTCGCCGTGCGATGGATATAAACTTGCAACTCTCAAGCTCGCTAGATAAAGATCAGCTCTATGAGATGATCCTAACACTCATAAGAGAGCTTACAAAAAGCGATGGCGGGACGCTATATATAATGTCAGAAGATAGAAAGTATCTTGACTTTAAAGTTGTCCAAAATGAGACTTTGGGCATATTTTTGGGCGGTAAAGGTGAGCAGATCTCATGGAACTCTCTGCCACTATATAATGAAGATGGATCACAAAACAAGTCGATGGTAGCGGTGGTTTCAGCGTTAGAAAACCGCATCATAAACATAGAAGATGCTTATACCACAAGCGAGTACAACTTTGAGGGCACTCGCAAGTTTGACGCTAGCACAGGGTATAGATCCAAATCTATGCTAGTAGTACCTCTTGTAAATCATGAGGGCGATGTTATAGGCGTGCTTCAACTGCTAAACAAAGAGATCAAACGCAGTGAGTGTGTCTATACAAATGAAGATGAGCAGATCATAAAAGCACTCTCAGCTCAAGCTGCGATGGCACTAACAAACACTCAGCTCATCACCTCGCTTGAGCAGTTTTTGTACGCATTTACCGACTCCATAGCGAGTGCGATCGATGCTAAGAGTGCCTACACCTCCACGCACATCAAGAAGATCTCCATACTCTCTAGCCTCATCGCAGAGGCCCTGCACTACGATGATGGCAGATATGCAGATGTGGTATATAGTGACAACGACTTTAAGCAGATAGATCTAGCCGCCAAACTCCACGATATAGGCAAGATCTCCATACCAGAAGCGGTGATGGACAAGGCAAACAAGCTCTCTAAGGTTTGTGATCGCATAGAGCATATCATCTTAAAAACAGAGATCTTAAAACGCGACTACCTCATAGAGTTTTTGGAGCAAAAGTGCACAAAAGATGAGTACAAAAGACGCACAACTGAGATCTGCAATGAGCTAGACTTTGTCAAAAAGAGCAATATGGGTGGCGAGTTTATGCGTGATGAAGATATACTGCATCTTGAAAATATAGCCAAACGACACCTATTTATAGAGGGCAAACGGTGTGCATTTTTAGATAAAGATGAGCTATACAACCTAAGCATACGAAAAGGTACACTCACAAATGAGGAGCGTTCCATCATCAACTCTCACGCCACACTCTCTTGCGATATGCTCTCAGCTTTGCCATTTCCAAAAAAGTACTCAAAAGTGATGAACATAGCCATAAATCACCACGAAAAACTAAACGGCAAAGGGTATCCGCGAGGGCTTAGTGCAGATGATCTTAGCCTAGAGGATCGCATACTAATCCTTGCTGATGTTTTTGAAGCTCTCACATCAAACGATCGCCCATACAAGGGGATTAAGAAGCTATCAGAGGTGTTTAAGATCTTAGATTTTATGGTCAAAGATGGCGAGATTGATGGTGAGCTTTTAGAGTTTTTTAAAAACAGCAATGCACTAAAGATCTACTCCAAAAACCATCTCTTAGCAGATCAAAGAGATGTTTAAAGAGCTTAAAAAAGTAGCTATCTACTCGCTAGCTTCGCTTCTGCTCTTTATCTCTTTAAGTGTGCTCTACATCTACTTTCCAAAGCTTTTAGACAAGATAGATGCGAGTGCAAGAGATGCTATGTTTTTGTATAGAGGCGAGATAGCCACGAGTGACGCGGTTTTTATAGTAGATATAGATGAGAAGGCTCTTAAGGCTCTTGGGCAGTGGCCATGGAGTAGAGAGATGCTTGCTACTATGCTAGATAACCTAAGTGGTGCGGGCGTTGCTGCGATTGGGCTTGATATAGTCTTTGCCGAAGAGGATCGCTTGGGTGGCGATGAGATCTTTGCTAGATCAATCGCCTCTTCGCCTACTATACTTGGCTACGCCTTTGATCTAGGCAACTCACCCTACACATCGCGTGAAGCTCCAAACATACCTGCTATCTTTGTGCAGAGTGGCAAAGGTGATCACAATGACTTTGTTTTTAAGGCAAATGGCACTACACTAAACACCCCGCCACTACAACAAAGTGGCTACTCTAGCGGGTTTTTCAACATCGTACCAGATGAAGCTGGCATCATACGAAGCGTGCCACTGCTTATAGAGTTTGATGATAGCATCTACCCATCGCTTGCATTAGAGCTTGTTAGAGCCACCTTAGGCGAGGGGCGAGTAACTCTTAAGTATGATGAAAATGGGGCTAGTAGTGTGGGGCTTGGCGAGCTTAGTATCCCAACTGATCGCTACGCTAGAATGTTCATAAACTACCGCGGTGGCGAGAGAAGTTTTGAGTATATAAGTGCCATCGACATCATCAATGCCAACTTTGATCCCGCTCATCTGGAGGGACGCATCGCTCTTGTTGGTACGAGTGCGGCGGGGTTATTTGATCTAAGAGCCACACCATTTGATAACATCTTCGCAGGCGTAGAGGTTCATGCCAACATTATCGACAACATCTTAGGTGGTGACTTTTTGCAACGAGCTTCTTGGAGCGATGGGGCGAACATTTTACTCATATTTATCCTATCACTCATATCTGTTTTACTCATCACCTACACTCCGCTTTGGCTAAATCCCATCATACTTTTAGCCCTTGCTAGCTCATACACTTTTGCAAACTATACACTGCTTTTTACCCATGGCTATATAGTTAGCATCATCTATCCGCTACTTGCCATTGTCATTGGATCTGCCACATCTATGGCACTTGACTACTACTTCAACATCAAAAAAGAGCAAGCGATCAAAGCAAAGTTCGCCTCAAAAGTGAGCCAAAGCGTTATGGAGCAGATTTTAGAGAAGATGGACGAAGATGGCTTTAGTTCGCAAAGCAAAGAGGTGAGCATATTTTTTAGTGACATACGGGGATTTACGGGCATATCGGAGCGTATGAGTGCGACTGAGCTTGTAGAGTACCTCAACCGCTATATGGATCCCATGAGTCAGATCATCATCAAACATAACGGCACTATCGACAAATATATAGGCGATGCGATTATGGCATACTACAACGCCCCGCTAGATGTCAAACACCACGCCGATGAGGCACTAAGCTCCGCCCTAGAGCAGTTTGAGGCACTAAAAGTGCTAAATGAGCAGTTTGTAAGCGAAGGGTTGCCACCCATAAGTATTGGTATCGGCATCAATAGTGGCGAGGTGGTAGTTGGTGAGATGGGAAGTAGCCTCAGAAGCGACTACACAGTCATAGGCGATGCCATAAACCTCGGAAGCCGTGTAGAGTCGCTTTGTAAGTTCTACGGCTCAAGGTTAAACATAACAAACTACACTAAAGATCTACTCATAAATGAGTACACCTTTAGAGTCTTAGATCTAGTAAGAGTTAAGGGCAAAGATGAGAGTGTTGAGATCTACGAAGTGCTTGGTTTTGGCTTGCCAGAAGCAGATCTTGCAAGTGAGCTAGATCTTCACCAAAGAGCAGTTGATCTATATAGAAGAGGTGAGTTTGCTCTAGCGTTGGAGCTCTTTAGTGATCTTGTAAGCAGAAGTGATGCTAAGATCTACTCCATCTATGCTGAGCGTTGCAGTGATGCACTCCAAAACCCACCAACAAACTTTGATGGAGTCTATGATCACACCACCAAAGGCTAGAAGCTGTAACTTAGGTTTGTTTTTATGACATACTTGTCATACTCGTAGATGTTTTGGTTTGAGTCGTTGTCGATGTAGCGAAGTGACGCACCAAACGCGAAACCTTTATAGAAGCTATATATAGCTCCTAGATCTAAGCTAAACTTATCATCTCTCTTTTTAGATCCATAAAGCACACTCTCTTTGGCTTTGTAGCGATCTAAGTAGTACTCAACCCCGCTAGAGACGACTAGATCTTTAGTAAGAGGGTAGATGTTTGCTAGACGAAATGATATAAAATTGTAGTCCACATTGTAGTGTTTTGAGCCATCTCGGTTGTCTGTTCCTAGAGTCATAGTAGCACTATTTATCCCGTAGTCTTGGCTTATATGCGAGATACCATTTGCCAGCTCTATATATAGTGAGTCTCTAAAGCTGTGCCTACCCTGCTTGAACTCTTTTTTGATCACTCTAAGCTTAGCTTTGTAGATGAGATCACTGCGTACTTGATAGTCAAGCGATGGAGTAAGTATGTAGTTTCTAAGATAGGTGTCATTATCTAAGCTGATATGGTTAAACTCAAACCCGAGTGAGTACTTAGCCCTAGTGGTATAGTAGCTCACGCCACTACCTAGTATGATAAGATCTAGATCGTTGTGATCTTGATGGTTGTACTTCTGCTTATAACCCACTAGCTTACTATCTATGCTAAGGTTGTTTTGAAGCTTGTAGGAGTGCGACACGCTAGCGATATACTCCATAAAGTGATCACTCTTGCGATCCCCTATGCGAAGTGGCAAGTTGCCCCAGTAAACATACTCATCATTGGTGATATTATCCACATTTGAGTCATAACCAAACCCGACGCTTAGGGCGGTTTTAAACAGATGTTTCTGCTGTTTTTTCTCGATAGCTAGCAAGAGTAGCTCTATGTTAGATCTAAGCTTTGGCGGAAGAGAGCTATCTTTTAGCACCTCTTCATATAGACCTTTTGCACGATCTAGTTTGTTTTGCTTAAAGCATGACTGTGCTAGCTCATAACGCAAGCGACTGTTGGCAGGCTCAGCTAAAAGTAGCTTCTCATACAGCTCCTCCGCCTCGCCGTAGCGACCCACCTCATAGGCACTACGAGCAAGTATAAAAGAGAGATCTTTACTAAGCTTGCCCTCTTTTGTGTATGGGATCAGTAGATCATAGGTGTCGCTAAAGAGTTTATCTTGGTAGCTCTCTTTTGCTTTGTCAAACCGCTCATTTGCATGCTCTATACCTTGAGCAAAAAGGGTCGCCATAACTGCCAAATATATTAAAATCACTCTCATCATCAACCGCCCAACATCTGAGTTTTAATTGCTTTAAAACTACCTTCTATGGCATCTAAAGTTTCATGCTTAAGCTTTATATTTCCTGCTGCAAAATCTATGTCACTATCACCATAAAAACGCCCTCTGATCTCGCTTGTAACAGTATCACTCTCTACCTCAAAACCTAGAGCCGTAGCCACTCCGCTAAAGGTATCTGAGTAGGTGTTGCTATCTATGCCAACAGTATATGAGCCGTTTTTAACACTCGCCTCAAACATACCAAACTGCACATCAAAACCAATAGTTGAAGATGTTACATTTAAGCTTGTATCTATGGGGTCAATTGAGCCACTAAATGAGTAGGTCTTAAGTAAAGATGCGTCTATTAGATCTTGCACAAAAGCCATATCGATAGCAGATGTCTCCCCTGAAATATCTTCCCAACTACCCTCTCCATAGTAGGAGCTATCACTAAAATCTGCATAAAAATCCGCTGTCATGGTTGTTGGATTGCTATCATCTGGAACACCACTTCCATCTAAAAAGTACCCTTCTAAAGTTACACTCCCCGCCACGCGATCTATACTAGATGAACCAGATAGGGTGGCACTACCTTGACCACCAAAATCATAAGTGTCTCCATCTAGATCCTCCCCCATATAATAACTACTAAACCACCTCTGATCTGTTTTAAACTCTATATCTAGTTCTAGCATAGCAGGCTCATAGCCACCAATCCATAAAACCGCGTCTACTCTGTTGGTAACAGTCTCCTCTTGAGTAAGTAGAAATGGATCTAAAAGCTCCCCACTAAAAGTTAGCTCATGAAATCTCCCCTGAGTAAGAGACTGCAAGTAGCCTAAAAAGTCTAATGGATCTAGATCTGGGTTTTGGCTAGAGCCTGTTGGATCATCTACCTCCACTGGCACGGTAGGTTGTGATGGTGGTCGCACTCCACCATCATCTGGACTGCTTGGCTCATCTGCCTCTGGCACGGTGTTACTTCCATCTTGCGTACCGCCACCAACAACGCCACTATCTGGCTTGTTCTCCTCTGCAACTATCTCCTCAACAACCTCTACGCTCTCATCGTTTTGAGTAACTTTTTTGTTCTGCTCTTGCACATCATCTGCAAGCTCGCCTATATCACCCATTGAAGTATCTTGCACATCACCACCTAGAAGTGCTAAAGCACCCACATCTGCACTAGGTGCTTCATCATCAAAACCTATATCTGCACCATCATTTTGTGTAGCAGTACCTTGTACGGCCACTGCAGTACCACCCGTTGCACTGCCCGTTGCACTACCCGTCGCACCGCTTGTAGTGCTACCCTGCGTGCCATCACTCGAAGCACCCACCTCGCCACTTAGCTCCTCTAGCACTCCAGCATCACTACTCATCGCCTCACTTGGTGGCTCCGCTTCAAACACCTGCACAAAGCTCCCCGCATCTACATCAACACTCACTCCATTTGACTCAACCGTGATAGCTCCCTCGGTACAAAAGATCCTACTTTGATCCCCCACTATCTGAGTTCCACGGATCCCAATCGATGCAGTCTTAGTTTTTAGCTTAAACTTATCTGGGTTTATCTTACCGATCCCGCCTGTGATGGCGTGAAATGTCCCGCTTGTCACCTTTAGCTCTGCCTTAGCACTCTTTTGATCAAAAACAAAAGTCGCTACATCAAGCGAGGAGTTTTTACCAATAGTTATGATGGTGTCATCGCTAAAGCGAACCCGTAGTTTAGATAGATCTGCTGTCTTTATAAGGTCATTTTGCTCGATAGCACCCCCAAGTGATGCGTCAAGTGTAGCAGATCCCCTTGTGATGGTCGCCTTACCATCGATCATAGTGATCTCACCAACACTAGCAAAAAGCATAGAGACAACAAGCAGCAGCAGTGTTAAAGTCTTCATAAGTTTAGCCTATACTTAAAATTGTCTCATTGTACATAAGCAAATCTTAAAAGATAGTTATAAAATATTATAAAACATCGCGTCTGTTTGTGAGTTGTTGCAAGTAGTTTGAGATATTTATGAGACTGTAAGTAACCAAAAAGATCATAAGCCCAGGGAAAAAGCTCACCCACCACGCCAGCTCTATAACCTCTTTGCCATCACTCATGATGCTTCCCCAACTCATCTGCGGTGGCATGATCCCAAGCCCTAAAAAACTAAGTGAAGACTCTGCAAGTATAGCCCCGCCCACGCCAAAAGTAAAACTTATGAAAAAGATAGGGGCTAGAAGCGGTGCGAAGTACTTTAGTAGTATCTTTACTCTGCTTACCTTTGCCATCTTTAGGATCTTTATGTATGGCATCGAAGCGAGCTTAAAGCTCTCGCTCCTAACAAGCCTAGCCGTGCTCATCCAACCCGTGATAGAGATGATAAATATAAGCATAAATATAGAAGCATTTACATAGCTAGCAAGGGCAAGGAGTAGGAAAAATGTAGGAAATGTCAAAAAGAGATCTACTGCTACTACAAATGAGCGATCCACCACCCCTCTAAAATATCCCGCCATCGCTCCTAGCATAAGCCCTGCAAATGAGCCTACAAAGGCACTTCCTACACCTATGATGATGGAAGCTTGCCCACCTTCAACTACTCTTGAGAGTAGATCTCGACCCAGTCTATCCGTACCAAAAGGGTGTGCAAATGATGGTGGCAAAAGTATAAGATCTGCATCTAGCGTATATGGATCATACGATACAAAAAGGGGTGATATAAAACAGACAAAGAGTATGACAACCACCAAAGCAACGCTAAAGCGGGGCATCTATGTCTTTAGCCCCAAAAGTGTCTGCATCATCTGATCTATGGTTGTGATGATCTTTGATGCTGCACCATATGATGTTTGGTAGCGGATAAGGTTTGTAAGCTCCTCATCGATGCTAACTTTGGAGATAGATGAGAACTCAAGCTCAGTTGCGTTGTACTTAGCAACAATAGTATCATTTGCCATTCTCGCCTCTTTAGTCTTGATCCCCACTTCAGTCGATATAGTATCAAACATCGCATAGATAGTGGAGCTAAAGCTTACACTACTATCTAGTCTAAAACTATACTTCTCAAACTGCTGTTGCACCATTCCAAGGGCTAGCCTGCTATCTCCAGAGAGTGGCACAAATCCAGCTGCTATTTTGGTTGGGTTTCGCTCCAGATCAGCATTTAGCTTCATACTTCTTGCATCATTTCCATCAAAAAAGCGGTTAAGCCCCAAAGCTCCTGCGAAGTTGCTTCCAGAGTCGTAGCTACTTGTAGTTAGGTTATCCTCGATAGCAAACCTATACCCCATACCGATAAAGAGCTGATCCATACTAAAGCTTATGGTGCTACTTCCATTTGGTAGCTGTTTGAAGTCATACTTCAAGAAGCTATTTACATCATTGTTGGCGTTACCATCATTGTTATCATCAAACACCTTTGAGATCTGCCCCTCGATGGAGTTTGTACCAGCTGCACCACTAAAGGTTGTAGAGCTGTTGATCACTACGCTTCGTCTTGCCACCTCACTACCATCAACATCATAGATCACTACATCAAATGAGCCGTTTTTGATCCCCTCTACCATAGATGAGATAGGATCATTGCTATTTATCATAAATGAGTTTGAGTCCATTCTAGTAGCTGATGACGCGGCGTAGAGGTTGTTTGTGGACTCAATGATGCCTTTAGCAAAAGCATCAAGCTCCGCTATAACATCTTGAAGCACTCCCGCCTCTTTTGAGTTGTAGCTATACCCCTGCAAGTCTCTGCCTCTTAGATCTAGCATCGCCCCCACTCGCCCGCCTGTTATGGCATCACTCATATATATAAGCGAGCCATCTTGCCTCTCATAGTAGAGATCATAGTAGCCATCTTGGTTTTTAGCACTCTCTAGCTTTATGGGGTGATACGACGCTCCATCAACGATATTAAACCCGCCGACACTTAGCGAGTAGCTCCCCGTACCCTCATTTAGGTTGCTATCTATACCTGTATTTGACTCTATTTGACCATTTAGTGCTTTTGCACCTATAAGCTTTGAGAGCTTCTCCTCTATGGAGCTTCTCTTGTCTCGCAGATCATTCGCCATATAGGCATTTCCAGCTTCTGATATACCGATCTCTTTATTGATATCGGCTAGCTCTTTTGCGAGTTGGTTTATCTCATTGACATTTGAGACCATCTGATCATTTACACTCTTTTGAAGTGCTACAACCCTATCTTGAAGCTCTCTTATACTCGTTGATAAAGAGACCGCCTCTCTTGAGAGCGATAACTTCATAGCGTCATTGTCAGGGTTGTCGGCAAATGTTTGCCACATATCGTAGTAGTTGCTAAGCTGAACCTTAATCCCTACACCATCTATCTCTGGAAAGTAGCTACTTAGCTCATTTAAGATCGACTTTGTAAAGTCGGAGTGCTCTTTGCTAGCTGTTACATCTATGAAGCGATCAAAGACAAAACTATCAAAGATTCTAGCGATATTGATCACCTGCACGCCATTGCCGACATTGCCAGCAGAGGTATTAACAGGCACAGCAGCTGCATTGACTACTCTTTGCCTTGTGTAGCCCTCACTCTCGGCATTTGCGATGTTGTGCCCTGTGGTATCGACTCCGATCTGTGCTGCTGTTAGTGCACTATAACCAAGTGCTAGTGTGTTAAATGGCGAGGACATAACTAAGCCTTTAGTTTAAGTATAGCTGACTCTTTAGTCGCCACCCTGCTATAACCTTGCATCTCTGTGGGGATAAGTCGCTCTAAAAATGAGTTATACAAACTACTAAGTGCTAAAACTAGCTTAGAGTACTCGCGGTTTAGATCTTTTAGCTCACCTAGAAGCAACTTTAGCTCCTCTAAGCTTGCGTGTTGAGTCTCATCTAAGATCTCAAGCAGATCACTTTGTGGGTTCGCCTTTACAAGTGATAAGATCTCATGATCTATCATACTTTTTTTGGACTCAAAGCTCTTTAGTGTCTCATCTTTTAGCTTTAGTCTATCGAATTGTGCTTCGTGTCTAGCCTCTTTTATATCTTCAATATCAGCTCTTGTGATACTTATGAGATCTCTAAGGTTAGCAACCGCTCCTTCTAAATGATAAGACAACATGACTAACTCCTTACATTAAAAGCTCATCAGCGATCTTTTGTGATAAAGCTCTAAGATCTAGCTTATACTCACCACTTCCAATCGCCTCTTTAAGCTCATCTACTCGGCTTTTATCGCCTTGAGCAGATATGCTCCCTTTTTGGGAGGACTCTTTTTTCTCTACTCCTAGGTCATTTTGATAGAGACCTTTTATATTTGTGCTATTTAATCCTGAGATCATACTTTATCCTTTTGCACTACATATCTTTGAGGAGTATATCGACAAACTATCAAAACTATAAAGAACTCTTTTGCATAAGATGCTCAAAAAGCATCTGCGAAAAACCAAAACCTCCGCTACTCGCGTTAGCAAGCTCCTCTCTATACATAGATCCATAGATCTTTTGAGCAGGATCGCTCTGCTGGGTAAAGATATTTTTCTCCTCGCTCATTGAGATATCTAGCATCATTTTGATGATGATCGACTCAAAAGCATCTGTCTGCTCTCTTAGTTTTGCCTCATCGATCTTGCCATCGCTAGATCTACTCTCTAGCTTTGGAGCTTGCTTACTTGACTCAACTGCAAGCATACTTTGTGCCATAAGTGCATCTATACTCATCATATCACCTTTAGTTCAGCTTGCATACTGCCAGCACTTTTGATAGCCTCAAGTATCGCTATGACATCTTTTGGCGTAGCACCTAGCTTTTGCAAGCTTCGCACAAGATTTGCCACCGTCACACTCCCCTCACGCATAAAGATCTCATTGCTACCTTGTGCGATGCCTAGATCTCCATCTAGCGTATCAAGCCCCTCTCTCTCTGGTATCTCGCCAACTGAAGCGATCTTGATGGTGATCTCGCCATGCGTAAGAACTACGGGTTTTATGGGGATATTTACGCCAGAGACTATGGTGCCTGTTCGCTCATTTATGACAACTCTACTTGAGACATTGTACGCAATATCAGCATCTTGAACCTCAGCTAAAAACTCGATCATAGATCTATTTTCTGGCTTTTTTAGCCTAATAGTTCGTGCATCTACCGCTGCGGCGATGCGATCTCCATATAGATCATTGAGCGAATTTTGTATAGCAACGCTGTTTTGAAAACTATCCTCTTTTAGTGAGAGCGTAGCAAACTCTTGAGAGTAGAGATCTACTGCGATCTCTCGCTCAACTGATGCTCCATTATAGATAACGCCAGCTGTTGGGTGCGACTCACTGCCTGCACCTTTTGTGTTTCGCCCACCTATACTCATAGAGCCTTGAGCAAGTGCGTAGATCTTGCCATCTACCCCTTTTAGCGGGGTCATAAGCAGTGTTCCACCCTCTAGCGAAGTGGCATCACCGATGCTTGAGACTGTTATGTCAAGCTTATCACCCTGTCTTGCAAATGGTGCAAGCTCCGCAGTAACCACCACCGCAGCGACATTTTTGGACTTTATGTCGATGGGTCGCATGTCGATGTTCATCGCTTTTAGCATATTAGCAATCGACTGCAGAGTAAACTTAGATGTAGTTCCATCGCCCGTTTTTTTAAGCCCCACCACAAGCGAGTAGCCTATGAGATGGTTATCTCTTACACCGACGATATTTGCTACATCGCCCACCCTAGCAGCTGTTGCTAAAGTTGCACACAGAGTCAAAATAGCCAAGATCTTCTTCATAACACCCCTCTTATATAGGGCTATGAAGCAAATACTGTGCCACTATATAGATACGCGGTCGGAACAAGTCCCGCCTCGCTACGATAACTCTGCGTTTTCCTCAGCAGAAGGCTCCCGCAACCTTGTCGCTGCGACACTAAAGCGTCAAGTTATTTAATATGCAGCCCCTTACGAATTACGACTTACGATTTACGACTCACGATTTACGACTCACGAATTTCCATATATGTAAGCGTAGTAGCTCCAAAGCGTTTTTGTTTTATCTGCACAAACTCGCCCACGCTCACGGGCATCTCTAGTGAGCTCATATGCTCAATGATGAGCTGTTTTACACTCTGCTTTGGCAGTTTTTCTATGAGCAGAAGCATCTTTTCATAGATCTGGCTCATTCCATCTCGAAAACTAAAAGGCGGATCTATATATATGTAAGCACTATGCAGTTTTGCCAGCAGTGTGGGAGCATTTATGAAGCTATCTCCCGCTATCACCTCACAAGAGTGCGGATCTAGCGAGGCGATGTTAGATCTTAGAACCCTTAGAGCGTCTCTATCTTTTTCAAAAAAGATCACTCGCTTTGCACCCCTGCTAAGTGCCTCTAGCCCCACACTCCCGCTCCCTGCGAAAAGCTCCACAAATGTGGCATCAACTATATCAAACTGAAGTGTGTCAAAAAGCGAGCCTAGCACTATGGACTTTGAGCTACGAGTACTATCTTTTGATGGTAGTTTTATACTCTTGCCCTTAAACTTGCCTGCATTTATGCGTTTTTCTAGCATCTTAGTGCTCATAAAACGCCTTTATGGCTTTAATGATATTTTGCTCATACTCCCTAGTTAGGGTATTTATACGCCTCTCCAAAAGCTCAAAACCCATCTCATCATCTCTATGTGGTGTCTCTAGTTTTGCCTCGTAACGACGCTCTAGAGCAAACATCAACTGCGACTTTGTAAATGGCTTTTTTAGATCTGCATCATCACTGCTTCCTATATAAAAGCACCTCTCATCATCACATTTTGTATCTTTTATGAGCAGATCTGAGGCTCTATTTGAGCTTAAGTGCTTGCCTAGAAGAAGCTCTAGCGACTTTTGTAGTAGCGGGGATCTGCACTCTATGGCGACTCTCATTTTACTATCCTCCTATCATCAAGAGCTTTTAGCATGGTGTTGTAGTGCTCAAGTGTCAAAAAGCTCTTCTCAAAACGAAAGCGAATCACAAACTCCACCACGCTACCCTTTAGCTCCTCTTTGACGCTACTTGCTCTGCCAAAATAGCCAAGCGAGATGTTTTTACTCTTCACTTTTGCATCTTTGTCGTACTCTATGGCTAGGATCTGGAGGTACTTGCCCTCTTTTACTTCGCCGAGATCTTCTAAGCTTAGCGAAACACCCATCAAGTTGATCGCCTTAAACTCAAACAAAAGCTCAAACTCTGCTACTTTTTTATCGACTCCAAGCTCTACAAACAGCTCTCTTAGCCTCTCTAGGTTCTCTCTTCTAGTAAGCTCGTAGCTTGAGATCTTTGCCGTCAAAGCCTTTAGTCGATCTAGTGCACTGCTCATTTTAACTCCTCATATATGATTATATCAAATAGTAAGCCTCTTTTTTGATATAATCCAAACAAAAAAAGAGAAATTTTGGACTACCTCAAGATAAAACAGAGTAAAAAACTAAGTGGTACTATTGAGATCTCAGGTGCTAAAAACGCCTCGCTTCCGCTAATTGCTATGAGCATACTTGCCAAAAATCCCATAAGTATCAGTAATGTACCAAATGTTGTAGATATAAAAACCCTACTTAAGCTTCTAAGCAACCTCGGAGCAAGTCATAGCGAGGATTGGCAAAGGCACACCATCAGCATAGATACATCTAGCATCAACGACACAAAAGCGACCTATGATATCGTCAAAACTATGCGAGCATCTATCCTTGTGTTAGGGCCTATTTTGGCTCGCTATGGGGTGTGTGAAGTCTCGCTTCCAGGGGGGTGTGCCATAGGTCAAAGACCCGTAGATCTGCATCTTCGTGCCTTAGAGCTGATGGGAGCAAAGATAAGCATAGAGTCAGGCTATATCCACGCCGTCGCACCAGATGGGCTAAAGGGGTGCGAGATAGTTTTTGACAAGATCACAGTTACAGGCACGGCGAACATCGTTATGGCAGCAGCTCTAGCAAAGGGTGTCACCACGATAGTAAATGCCGCAAGAGAGCCAGAAGTTGCCCAGCTTTGCGAGATCTTAAATAGAAGCGGAGTGAGCATCAAGGGCATCGGCACAGCAGTTCTTGAGATCTGCGGAAGCGGTGGAGAGCTTTTAAACATCGAGGATTTTAGTGTCATAGCTGATCGCATAGAAGCAGGTACTTACCTCTGTGCAGCGGCGATCACGCACTCTAAGCTAACTTTAACAAAGTGCGAGCCAAAGCACTTAGGATCTGTCATCGCAAAGCTTGAGGAGATGGGGTGTGTCTTTGATATAGATGGCGATGTGCTCAGCATCACGCCACCAAAAAAGCTAAAACCCATCAAGATCGTAACGCAAGAGTATCCTGCCTTTCCTACCGATATGCAGGCACAGTTTGTCGCCCTTGCTACGCAAGCCGAGGGGGTTAGCATCATAGAGGAGAAGCTTTTTGAAAACCGCTTTATGCATGTGAGCGAACTGCAACGACTAGGTGCACACATCACGCTAAATGGGAGTGTAGCTACCATCGAGGGCAAGAGTAAGCTTAGCGGAACTGATGTGATGGCGACAGATCTTAGAGCCTCAAGTGCACTTGTGCTTGCAGCTCTTGTTGCTGATGGCGAGACAAATATACACCGCATCTACCACTTAGATCGCGGGTATGAAGAGCTTGAGACAAAGCTCATCGCGGTTGGTGCAAAGATCAAGAGACTAAAGGAGTAGTAGTACCTCATATGCCCATCACTGCGAGACCCTTTAGGGTCGTGGCAGTCTAACCTCCCGCACTACAATTATTGCAATCTGCCATATTTTCACATCTTTAACACCTTTTTGTGCTAAGATTTTGCAAATCTTTAGAGGATCAAACTATGAGAGAAGATCAAAACCTAGTGGTTTACAATGATGGAGAGCTAGAGCTTAAAGTCTCAATGAGTGATGAGACCATCTGGCTAACACAAAAGCAGATAGCGGAGTTGTTTAGCGTAACAGTACCAAACATAAATATGCACATCAAAGCCATCTATAAAGACAAGGAGCTAGTAAGAGATCGAACTATTCAGTATTTCTTAACAGTTCAAAAAGAGGGCAGTAGAATGGTTGAGCGAAATCTGGAGCACTACAATCTGGATATGATTATATCAGTAGGATATAGGGTAAACTCCATTACAGCTACAAAGTTCCGCCAATGGGCAACAAGTGTGCTAAAGAGCTACATCTACAATGGCTATGCTATCAATGGTGAGAAGATCACTCATGAGAGGTTTGTAAGTTTAGAAAACGAAGTATCTCACCTAAGATCTGAAGTGAACGATATAAAAGATCTTGTTAAAGATGAACGATTTAGTAGAAAACAAGGCATCTTTTATGATGGTCAGATCTATGATGCTTATGACTTCATAAACACTCTACTAAAGAGTGCAAGATCTGAAGTGGTTTTGATAGATAACTATATAGATGAGAGTGTATTTACACTCTTTTCAAAGTACTTAGATCTAAGCTTTACAATACATACAAATAACATAACTAAACAACTAAAACTAGACTATGAGAAGTACTCTAAACAATATAGCAACATAGATCTACAAACTTTTAAAAACTCACACGATAGATTTTTAGTGCTTGATAAACAAGAGATCTACCACATAGGAGCAAGTCTAAAAGATCTAGGTAAGAGGTGGTTTGCTTTCTCAAAGATAGATCTTGATGTAGAGGAGATGCTAGGGAGGTTGTGATGCTGTCACTGCAACAACCACCACTCGTCATTGCGAGCGTAGCGAAGTAATCTAAGCTTAAACTACCAAGCAACTTAGATTACTTCGTCGCTCTGCTCCTCGTAATGACCGCCTCTCGCGATGACTGCAACCCATCACTGCGATGACAGACTTTTTGTCACTATAATGACCAATCCCTATTACTATTTGAAAAGATAGATCTTGATACTTTACATATTTACTATCATTAATTATGGTAAAATATAGGTTTTTTTAAACACAGACAATATAAAGGAGATAGATCTATGCAAATAAGTGGTGCACAGATGGTCATTGAGGCGATCATCGCAGAGGGTATCGACACCGTCTTTGGCTACCCTGGTGGGGCTATAATGAATGTCTATGATGAGATCTACAAACAAAAAAGCTTCCAACATATACTAACAAGACACGAGCAAGCTGCGGTGCATGCGGCAGAGGGTTACGCTAAGGTGAGTGGCAAGGTTGGCGTGGCGATGATCACAAGTGGCCCTGGATTTACCAACGCAGTAACGGGCATTGCTGATGCTTATATGGACTCTATTCCGCTAGTAGTCATCAGTGGGCAAGTGCCTATGAGCCTCATCGGAACTGATGCGTTTCAGGAGATCGATGCTGTTGGGATCAGTAGATCTTGCACAAAGCACAACTACCTAGTAACTGATGCTAGCGATCTGCCTCGCGTGCTAAAAGAGGCGTTTTACATAGCATCAAGCGGTCGCCCAGGCCCTGTTCATGTCGATATCCCTAAAGATGTCACAGCACAGATCGCGGAGTTTGACTACAACATAGATGTAAGCCTTGAGACCTACAAACCACGCACAAAAGGTAACGCCAGACAGATCAAAAAGGCGATAGAAGCGATCGCAAATGCTAAAAGACCGCTCTTTTACTTAGGTGGTGGGGTTATAAACTCAAACGCAGCTAGCGAAGTTAGAGAGCTAGTAAAGTGCACAGGCATACCTGCGGTAGAGACTTTTATGGCTAGAGGCGTGCTTGCTTGCGATGATGATCTGCTTGTGGGCATGCTAGGTATGCACGGAAGCTACGCTGCCAATATGGCGATGAGTGAGACAGATCTAGTGATCGCTCTTGGAGCTAGGTTTGATGACCGCGTAACAGGTAAGCTAAGCGAGTTTGCAAAGCATGCGGGCGTGATCCATGTCGATATAGATCCAGCTAGTATATCTAAACTTGTAAATGCAAACTTTCCAATCGTTGGCGATATCAAAAGCGTAGTGGGTGATATGCTCGATCTTGCAAGCAGTATAGATAGCTCAAAGTATGCAAACTGGCGTGAGAGCATCGCAAACTTCAATGCTTTGCACCCACTAACCTACCACGAAGACACCCCAAACATAAAGCCTCAATGGGTGATCGAGCGTGTTGGCGAGCTACTGGGCGAGAGAGCAAACATCTCCACCGATGTAGGACAGCATCAGATGTGGGCAGCACAGTTTTATCCATTTAGTAGACCGCGTCAGCTCATAAGCTCTGGCGGGCTTGGTACTATGGGCTTTGGTTTTCCAGCGGCGATGGGGGCGAAGTTTGCAGATCCAGATCGTGTGAGCATAAACTTCACAGGCGATGGCTCTATACTTATGAACATACAAGAGCTGATGACATGCGTAGAGAAGGGCGTTGCAGTCATAAACATCATACTAAACAACAACTACCTCGGTATGGTTAGACAGTGGCAGACACTCTTTTATAACAAACGCCATAGCGAGACAGATCTAAGCTTCCAACCAGACTTTGTGATGCTTGCAGAGTCTTTTGGTGGTGTGGGTTATAGAGTAAGCACAAAAGAGGAGTTTGATGCAGCACTAGAAGATGCCATCAAGCAAAACAAGGTCGCACTTATAGATGTCTCGGTTGAGCGACTAGAAAATGTTCTACCGATGGTTCCTGCGGGTGGATCACTGTTTAATATGATGCTACTAGAGAGAAAGGAGAAGTGATGCAAGATACAAACGCAAGAAGGGTAATCTCCGTCATCGTAGTAAATGAAGCAAGCGTGCTATCTCGCATAACTGATCTATTTTCAGGTCGCGGGTATAACATCACTTCGCTCACAGTTGCACCCATACCAGATAGCAAATATTCGCGTCTAACCATAGTTACATCTGGTTCAGTGAGAGTTAGTGAGCAGATCACAAAACAGCTTCACAAGCTGATCCCAGTTTTAAAAGTGGTCGAGCATAGTGACTTAGTAGAAAAAGAGATGGCGTTAGTGAAGTTTGCACCAACTGTAAATATAGCCGATGTGGACGCACTTGCAAGAGCATTTAATGGCAAGATCATAAGTGTAGGCGAAGAGAGCATCATCACGATGGTTGTTGATGAGCCTCGCCGTGTCGAGAGCTACCTAAAGCTTATAGCTAAGTTTGCCCCAAAAGAGATCGTGCGAAGCGGTTCAGTCGCACTAGAGAGGATCTGATGCTACTAAGCGAGCTTTGTAAGGTAGTGGGTTGTGAGTTTAGTGGCGAGGATTTTGAAGTGAGTGCTTTAAATGCCCTGCGAGATGCTACGCCTAGCGAGGTCTCATTTGTGGCAAATGCCAAATATATAGCTGATATTGAAACTACAAAAGCAGGGGCGGTTTTGGTGCAAAGTTCACTCGCATCTTATCTGCCAAAAGGCACGATTGCACTTGTAGTAGATCACCCATACTTGGCACTAGCAGAGGCGAGTGGGCACTTTAGCTCGCCACTTGAAGATGAGAGCTTAGAAGATCCAATCATCGGCGAGGGGAGTGTCATCTCACCAAAAGCCTACATCGCTAAAGGCGTGGTTGTTGGCAAAAACACAACCATAATGGCGGGTGCTTATGTAGGAGCAGGAGTAAGCGTGGGTGATGAGTGCATCATCTATCCAAATGTAACTATCTACAAAGAGTGCATTATCGGTAGCAACTGCGTTATTCATGCTAGTAGTGTCATAGGAAGCGATGGCTTTGGATTTGCGACAAATGGCAAGGGTGAGCATAAAAAGATCTATCAAAATGGCAATGTGATCATTGAAGATAGCGTTGAGATCGGGAGTTGCACCACCATAGATCGAGCGGTTTTTGGATCTACTACCATAAAGCAAGGTGTTCGCATAGACAATCTTGTGCAAGTTGGGCACAACTGTGTCATAGGTGAATATAGCGTACTTGTTGCTCAAGCTGGGATCTCAGGATCAACTACAATGGGTCGAAATGTGGTTATGGGTGGTCAAAGTGCCACTTCTGGACACTTAGAGATCGCACCATTTACCACAATGGCAGCTAGAAGTGGTGTGACAAAGAGCATAAAAACAAGTGGTAAAACTTACGCAGGTTTTCCACTTTTTGAGCATAAAGAGTGGCTAAAACTTCAAGCTAAGATAGCAAAACTACTTAAATAGAGTGTCTATTTTTTAACCTCTTTCAAGTATAATTAGCCCAAATCCAAAGGAGTAAAAATGAAAGTCATAAACTTAAGCGGTACAAAAAAAGGTGTCATCTCTGTAACAAAGATAGATGAGCCTTATGGTGAGGGTAGTGCACCTGTTGCAAGTGTTGGGATCTCACTCTCTGGCGATGAGAGCGAACCACAGTGGAAAGTTCATATACCAATGGAGAACCTTGATGATGTGATCAAAGCTCTAAGCGAGCTAAAAAAGTAACTATTTACTAAAAAAGGAACCCATAATGTTAAAGCCAAATATATTAAAACTCCTAAACGATCAGATCGCATTGGAGGATTACTCTGCAAACTTATATCTTGCAATGAGTTCGTGGTGTGATGCACAAAAGCTCTCTGGAAGTGCTAAGTTTTTAGAGCTTCACAGCGATGAGGAGCATCAGCATATGCGAAAACTATTTAAGTATGTAAATGAGACTGGATCTATGGCAAAGGTGAGTGCAGTTGCAGAGCCACCTTGTGAGTTTGGATCTATAAAAGAGCTGTTTATTATGATATTTGAGCATGAGAAGTTTATAACACAAAAGATCAACGAGCTAGTAGATGCTTGTTTGGCAGATAAGGACTACTCAACATTTAACTTTTTACAGTGGTATGTTGCAGAACAGCACGAAGAGGAGCACCTGTTTCGTGGGATACTAGATATGATAGATGTTGTAGGACTTGATGGAAGAGGACTATTTTTAGTAGATAAAGAGATAGGTAAGATCTCAACCCGTTCGATCTAGCTAGCCTTTTGGCTAGTCTAGCTCTTTTATGAACTCCTCTATGCGTCTGATACCCTCTTTGATGCTAGCTATATCAGTTGCGAAGCTAAATCTCACATAACCCTCACTCCCAAAGCCAACCCCTGGGACAACCGCCACGCCCTTTTTCTCTAGCAGTTTTTTAGCAAAGCTCATAGAGTCACTGCTTACTTTTTTGATGTTTATAAACAGATAAAATGCCCCATCAGGCTTATAAACACTTAGTTTATCTATGCTATTTATGAGTTTTACCGCCTCATCTCTTCTGGCTTTAAACTCTACTCTCATCGCCTCTATGTCAGCATCTGCCTTGCCATCAAGCCCAACGATCGCAGCTTTTTGAGTGATGGAGTTTATGTTTGATGTACTTTGAGACTGCAATTTTTTAGTAGCTTTTATGATCTCTGTTTTTGCCGCTGCCATATAGCCAAATCGCCACCCCGTCATAGCAACAGACTTGCTAAGCCCGTTGATGGTTATGGTTCGCTCAAACATATCTGCACTTATGGAAGCAGCAGAGCAAAACTCACCATCATAGATAAGCTTTTCATACATCTCATCGCTTGCGACAAGTATATCAGTTCCCTCTAAAACCTTAGCAAGCTCAGCTAGCTCAGCTCTGCTATAAACCGAACCCGTAGGGTTTGATGGAGTAGTTAAGATGATCATCTTTGTTTTTGGTGTAATAGCATCTCTTAGTTGTGATGCGGTGATCTTAAAACCACTCTCATCATCAGTTTGGATCTCAACTACCTTACCACCAAAGTATGTGACAAGCTCTGGATATGTAACCCAGTATGGAGCAGGTATGATCACCTCATCACCACTTTGCACCGTAGCAGCAAAGAGGTTAAAAAGCGAGTGTTTTGCACCGTTATTTACGATTACTTGATCTGCTTTGTATGTGAGGTTATTGTCTCGTTTGAGTTTATTTATGATCGCCTCTTTGAGAGCTGGGATACCATCAACAGCGGTATATTTGGTAAAGCCAGAGTTGATAGCCTCTATGGCGGCTTGCTTGATCACATCTGGCGTATCAAAGTCTGGCTCTCCTGCGGAGAAACTAAGCACATCTTTGCCACTTGCTTTTAGTTCAGCAGCAAGCGTTGAGATGGCGATGGTGATCGATTCAGATAGTGAATTTACACGGTTGGTGAGCATAAAATCCCTTTAAAAAAATGATGTGGGATTATACTAAAAAAAACTAATTTTTTAAAGCGTTGATGAATGATTCGTAGATCTCTTCAAGCTCTAGATCTTGATCTTGCACCATTTTGTTATCTTTTTGCAAAATATGCTCTAGTATCGCAACTCTTTTTAGTAGATACTCAAACATCTCTTTGTTGATATCTGGTAGTAAGTTGTGCATAAATGGATCTTTACATCTACCTTTATCGACCACTCTAGCGGGTATACCAACCGCGGTTGTACCATCTGGGACGGGTTTAACTACAACGGAGTTTGCCCCTATCTTTGCACACTCTCCTATGGTGATGTTGCCTAGTATCTTTGCTCCTGCACCAATAACTGCACCCTTTTTTACAGTAGGGTGGCGTTTGCCACTAACAAGCGAGACTCCGCCAAGTGTAACGCCTTGATAGATAATGACATCATCTTCTATGATGGCAGTCTGCCCAATCACAACACCGATGCCATGATCTATAAAGACTCGTCTGCCTATTTGAGCTTCTGGGTGAATGTCGATGTTGGTTAGTATCTGACTAAAACCCATCACCATTCTAGCGATACTTTTAAATCCATAGCCATAGATGCGGTGAGCTATGCGGTACCACACGATCGCCCATACTCCAGGGTAGTTGAAGATAAAATCGAAGTATGAGTTTAGAGCAGGATCGGTTTTATAAACATTGCTAAAATCTTCTCTAATAGTAGAAAAAAGCCCCAATGGTAGCTCCTAGTTTGTGGTTCTTAAGTAAACATTTTGGTTTAGATACAACTCAAGTTTTGCAAGTGTATCATTTTTTTCTTGCTCCGAGATAAAATAGGAGGTAATTAGTCTGTTTTTTAGCTTAGCATTGATCTCATCGATGTTGTAACCGATGCTTTGTAAAACTTCAAGTGTGCTTTTAGACTCTAGGGCGTCATTGATGGTGTAGCTTTGATCGTCGATGCTAATGGTGTACTCATTTGGGTGAGTAAATAGGTTGTGGTTCATTCCAAGTGTCTCTTGATAGGCACCAACATTGAAAAATCCTAAAAAATACTCCTCCTCATCGAGGTTTACATCATGCAAGTAGAGCGGTTTTTCAGGGTTGAACATAATCTCACCATCGCTATCGCATGTGATGTCCCAAAGTGATGCAGCACGAAGCGGAGTAGTGCCAAGGTGGTGCAGTGGCATCACTGGAAAGTGCTGATCTAGTCCCCAATAATCTGGCAGAGACTGGAAGATCGACGCATTTATAAGGTAGTGCTCTTGAAGCTTGACTTGCAACTGCTCTAGCTCATCTGTTGGGTTTGCAGACTTTAGATATAGTGCTTTTTTGATGATGTTATGCACCAATATCTCAGCGTTAGATCTATCTTGCAAGTCGATATAACCTAGATCAAAAAGTGTCAAAAGCGACTCCATATGATCTAGTGCGTCATGCAGATACTCTATACAGTTTGAGTTGTTTAGTAGCTTGTTTAGCTCTCTTAGCTCCTCGATTAGTGGTGGGTTTAGCTCTTTAAAGTGTAGGAGTTTTTCTTGATAGTCCTGCGTAAAAAGCTCTAGCACAGGGGTTATAAGTACTGCATGAGAGGCAACTATAAACCTACCTGACTCAGTGAAGATGTTGGGGTGAGCAACCTGCTTAGCATTCATAATCTCACCTAGCAAAAAGACGACACTGTTTGAGAACTCATCTATGGAGTAGTTTCTTGATGTAAGACTTGTGTGTTGGTTGTACTCCACCGCCAACCCGCCACCGATGTTGATGTTACTAAGTGCGGTCGCACCCATCTTTTTTAGCTCAGCGTAGATGTTACCCGCTTCACGAAGAGCCTTTTTTAGCGGGGCGATATCGGTCATTTGTGAGCCTATATGAAAGTGGATCATATGGAGATATTTTAGTAGATCTGCTTCTCTTAGAAGTGCGATAGCTTCTATGATCTCAGTAGAGGTTAGCCCAAATTTGGCGTCCATTCCGCCACTCTTTGCCCAGATGCCACTTCCTGCACTATGAAGTCTTACTCGTATGCCGATGTTTGGTACCTTAAGATCGCACTCGCTTGCCACTTCGATGATGGTCTCAAGCTCGCCTAGCCCTTCAATAGTGAGTGTGATGTTGTGCCCACTTTGAGCAGCGATAAAGCCAAGAGTGATCATCTCCTTATCTTTGAAGCCATTTACTGTGATGTATGAGTTTGGATTTACCATGCTCATAGCTAGGATCAGCTCCGCTTTTGAGCCAGCTTCAAGCCCGTAGTTAAACTCCTTGCCCTGCTCAACAACCGCCTCTACAACTTGCGGAAATTGGTTTACCTTAAGCGGAAAAACAGCATTAAAGCTACCTTTGTAGTTGTTCTGCTCGATCGCTCTATCAAATCGTGAATATAGCGTGCGGATCTGGTTTTTGATAAGATGCGGAAAGCGAAGCAGTATCGGGCCTCTAACCCCATCAGTGCGGATATCTTCTACGATCTCTAAGATAGAAGGCATCGACTTGTAGTTTAGCCTCACCTCATCATCTTCTATGATGAAATTGTTATTTGACCAAAGATCTATACCAAAGTTGTTCATGCTACGCCTCGAGGTTTAGTTTTTTTCTAAAGTAGTTGTCTATATCAAAGTAAAGCCCATCATCTTTTCTGTATGAGAGGTTCTTTCTGCTTAGTTTTGAGATGTGATCGACCCCCACTACCGCTAAGATAGTCTTGAGTCCAGATAGGAGGTTTTTATGGTAGTTTGCGATCTCAAGCCCTTTTTTGACCACTAGATATGAAGCTCTTGCTTTTTCATCTTGAGTCGCCATACCGATAGGGCAAACATGCGAACCATACCCGCTACAAAGTCTGGCTCGTATGCAACCTCCACTCATCATAAACCCTCTTGCGATCCCAACAGCATCAGCACCAAGGCTTAGCAGTATGGCGATATCATCAGGAGTTAGGACTTTGCCTGTTGCGACTAGTTTTATATCATCTTTTAGGTTATATTTTCTAACTAGCATATCTACTATGTAGAGCGAGTTTGTGGTGTTTAGTCCAATGGACTCCATCAGCTCAAGTGGTGCGGTGGCACTTCCGCCCTCGCTACTATCTATGGTTATAAAGTCTGGTATATTTTTGCCATTTGCTTTACGGTTAGCTATGGCTTTTATGAGATCTTCACTCGACTCTACATCAGAGACTACGATCTTAAAGCCCACAGGTTTACCACTAAGAGTTTGTAGTTTTTGGATAAACTCAAGCAGTTCATCGGTAGTTTTTGCGTATGGAAAACGGTTTGGCGAGAAGAGATCTTTGCCCTCAGGAACTCCGCGGTAGTAGGCTATATCAGCACTCACTTTTTTGCCAGCTAGCTTACCACCAGTCTGCTTTGCCCCTTGAGCGATCTTGATCTCACACATCTTACAAAAACGCATCACTTTTTTGAACCGATCTTCATCAAAGTTGCCACTGCTATCTCGCACGCCATATAGACCTGAGCTCATCTGAAAGATCATATCTGGTAGATCTGATGGTACTTTTGTTGGAAAAGCCTCTAGGCTAGCACTCCAGTTTACACGAAACAGCACTCTTGTATCTGGGTCAAAGATGTAGGTGTTTTGAGTCTTTTTATGGAGCAAAATGGTGCGAAAAAGTTTTGCTGCAACATTGCGGTTTGTGAGCTTGTCTGCTAGATCATAGACAAAGTTTGCAAAAGCAGTTGGTTTTATCACCTCAAGATAGTCACACTCTCCTAGCTTTGGTCTGTGGGTAAAGAGGTGGTTTGAGGTGAGTGATCCCTCGCCTATGTTTATGATAAACCCACCCTTTGCACCACCTAAACTAAAGGCTCTAACCGCCTCTGGGCTTAGTGCTCCATCACTCATAGCAGATCTGATCACAGGAGTTTTTGAGACAAAAGGGATCTCTCTATTTTTGCCAAAAACCACTCCAAAATCACTGCTTACCTCATCATCATTTAGTACATTTTGTGAGTGTTTTAGTAAAAATCTTGACTCATTAAATGGTTGAGCAACTGAAAATGAGACAAAGTTTGGGCGATCTTTAGCAGCTTTGTAAACCCAGTCGATCTTATCTTTAGACTCATAAAAACTCTCTTCGGCAAAGTATTGTCTAAGTGGCTCACGAAGTGCTTCAAAAAGGTAGCGAAAACGCCCGATCACAGGGTAGCTAATGAGCAGTGCATGGCGTCTTTGTATGTAGCGATCATAGACAAAAAGTATAAATGCAACAACAATAACAAAGCCCAAAAAAACCGCAAAATAGTCCAATATAAAAGTGCCTATGAGTTTAAAAAAGTCCATTAAAATCCTTAATTTTTATAGTTTGCTCCTCTTTGCTTAGTAGATCTTTAACCCAGATCGAGTCATCAGCTAGCTCATTTGAGCCTATGACACAACAGTGCGAAGCACCTATCTTGTCAGCTGTTTTTAGGTGGTTTTTGAGGCTTCGTGGCTTTGGTTCAAAAAAAGTCTGCACACTTGCTCGCTTTTGTAAAGCAGCAGCAAAGGAAGCATCTAGGCTATCTTCATCAAGTGAGCCTATGTAAAATAGCTTGCCTTTTGTCTCTTGTGGCACTATAAGATCTAAGATCCGCTCAATCCCTATGGCAAAGCCGATCGCAGGTGTGCTTTTGCCACCTAGATACTCCACTAAAGTGTCATATCTGCCACCCCCAGCGATAGCATTTTGGCTACCTATGCCACTACTTACAAACTCAAAAGCACTCTTTGTGTAGTAGTCAAGCCCTCGCACCAGATGCGAGTCGATCTCAAAGCCCAGATCACTTTGGTTAAGCAACTCTTTAAGTTTTGCAAAGTCGTTTTTGCACCCGCTACATAGATGATCTAGCAGTTTTGGAGCATCTTTATAGATCGCTTGACACGACTCATTTTTGCAGTCAAGCACTCTGATGGGGTTGGTATCCACTCTACGCTTACAATCATCGCAGATCGCCTCGGTGTGAGACTTCACAAACTCTACAAGCAGATCTTTGTAGCTAGGCATACACCCTTTGCACCCTAGAGAGTTTAGCTTGAGCGTATAGGCGATGCCAAGAGTTGAGAAGATCTGTGCTACAAGCAGGATAACGCTAGCATCTTCATAGACACTCTCCTCTCCAAAGCTCTCACACCCAAACTGGCTAAACTCCCGCAATCTGCCCTTTTGAGGTCTCTCGTAGCGGTACATTGTGCCACTGTAACAGAAGCGGTGTATCCCGCCTTTGCGATCAAGCTTTTGTTCTATAAAAGATCGCACTACGCCAGCAGTGCCCTCTGGACGCAAGCAGACATCGTTGCCACCTTTGTCGCTAAAGCGGTACATCTCTTTGCCTACTATGTCGCTAGACTCGCCCACACTTCGCAAAAAAAGCCCAGTCTCCTCAAGTAGTGGTGTGCGGATAAACTCATAGCCATATCTCTTTGCAACACTAGAAGCAACATCTAAAAAGTAGCTATATTTCTCTGCGTCACTTCCAAAAAGATCATTCATACCCCTAAGCGAACTAACCATTGCAAACCTTATTTGATTTATAAGTAAAAGGATACCATTTTTTACAAAAAAGTAGCTTTAGAGACGGGTGCTAGGTGTTTGAAAGTGCATAGTTTTTTTAAGCAAAGTTGCTTTATAATGCACAAAACTATATAGAGAGCAGATATGACAAACTTTGAGGAACTCAAAAAACACTACAAGTTTACACCAGAAGAGGCACAGCTTCTAAAGAAGTTTCAAGGCGATATTTCTAAGCTTCAAAATGAGTTTATTGAGGAGTTTTATGACTATATCTGGGGGTTTGGTACTACTGCAAAGTTTTTGAAAAACACGCAGATCATAGAGTATCATAAGGCGAAACTAAAGGAGTGGTTTGTAAACCTCTTTAGCGGTAGTTATGGTGTGGAGTACTTCACATACCTCTACAAGATCGGAGAGATCCATGTCCGCATAGGTCTTCCTACGCACTTTGTAAACTCCGCTTTTACATTTGTGCGAACCTATACGCTAAAAAAGATCGATGAGATGGTAAGCGATCAAGCGGAGTATACTCGCGTAGTGCAAGCGGTGGAGAAGATCATCGACATAAACCTTGATGTACTTACAAGCTCCTACCGCGAAGAGGAGTTGGGCAAGTTTTTATCTATGTCGAGGTTTGAAAAGACCATACTTCAAGGGCTAAAAAAGTTCAACTCCTATGTAAATCTATTTTTGGCGTTTTCACTTGCTATCGTTGCATTTTTTGCGATCGGGCTTTTTGTTTATGATATCTATCTGCTTGTATTTACGCCTGTACCGATCGAAGAGGGGATACTTACAGTTCTTGGGAGTTTACTAGTTCTTTGGGCGGCGATCGAGCTGATCCATGAGGAGATCAACCACTTGCAGGGTAGGGGTTTTGCCATCGGAGCTTTTATCATGCTTGCTATGGCGGCACTGATTAGAAAAGTGCTTATCTACTCACTATCTTCAGAGAAGATAAATGAGCTTCTAACGGTTGGTACGGTCATAGTAGCCCTTGGCATCGCCTACTGGCTCATAGGTGGCAAAGCAAAAGCTAAGATCTCTTAGCTCTCTTTGTGGTAGGCAATCGGCGTATTTTTGGCATCTTTTAGTTTAGATCTAGCTTGCAAAGATGCCTTAAATTGGCTTCCTAGCTCCTCGCACTCTAGTGCGGATCTAGTTAGATCTATACTGCTTTGTGGATCTACGATGATGCTATTTAGTGCTTTTATGCTTAGATCTGGGTATCTTCTTTGAAGCAAAACTAGCTCATCACCAACTCTTACTTCCCCCTCACTCTTTACTCTTGCGTACCACCCCGTAAGACCGTGCTCAAAGACTAAGCTTGTCATATTTTTGACTTTAGTGTTTGCACTAAGCTTCCAGCATGGTTGTCTAGGCTGACTTATCTCGATCGTGGCACCACCTAGTTGCATTATATCACCTACGCAGATATCACTCTCATCTATGCCATCAACCACTATGTTTTCGCCATAAACTGCGGTGGAGTCGTAGCTAAACTCCGCACTGCTTAGCTCATTTAGTTTGGCATATGTTTTGGTGGAGATAAAGTGAATAGTTTTGTTAAACCCGCCATGAGCTACCTCATCACCCACGCCATCACCGCTAAAACCATCAAAGCTTAAGTAAGCACTCTGCACAAGCTCTTTTGCGATCGCACTAGGTACGAGAGTGTCGCTAGTTAGTTTTTTCAGCTCTTTTGGCTTTGAGATCTTTAGAAACAAAACCTCGCTTAGCTTTTGCAATTTAGCTCCTCTATGTGTTTGGTTATGATTAGATTGATCTCATCTATGCTTTTGGAGGCGTCTATGGTGATGAGATCTACGCCTAGTAGCTTGCAAGCCTCCCTTAGTGCATCTTGGATCTCTAAGAGATACTTCGCTCCTCTTCTCTCGATAGCATCAAGGCTCTTTTTGGATAGCCTTGCCTCAAGCTCACTACCCTCAAGCTCTAGCAAAAATATAGCATCAGGTAGCAGTGAGTCTGTGGCAAAGAGGTTAAGCTCAACTATCTCTTTTTGACTAAGAGTGCTTTGAGTTAGTGCATACGCCACACCGCTAACTACGCTTCGATCGGAGATTATGAGCCTGTTTCTATTTGGCTTGATAACCCTCTGAAAATGCTCACTTCGATCAGCTAAAAATAGTAAAAACTCGCACTTACTAGATCTACTAACTTCACCTAGTATAAGAGAGCGGATCTGCTCACCCATAGGGGTAGATCCTGGTTCTTTTGTGATAAGGGCATCTTCAAAATGCTCTCTTAGTAGCTCTATTTGCGTACTTTTGCCCGCTGTATCGATTCCTTCTATGGCAAAGTACACGACTTCATCTCCTCTATGATCTTTTGTACCTCTTTTGGGAGTAGATGATTGGTTTTTGCATTGAACTTTAGTAGATTTCTAACAATCGAGGAGCTTATAAAGGCGTGTTGAAGCTTTGGCATCAGATAGAGCGTCTCCATTTTTCCATCTAGCGAGTTGTTGAGATATCCAAGCTGTAACTCATACTCAAAGTCACTCACCGCCCGCAGACCGCGGATAAGTATGCGTGAGTTGTACTCTCTTGCAAGCTCTACTGTTAGGTTGTCAAAACCGACCACCTTTACATTTTCTATCTCTTTTGTTGCTGCTTTTGCCATCGCGATGCGTTCATCTAGGCTAAACATAGGGCGTTTTTCGCTTGAGAGTGCAACTGCGATGATCACCTCATCAAAGAGTCTAGCAGATCGCTCTACTATATCGATATGCCCATTTGTAATGGGATCAAATGTCCCTGGGTAGAGTGCTGTTTTTTTCATTATTGCCATCTTTTGTATAGGTTGTGCTCAAGCCCTAGCAGATCTAGCCATTTGCCCACCAAAAAGCTCTCCATCTCCTCAAGGCTTTGTTGGTTGGAGTAGTAGGCTACAACGGGTGGGGCGATGATCACACCTAGGCGAGAGAGTTTTAGCATATTTTCTAGTGAGATGGCAGAAAAGGGCATCTCGCGGGGAGCTAAGATGAGCTTTTTTTGCTCCTTTAGCATCACTGCGGCACTGCGAGTAACGAGGTTGTCGGCGATACCACAGGCGATTTTGGCAAGTGTGTTCATACTACAAGGTGCAACTATCATAGCATCTGCTCCAAAAGATCCTGAAGCAGTAGGTGCGGAGATATCAGCGTTATCTAGCAGTGTGATGTTTTGCTCTTTGCTTGCTACTGTGTGGCTATTTGGTGTAGTTATAAAGTAGAGATCGCATCTGTGCTCTAACTCCCTAGCTAGTCTATTTGCTAGCACCACCCCGCTAGCACCGCTTGCTGCTAGGATAATTTTTCGACTCTTCACTCTATTACTGCCCTTTTTTCGCCTACAACCCTAGCTTTTAGCACTTTGTTGTTGGAGTTTGTGAGGGTTATTATATCATTTAGTTTGCCATCTTGAAGCGATTTCGCACTGCTTTGTAGCAAAATCCCATCTCTGGTATAGCTGATGCTAACCTCATCACCTCTGTGGATCAGCTTTAGTGCCTTAACATCGCGATCTGTAAGGATCTCACCCACCCTAAGAGGTCTGCTTGCTTCTAGTTGCTCACTGCTTAGATCTTGGATCGGCACGCTCTTTAGGCGAGAGAGCTTTATGCTCTTTTGTTTGATGTTTGAGCTATCTAGTTTTGTACCAGACTTGATATGTTGCACCACCTCAAGAAGCATCACATCAGCATCTATGGTGTAGTCAAAGAAGATCTTTTTACGATCATTTGTCACTATATGTATGGTTGAGTTTGCGTAGCGAAAGCTTCGCGGTTCGATGATGATCTCAAACTCATCTGGCAGTGTGGTAAGATAGGCTCTAGGTGTTAGATCTAGCGAGTGGATCGCTATGTGGTTGTAGCTAGATCTAAAGTAGTTAAGAAGCTCCTCTTTTATAGAGCTTAGATCTGCACTGCTAGTGAGAGTAAAAGTGGAGTAGGGCGTGGTGGTTTGGATCTCACTATATCCGTGCTCTAAGAGTAGTTTGGCGATCTCGCTTTGGCGGATCATCGCTTTATATCTTAGTCGCTCGATATGACCTAGCAAAACTTGTGCATCTTGTGGGTTTTTGGTAACTAGATCTAGTGTTAGATCTTTGCTACTTGATGTGTAGTTTGGCTCGATGGTTATGGCACTTAGTGACACACTTAAGAGTAGCCATGCAAGCAAAAGTATCATCTTCACGCCAAAAACCCCCGAAGTTAAATATAAGTTGTTATACTAACATACTATTTCAAACTAGAAGGAGATAAGCGATGAGAGCTACGATTTTTGCAGGGTTGTTGCTACTTTTTTTTGGTGGTTGTGCTCAGAGTGAGAGAGCTATCTACATAAACAACCAAAACATCTGCCAAGAGCCACTCGCTACGCTTGAGCTAGGTAGCATAGAGATAACAAACAACGCTAAAAGCATCAATATTACCAGAGATGAGCTAGCAAAAGAGCTACTTTTAGCCATAAAAGAGAGTGGCTGTTTTACCATTGCAAGTGGAGGTTTTAGACTAGATGTTAGCTCAACTCTAGATCAGAGCAAAGAGGTGAGAGATGAGCGGTTTTACAAAGTTGAAAAACATCAAGATATGACGCTAGATCTTAGAGCTACCGCGATAAATGGTGGTGGTAGCAAGGTGGTAGCAAGTGCTAAAAGCTCGCTTAGTATCGATACTAAGAGATACTTAGGCGTTGAGCGAGGCACCAATGAAGCAGACGATACGGCGACTCTGCTTAGGAGTGCTACTAAAAAGTTTTCCATCGCACTTAGAGATGGGTTTAACAAACTAGGGAGATAAGATGAGTAAGAATTTTGAAGCAGCGATGCTGAGGCGTCATGCATGCAAGAGGTTTGATGAGGGCAAAAAGCTAAGTGATGAGGAGATAAGAAGCATCGTAGATGTGGGGAGAAATAGCCCATCATCATTTGGTATAGAGCCGTGGAAGTTTTTAGTGATATCTAATAATGAGCTAAGAGCAAAACTTAGACCCTACTGCTGGGATCAAGAGCAGATCACCTCATCATCACATCTTGTGGTGTTTTTGGCTAGTATCTCTGGAGTTAGGCCAGACTCTGGCATACCGCACGCAAGGCTTGGTAGGCGAGGTTTGCCACAAGAGCAGTTAGATGCTTATGTCAAGCGTTATGCCACCTTTTTGGCAGATGCGTTTAGTAGCGATGAGAAGACATTTTGTTGGAGTGCAAGGCAGACTTACATAGCAGCAGCAAATATGATGACCTACGCAGCTACAAAAGGGATCGATAGTTGCCCGATGGAGGGGTTTGAAAAGAAAAGAGTTGAGGAGATCTTAGAGTTAGATCCAAAAGAGTATCAAGTCGCACTTTTGGTAGCGTTTGGTCATAGAGTAAGAGAGCCTAGGCCTAAGACAAGGCTCCCACTAGAAGAGGTTGCGGTTTTTTTGTATTAGACATTGAACCTAAAGTGCATCACATCGCCATCTTGGACGATGTACTCTTTGCCCTCTAGTCGCATTTTGCCCGCCTCTTTGGACTTCTGCTCGCCACCGCAAGCGACATAGTCTGCGTATGAGATCACCTCGGCTCGTATGAAGCCCTTTTCAAAGTCGTTGTGGATCACCGCTGCGGCTTTTGGTGCGGTGGTGTTTTTCTTTATCGTCCACGATCTCACCTCTTTTACACCCGCTGTAAAGTAGCTCATAAGACCTAGTTTGTCAAACCCTTTTTGTATGATCTGATCTAGTCCTGACTCCTCTACACCGAGTGAAGATAAAAACTCACTAGACTCCTCATCGCTTAGTCCGATAAGCTCCTCTTCGATCTTTGCACATAGCTTAATCACCTCAGAGCCACTTTTGCTAGCGTGTTCACGAAGTGCTTTAACGAACTTGTTATCCTCGCTAAGAGCGTCCTCATCGACATTTGCACCATACATTATCTCTTTTGCAGTTAGTAGTCTGCTCTCGGCTAAGAACTTATCAAACGCCTCATTTGGTGCATAAGTAAAGTTTATAGCTAGATTGCCATCTGCTAAAAACTCACTAAGCTCATTTGCAAGTTCAATCGCACTTGCTGCGTTTTTGTCCGATTTTGCCTGCTTTTTAAGCCTCTCTATGCGGTTTTGAAGTAGCTCGATGTCAGCTAGGATTAGCTCACCCTCGATGATCTCCACATCTCTGATAGGATCGATGCTCCCCTCGTTGTGGACTATATTTTCATCTTCAAAGCACCTTACTATATGTAGTATCACCTCAGTTTCACGGATATTTGAGAGGAACTTATTGCCAAGTCCCTCACCCTTGCTTGCACCCTTAACTAGCCCTGCGATATCGACAAACTCTATGATAGAGTATTGGATTCGCTCAGGTTTTACGATGCGAGCTAGCTCATCTAGCCTCTTATCTGGCACACTTACAACAGCTTTGTTTGGCTCTATCGTGCAAAATGGGTAGTTTGCCGCCTCTGCATTTTGTGCCTTTGTGAGTGCATTAAAAGTTGTGGACTTACCCACATTTGGAAGTCCAACTAGTCCTATACTTAGTCCCATTTACCGCCTTTTTTTGCGAATGATACTACAAAGTAGCTTTTATCTCTCTAACGGCTCTTGTCATATTGGCCAAAGACTCCTCCACCTCTTTGAAGCCTCTAGTCTTTAGCCCGCAGTCGGGATTGATCCAGATCTGCTCCTTTGGCACGCTTTGTAGCAGTAGTGAGATCTGCTTCTTTAGCTCCTCTACGCTAGGCACTCTAGGCGAGTGAATATCATAAACACCAAGCCCTAGCTCCTTTTTGTAGCCAAAGTCATTAAACACCTTTAGCAGTTCATTTGCTCCCCTTGCGGTCTCGATGGAGATCACATCTGCGTCCATCTCATCGATGGTTTTTAGGATATCGCTAAACTCGCTATAACACATATGAGTGTGGATCTGTGTCAGCTCGTCTGCACTACTTACGCTTAGCTTGAAGCTATCTTTTGCCCACTTCTCATATGAGGCTACATCAGCTTTTCTAAGTGGATACCCCTCTTTAAACGCCGCCTCATCAACTTGAATGATCTTTATGCCACTCTTTTGCAAGTCATCTACCTCATCACTTATGGCTAGGGCTATCTGAGCAGCTACCTCGCTTGCTGGTATATCATCTCGCACAAATGACCAGTTTAGCATCGTAACAGGGCCTGTGAGCATACCTTTGACGATTTTGTCCGTTCTGCTTTGAGCGTATAAGATCCACTTTAGCGTCATAGGCTCATCTCTGCTCACATCGCCATAGATGAGTGGCGGTTTTACGCATCTGCTACCATAGCTCTGAACCCAACCATTTTTGGTGATGGCAAAACCACCAAGCATAGTGGCAAAATACTCCACCATATCGACCCTCTCACCCTCGCCATGCACCAGCACATCAAGTCCGCACTCCTCTTGCAAGGCTATAACCTCATCGATGTAGCTTTTTATGATCTGCTCATACTCGTTGTAGCTTAGCGTGCCATTTTTAAAGCTTGCTCTAGCAGTTCGTAGCTCCTTAGTTTGGGGAAAAGATCCAATGGTTGTAGTCACTAGTGTATCATACCCAAGAGCTTCTCTCTGCTTTGCTAGGCGGGTGATCGCATCTGAGCTTCTTGAGAGTTTTGTTAGGTTCTTGACTCTTGTCTGCACACTGCTACTGTGTATGTGTGGTGAGTTTTTTCGCTTAGTTATTAGATCTCTATTTGTCTCTAAAAGCTTTTTCTCATCTTCACTCAGAGCATTTGGCGTAAAAAAGGTCTTCGCAAGAAGTGCGATCTCGCCAAGTTTCTCCGTAGCAAAGCTTAGTTGGCTCTTGATCTCACTACCAAGTTCACTCTCTTGTTTTAATGAGTATGGAGTGTGTAGAAGTGAAGAGCTACTAGAGATGATGATGCGATCCTTACTGATACTTGAGGCGATACGCTCTAGCAAGCCTAAGCTCTTTTGCAGATCATTTATCCAGATGTTTCTACCATCAACTACGCCTGCGATGAGCAGTTTATCGCTCTTTGCTACTAGATCTAGCGAGTCAAGGTTTTTGCTACCATGCACAAGATCAAGCCCAATAGCCCAGATGGGAGTGTGCACTAAGATCTTTGTAGCCTCGTTTGAGTGATCGAAGTATGTAAGGAGTGCAACTTTTATGTTACTGCTAACTTTGCAGAGGCGATCATAAGTTGGTTTTATAAGACTTAGCACTTTAGTGTCAAGGTCTTTAACAAAGATCGGCTCTTCAACTTGCACTATCACCTCATCATCAAGCTTAGCGATACTCTCAAAAAGCTCCTCATAGATAGTAACAATCTTCGCAAACAGCTCAAAAACATCACCGCCATCATCTCTTTTGCTAAGTGCGGTATAGGTTATGGGGCCAATGATGTTTATCTTTGTTTTTACACCCATCTCCTTCGCGTCTTTGTACTCACTTGCTATCTTTGAAGCATCTAGCTTGTAGCTATCATCACGACTAAGCTCAGGCACAAGATAGTGGTAGTTTGTGTTAAACCACTTCTTCATCTGCAAAGCTTTATGACTATCATCACCCCTTGCCATCGCAAAGTATAGAGCCTCACCCTCAAGATCACTAAACCTTTTTGGCACCGCACCTAGCATTATGGAAGTATCTAGCATACCATCATATAGACTAAAGTCATTTGAGCTGATCAGATCTATGCCTGCATCTTTTTGAGAGAGTATATGACGCTCTCTAAGCTTACTTGCCACTTCGCTAACGCTACTAAATGGTACTTTTTTTGACCAAAAATCCTCTAAAACCCACTTCAACTCTCTTTGTTCTCCTATGCGAGGAAAACCAACTACGAATGTTTTTGACATCAAGATATCCTTCAATCTATTTCTATTTTTTTAGTTTTGGTTAAGTTAAAGGAGGGGTTTTGGAGGGTGAACGCCTGTGCGTCTAAATGCATAGTGGGTTGTGTAGTATGGACATCTAGGTATGAAGATGTTTAGTTGTAGTATAAGGTGGATCAGTTTTTTAAAGAGTATATTGCAGTGGCAGGGCTTGCTCTTTGGTTGTGGATCTAAACGCGTGCCTCTGTGAGTTAGTGGGGTGTAGCGACTTTTAAGAGCAAGTAGATCTATGTTTACACTACTTGCCTGCATGGCACTTAGTGTAAAGTATTTGCCCCCAAAGCCCTTTAGCATCTAAAGCCCTTTGATATACTCAACCATTGTTCGCACCCCCGCACCTGTGGCACCAAAAACATTGCAGTCCCACGGGCTTTCGGTATATGCTGTTGGTGCTATGTCAAAGTGTATCCAGCGGTTTTTGTTCTCATCTTTTATAAACTTGTCCAAAAATAGCCCCGCAGTGATCGCTCCACCATAAGGTTTTGATGAGGTGTTGGAGATATCTGCAATATCACTTTTTAGTAGCTTTTTTAGGTGTCTGTTAAACGGCAAAGAGCAGAGCATCTCTCCCGCATCGCTAGCAGATCTGCTCATATCGTGCTTTAGTTTGTGTGAGTGCGACATAATGCCCGTCGTGTACTGCCCAAGAGCTACCATACAAGCCCCTGTAAGAGTTGCAAAGTCAAAAATAGCATCTGCTTTTACTTTGTCTTGTGCATAGCTTAAAACATCTGCTAGTACCAAACGACCCTCAGCATCGGTGTTTCGCACTTCGATGGTGGTTTTGCTTCGTGAGAGCAAAATATCATCTGGTTTGTAGGCGTTGCCACCGATCATATTTTCTACCGCACCTATAAAGGCGTGAACCTCAATGTCGAGCTTTAGCTCACTGATAGCTTTGATAATGCCAAGAGTTGCACATGCACCCGCTTTGTCCATCTTCATAGTTACCATTGAAGTGGCGGGTTTTAGGCTAAGTCCGCCACTATCATAAGTTAGCCCCTTACCAACGAGTGTTATCACTTTTTTTGCATTTTTTGGCTTGTAGCTTAAGTGGATAAGCCTGCTCTCATGGATAGATGCACGACCTACCGCAAGCATAGCGTTCATCTCCTCTTTTAAAAGCTCATCTTCACCTAGTATAGTGCACTCAAGCGAGTTTGAACTTGCTAGATCTTTTGCGATGTTAGCAAGTACCTCGGGGTAGATCTCTTGTGGGGCTTTGTTTACTAGATCTCTTGTGAAGTTTGTCGCATTTGCTACTATTAGGGCATCTTCAAGCGTGCTTTGTAGCTCTTTTGCCTCGCTACTAACTAGTAGTATCTCTTTTAGAGCGGACTTTTTCTTAGTTGATTTGTAGAAGTCAAACTCATATCCGCCAAGTACTATGCCCTCTACCACAGCTCTTATGTTTTTAGCATCTATGCCATTTATGGTAGCGGTTTTGAACTCGCTAGATCTAAGAGATCTGATCCCAAATGATAGTGAGCTTCTTATATCATCAGCTTTTTTACTCTCTACTCCACAAAAAAGCACACCTTTTTCATACAAAAATAGCACACTATCTTGTTCAGCTTTGTAGCCAGAAGATGCTAGTAGTTTTGACTCACTATGCTTTTTTAGATCATCTTTTGTTACAAACTCTATGGTTACATCACATTTTTTTGGTTTTTGATTTAGTTGGATTTTCATTATATTCTCAAGTTTTTGCTCTCCCAAAAAGGGAGGAGGGATCTATATAAATGTCACTTTGCTGACATGGTGTCTTAGACCTAGCTCATCAGGAGTACACCCAAGAGCAAGACCGACCATCTGTTGCATATGCAAAACTGGAAGCTCAACCTCTCTGCCTATGGCTTTTGAGCCACTTTTTGCTTGAGTATCTAGCTTTAGGTGACAAAGTGGACAAGGAGTGACCATCATATCGGCGTTACCATCAGTTGCACCAGCTATGGCACTACCTGTCATAACAGCTGCAGTGTGTGGTGCTTGAAGCTCTATGTGAAAACCACAACACTTGTTTTTTTCTTCATAATCCACTGTCATACCACCACAAGCGATGATGAGATCATCGAGCGAACGCGGGTTGTGCGGGTTATCTTTTGTGCTATTGGTGTAGTCGTGAAGCTCAGATGGGCGGATATTGTGACACCCATAAAATGGTGCTATGTTGAACTCGCTTAGCGGTTTAACTACTAGCTTTTTGATCTCATCTAGCCCAAAATCATCGATGATCGCATATAGGAAGTGGATCACATTTGATGTGCCTTTATACTCTAGCCCAACCTCTGCAAGCTTCTCGTTTACTCTTGCTTTTAGATCCTCATTGTGATCTAGTCTATATTTTGTCATAGCAGTATTTAGCTGGCAAGTGTTACAGATAGTAACCATCGTAAGACCATGCTTCTCTGCGTAGGCGATGTTTCTAGCGTTTAGTACAAGCGATAAAAAGTCATCATAATCTTGCAGGTGTGAAGCCCCGCAACATGAAGCCTCAACAAGCTCTATCATCTCAATACCAAGCTTTTTGGCAACCGCCATAGTGGACATCATCTGTTCAGGAGTGCTCTGCTTTGCCGTACAGCCTGTAAAAAGTGCATATTTTAGTTTTTTCATAAATTACTCCTAGAACTTCACAGTTGATGATGATGCGATCAGCTTTTGGATCTCATCTAAATTTTTTGACTTAGTAATGCCCCATGGTGGAACGATCTTACCTTTTCTAAACATTTGAAGTGCGACAGGTATATGTTTTACGATATCGCATCTCTCGGAGTAGAGCACTAAGCCACCCTCATCAAGCACACCATTTTTCTTGATGGAGTGTAAAAAACCCACAGCGTGGCGAGTAGCGACATTACTCTTTGCCACACCTCGCTCAAACGCCATATTGTGAAGTTTAGTGATCTTTGAGAATGGATCTATCTCTTTTGGACAAACCTCTGTACACTCAAGACACTTTGCACAGTCCCAAACTCCCTGTTTTAGCTCATTTACGACCTTCAAGCGAGCTGGATCTGAGTCTCTAACATCAGACTCAAATCTATAAGCTGCTACAAATGCTGCTGGCCCAAAGTAGTCGCTATTTATCTCCACAACAGGACAAGCATAGTGACAAGCACCACACTGGATACATAGATCCGCATCATCTAGCTTCTCTGCATCACTAGCAGATACTATGTTCTCGCAAGTTGGTGCTTCATCGATGGTGGCGTTTAGGTATGGCGTAACTGCTGCATGCTTTTCCCAAAAGTCGCTTTTGTCGATGATCATATCTTTTATAGCTCTTTTGGTGCTTAGTGGCTCGATGGTTAGATCAGATCCAAATGTCTCGATCATCGTACTCATAGACTCTTTACAAGCAAGAGTTGCTCTGCCATTTACCTTGATAGCACATGCTCCACAGATACCGTGGCGACAGCTTCGTCTATATGAGAAGCTCCCATCATGCTCCCATTTGATCTTGTTTAGCACATCTAGGACAACATCTTCGCTTGTCACATCTAGCGAATAGTCCTCATAGTATGGCAGATAGTCAGCTTCAGCATTGAAGCGGAAGACTTTGAAGTTTACTTTTTGTGTTGTTAAGCTATCCATCTGCGACTCCTAGTAGTTTCTTTCTTTTAGTTCATGCTTGCCAAGTACTACGCTCATATACTCAAGCGATATCTTGCCATCTTTGCCCATATATGCCATAGTGTGTTTTAAAAACTTCTCATCATCTCGTTTTGGGAAGTCTTCGCGGTAGTGAGCACCACGGCTCTCTTCGCGTGGCAATGCACTCTCTACGATAAATGCAGAGTAGTCAAGCATATGCCCAAACTCTATCGCCTCTTGAAGCTCGGTGTTGAAGATCTTAGATTTATCTTTGATGCGGATATGTTTAAATCTCTCTCTTAATTCATAGATCTTAGCATGAGCGATCTCTAAAGTTTCTCTAGTTCTAAATGCACCTGCATTTGCAGTCATACACTCTTGAAGCTCATCTCTAAGTGCAGGAATGCTCTCAGCTCCGTTGTTTTCTAGTACAAACTCTATCTCAGCTAGTGCAGTCGCGGCATCATCTTCGCTAGCTTTTCTAAGCACAATAGCATCAATCTCGCTAGCCATAGTTTTGCCAACGAAGCGACCAAAAAGCATCGCCTCTAGTACAGAGTTTGCACCAAGGCGGTTTGCTCCATGGACACTTACACAAGAGCACTCACCAGCAGCGTAGAAGCCCTCTACAAACTCGGTGTTGTTTTTGCGAACATTTCCAGCGATATTTACAGGTATGCCACCCATTGAGTAGTGGGCAGTTGCAGAGATGAGGATCGGCTCTTTGATCATATCAAGCCCTAAAAATGTAAGAGCAAGATCGCGAAGCTCTGGAAGTCTTTGCATGATGATATCTTTGCCAAGGTGTGTTACATCGATATAAACTGCATCTTTGCGTGGTCCTACGCCACGACCCTCGCGGATCTCGTTGAGTATAGCACGACTTACCACATCACGGCTAGCAAGCTCCATCGCATTTGGAGCGTATTTTTCCATAAATCGCTCACCTAATGAGTTGTAGAGTCTCCCACCCTCACCGCGAGCTGCTTCGGAGATAAGTACACCATTGCCAGATAGTCCCGATGGGTGAAACTGTACAAACTCCATATCTTCTAGTGGAAGACCGTGGCGAGCCACGATTGAGAGTCCATCGCCTGTGTTTGCGTGTGCGTTAGAGTTGATCTTGTAGCTTCTAGCGTATCCACCCGTTGCAAACATAACCGACTTTGCATTAAAGATCGCAACTTGTAAGTCGCGGATATTAAACGCCACAACGCCTGAGACTTTAGAGTCTTTATAGATGAGATCACTCACATACCACTCGTCCCAAAACTTCACGCCCTCTCTGTAAGCTTGCTCATACATAGTTTGAAGTAGTGTAAGACCTGTACGATCTTTTGCGTAACAAGCACGAGGTGATGACTGCCCACCAAAAGGTCGTTGAGCTATCTTGCCATCGGCATTTCTGCTAAATGCAGCTCCCATTCTCTCCGCCCAGCGAATTGTCTCTGGTGCGTTTTTGCACATAAACTCAACCGCATCTTGATCAGCAAGATAGTCGCTTCCTTTTACTGTGTCAAACTCATGTAGCTCAATGCTATCAGCATCACTTAAAGCAGCGTTTATACCGCCTTGAGCAGCTCCTGAGTGGCTTCTTAGTGGATGAAGTTTAGTTAGTACTGCAACACTTTTGCCAGCGATTTGAAGCTCTCTTGCTGCTGCAAGTCCCGCAAGTCCCGCTCCAACAACCACTGCATCATAAGTATATATAGGAATACCCATTTAGCTTTCCTTTGTTTTTAAGAAAATAAAATATGGGGGATTGTACTATTTTTAGACTTTGTGTTAAATAAAAAAAACTCTATTTTAGGGATATGTATAAATTTTACACATTTAGGCACAAAGAGAGTGTAAATATGTTACTTACTGTAACTCACCAGCTACAAGATCTCTCACATCAGCGAGGTTGTTGCCACCACTCTCTTGAGCAAAGCTAAGCAACTCTCTCGCCTCTTTTATGGCACTCTCTAGATCTTTACTGTTTGGTTTTATGACAAAGCCACCGCTTAGGAAAATCTTCTTAGCACCCGTTTTGATGGAGGTGTACTTTAGATCTGTAATATTTGCCTTTAGAGTCTGCATCTCAAGGTAGCACTCTTTTTTGCTAGCTCTTGTTATGGCGAGGTAGAACTCACTATTTTCATAGCCCAAAACATCGCTGTTTTTTAGGTAGAGTCGCATAGTTTGAGCTATCTTGTTTGTGATGCTATCTATAAACTCACTTGGATATATACGCTCTAGATCATCTAGATTATCTACCTTAAAGACCGCAATAGAAGTAAACGCCTCTTGTCTAAAGTGCTGTTTTTTACTAAACTCACTAGCAAATGCTTTGAGGTTTGGTAGTGCCTCCTCTTGTTGTGAGGATTGTGTTGGTTTTTTCATTCTAAGCAAGATCGCCTCAGCTTCATTTGAGTAGAAGTTGTACTTGTTGTTGCTAGCATCAAGCAGGTATAGTAGATCTGCATATATCTTTGCAAGCCTCTTTTTGTGGATAGTCGCAAAAAGTAGCAGTGATGCTATGAGTATGAAAAGTAGAGATTTTATGATAGTGGTTTTTTGTGCGTCGATGTTGATGATTGCTTGAACCAACTGATCAAGGGTTGAGTCAAGAGAGATAGCCAAAGCAAGAAGCTCTGTATGGGGTTTTTTGTTGTCATTTTGCATAAATGAGCTAAGTTTATCGATCTGTTCAGCTAGGGCTGGTAGCTCCTGTTCAAATAGCTTGTAGTTGCTCAAATAGCCCTCAACAAGGCTAGCTGCGGAGAGGTTTTTAAGGATAGCGTGCTGGTTTTGAAGGTATATGATCTTAGCATCACTCTGTGCTAGATCGCCTCTGTTGGGGCTTTGAATATTTAGCGAGACAAGCTCTTTTAGTATATGTTTTTGTGCTAGGATATTTTGGTATTTTTTGTATGAGTTTTGATGGTCTATGAGTAAAAATATAGCAATAAAAGAGATAAAAGAGATGACCAAAAATGAGCTAAAAATAGAACTAAAGATAGAGCTTATAGAACTCTTCATAAAACTCCCAAATAAAATGATATAATTACAATTATAACACAACTTTTGACAACATCGGGATAATTTTGGATAAAGAGAGCTATTTTATATCACAATTTCAAAATAAACATATCGGCGATGATGGTGTTTTGGTAGATGGTTTTATCTACTCAAAAGATGCTTTTTTTGAGGGTGTGCACTACAAAAAAGAGTGGCTCTCGCACTATCAAATAGGCACAAAAGCGATGATGGCAAATATCTCAGATGCCCTTAGTATGGGGGCGAAACCACTCTATGCTCTACTTTGTGTTGCGATGCCAAAAAGTATCACAAAAGCTCAAATCGATGAACTTGCTTGTGGCATAAAAGAGAGTGCATCAAGGTATGGTATCGAGATAATTGGTGGCGATACCATTTCAAACACAAAACTTGATCTAACAGTAACTATTATCTCAAAAACATCAAAACCACTCTTTAGATCTGGTCTAAAAGATGGAGATCTGCTTGCATATACAGGCAGGCTAGGTGGTAGTCTAAAAGATCTAAAACGGTTACTAAATCTAGGCTCTATCCACAAAAGATCAAAGTTTGTAGATATAAAATTAAGAGATCGTTTTGTTCTAAAAGCTGGTCGTTATATGCGTGGTGTGATGGATATCTCTGATGGGCTTTTTAGCGATATAGAAAAACTGCACAAGATCAACAACTTAGGCTTTAGGTTTTTGCACCCAATCCCAAAGCAGGTGGGGTGTAGCGGTGAGGAGTATGAGCTTATATTTGGGTTTGATCCAAGGCACAAGCAGAGCATTTTAAGGCTTGCTAAACTCACCCGCACACCCATAACAATCTTTGCAAAAGTAGTAAGAAGTAGTTACAAAAATAGGTGCAAATCGCACCACTTTTAGGAGTGATAGTGAATAGAGCAAGCAGTATGGATAGGATAGGTTACTTAAACCACGCACCAATCGAGTTTTACTTTAGGCAGAGTCCAAATGACTTTGTGGTAGATGAGCTACCTCTTTATGAGTTTAGTGGCGATGGCGAGCATCTAGTTTTGCTTGTGAGAAAAAAGAGCTTAACTACGCTTGAGATGATCTCATCTTTTGCTAAGCATTGCGGTATAAAAGAGCGTGATATCGGCTATGCAGGGCTTAAAGATAAGCATGCACTTACAAAGCAGTATATAAGCTTGCCTAAAAAGTGTGAGGAGCTACTTGAGGGTTTTAGCCACCCCAACATAAAGATACTAGAAAAAACCTACCACAACAATAAGATCCGCATAGGTCATCTTAAGGGTAATCGCTTCTTTATAAGACTAAAAAAGGTCTCTAGTGTGGCTTCAAAAATGATAGATGAGGCACTAAAGGACATAGAGCTTTATGGTATGCCTAACTACTTTGGCTACCAGCGATTTGGTATAAATGGCGACAACTACAAAGAGGGTGAGCTTGTTATAAAAGGTGAAAAAAGAGTGGCAAACAAAAAGCTTAGAGAGTTTTTGATAAGTGCTTATCAGAGTCATCTTTTCAACCTTTGGCTAGCAAAAAGAGTTGAGATCTCAAGGGTGGTAGAGGCTTTTAGCATAAAAGATGCAAGTTTAGCTCTGGGGCTTAGCGAGAGTGTAGTAAGTGAGCTTAAGGTTCAAAAACAACCATTTAAGCTAGTGGAGGGTGATCTTATGATGCACTATCCTCACGGTAGACTCTTTAGTTTTGAGCTAGGTGAGGCTGAGCGATTTGCCAGCAGAGATATAGCACCAACGGGGCTAATAGCGGGTAAAAGAGCTAGTAGATCCACTAGCAGTGCAGGAGAGATTGAAGCGAGCTTTGATGAGGAGATAAACGCTGATGGATCTAGGCGTTATGCGTGGATCTTCCCTTATGATATAAGCTCAAAGTATAAAAGTGAAGATGCTCACTATGAGCTTAGTTTTAGCTTGCCAAAAGGCTCTTACGCAACAGTTTTGCTAGAGCAGATCGCACAACAAGAGATAAGGAGTAGTGATGAGTAGGGTTTTTAGTTCAGCAGTGTCGCAAACATTTGGGAAGTTTGCATCAAAGAGGTTTGCTCCAAGTGTGCAGAGTTTTATAAACAAAAGTTATGTAAAACTGATGGGGCTTGATATGAGTGAGTTTAGAGATCCATCAACCTATGAGAGCCTAAATGCACTTTTTACGAGGCATCTTGAGGCTAAAAGAGAGCTAGAAGATGGCTTTATCTCACCTTGTGATGCACTCATAACTGAAGCGGGCAAGATGGAGAGTCGCTACGCTATGCAGATCAAGGGAATGTACTATAATGTAGATGAGTTTTTGGGTGAGGCGTTTAGAGATGAGGCAGTGTCTGTTCACAACGGGGACTATATAAATCTCTACCTCTCGCCAAGCGACTACCACCGCTACCATATACCCATAGATCTAAAGGTACTAAAAGCTTCACATATCGTGGGCAAATTTTACCCCGTAAATCTTCCATCGCTTAAAAAAAGAGCAAATCTCTTTGTAGAAAATGAGCGAGTTGTGCTTTTGTGTGAGAGTATGGAGGGCAAGCGGTTTTTTATGGTGCTTGTGAGTGCGTTAAATGTCGGTGTAATGAGTGTAAGCTTTGATGATCGCATACAGACAAACGCCTCATCAATGGAGTCAAAAAGCTATGAGTACAAAGATCTATATCTAAAAAAGGGTGATGATTTTGGCTCATTTGAGATGGGATCAACCATCATTATACTAGCTGAAGATGGTATGCTAGATCTTAGCGTAAAAGCGGGTGAGAAGACCAGCTTTGGCAAAAGCTTAGCTAGCTTACTTTAGGCTTGCCAAAGGGCTTAAACTTCACCACTAAGTATGGCGAGAGGATCAGATCTGACGCTGTTGCAGCGATGAGAACAAGCACAACAAGCAGTCCAAAGATGAGCGTTGGGACAAAGTTGGAAGTTACTAAAACCAAAAAGCCCACGATTGTCGCTAGCGAGTAGTAAAACATACCAAATGCGATGCTTTTGTGAGATCTCCTCATCGCACCTATGTAGTTGCCATCTTTGGTTAGCTCAGATCTAAAGCGGTAGTAGTAGTGTATGGTATTATCTACTGCGATCCCAAGGGCGATGGAGGCAACTGTGATGCTCATCATATCTAGCGGTATGCCAAGCGTGCCCATGATGCCAAAGACGATGCTAACGGGTACAACATTTACAACCATCGCGAGTAGGGCGACTTTGATGGATCTAAAGAGAATGAGGAACATACTTCCAATCAGTAGCACCGCAAAGCCAAGAGTGAGGATCTGTGAGCTAAAAAGAGACTGCAACATATTGTTGTATAGCACCATTATCCCTGCTAGATGGTAGCTTCCCTCCTTTAGCCCCACTACCGTGTGAAGCTCACTCTGTATGCGTTTAAGAAGCTCATCTCGTCTTAGCTCATCGTTAGAGTCTATGACGCGAGCAACGAAGCGAGCCTCGCTATGATCTATATCTACAAAAGGTGAGATAAGCAGTTTTTTATGCTCAGGTGGAAGCTCTTTATATAGTAGTGCCATCTCAAATGAGTCAAAATCCTTGCCATCTTTTAGTATGCGACCAACATGAGCAAGTGTGCCAAGAGAGGAGACATGCCCAAGCTCTTTTTGCGAAGCTAAGTAGTTGTGCACCTTTAAGATAGTCTGCATTTTGTTCTCATTAAACCAGTAGGTTGGGTCATGCTCATCGACACTTAGCTCATCTAAAAACTCATCTAAAAAGCTATCTTCACTCTCAAGTGTGGCTACTTTTGGTGCTTCATCGAAGCGAATAACCACCTCTAGTGGCGTAGTTCCACCTAGCTTTTTGTCAATCTTTTTCATACCCTGAAAGATCTCAGTATCTTGTTTGAAGTAGTCTATGAAGCTGTTTTCTACTATAAGTCTGTTTGCACCAAATATGCTAAAGAGTGTAAAGATTACCGCTACGGCGATGATGTAGCGTCCGTGATGCTCTATGATGTGGGCAAACTTATCATTTATGCTAAAGCCTTGATCAAATGTTAAGCTCGGCTCTTTTTTGCCTAGTGTCATCATAATAGATGGAAATAGCAAGTAGGTGCAGATGAGCGAAGATGCGATACCGATACTCATCATATAGCCTAGATGAGTGACGGGAAGTATGCCACTGTTCATCAGCGAAATAAAGCCCGCCGCAGTAGTTAAGACGATGTAGAGCGAGGGTGTTGCCATCTTGCTTAGAGTTAGGCTAAGTATCTTGCTGTGAGGTAGATCTGCGTGGTAGTTTTCTCTGTAAGAGACGATGATGTGAATGTTTAGTGAAAGCGTAGAGATGAGTTGCATCGATACAAAGTTTGATGAGACTACTGTCACATCAAGTCCTAAAAAGGCTATGACACCAGTCGAGATAACTATGGCTATGCTGGCTATAAAAAGCGGTAAAACCACAAAGCGAAGTTGTCTGAAAAATAGCCAAAGCATCGCACTCATCAGCACAAATATAGCTCCGCTATACTTTAGTATGTCATCTTTGACAAAGCTTATCATATCATCGGTGATCATATCGACCCCGCCTAAGATGATCTCGGCGTCGTTTTTGTATGGCGAGATGGTAGATCTTAGCTCTTTTATAAGCTCATGAGTACGGTTTTTGCTCGCTTCTGTGCCCTTTTTGATCTCCTCTTTTATGCTCTCATAGTTTGCAAGCTCATCTTTAGTTAGAGATCTGCTCTCTTTTATGTTTACGAAGTGGTTTCGACTCTTTATGAGATCTTCTCGCCTTTTGTCACCCTCTAGGCGAATGAGTATGGCGGTGGTTTTGAAGTCTTTGCTAACCAAGTTTTGGGCATAAAGAGGGCTTGTGCTAAACTCTGCTTTTACTAGATCCGCATCAAAGCTATCCATTGTCTTTAGGCTCTTAATCCCCTTGAGTGCCTCGGCGATCCCAAGTGGCGGGCTTTGTAAAAGTGCAACATCAAGGAGCGATACAACCTCTTTGACGCCACTGATCTTACTTAGATCTTCGCTTAGATCCTTGATGTTTTTAAGCGTAGATCTACTTAGTAGATCATCTTTTGGGCTATATGCGAGGACTAAAAAGTTCTCACTTGCGTAGCGAGAGTGGATCTCGCGTGTAAGCATTAGATCTTTGTCATTTTCGAGTAGTAGTGTCTCAGCTGATGCGTCTATGCGTAGATCTTTGCTGAAAAATGCGAGACTTAAAAAGATAAAACTCATCAAAAGTAGCACTAACTTGTAGTGCTTTGTGACAAGTTTGAGGTAGTAGTTCATAAATGACCCTTAAAGTTACAAAGCAAGCATTCTATCAAAAATAGATAAAGATGTTTTTAAGTATAATTGCAAAAAAATAAAGGTGAGCGATGTCAATATATATCTTTGGACACAAAAACCCCGATACGGACTCCATAGTTGGTGCCATAGCACTTAGTTACCTAAAAAACGCACTGGGCGAAGATACTAAGCCAACAAGGCAAGGTGAGATCTCGCCAGAGACGCAGTTTGTGCTAGATCAAACGGGCTTAGCTGTGCCTGAGCTTAAAACCTCTTATGCAGGCGAGAGTGTTTACTTAGTGGACTTTAGCGACCTTGCTCAAGCTCCTGATGATATAATGGAAGCTACCATCTTAGGCATAGTAGATCACCACAAACTAGGCGATATAACCACATCTACGCCACTTGAGTGCTGGATCCGCCCGATTGGTTGCTCCAACACCGTGATCAAGCAGATGTTTGACTACTATCGTGTAGAGATCCCGCAAGGTATCGCAAAAGCGATGATGCTTGCCATACTTAGCGATACTGTGATCTTTAAGTCGCCAACTTGCACAAAAGAGGATACAAAAGCGGTAAAAGAGCTAAGTGCTATCTGCGGTGAGAGCGAGTTTAAAGAGCTTGCTATGAAGATGTTTATAGCCAAAAGTGCGGTTGAGGGTGCGAGTGCGAGAAACATAAACACTCGTGACTATAAGGCGTTTGATATGAATGGATATAAAGTAGGAGTAGGGCAGATGGAGATGGTGGATATCTCTGTGCTTGAAGTGCGTCATGCGGAGCTTTTAGTAGATATGCAAAAGATGAAAGATGAGGAGGGTTTGCACTCTATACTTATACTACTAACTGACATCATGAAAGAGGGTTCACAGCTACTTGCCATAAGTGATGATATGAGCAAGATCGAGAGAGCATTTAAGGTCAAAATAGAGGGTGCAAAAGCCTACCTAGATGGGGTTTTAAGCAGAAAAAAACAAGTTATACCGCCACTACACAATGAGTTCTAATTTTTTGTGTATAATGCAGTTTCGTATCACAAAAGGAGTGATTTATGTTTGGTACAGCAAAGATTAAAGAGTTAGAACAAAAGCTTGCAAAGCTTGAAAAAGATAAGAGCCAACTTGAGGGTGAGCTAGCTAGAAGTAGCGATGCTCTAAGAGCAAAAAACGCGGAGTTAGAGTCTCTAAAGTCCGCTAACAATGGATCTTCTAGTAATGAAGTAGTAGATCTACTAATAGATAGCTACCAAGATGGTATGAACTACTTGCAGTCAAATATGGAGCAAAATGTCAAGCACCTAGATGGTATAAACGATATAAATGACAAGACCACAGCAAGAACTGCTAAGCTTCAAGAGCAGATGAATGGGGTTAGTAGCTCCATAGGAAATATTCAGCAGATGAGCGGTGAGCTTTATCACAACACTAGCTCGCTAAATGAGAGTGTTACCTCCATCACTCAAATCATCAACCTTATCAAAGATATATCAGATCAGACAAACCTACTAGCTCTCAATGCTGCGATCGAAGCTGCAAGGGCGGGTGAGCATGGTCGTGGGTTTGCGGTAGTTGCTGATGAGGTACGAAAGCTTGCAGAGCGAACTCAAAGAGCAACTCAAGAAGTTGAGGTAAATATAAGCTCACTTAAGCAAAACTCACAGAGTATGTCTGAGGCGAGTGATACCTTTAATGAGCTAACTACAAAGATGATGGAGATGCTTGTCTCATTTGGTGAAAATGTAGAAAAAGTGGCGTCCAACTCGCAAAATATAAAAGATCAGACACTTAGCGTTACAAATGAGATCAATGTAAGTAATGGCAAGATAGATCACATAAACCTAAAACTACTAGGTTATAGATCACTACTGCAAAATCAGAGCGTAGAGATAAGTGATCACAATAGTTGTCGCTTTGGTAAGTGGTTTAGCGGGAGTGCTATGAAGCTACTTCAAAATGAGCAAGCTTCTGTATCTGAAATAGTTAAGCATCATGAGAATGTTCACACTTCACTTCAAAAAGCTACCAAGCTTCCAAAAGAGAGCAGATCTGAAGCGATCAGACTTCTAAAAGATGTCGAAGCATCTAGTAAGATAGGGTTTGAAGTGCTTATAGAAGCGGTAAAGAGAGCATCTGGCAAATGAAGCTAAGATCCATAGTGCTTATGTCACTTTTGGTGGCTGGCTTGCAGGGTAGTGAGTATGAGCTTCTCTCAGATGAGAAGCAGAAGCTTTTGCAGGAGCAGAAAAATGAGTATGAACAGCAGAGCAAACTCTATGAGTATGACTACATCTCACCACTCAATCTAGGTGCTAGCTATGGCTATGATAGAAGCACGACACATCAGAGCAGTAGCTCAAGTAGAGCGAGTGCTTCAATAAGTCAAGATATCTTTAGATCTGGTGGGATTGATGCACAGATCGGTTATGCTAAGGCCTTTAAAAGTAGCAGTGAGTTTAAGCTCAAGCAAGATATAGCAGATCTAAACTACTCTACATATAGTGCCTTGATAAGCTACAAAAGGTTAGAGCTCCAAAAGCTTCAAAGTGAGATAAAGCTTGCTAATCATGACATAGAGGTTTTTATAAAACAAAAACTCTATGAAGCTGGCAAGAGCGATATCACGGAGCTAAACAACGCTTTGATGCTTCGCATCAACCAACAAAAGAGTGATCTAGATCTCAAAAAGAGCCTATCTACTCTAAAAGAGGAGCTACGCAAGATCAGTGACGCAGATCCCGATAATTTTGAGCTTGTAGGCTTTGAGCTTATACCAAAAGAGAGCTTTGTGGGTGATAACTTTGCCATCAAGTATGATGAGTCTCAAAGTAGGGTTTATGAGGAGCAGTTGCACCTTACACAGAGTAAGTATCTACCGCGTATCTATGTAGATGCAAGTGGTGGGTATATGAAAAATCACACTCCAAGTGATGCAAAAAGTAGAGATGGTAGCTACTACTCCGCTGGTGCTGGGGTGAGTATGCCACTAAGCTACACAGCAAGCTACGACAAAGAGGTAAAAAAAATCGCACTTCTAAAACAGAAGTATCTCGTAGATGATGAGAAAAGAGCGTTAAATAGCGAGTATGAGATAGCTCTTTTAGAGATGCAAAACTATAAAGAACAGATAGAAGTTATCGAGAAAAATATGGCTCTTTATGATGATCTCATAGTCGCACTAGATGCTGAGGTTGCGAGTGGATCTAAGTCGAAGTATGACTTGCAGACGATAGTAAATACCAAAAAAATAGAGCAGATAAATATAGATCTAAATAGACTAGATGTTGAGTTACTGCTTGCAAAATTATATTTTAGTTCAAACACCCATAAGGAGAGGTAGTGCAAAACATAGATGAGGCCTTGAAAATAGGCAAAAAACCAAAAAGTAGGTTTAGAAAAATTTTGATATTGATAATTATTTTACTATCAGCTGGTGGTGGCGGTTGGTACTACTACTACACAAAACATCTTGAGACGAAGGTTGTAAACTATAAAACCACAAAAGCAAAGATACAAGATATAGTGACAAAAGTGAGTGCAACTGGTAACTTAGAGCCAACAAACCTTGTAGAGGTTGGGATCGAGGTTTCAGGGACTATTAGTGATGTACTGGTTGATTTTAATGATCAAGTCTCCTCTGGTGAAGTGATGGCAAAGCTTGATACCACAAGGTTAAGATCTGCACTAGAGAGTTCAAAGTCAGCACTTCTAAGAAGTGAGGCAAATGTACTTGATGCAAAGGCGACACTTGATTATGCTGCTGAAGAGTACGCTAGAGTAGAGCAGATCTTTAAAAGTACAGATGGGGCTTACCCTTCGCAAAAAGAGCTAGATCTAGCTAAGACTGACTTGCTAAGAGCTAGAGCATCTTATGATATGGCAAGAGCACAAAGGGAGCAGTCAAGAAGTGAGGTCGAGACAAATCAATACAACCTTGATCGTGCCATAGTTGTCTCGCCGATCGATGGTATAGTGCTTGAGCGTATCGCTGAAGTGGGGCAGACGGTGCAAGCTTCTATGCAGACACCTGTACTGTTTAAAATGGCAAAAGATCTACGAAAGATGCAAGTAGTCCTTAGTATAGATGAGGCGGATATTGGTGAGATCAAAGAGTCACAAAGTGTAGAGTTTAAGGTTGATGCTTATAGTGGCAAGACTTTTAGAGGGGTTATTACACAGGTGCGTCTAAACTCTGAGTTGATCGATGGTGTGATCATCTACAAAACTGTTGTAGAGGTGGACAATGACGAGCTTCTGCTCCGCCCAGGAATGACTGTAAATGCTAGCATAACTACTAAAACCACCCCACAAACTATAAGTGTACCAAATAGTGCGTTGCGATTTAACCCGCCAAATACCCCTAGAAAAGATCTGCAAGGGGATCATGTATGGGTTTTAAGAGGTGGTGAGCCAAAGAGAGTTGAGCTTAAGGTGCTAAATAGTGATGGTCAATATAGTGCAGTGGAGCTAGATGAACCATTAAAAGATGAGATCATCACCGCCATAGGGCATAAGAGTCATGAAAAACCAAAACAGTGATCTAATAGTACTCAAAAACATAGTAAAACACTATGGGAGCGGTGATGCGATGACTTATGCTCTAAAAGGTGTAGATCTTAGCATCAAAAAGGGTGAATTTGTCGCTATTATGGGAGCTAGTGGGAGTGGAAAATCCACTACTATGAATATCATAGGGTGTCTTGATGCTCAAAGCAGTGGTGAGTATATATTTGGTGGTGTCAATGTTGAGAAGTTAAATAGAGATCAGCAGACTCTGCTTAGAAGAAACTATATAGGTTTTGTGTTTCAAGGCTTTAACCTGCTTGGCAAAACCACAGCACTAGAGAATGTAGAGCTTCCGCTACTCTATCGTGGCATAAAAAGTAGTGAACGAAAAGCCGCAGCGTATGAGGCTCTAAGAAGTGTAGGGCTTGAGCATGTTGCAAACCATACCCCCGCACAACTCTCTGGTGGTCAGCAACAACGAGTCGCTATCGCAAGGGCTATCGTGACAAAACCGTTGGTACTTCTAGCAGATGAGCCAACGGGTAACCTTGATAGCCAGCGAAGTAAAGAGATCATGGATATACTCTCAAGCTTCAACAAAGATCAAGGCATTACTATCATAATGGTGACGCACGAAGATGATATGGCAGCATATGCAAAGAGAAAGATCATCTTTAAAGATGGTCTGATCCTTAAGGAGGAGTAGGGTGTTACTCAACGCATTTTTTCTTGCATTTAGAGAGATTTTACGCAACAAACTAAGGTCATCTCTTACCATATTGGGCATAGTAATAGGGATCGCTTCGGTGATTGGCATGGTGATGCTAGGTGAAGCAACAACTGCTTATGTTACGCAAAATATCACAAAGCTTGGCTCAAATCTACTTACTCTAAAACCTGGAGAAGATAGAAGAGGCCCTCCTATTATAGATGGTACGGGGGCAAAAAACTTTACCATGGCAGATCTTGAGTCGATCAGACGAGATACGCCAAACCTAAAGGGTGCTTCGCCTGTTGCCTCTGGGCTAATGCGTGCAGTTTATGGTAACAAAAACCATGCCACCTCGGTTACAGGTGCAGATAATGACTACTTTTTGGTAAAAGATTGGGAGCTTACAAGTGGTCGGACATTTGAAGATGATGAGCTTAGTATGGGACAGAGTGTCTGTATTATTGGCAATACCATAAAAGAGATGCTCTTTGATGAAGTTGAGCCACTAGGCGAGTATGTAAGGATAAAAAAGTTTAGCTGTCAAGTCATCGGTGTGCTTGAGCCTAAGGGTTCATCGATGTTTGGAACGGATCAAGATGACCTTATCTTAGTACCACTTAAGCTCTACCAAAGGCGAGTGAGTGGCAATCAAGATATCTCCCGTATAATGCTCTCATCAGTTTCAGGTGAGACGCTAGAGGAGGTAAAGGAGTCTGTGACATCTCTGATGCGACAACGCCGTCATATTGGTGATGGACAGGCTGATGATTTTAGCATAAGAGATATGCGTGATACCCTAAATACGCTCTCATCAACTACACATATGCTTACGCTTTTACTTGGTGCAGTGGCGGCGATTAGTTTGCTTGTTGGTGGGATTGGGATCATGAACATCATGCTTGTTTCAGTTACCGAGAGGACTCGCGAGGTTGGGATCCGCCTAGCGATCGGGGCTATGGAGAAGGAGGTTTTGCTTCAGTTTTTAGTAGAAGCTGTTGTGCTCTCTAGTATTGGTGGTTTCATAGGAGTGATGCTTGGAGTTGGCATCGGCGTGGGAGTTAGCCTCTCGTTTGATCTGCCTATTGCCTTTAATCTCCCTATCGTAATGATCGCTTTTATATTTTCAACACTTATTGGAGTTATATTTGGCTATTTCCCAGCACAAAAAGCTGCGAAACTCAACCCTATCGATGCACTTCGCCACGAATAGGTGGCGACTGCAAAAAGTGTTCCACAACTAACTATACTTTTAGTTTTATTTGTCTAAAATATAGCCATGAGAATAGATAAATTTTTAAATAGTGTAAATCTGACAAAAAGAAGAAGCATAGCTCAAGATATGCTTCTTAGTGGCGTAGTGCTCATAAATGGTGTGGTAGCAAAGGCTAGCAAGGAGGTTGGCATCGGCTCTATCATCACCATAAACTACCTTGAGAGTAGCAAAAGCTATGAGGTTCTAGCGATCCCTACAACCAAATCAACCCCAAAAAATGAGCAAGAAAAATATATAAAGGTGCTCTCATGAGTGATGTAAGAGCAGACTTTGAGGATCTTTTCGCTCACCGTTTGAGTGATGAGCAGATGAGAGAGTTTTTACTCACTCTTTGTCTTGATGAAACGCTTAGTACTAGCACCATAGCAGTAGCAGCTGATGTGATGAGATCTCACGCCATAAGGCTTCCTATAAGCGAAGAGCTTAGAAGAAGATCTATCGACATAGTCGGCACGGGGGGCGATAAGATAGGGAGTTTTAACATCTCCTCTAGCGTGTCGCTTCTATGTGCGTCGTGTGGAAGCAGTGTCGCAAAGCATGGAAGCAGATCAATAACTTCAAAATCTGGTAGTGCCGATATGTTTGAGTCTCTTGGTGTAAGACTAGATCTTAGCATTGATCAGAGTGCTAAGATGCTTGAGGAGTGCGGTTTTACATTTATGTTTGTGCAAAACCATCACCCTGCGATGAGCTTTATAATGCCAGTTAGAAGAAGCATACCAGATAAAACCATCTTCAACATCTTAGGACCATTGACAAATCCTGCGGGAGTCAAAAAGAGCCTTCTTGGAGTGTTTCACAGCTCATTTGTGCCAAAGATAGCCGAAGCTCTTAAGATAAATGGTTACACCTCTGCGATGGTGGTAAGCTCACGCGAGGGAATGGACGAGGTGAGTTTAAGCTCAAGCACAACCATCGCACATCTAAGTGATGACACTATAAAAACGATGCAGATCTCACCTAATGAGTATGGCTTTAAGAGTGCTCCTCTTAGTGCTATAGTGGGTGGCGATGCGAAGCAAAATGCTAAGATCCTTTATGATATTTTTGACTCAAAAGCTAGCGACGCACAAAGAGATATAGTTCTTCTAAATAGTGCGTTTGCACTCGTGGTAGATGGGCGAGCTAGAGATGCTAAAGATGGCGTAGAGATGGCAAGAGAGGCGATTGAGTCTAAAAGAGCACTAGCTAAACTCAAGCAGATCATCGAGGTTTCAAACAAGCTATGAGAAAGTGCTATATACTCGCTGAAGATGAGCTAAGCGTTTTGGCTAAAGATATCACAAAAGAGTTCAAAAGCGGGGTGATCCTGCTTCGAGGTGATCTAGCAAGTGGCAAAACAACACTTGTAAAAGAGATCGCCAAAACTCTGCACCTAGCCGATGTGGTCACTTCACCCACCTTTGCTCTTCAGCAGGTTTATGGAGGCGTGCTATACCACTACGACATCTACAACCATGGCTTAGATCACTTCATCTCACTTGGACTTTTAGAGGAGCTTGAAAAAGATGCTTTGCATATAGTAGAGTGGGGTGATGCAAGACTAGAGCAGATACTTGAGGGTGTTGGCATAGAGTATATGGTTGTAGAGATTGAGAAAAAAGAGAGTAAAAGAGAGTATAACATATGCACACGCTAAGAGCCGTCGGGCTAAAAAAACGCATAAAAGATCTAGAGATTGTGCGAGGTATCTCTTTGGAGATAAGTAGTGGCGAGGTGGTTGGACTTTTGGGACCAAATGGTGCTGGGAAGACGACTACATTTTATATGATCTGCGGGCTTGTAAAAGCTAGTGGTGGCGAGGTTTACTTTGATGATGATAACCTCTCGGGGCTTCCACTGCACAAGAGATCTCTGCGAGGGATTGGCTACTTGCCACAAGAGGCATCGATCTTTAAGGATCTAAGTGTAGAAGATAACCTTATGATCGCAGCAGAAGTTGGCATAAAAGATGAGGCTCTGCGTCAAAAAAGAGTTGATGAGCTTTTAGATATATTTAACATAGAACCCATTAGAAATCGTAAGGGGATCTCGCTAAGTGGTGGAGAGCGTCGTCGCGTAGAGATCGCTAGAGCGTTGGTTAATAGTCCTAAATTTTTGCTTCTTGATGAGCCATTTGCTGGGGTAGATCCCATAGCGGTTATGGATATACAAAAGATCATAAAACAGCTTGCTTCATACAGGATCGGTGTGCTTATAACTGATCATAATGTGCGTGAAACTCTCGATGTTTGCGATAGATCTTATGTCATAAAGTCAGGTGAGTTGCTTGCTAGTGGCACAACTGCTGAGATCTCACAAAACCTTGATGTGAGGAAGCACTATCTAGGTGAAGAGTATAGGCTTTAGCTAGATGGCAACACTTAGGCCCTCACAAAGCACCAATCTAAAGCACAAGCTCTCAAGCACGCTTAGAAATTGGCTACCGATACTCCACTCTGGGCTTAGCGAGTTGCACCGTGAGCTAGAGCCATTTGTGGAGTCAAACCCAGTAGCAGAGGTTAGCAGTGGGTTTGAGCGAAGTTTTGAGGGGTATAAGAGATCTCTTAGTGGTAGTGTTGCAAACTCTCGCACAGATCATATCGAGGCACTAACTATCAAAAAAGACTCTCTTTATGAGGCTCTTGATGCTCAGATAGACTCAAAGCTTTTCCCAACTCCTATCTCTAAAAACATAGCCTATTTTGTGATGCAAAACCTTGATGAAGATGGCTACTATGAGGGAGATAGCAAGCTGTTTTGTCAAAAAAATGGTATCGCTATTGCGGAGTTTGAGAAGATCAGATCTCGTTTTGCATACCTTGAGCCATCTGGTGTGGGAGCTAGCAATCTGCTAGAGTCGTTTCTGTTTCAGCTTATAGTCTCTGACATAAAAGATGAGGCGTATGCCCTAGCAGAGAGGATACTAAGAGATCTACAAAATGTTCACTCCTACTCAAAAGAGCCACACTTTAGCGAAGCTATGCGGGTTATTGCTAAGTTTAAAAACCCGCCTGCTATCGAGTACGCCGAGGAGTCTATGCAGATCGTGCCAGATTTGATGATATTTTTAGATGATGATGAGAACCTAAGTGTAAAGATCAACGATGAGTTCTACCCAAGCATCAGCATAGATAGCTCATATGAGGGAGATAGTGGCTATATAGCTAGCAAGATCAAAGAGGCAAAAAGTTTGATCGATGCTCTTGATATGCGTCGAGCCACGCTTCACAAAGTGGGGCTTATGATAGTGGAGTATCAGTATGAGTTTTTTATGGGTGGATCTATTATGCCACTGACTCTAAAGGTGGTTGCTGATGAGTTTGGGCATAACCCATCGACCATTTCGCGGGCGATTGCTAACAAATATATAGCTTGCGATCGTGGTGTTTTTGCGATGAAGGATTTTTTCACCACCGCCATAGATGATGATGTCTCAAATGCCGCTATAAAGGAGTTTATAGCAAGCCAGATCAAGAGTGAAAATAGGCTAAAACCACTAAGCGATATAAAACTACTAGATCTAGTAGGTAAAAAGTTTGGCGTCACTATGGTTAGGCGAACCATAGCAAAGTACCGCAAGGGGCTAAATATAGCGGGATCTAGCGAGCGAAAAAAGCTCTATGAGCTCACTCAAAGCTAGCTACTCAAAGTGTAGCAGGCTTTTTGCTTGGATCATATCTTTATCGCCTCTACCAGAGAGGTTTACAATGATGAGTTTATCTTTTATGTTTGGTAGCTTTTTGAGGTATGCCACAGCGTGTGATGACTCAAAAGCAGGAATAATTCCCTCTTTTTGGCTAAGCCATACAAAAGCATCTAACGCCTCTTTGTCTGTTATGCTATCATAACTCACACGACCCTCTTCAAACAAAAATGAGTGCTCTGGCCCGATCCCAGGGTAGTCAAGCCCCGCGGAGATGGAGTGAGCCTCTAGTATCTGCCCATCATCATCTTGAAGTAGGTAGCTCATCTGTCCATGAAGAACTCCAGCTCTTCCCTTTAGTAGGCTTGATCCATGCTTACCACTCTCTAGCCCTAGTCCGCCTGCTTCAATGCCGATGCAAGCAACACTCTCATCTTCTAAAAAGTGAGCAAAAGCACCTATGGCATTGCTTCCACCACCTATACAAGCGATGACATGATCTGGAAGTCTCTGCTCTTTTTGGAGGATCTGTTCTCTTGCCTCATAGCCGATGATAGCTTGAAAGTCACGCACCATCAGAGGGTAGGGGTGTGGTCCTGCCACAGTACCGATGATATAAAATGTGTCTCTTGCGTTTGTAACCCAGTGGCGGATCGCATCATTCATAGCATCTTTGAGAGTTTTGCTACCACTCTGCACGGCGTGAACTTTAGCTCCCAAAAGCTTCATACGAAACACATTTAGCTCTTGCCGTTCTACATCTTTTGCACCCATAAAGATCTCACACTCAAGGTTGAGTAGTGCTGCGATAGTAGCAGTTGCTACGCCATGCTGACCCGCTCCTGTTTCAGCGATCACTTTGGTGTAACCTAGGCGTTTTGCCATTAGACCTTGAGCTATAACATTGTTTACCTTGTGTGCTCCTGTGTGGTTTAGATCCTCTCGCTTCAAGTAGATCTTAGCACCTAGCTCGTCTGAGAGGTTTTGTGCAAAGTAAAGAGGCGAGGGGCGTCCTACATACTCTCTTAAGTACTTATCTACCTCACTCCAAAATCCCTCATCAAAGCGGATAGCATTGTACTCCTCTTCTAGCTTAAGCAGTGCTGGCATAAGTGTTTCAGGCACATAGCGACCGCCAAACTTTCCAAAGTGTCCATTTTGTGGATCAAAACGCGAAGATTTTGGTATATACATCACTCTACCTCCATTACACAGTAGGTTTTAACAGAGTCTCTCATCTTTGCTTCACCATCTAAAAATGCAAGCTTTATGAGAAAACACGCCTCGACACACTCGCCACCCGCTTCATTTATGAGCTTAGCACTTGAGAGAGCAGTGCCACCTGTGGCGATTAGATCATCTACCAAAAGTACCCTCGCACCCGCTTTGTCTCTAAAGGCGTCAGTGTGGATCTCAACCTCATCAAACCCATACTCTAGATCATACTTTGCACTTATGGTTCTGCTAGGGAGTTTTCCCTTTTTGCGAATAGGTACAAACCCAACTCCAAGAGCATAAGCAAGCGGAGCTGCAAACATAAAACCCCTCGACTCAATCCCTGCTATGAAGTCAAGATCGTAGTTTTTGTACCTAGATACAAGGTGATCTAGAAGCACTCCAAACGCCTTAGCATCGTTTAAAAGTGTAGTTATATCTTTAAAGATGATCCCCTCTTTTGGGAAGTTTGGCACATCTCTTATGGAGCTTTCTATAATGGCTCTCTTATTTTGATCTAGTTGCATACCCTCTCCATCTATGTAGTTTGTGTCTATATAAGTGCATCTATACGGCTCTCAAGAGCTTTGATCTTTGAGTTTAGTCTATCCACCTCTGCACGGTGTTTTACATTTCTCTGCTTGAGGATCTTTAGCTCATTTCTAAGCTTCATTAGCTCATCGCTTAGTATATCTATGTTGCCTAAGGCTCGTTGCAGTTGGATCTGATACTTTCGTATGAGGATCTCCGCTTCTTGCAAGGTGAGCTTCATTAGATCATTGCTCTTTTGCTCTTTTAGCGTAATGCTCTTAAAGTAGAACATCTTCACAAAGAGATAGATAGAGATGAGTGCTAAAAGCGTATAGGTGGACCACTCAAAAAACATAACTTCTCCTTATGTAAATGTCTCTAGTTTCTCAACTCTAGCGGTGTGTCTGCCACCTTCAAAGTTTGAGTTGCACCACGCATCAAGGATAGACTCAACCACACCCTCTCCAACGATGCGTTCACCATAGCAGAGTATATTTGCGTCATTGTGTGCTCTTGCAACACTTGCGGTGTAGGCGTCATGAGCTAGTGCTGCTCGCACACCAGCAAAGCGGTTTGCCATTATACTCATACCAATACCAGATCCGCAGATGAGAACTCCTTGCGACTCGCTATCATCTAAGACTGCTTTGCTAACTTTTGCTGCGTAGTCAGGGTAGTCTACACGATCTTTAGAAAATGGCCCTAGATCTACCACTTCGTAGCCTTTGTGCACAAGATACTCTATGCTAAACTCTTTTAGGCTAAACCCCGCATGATCACTTGCTATATAAAACTTCACTCTCTCTCCTTATGGGCTAAGTAGCCCTAGTATAAATTGAACTGGCATAAAAAGCAGATAATCTTTTAGCGGTGTTGCGATGATGAGAAGAACCACCAAGATACCATATCTATCGTACTTTTGGTAGAAGTGTGCAACTTTGTAGATGTTGTGCTTTAGGCTTAGGTGTGTCAAGAACTGTGCCCCATCAAACTGCGGTATGGGAAGCAGGTTAAAGACCCCAAGGACAACATTTATGATGACAAGTTGAAGCACCAAAATATAGCCAAATATGTAAAAAATAGAGTCACTCTCTATGGGTTTTGGCATATGAAACAGCACAAACGATGCAAAAGATGCTAGTGCAAAGTTGTAGAAAATCCCAGCCAGATCTACCTTCATAAGAGCGTTGTATCCGCCATTTTGTAGCACTTTTGCACCATTTATGGGTACAGGTTTTGCCCAACCAAACAAAAACCCACCTCCAGCACCAAGAAGCATAGGCACAAAGTACATAAGTGCAGGCACTAAGAGTGTACCAACAGGATCAACATGCACAAGCGGGTTTAGACTTAGTCGCTTAGCATCTTTTGCGGTGGTATCGCCATACATAAACGCCACAAGACCATGCATAATCTCATGCCCAATAATAGCAATAGCAAGAGCACATACAGCAGCTACGATTTTGAGCAGATCAATAGATTCCATGATCATCTTTGTCGTGAAGCTCTCGCTCATGGCGTGCTCGCTTAAGGTACTCATCACCCTCTAGGTCACTAGGTGTTTTACCTACGCGATCCCATCTGATTTCATAGTTATCATCTATACTAAAGTAGATAAACCACGGTGAGCCTTCTATGTTTTCGTAAGGGACTGATCCCCAAAAACGGCTATCGTTTGAGTGATCGCGGTTATCACCCATCATAAAGTAGTGATCATCTTCAACTACGATAGGAGCGAAGTTAAAGAGCGGTTGCGGGTAGTAGCCATTGTCGATTATCTTTGGATCGTGATGGATCCCTTTGTGCTCCCTCTCGTATGGGTTTTTGACAAATAGTTTGTCGTTATAGACTACAAACTCATACTCTTTGAAGTGCTCTTTTGCATACTCATCGCCCTCATGTGGGTGTAAGTATAGGTCTTTGTTGTGCTGAAAGATCTCATCTTTTGGTAAAGCGACACATCGTTTAACAAAGTGCTGTTTTATGTTATTTGGTGGGCGAAAGATCACTATATCGCCTCGCTTTGGTTTGTCACCATCAACTAGCTTTAGCTTGTCGCTCCATGGCATGATAGATAGCTCTAAAAATGGCAAATGTGGCATCGGTATGCCATAAGAGAACTTTTTGGCAAATAGATGATCACCTATTAGAAGGGAGTCTTTCATCGATCCGCTAGGTATGCGAAACGCTTGAGCTACAAAGAAGATCACAAAAAGCACTATGATGATAGTGCCACTCCATGAGTTTGAGAACTTGTAGATCTTGTGTAAAAACTCTCTCATCTACTAACCTGTGAAGCACCGCTTTTTAAAGAAGCGTTATTTTGTGCAGCTTTTATGGTGTTTGCTAGAAGCATCGCGATAGTCATAGGTCCAACTCCCCCAGGCACTGGCGTGATGTATGAGCACTTTTTGCTAACTGCCTCAAAGTCCACATCGCCTACAAGTCTGCCATCATCTGCTTTGTTGATCCCGATGTCAATCACCACTGCACCATCTTTTATCATATCTGCTTTTATGAGCTTGATTACCCCTGCACCCACAAGGACTATGTCTGCATTAAGTGTGTGTTTTTTAAGATCATCTGTGTAGATGTGACACACTTCAACTGTTGCATTTGCGTTTAGCAGAAGCATCGCCATTGGCTTGCCTACAATGTTGCTAGCTCCCACTACGCAGCAGTTTTTACCCTTTGGATCTATGCCATACTCGCTTAAAAGCTCCATCACACCAAGCGGGGTACACGGCACAAAACCATCAAGGTTGGTGCTTAGTCTGCCGACATTATAGGGGTGAAAACCATCTACATCTTTGGTGGGATCAACTAGCTCTAAAAGCCTTGTTGTATCTATATGTTTTGGGAGCGGAAGTTGTATGAGTATGCCATCTAAGTTTGGGTTGTTATTCATCATAGTTATGGTCTGCTCGATCGCATCTTGTGAGATATCTGATGGCATCTCGTGCGTCACGGAGTAGAAGCCCACGCGATCGCACGCCTTTTTTTTCATACCAACATAAGCAGCACTTGCAGGATCGCTTCCTACCAAAACCACAGCAAGCCCTGGGACTTTGCCATATTTTGCTTTAAACTCTTTAGCCTCATTGGCGACTTTTGATTCTATCTTTTTTGCGAGTGCCTTGCCATCTAAAATCTGCAACCTAAACTCCCATAAACATTTTTTTGCTATTATACAGATTAAATATTAAGGGCTGGTTTATGAGGTATATTTTTTTGCTACTTCCAACACTACTTTTTGCTGGAGCAAGCTTTATAACTCCGATGGAGTACGCATCGCAACTATATAAAAACCCGCGTGGCATAGGGTGTCATAAGTGTCATGGTGAGAGTGGTGAGGGTAAGCTTGTGGCGAAGTATATAGATAAAACTCTGCCTCAAAGCTTTAGTGGCCCTCGTATCAACCACATAAGCTATGAGAAGTTCTATATGGCACTAAATCGTCGCCTAAAACTTATGCCCCGATACTTTTTGACCGATGAGGAGATTGAGATGCTCTACTTTTACCTACAACAAAAGGCACATGATGTTAAAAAATGAAAAAATAATAGAAGCGTTTGCAAAACGCGATCTGGACGCACTTAGTGAGTTTGCAAAGCCACAAAAACGGGAGCTAAACTCATCTCTAAACTTTAGCTCCGCGATCATGGTCTCATGCAACAAGATAGAGCATCTGCTGAAACTAGATGATCTAAAAGCAGATGCTATCATACTAAACTTAGAAGATGGTGTAAGTAGCGAAGATAAGCCATTTGCACTTCTGCTTTGTGCCATAATACTCTCAAACTACACCAAAAGCAACAAGAAGTTTATAGTGCGAGTAAATGCCCTAGATGCGGGCGGGTTTGATGAGATCGCTTACCTAAACCAGTTTGCACCAGATGCTATTCGTGTGCCAAAGATCCGTTCTTATGAGGAGGTTTTTGCGGTGTGCGAGCTTCTAAGAGATGATACAGAGCTTCATCTAAGCATAGAGACAAAAGAGGCGTGGCTTGGTATGAGTGAACTTGCAAAGAGTCAGAAGGTGAGGGCGTTTTACTTAGGCGTGTTAGATCTTTTTGCTGATCTTGGACTATCACAAGATCTTATAAACATAAACAACCCAACTATGAACTATATGCTCTCACACTTCTTGATTACTAGTAGATCCCTTGGGATCAAGCCTGTTTCGTTTGTCTATCAAGAGCATGAAAATCTTGCAGGTTTTAGAGAGTGGGTGAGCCTAGAGAGGCAGATGGGCTATGATGCAAAAGGGTGCATCTCGCCAAAACAAGTAGATATAGTAAATGAGATCTACGCACCAGATCTTGAGGCTATCAAAAGAGCAAAAGAGATCAAAAGGCTTTTTGAGCTAAACCAAAAAGAGGGGATTACAGGCTTTGCATCAAAGGAGTTTGGCTTCATCGATGAGCCTATATATAAGGGTGCTTTGATGCTACTTAGTAGATCTAGTATCTAGCAAGATTGTAGTAAACATTGTAGCGAACAAGCGTTTTGACCTCTGGGCGAGGGTAGCGTGAGTAGGCATACTCGATAGTCTCTTTTGTGGTGCGATCTAGTATAAACTGCCCGCTTGGTTTTAAAAACTTGATCTCGCTTATGTCGCCATTTGGGTGCAGGTAAAACTCTATGATGTTGTAGCTACTTTGTGTTAGATCTGGTGTTAGGTTCACGCTAGCTACGCGGTTTAGCACCTCTTGAGTGATGCGACGCATGATCTCTTGGTTATCTATGAGATACTTTTGAGCTTCACTTGGAAGTAGACCAAACTCATCACCATATAGCTCTCTTAGGTTGGAGCTTATGTGGCTTGGAGTATGACTCTGTTCACTCTTTTTTGGCTCTTCACTGCTTGAGAGATCCTCAGCTAGAAAGCTGTAAGCCTCGCTCTTTTTTTGCTCTTTTACCTCTCTTTCTTGAGGTTTTTCTAGCTCTATATAGGGCTTTTGTGGCGGAAGTGGCTCTATTTTTGGAGCTGGCTTCTCTTTTTTAACTTTTTGCTTTAGCTCTTTTTTAGGCTCTTTTGTAGGTTTGGCTAGCTCTTTTGGATCTAGTTTGATAAGCTCTTTTAGTTGTGATCCTTTTGGCATCGGTGGGGCAACGGGTGGTGGAGTCTCTTTTGGGATCTCTTGCTTGATCTCTTGCTGGATCTCCTCTTTTGGTATCTCTTTTGGCTTTGGTGGTAGCTCTTTTAGCGAGACTTTTATGCGTCTCTCTTCTGTCTTCTCCTTCTCTTTTGGCATCAAAAGTAGAGCTACCCAGATGCTAAGAGCTAAAAGCATGTGTAGCAAAATGGCAACAAAAAGAGCAAAAGTTGAGCGATTCACCGTGGGTTAGTTTTCCAGCTATTTTTTGCAGATTTTACCATAGTTGAAACAATAGTAAACTCTTGTGGTGATAGTGATAGGACTTGTGAGATGTCGAAAACGGTTTGAAATGTCAAAATAAAACGGTTTGATTTGTCAATCGTTAAACTTAAAGAAATTAACTGCAAGATTTCGTGCTATAATATCGTATGGAACGGCTATTTATATCTACACTTTTGACGGCTTTGATTAACTACTGGTGGAGCGGATTAGAGCATTATAATATCGCTTTTGCCATCCCTTTTAGCCTTGTTTTCTTTGTTCCTATCCTATATAAAATGACTTATTGGTTTGTGCCGAATGTCAATAAGCTCAAATAGTCTCGCCTGCATTGTAATGCTATTAAACGCCACAATAGGCTTTTTATTATTTGATTTAAGCTTTGTTGAGTCGGTGCTGTTTGGGGCTATTGGCTCTTTGGTATTGTTGCCGCTTGCTTTTATTGAAGCGGCTATTTTGATGTTGCTTTTGTGGTTTTATGGAGTGTTTAAAGCTAATTTAAAAGGGGCGTAAACCCCTTTTAAACATTAACCCAAGAGGCTAGAATAACTGCGGACGGTCTCAAGCATACGGGAATTTGTTTTGTTTCGCTCAAAACAGAATAGCCCTTTCCTTTTGCCAAAGGCTCAAGCGTAGAAAAGAACTCCGTAGGGGCATTTCTTAAAGCCTCCGAATGGTCGGCTCTACCGTAGTAAACATTGAAAATACTATCCTCGTTTGGAATAAATACGGCGTTGCCTTCCGGTATAAATCTTTTTGAAACGCCTTTTTCGTTTTTGTATGTTGCGCTATATGGATATATAGTCGTTCCATGCACTTCCAAACATCGCTTATTATCTTTTTCAACCCATGCGGCTTGTTTTTTCTCATCAAGTTTCAACTCGACACATCTAGCCCATAACTTATCCATAAACTCGTTACTAGCAAGCCCAGTGTAGCTTATATCGCTTCCAAATTCATCGGATACGATTGAATCGATAGCTCTCAAAGCGGTGATAGGGTCTTGATCTGATTTGAACTCTACAACATCTCTTTCGCTTTCAAACTCAAATAATATCTTACCGTCGCCATCCATCACTTTACCAAATAGCGCACCCGCCGCCATATATTCAAGCGTGGTAACAAAGCTGTTTTTGTGTTCTCCTGCATATTTGCCGATAAGTTGTGCCAAACTCTTGAGCTTTTCGGCGTGACTCGAATATATCTCAAGCTCGTTTAGCTCTGCTGCCAAAATTACACTCTCAAGCGGGAAACGAGGCAAGGTTAAATCAACCATATACACATTACCCTTATCATGGATGATATGATCAGCATATGGGCTTACCGAATGCAATATGATTCCCTCGCCCTTTTGAATCGGCACTTTTACAATATTGCCGTTAATCCCATCTTTTTTGGTAAAGAATTTATTGAAAATAAATCCTTTGTTTGTTTTCATTTGTGAAATGATTTCAACCATCGTTTTGGTTTGAAAATTTCTCATAAGCTCTTCATACATTTTCATACTCCTTATAGTGTTATGATTGATCTATCAAATAGATCGATTTTCATTTGATTACTAAGTCCTTTTACTAGACTTGCTTTTACTGCACCGCTTAGTAACACTTGAGCCGTTCCGCTTGTATCTATGCTTTGGCACAAAATACCGTTTGGTTTTTCTTCGGCGGTGGCAAGAGGCGCAAAGCTAACCCCGCCATTAATTGAAATTAACGGCGTACCTATTTCGCATGGTTCCGATATTGTAACTTCGGCACTTATTACAAGAATCTCTTTTTTAACAAGATCGCTATAAGTTGCCGGCATTTTTGTAACTGACATTTTCATTCTCCTTTTTTGATGTTATTTTTTAAAGCCGTAGTCTTCTTGCTCGTTACATGACTCACCTCCTTTATAGCTATTGACTAGCTCTCTAAGCTCAAGAACTGCCTTAGCGTCTCTTGACAAGATTCCTATTTTTCTTACCTTTTGGTAGTCTGTTAAATCATTGTCAATAGAAATGTTCTCGATAGCCGCTCTAAAATAAGTTGCAAAAACCCTAAAAACATTCTCTTTGCCGTTTAGTGGATTGTGTGCCGCTTTTTTAAGTCTCAATCTCTCCCAGTCAATCCCATCTCTCTTATCGATTGATTTGTAGTTATTGACTGTTTTGACTGTAAGCCTTGTGATTCTTGCGACCTCTTCAACCGGATAGCCTTGAATATAAAGCTCTCTTACGCCCTCTCTTGCTTTGTTTGACACCTTACTCACTTCGTTCCTCCTTTGTTAAATTATAAATTTGAGATAAAGAGAGACTGTATTTTTTTGCAAGATCTCTAAGTGGCATGCCATTTTTATAGTCTCTCAAGATTAGTTCATTTCTGAAAGTTGATTTAATGCTCGGGATATAAATTGAAGAGCCTCCCCACTCCTCAAGCACCTCAATGATTGAGGCTCCGCCTTGAATCATGTTAAAAAGCTCCTCAAACAATTCCATATTTGTGACTACTCCCATATTGACGCCCTTTTTTAAATTTGGTATATTTGCGGCGTTGTTGTGGCGTGCAACAGTTTGAGAGTGTCTTTCATGATTTTTACCTTACTCGGAAGCTAAAGCTTTTTTGTCCTCACTTTTGGCTTTAGCTTCCCAACCTCTTAACGCATTAATCACTTTTGTAGCTTCTTTATGACTCATTGTTTCAGGATATAAAAATAAAGTCCCCGTAGTTTTTTTGATAAACCATCTAAGTGACTCAAAATCTTTTCCACCCGAAAGCTTCACCCATAAATCAGCAATCCAATCAAGCTGCGATTTTGTGCATTTTGAAGATTCGCTTCTAACTCTTTTTATTTTCTGTTTTCTATTCATTTCCAACAATTCAACAATCAAAAAACTCGCCTGCTGTTTTGTAAGCTCTTTTGATGATGCAACCTCGTATTTACTTAGCAACGCTTCATAATGGTCGTCCGAAAGCTTGAGTTTTGATTTGAGCGTATGGATAACCTTGATTTGGTCTTTTGTTATGCTTTCCATTTTGACACCTTTATTTATGGTTTAATAAAAGCCGTACCGCTTTTAACGGACTGGCTCATCAACTCTTCTATTTTTGCAAGCCCAATACCGACATCCTCAAGAATCAATCCTAACCCCTCCCTAAAATCATCCTCTTCAATTCCTAACTCTTTTGAGGTTATTCTAAGAGTAGCTTCCGCCAAAAAATCAAGTCTCAATCTATAGCCTCTTATATCCTTTGCCATGTACTCCATATCACTAATGCACTTTCCCATCTTGTTTCTCCTATCTGTTTATGTGTTTAATTCGCTGTTAAACCCGTTTAAAATCATTTAAAATCTTTTTGGCATACTCAGAGATACACCCGACTAAAAAACCGCTAAAATCCACTATTTGACAATCATTGTTGAAGCGGCTATCAAAATATCCTCATCAACCTCTTTGCCGTGCATATCTGCTAAGTCTTTTGCCTCTTCGAGTAAAAACGCCGCCAACCTAAAGTTTGAGTTCGTTAGGTCTTTGACTTTCTTCCACGCATTAACGCCAAACTTTTGGCACACATCTTTTAATTCCTCGTCTTTGAGCCTCTCAAAAGTAAGTCTTAACCGGATTCTGCTATCGAGATAATCAAGCTCTCCGTTATTGCCTTTGAGATTTTGCTTGAGTTTGAGCGTACCTACTAGGATAATAGGCGTGTTTGACTCCTCCCATATATTCCTTACCATGTCAAGCGTTTTATCTTTGAGCCATTCCGCTTCATCAATGATGATAAATCTATCAATCCTCTCAAGGCTCTTTACAACCGCATTAAACAAACTTCTACCTCGACTCTCTTTTTTAAGATTGAGCTTTTCGCACAATATTTCAAGAAAGTCTTTTGTAGTAAAAAGATTGTTTGCCTTGATATAAATTGCCTCCGGTCTATCTTTGATAAATTGCTTGATAGCTGTGCTTTTGCCAAATCCTGCATTGCCAAAAATAGCCGAAAGCATTCGCCTTTGGATTGATTTGGTAATGATGTAATTTGCCGCCTCCGTATTCCTTGTTTGGATAAAAAAGGAATTTTGATTACTTGAGTCGTTTGCGGTATAATTCGCAACAAAGTTTTCAAGCTTTGTCTCCAAGCTTCGCACATCCCCGCCATAAGTCCCGCTAAGATACTGGCTGATTTGTGCGTCGCTAACTCCTATGCTATCGGCTAACCATTTTTGATTCTTGCCGACACCTTTCAAAAACACTCGGATTTTGTTTTTCATGCAACTCCTTTCTAAAGCCGTTAGGCTTAACAAGGCTATCCGCAAATAGCCCTATAAACCTAATATGCGATTTTCTTTAGATAAATATCCTCGTATAGATCATCAGGTTTTCTTTTTTTGCTCTCTTTAGTAGAGCTTGCAAGATGATCCCATGTAACATATTTTTCTTTTACCTCTTTGATGGTCGCAACCTCTTTTTCTATCTCTTTGGCTATGTCGTGGAGTCTCTCAATATTTCCGCTGTTTTGCGTCATACCTCCACCGCCTATAAGTTCGATTGGTTTAGCGTCGCTGAAAACTTCTTTGTTTGTTTCGATAATTTCGCTCACAAAGTCTCTATCTTTGTATTTTGAAGCTATTTTTCTATTCTCATTTACGACTTGTTTGAGTTCTGCTTTGTAGATTTGTTTTGCCTCTATTGCCGTCTCAAAAGTAACCTTTTCATTTGTAGCAATTCCGATAAAGCAACCGTCAAGCTCAAACATAAAGCATTGATTTTGATTGATAGGGTCTATGATTATTTTGATTTCGTCGCCGACTCTATTACCCAAAAGCCCACTTTGACTATTAAAGAGGTGATTATTTTTTCTGATTCCCTTTTTAGCAACTTTGACAATCTCTTTTTTGCAAAATGCGTAAGCAAGGTTTTGGATATTTGAACGCTTGATATGGGCTTCGTCTGCTAAAAATGCTTCATAAGGTGATGTTTTAAGAGAGCTGTTAAACTCTCTACTGTAAACATTGTCTATCCAATCATCAAGTTTAGCCGCTAGTATCTCTATCGATTCCGCCGCTTGTTTTTCGGCTTTACCGCTTAATCTATCCGCAACCGATGTTTGCGACTTTATAGATTGAAACTGCGCTACGCTATGACCTTTAAACCCTCTTAAAAGCTCGGTAAAACTGTTTTGAATCGTTCCAAAATGTCGCTCAACAAATGGCTTTTGATCACCCGAAAACGGAGCGGTTCTAACATGCTTAATTCCCCACTCCTCCATCAGTTGCTCTAAGTGTTTGGATAGATAATCTTTGCCGTTATCCGTCACGATATGTTCAGGAATACCAAGCTTATTAAACGCCTTATAAAGCAGTTCGGATATAGCCGCTGCATTTGAGTGCTTAACGACACCGACCACTTTCATAGCTGTTTTTATGTCACTGATTGAGATAAGTTGCCAAGTGGATTCTTTGTCGCCAAGCACACCGAATGCGTCTAGTTGCGTTGAGTCTATTTCCCAGTAATGATTAGCGTATAACGCTTTTTCTCTAGCGTCGCCAAATGCCGGCAAATAGCAGTTTTTAAATCTATCTGGATTGATAAGAAACTTATACTCTCTACTGCTCTTAAGCTCTTTGATGATTTCGTTAATGCGTGTATAGCTGATAACGCCGCCAAGCCCTTTAAGCGTTGCGATGTACTGCTCTTTTGATATTTCGCCTCTTTTGTAGGCTTCTTTGTTGATGATTCGATAGAGGTTTTTAGCTCTTATGTCGCCTTTTTTAGCCCAAAAAATGCTTTTTAGCTCATCCGTAACCCAGTTTTTTATCTTCCAGTTATCGCCTTTGGCTCTACCTCTTCTATCGATTAAGCCAAAAACACCGTTACTCTCATGAGCCTCTTTAAAACGCTTGATTTGGTTATAGCTGATATTGATTCCAAAGCTCTCAAGCTCTTCAAAATAGAGAGTTTCGATATACTCTTGAAATTGGCTAAATGTTCCCTCAAATGTTTCATACTCTTGAAGTAGCTTTTTTTTGAAAAAGATTTTCTCTTTTTCATCATCTGAAAGCTCTTCTAATGTGCTTGTTTTATTGCTATCAAGCCCTAAAATAGGCGTTGTTGTAGAAATTGTAGTTGTTGTACACTCTTCGCTACAACTACTATTTGATCTATTGAGAAAACTTTTTGTATCAAAAAACTTGCTAAATATATCACTCTCATTTTTTGGCTCTACAACCTCTACAACATTTACAACCTCTTCGCATTTTAGGGGCTTGTATGCGTATCCTTTGCCGCTTTTGCGTGAGCCGATTTTATACTCTACCCCTTTTATATTCACTATTTTTAAGCCGCTATCAACGGCTTTTTTGGTGAGGGCGCGGATATATTGTTGGGTTACTGCATGCAAATTTGATAAGTCAGAAGATGAGTATTTATCTAACATAAACGCCATCTTCGCTAAGAATTTTAATTGCCTGAGTGGTTTTATTATCTCTGAATGACTTACCAACCCCGTTATAAACTATATGCCTTACCGTGCTAGCGTCCAAGTCTCTTCTAAAGCAGTATTCATTAAGACTCCATCCAAACTTACCCCTGATATTATTCATTATAGGGTTTGAAGAGCTTTTTTTGTTCATATATTGCACCTTTTGTTGAATTAGAATATAATTCATTCTAAATTGGTAATGACCGAATTATAGAATAATATTTGTTCTAATGTCAAGATGTTTTTGAATTTTTAGTTCATTATTTAATCTAAGGAGTATGGATGATAGGGGAAGAGAGCATTATTTTGCCTAATGACCTATCTTTTGTAAGCAGCAAAATTACAAAAGTTAGGAATTTTTTAAAGATGAGTCAAGCTGAGTTCGGACAGAAAATTAACACAAATCAAAGAACGGTGTCATATCTTGAAAATGGGGATCGCATAATAACTGCTGAAATTATTTGCAAATTAGTCTTGGATGTAAAGGTGAATCCTTATTGGTTGCTATGGGATGAACTGAAGAATACAAAAGCAAATTTGAGTATTAGTAAAAAATTTGTGAGGTCTTTAATTCTAGTTACTGAAAAAGATTTGCATATTAGCGATTTTGATAAGCCAGATAAAAACGGCGAGTTAAATATTTTTCTTGCTGGTGCTGGAATCGTCATGCGTGATAAAATTGATAACTTTGTTTACAGTAACGAAGAATTAAAACAACAAGCAGTAGCAATCTTAAATGAAATAGAGGAATTCAAACCTACACTTGCTAGAATGTATGACAAAATTGATGAGTTAAAAGAAATTCTTTCAAAGCTTTAGTATTTTATTTGACATGAAAATTTAATTTCAATATCTCTTGCATTTAAAATAGTTGCTATTTGTTGCTTTTCTCTTGAAACCTTAAACGGTAAACGAATGCCTCCAAAAACTCTGCAATTTCCAAAATCTTAGGACGCTTAAATATCGGTTTAATGGGGCTTAAAGGCTCTTTTATAGGTTTCAAATCGTGCGAAAAAAAGGCTTTTAGGAAGTGCGGGGAAAAATTTGCTTTTTGACAACTCTAAAAAAGTGAGTTGGTATTTCGTTTAAAGCCCATTTAATTGGGGCTTTGCAAAAAAAATTTGCTCAAAATATTCATTGACATTTCATATCCCCCTTAACATGAGATCCTATCTTGTTCTATCAAGATTTGATAATCATTCTCAATTTAAGTAAAAATAAAGAAATAATAGTCTATATTTCCGATATTGATTATCATTACTTAGTGCAAGATTAATACTTGTCCAAAAGTTTTCAACCTAAATAGCAGAAGCTATTACACGCATCTTTAGCATACATTCTCTAAAAAACAGATCTAAAGCTAAGCAGTGATAATCATAAACACCTACACAAGCCAGCGACTTTACATAATAGCCAGCCATATCATAAGGAAATATTATGAAATACCAAATAGCTGGTCTTATAACCACTATCGCTATATCTTCACCATTAGTTGCCTCAAATACGCTTCAAAGCGTAGTCGTTAGTGCTAAATCACAGCAAGAGATGATCGACACAGCGGGTAGTTTTACCATCATCACAAGTGATGAGATCGCAAAAACAGGAGCTACCAATCTAGCTGAAATACTAAAGGAGTTTGCGGGTGCTTCCACAGGAGTAAATGCTAGCTCGTATCAGGGTAGAAGTAGCATCAGCTTGCGAGGAATGGACTCTAAACACTCGCTAATCCTCATAGACTCAAAACGCATCAGCTCAAGTGATGGACTTATAGGGCTAAGTGATTTTTCATACAACTGGCTACCACTTGAGGCGATTGATCGTATCGAGGTGATTAGAGGTGCTATGAGCTCGCTCTATGGCTCACAGGCTATCGGCGGGGTGATAAACATCATCACCAAAAAGCCAAGCAGAGATCTATCGCTTCACCTCTCAACCAAGAAGGGCTTTAGCGATGGCATAGGCGGAGATAGCACCCATCATGCACTTAGTATAAGTAGCAACCTCACAGATGATCTTGCTGCTTCACTTAGTGCAGAGGTGCAAGAGATTGATCCCATAAAGTCACACCACGGCGATACTCTCTCAAAGATGGAGGGCAAAAAGCTAGCAAGTGGCTCGCTCTACCTCTGGTATGACATAGATCCAACACAAAGAGTTGAACTTAGTGGCATACTAGGCAATGAGAGACGAGACAACTTAAAGTATAAAGAGTACTACGATATAGATAGATCTCACTACTCAATTGGGTATCAAAAACGCTTTGGCGAAGAGTTTGATCTAAGGCTTAAATACTACGCCTCTAGCCTTGATGCTCATAGTGATGATGCAAGTATTTTAGCTACTCATAAGCTAGATGATATCGTCGCAAATGCGGAGCTTGCAACCACTGCTCTAGCGTCCAACTATATAGTTTTAGGGCTTGAAGAGCGAGAGGAGAAGTACCACAAAGCGTATGATAACACCCCAGAGAAGGACTTTAAAAACAGCATAGACTATACATCGATCTACTTGCAAGATGAGATCTTGCTTTTTGATAGTCTCATACTAACGCTAGGTGCGAGGTATGACAAGCATGAGAAGTTTGGATCTAGAGTTAGCCCAAAGGCGTATGTTGTCTATAAGCTAGATGAGTCAAGCAGGCTAAAAGGTGGCTACGCAGAGGGGTTTAACGCTCCATCTCTAACGCAGATCTCAGCAGACTATACGCTTGCATACCCATACATAACCACGCCACCGATGAGATTTTATAGATTTAGCGGAAACGAAGATCTAAAACCAGAGGTCTCAAAAAGCTACGAGTTTGGGTATGAGTACTTAGAAGATGGTAGATCTTTGAAGGCTACTGCTTTTTATACAAAAGTAGATGATCTAGTCACTTTCAAAGATAACGGTACTACGCAGGTAAGTCCTGTGATCTACTATGATGAGAAGATCTACTCAAATGTGGCTAGTGCCACGGTTTATGGGCTAGAGCTTGAGTTTGAGCAAAAAGATCTACTAGCTGGATTGGATCTATATGTTGGTTATGGTTACTTGCACTCCAGAGATGACTCAACAAAAGAGTCTCTCTCATTTAGACCAAAACATAAAGTAGATCTAAGGCTTGATGTGCCACTGCCTTTTGAGATCTACTCTAGCGTAGGAGTAAACTATGTAGGAAAACAGTATAACAACTCACAAGAGAATCTATCCGCCTTTACTACGGTGTCGCTACAAGCGTACAAGGAGCTATATAAGGGTCTAAAACTTCATATTGGAGCACAAAACCTTAGCAACAAGAAGCTAGCAGATGAGTATGACTACCAGATTAGACCTAGACTCATCTACGCAAAGCTTGACTACACATTTTAGGAGAATATATGATACACACCATCGAGTCATTTATGTATGAGGTTTCAAATATCTTTTTGATACCCGTACTCTTAACCATAATCTTACTTTTTATCTACGCCCTTTTTCAAAGTGGCGTTTTTGCTACACAACTACTTCGCAGGCGTTACTCAAGAGGTGGCGGGTCTCTAGGAGTTAGCGAGTATGCAAAGGAGCACAACATCACAAATAGTGATGATCTGGAGCTTTATGCGTTTAAGAAGCTTGAGACGATCTTTATCGCTACAAGGGTAGCTCCGATGCTAGGACTTGTGGCAACTATGATCCCGCTTGGCCCCGCATTTATGGCACTCTCACAAGGCAATATCGCTGATGTAAGTAGCAATCTCATAGTAGCTTTTAGTGCGGTTATCTTCTCGCTTCTTAGTGCTTCGATCACATTTGTTATAGCTTCGCTTAGAAAAGGGTGGTACGCAAGCGAGATCAGAGAGTATCTAAAAGGGAGTGAAGATGAAACTTTTGCAAGATGATGAGAGTCTAAACCCGATACTATCAGCTATCAATATGATAGATCTCTTTTTAGTCATCATCGCAGTTTTGCTCATAACCATCGTGCAAAACCCGCTAAACCCCTTTAGTAGCGATGATGTCACTGTTGTTAAAAATGCCAACAAGCCAAATATGGAGGTGATAGTAAAAAAGGGCAAGCAGATGCAGCACTACAAGTCAAGTGGCGAGATCGCAGATGGCGATGGGATCAAAGCGGGCGTTACATATAAGCTCAAAGATGGCAATATGATCTATGTGCCACAGTAGGGAGAGGTTATGAAGATACTATTTTTGGTAACACTATTTATAACCTCTCTTTTTTGTGATACAAGTAGCAAAAAAGATATGCTCATCATTAGTGCCGATATGGGTAACTTGCCTCAATCAGCTAAGGTTGGTGCTTTCATGGAGATAGCTAGAGATAACGGTTTGGCAGTAGATGCTCTTTTTGACTCGCAAATCTCACCTAGTGATAGGGAGAAGCTTTTGTCACACTACCGCGTTGTGATGTTTGACTCACTAGCTGGAGCTAGTAGTATCAACCCGCTTTTGGCAAAGTTTGATCTAGCCTTGCAGGGTGCTCCGAGTGATCTTGTAGTGCTTCCCATCTCCATAACGAGTGAGTCGCCATATAGAAAAAACATCTCTTTGCAAGATAACACTACGCTAAATGAGTATTGGCAAAATGGTGGCAAGTATAACTTTGAGAATTTCGCTAGATATATAAACACCCATCAGTTAAAAAGGGAACAAGATGAGGCAAAACCACCAAAGCTGATCCCGCAAAATGGGATCTACCACCCAAAAAACCCAGAAGCGGTTTTTACTTCGCTTGCGGAGTATGAGGCGTTTTTGGGTAGATCTTTTGATGAGATCAAAAAGCACAGTAGCGTCATCGCCATAGGTATGCACAAAAACGCCATAACAGCAAACTCGCTTGAGCATATAGATCTACTCATAGACTACCTTGAGTCAAAGGGAGCAGTTGTGCTACCTTTTTATACTCAAGCTGATGGAGATGACTTTGTAGGTGAGCAGTTTTTGCTTCAAAATGGCAAAAGTATCGCAGATGTGCTCATCACTACGCAGATAATGTTTCTTGATTATGAGAACTTAAAGAGTGGCTATAAAAGGTTAGATATTCCGATCCTTCACTCACTCAACTTTGAGGGGAGTTTAGAGGAGTATGAAGCCTCCACAACAGGCACTAGCATGGCTATGATGCCACTTAGCTACACCATACCAGAAAACTTAGGCTACATAGATCCGATGGTTGCAACAACTCAAAATGCTAAGACAAAACGCCTTGAACCCATAGAGGATCAGCTACTATCTCTTGCCAACAAGGCACTAAATATCTGCCACCTTGCAAAGATGGATAACTCCCGTAAAAGAGTAGCAGTGATGTTTTATAACTACCCGCATGGGGTTGATAATATGGGTGCATCATTTATGAATATACCGCTTAGTTTGGAGCTACTCTTTAGTGAGCTAAAAAAGAGTGGATATAGTGTAGAGGAGCGTTCAAGGGAGTGGTTTGAGACATTTGCCATAGATACTATAAAGGCGTACTATGAGAAGGAGTATGATGAGAAACTGCTTGCAAATGCTCAAGCTTTTTTGTTTCCACTAGATGAGTATGAGAGCTTTTTAGAGACTATCCCAAGTAGCGTAAAGCAGAAGATGATAGATAAGTGGGGTGAGCCATCGCAAAGTGCGATGATAGTGCATCGTGATGATAAAAGCTACTTTTTAATCCCTGCCATAGAGATAGGCAATGTGCTACTTTTGCCACAACCTCGTCGTGGGGATCGTGAAAAAACAGATGATGAAAATGCACTCTGGCACAACACGCAGATCGCAGTCAATCACAGCTACTTAGCCACATACTTATATGTTCAAAAGCACTTTAGAGCTGATGCGATCGTGCATTTTGGCACACACGGCACACAGGAGTGGATGCCTGGTAAAGAGCGAGGGCTAAGCCTTTATGATGATCCGATGATAGTCTTAGGTGACATACCGATCTTTTATCCATACATAACCAACAATGTCGCCGAAGCACTGCAAGCCAAACGCCGTGGAAGGGCAACGCTTATCTCTCATCAGACACCACCTTTTGCCATAAGTGGGATCTACGGCGAGCTTGCAAAGATTATGGAGCTTATCTCGCAGTATAGAACAGTAGAAGATGGCATAGTAAAACAGAGGCTAAAAGATGAGATCACAAAAGAGAGCATCTCATGCAACATAGACAAAGATGTGGGGTATGATGAGCAGAAGATTGGAAGCGAGTTCGATAAGTACCTAAGCCTTGTAGAGGATTATATACTAGGTACTTCAAAGTCTGCTCAACCGCTTGGTATGCACACATTTGGTACATATCCAAAGGAGGATCATCTCATCACAACCGTTATGCAGATGCTAGGCAAGGAGTTTTTAACCAAAGCTGATGGAGAGGGGTATAGCTTAAGAGAGTACAGTGACTTTAACAACTCAAAAGCTTATACTCTAGTGAAAAAGTACGCCATAGATGGCAAAGATCTAAGCAGAGATGATGAGGAGTTTGGCGTCTATATGCAAAAGGCAAAGGAGTTTGTAGTGGGGTTTAAAGCTCAAAAAGAGATCATAAATCTACTTCGTGCACTTGATGGGAAGTTTATGGAGACAAGTAGCGGAGGTGACTCTATACGAAACCCAGAGATCCTCCCAACAGGTAGAAACCTCTACGGTTTTGATCCAAACAAAGCTCCAACAAAAGCAGCGTATGAGAGTGGAAGCAAACTTATGAGGGAGTTTATAGAGGAGTATTATGCCGAGCATTGGAGCTACCCAAAAAAGCTCACATTTAACCTCTGGTCGCTAGAGACTATGCGTCATCATGGTGTTTTGGAGTCGCAGATCTTATATGCTATGGGGGTGAGACCCATCTGGAATGAGCAGGGTTTTAGTGACAAATATATACAAGGCATAGCTCTCTCATTTGCCAAAAACTATCTGCCTGACTTTTTGGCAAAGTGGCTTGTTGGGTTTGTGACACTTCCTAGGGTGGAGTGGGTGCTAGATCTTTTGCCAGATCGTATCTCAAGCAAGCCAAAAAAGATGATCCACTACGCCAAAGTGGCAAATGTAGGCGATATCATAGATGTAGAGATCATTCCATATAGCGAGCTAAAACGCCCTCGTATCGATGTAACTATATCTGCTACGGGACTATATAGAGACACTTTTGCCTCCACTATGAAGTTGCTCGCCAAAGCAGTAGATAAAGTAGCTAGCCTAAAAGAGGAGCATAACTATGTTTATGCAAATGCTAAGGCGTTAAAGAGCGAGCTTTTGGATCAAAACCTAAGCGAGCAAGATGCAACGATGCTTAGTACGGTTAGGATCTTTGCTAACAAAAGTGGCTACTACGGAAGCGGGGTCAATAAGCTTGTCGATACTCAAAACTTCAGTGGCGATATAGATGCTTCGATCGCTAGAGACTATCTTGAGGAGAGGGGTTACTACTATGGAAGCGATGAGAAGAGTTGGGGAGCTAAGCTTGATGGAGTAGATCTCTATGCGAAAAACCTAAGCGGAAGTGATGCAGTGATATTTTCAAGAAGCTCAAACCTCTATGGAATGCTAACAAGCGATGATCCTTATGGTTACTTTGGGGCTTTGTCGCTTGCTATTAGATCTATCGATGGAAAAAACCCACCAAGCTATATATCTAACCTTAGAGATATAGATGGTGCTAAGATGCAGACAACTTCGCAGTTTATGTCGATGGAGCTTAGAAGTAGGTACTTTCACCCAAACTGGATTAGCGAGATGAGGGCAGAGGGGTATAGTGGTGCACAAAATGTACTAGATGTGGTAAATAACTTCTGGGGGTGGCAAGTAGTAGATCCAGATGTGGTGAGAGATGATCAGTGGCAGGAGTTTTTTGAGGTCTATATAAAAGATAAGTATGATCTTGATGTAAAAGAGTGGTTTGAGAGTAGCTCACCTGATAATTTGGCTCAGATCATGGAGAGAATGCTTGAGGCGGTTAGGCTAGGGTATTGGCAGAGTGATGAAGCAACTGTTGAAGAGCTAAAGTCTCGCTACAAAGAGCTAGCAAAGAAGTACAACATCAAGAGCTATAACAGTGAGTTTAACAAGCTTTTAGAGAGTGATCAAGTGGGTGGTTTTGGGCTTGCACAAGCTAGAGCGAACATAAGCAAAGCAGAAGCGGTGAGTGAAGCAACTAAGCAAGGACAGCTACTAGAACAGCAAAAGATGCAAGAGGTGGAAAAAAGCTACAAAGAGCAGTTTCTCATGCTGATGCTACTAGCGGTGGTTTTAGCTGGAATGCTCTTTGAGAGTAAAAAAAGGTTGCCATAACGGATCGACCCATTTAAAACTATTGGCTATAATTGCGAAAAAAGGCAAATTATGAACATAGATGGATCCAAAAAGGCTTTTAGCGAGGCACAAAGCCTTATCCCAGGGGGTGTAAACTCGCCTGTTAGAGCGTTTAAAAGTGTAGGTGGAAGCCCGATCTTTATCAAAGAGGGCAGAGGTGCTTACCTTGTAGATGTTGATGGCAATGAGTATGTGGACTTTGTTCAAAGCTGGGGACCACTACTCTTTGGACACCGTGATGAAGCAATCGAGAGTGCAGTCATAGATGCAGTCAAAAGAGGGCTAAGTTTTGGTGCACCAACCGAGGCGGAGAGTGAGCTAGCAAAGCTTGTCATCTCAATGTTTGACTCTATCGATCGTGTGCGTTTTGTAAGTAGTGGCACTGAAGCGGTGATGAGTGCGATCCGCCTAGCTCGTGGCTTTACAGGGCGAGATGATATCGTAAAGTTTAAGGGTTGCTACCATGGACATAGCGACTCACTTCTTGTTGAAGCTGGAAGTGGGGCAGCAACTTTTGGATCACCTAGCTCCCCTGGAGTGCCAGCTGATTTTACAAAGCATACACTTCTAGCAGAGTACAACGACATAGAGAGTGTCAAAAAGTGCTTTGCAGACTCTAGTGATATAGCCTGTGTTATCATTGAGCCAATCGCGGGCAATATGGGGCTAGTACCTGCTACAAAGGAGTTTTTGCTCTCTCTTAGAGCACTTTGTGATGAGCATGGAGCACTACTTATCTTTGATGAAGTTATGAGCGGATTTAGAGCTTCACTTCATGGAGCAGAGTCCATCACAGGCGTAAAACCAGATATGGTGACATTTGGTAAAGTTATAGGTGGTGGTATGCCTGTGGGTGCGTTTGGTGCAAGGCATGAGATCATGAAGCACCTCTCACCAGAGGGTGGTGTCTATCAAGCAGGCACACTAAGCGGTAACCCTGTTGCGATGGCGGCGGGTCTTGCATCTATCAAAAAACTAAAAGCATCACCAAACCTCCTAAGCGTCCTAAATACTAGAGCGGTGCGTCTAGTTGAGGGTATGAGAGACACTGCTGCGAAGCATGGTATCGTGATGCAGATAGATACTAGAGGCAGTATGTTTGGCTTCTTTTTTAACCAAAATGAGGTCAAAAACTTTAGCGATGCTCTTAAGAGTGACACAGATCTATTTGCCTCTTTTCACTCAAAGATGCTCTCTCGTGGCTTCTACTTCGCTTGCTCGCAGTATGAGACAGGCTTTATCTCAACCGCAACTACTGATGAGATGATCGAAGCGACCATTAGAGCTAGCGAGGAAGTATTTAGCGAGATAGTAGATGAGCGAAAGTAGCGAAAAGCCAAAGTTCAAGCCCATCATAGAAGCAGCTGATCACCTCTCACTTGGGATCTCAGTGGTGGTTGCGGTTGCTATGGGTGTTGGCATCGGGCTACTTTTGAAGAAGTACACCGAGGTTAGCTGGACGCTTTGGATTGGTGTATTTATTGGTGTAGGTGCAGCGTTTTCTAACATCTACAAAGCCTACTCAAAGCAGTACAAGGCATTTGAGGAGCTTGCAAAAGAGGATAGATATAAGATCAAAAAAGAGCTTAATGATGATGAAGATGAGGATTATGATACAAAGGGCTATTAAGATAGTAGCTTTTGTAGAGCTTGCTATGCTAGCTTTACTGCTCATCTCGTTTGAGTTTTTTATGAGTGCTCAAGTGGCATTTCTCTCTAGCTTTTTTATCATCATCGGTTCATCGCTAGCTTATGCGAAAATGGTAAGCTCAAAGGCTAGTAGCGGTGAGTATGAAGATGAAGCAGATCTTGATGATCGCATACTAGATCCATATGAGCTAGATGTGGAGTATGAGACAAAAGAGCAAGATCTAAGCGTAGAGGAGATGAAGAGTATCATAAAAGAGGAGAGAAGCAAGATCAAGCTTTTAGATCTGCAGAGCCTAAAAAGTGGCTCAAGAGCAAGCGTGTCACTCTTTAGAGTTGTGCCTTATGTTCTGCTTGTGCTTGGTTTTATAGCTCTTAAAAATAATGATCTACTAGACATTGGCATCTATTTGCCATCGCTACTTGTGGGGATAGTTGCGGGAGGGGTGGCTACTAAAGCCTACTCCTCCATATAGTTTTTAAGCTTTCTACCCACTTTTGGGTGTTTTAGCTTTTTGATAGCACTTGACTCTATCTGTCTAACTCTCTCACGAGTCACATTTAGCTCTTTACCGATCTCCTCAAGTGTGCGATCGCTCTCATCGTCCATAATCCCAAATCGTAGCTTGATAACCGCTTTTTCTCGCTCATTTAACTGCTCTAAAACCTGCTCGATCTGAACTCTTAGATCATCTTTTAGTATAGCTTCAGTCGGAGAGATAGAGTTTTTATCCTCTATAAAGTCGCCAAATCTACCATCTTCTTCACTGCCGATTGGTGCTTCAAGACTGATAGGCTCTTTTGTGATCTTGATCACATTTTTGACCTTCTCTATGGAGAGTCCAACCTCTTTTGCGATAGTCTCAACATCTGGTTCTTTGCCATGTTCTTGTAGATGTTTACGCATGATCTTGTTGATACGGTTGATGGTTTCGATCATATGTATAGGTATGCGAATGGTGCGAGCTTGATCCGCGATAGCTCTGCTTATGGCTTGACGAATCCACCATGTGGCGTAAGTGGAGAACTTGTAGCCCTTTTGGTACTCAAACTTATCGACTGCTTTCATAAGCCCTATGTTACCCTCTTGTATAAGATCCAAAAATGGTAGTCCGCGGTTGGTGTATCGTTTTGCGATTGAAACCACAAGTCTAAGGTTTGACTTTGCCATCTTTGTTTTGGCTTGTTCAGAGATATTTTTACCTCGCTTGATCTGCTCTAGGATCTCCATCAGTTTTTCAGGTTCAAGATCAAAGCTATTTTTTGATGCCTCTTTGGTCTGGATCAGTTTTTTGATCTCCATATAGGTGCTAACCATTGTCGCCTCTGGCACCATGGCAGTGATCTCCTCTTTGTTAAGATCACAGATCTTTTCAAGAAGAACTTTATGGTTGGCCTTTAGCGTAGAGTTGAAAAGTGGTAGTTTATACTCAAGGCGTTTAAGCTCTTTTGCATAGCCATCGCCACTTTTTAGGGTTGTCTCCATCGCTTTTACAAGCTCGTTTATAAGCTTTGAGGTAGGTCCAAGATCAAGTAGGCGATCTTTTAGGAGCTTCTTTTTAAATGTGCTTGTAAGGTAGTGTGAAACTGACTCTAGTGTGATCTCATCTTCATCAAAAACAGGGGCTTTTTCGTTGTACTTAACCCAATCTTTTTTGGCTTTTTCAAGCTCTTTAAAGCTTGCACTCACCTTCTCGACCCTGCTTTTATCTTTTAGTGAGAGGTTTTTTACAGCTCCCTCTTCTAGATCATCACTCTCCTCATCACTCTCTTCTTCGACATCTTCGTCCTCATCTTTTTCATCTTCAAAGCTCTTAAAAAGCTCTTTGACACGGCGTTCACGGTTGATGAGTGGCTCTTTGTAGTCAAGTATGAAGTCTATAAGATACGCGACTGAACAGATCGCATCTATGATGATGCTCTCTCCCCTTTCGATCTGCTTTGAGATCTCAATCTCCTCCTCTTTTGTTAGAAGCGAGATCTGCCCCATTTCACGAAGATACATTCTAACAGGCGAGTCAGATCTACTCCACTCTAGGAGTTCATGCTCTTTTAGTATGTCAAAATCTTCCGCATCAGTCTCTTCTATGAGCTTTTGTTGAGCAACTTTTTGCTCTTTTGCCTCTTTGATGTTTAGATGTTTTGCCTGCTCACTAGAGGTTCTTATGCAGAAGTTGTTTTTGGTTATGAGCTTAAAGATGTTGCCCATCTGTGCGGTTGATGGTTGCTTCTCAAATAGCTCTATAAGCGTCTCATAAGTAGCACACTCCTTTGGTTTTTGGTTAGAAAAAAAGGTCTCAATCGCTTTGTTTAGTTCTTTGGTTGTCATATACTCTATGCCTTTGAGGTATTTTAAACATTTGTGGTGTTTTAAGCTTTCTAAAAGGTGGATTATACCCAAATAGTCTTAATGGTTGCTTTGGCTAGATCTGGAACAGTAGTTGCTAAGAGAGCTACAACTACACCAAAAAGGGCTAAGATGCAGACAGGTTATTATAGTGGTACTGCTGGAATGGTGGCTGGGTTTAACCACTTAAATGTGATCGCCAACAACCTAGCAAACGCTAACACTGCGGGCTTTAAAGAGGATCGCCTCATCATCGGTGACTACTCTCGCATACATAAAAATGCTCAAGATGAGCTGGCCATTAAAAACCACACTAGAGATGCTGCGTCGTATCTAAATAGAGCGATGACAAAGACTCCGCAAGTGGTTAGAGAGTATAGTGACTTTTCACTAGGATCTATACAAAAAACCGACAATTCGCTAGATCTAGCTATCTCTAAAGAGGGGTACTTCTTTTTAGTGCAGACTCCAGAGGGGGTGAAACTTACAAGAGATGGCACACTTAAACTAGCTGAAGATGGCACACTTGTGACCAAAGATGGGCACGCTGTGCTACCTAGCAACTATTTTGAGTCAAACCAACCCATAAGGTTTAACCCGCAAGAGAGCGTAGTTACCATAGATCCAGATGGCAGAGTCTATACAAATGCAAATGGTGGCGTTGAGATGCTTGAGAACTCACAGCTTTTTATAGTAAAGCCTAAAGATCTAAACCTGCTTGTAAAAGAGGGTGGCAACCTATATAGTTACGCTGAAGATGTGGTTTTTGAGCCAACCGAGGATAGCTCTGCTATAAAGCAAGGTTTTGTAGAGAAGAGCAATGTAAACACAGTTAAGATGATGAGTGAGCTTATCGAGGTAAACCGCCTAGTGCAGATGTACCAAAAGGTTATGGATACGCAGATGAATGAGATCAACCGCGAAGCAATTGATAAAGTCTCTAAAAGAGCATAAGGAGTAAGATATGATGCAATCCCTTTACACCGCCTCCACAGGAATGGTCGCGATGCAGACACAAGTAAACACAACAGCAAACAACATCGCCAACATAAACACCATAGGGTTTAAAAAGTCTCGTGCAGAGTTTGCAGATCTGATGTACAAAGTGATGGAGTACGCAGGAACTGCGACAAGTGACACCTCTAAAAGTCCAACAGGTATCGAAGTGGGGCTAGGGGTTAGACCAACTGCTATCAATAAGATCTTCTCCGAGGGTAGCTTAAAACAGACCGACAATCAGCTAGATATGGCGATCACGGGCAATGGCTTTTTTAAGCTAGAGCTTCCAGATGGTAGCGAGGTTTACTCACGAAATGGTGCATTTAAGGTAGATCAAGATGGTGCACTTGTCAATGCTGATGGGTTTAAGGTGATCCCAGAGGTGGTAGTACCACCAGATACGCTAAATGTGAGCGTTGGTATAGATGGAACTGTAACGGTGGTGCAAGCGGGACAAACCGAAGCGACACAAGTGGGGCAGATAACTCTTACTAGCTTCATAAACCCTGCGGGACTTCACTCTTTGGGTGATAACTTATACCTTCAAACTGATAGCTCTGGTGAGCCTGTGGAGGGTACGCCAGGGCTTGATGGACTGGGTACTATCAGACAAGGTTTTGTGGAGCTTAGCAATGTCGAGCTTGTAGTGGAGCTAACTGATCTAATCACTGGTCAAAGAGCTTATGACTCAAACTCAAAGGTGATCACAACAAGTGATGAGATGCTTCAAACTACAAACTCTCTCAAACGATAATAGAGCCTCATTAAGCTTATGATAGTAGATAATATCATAAGCTTAAAAACCCGCTTTTATTTAACTACAACCAAATTTTGGATAACATTGCACAAAAAATATAGGATTTTGTATGAAAAAAGATCTACTAGCAGGTAGGGTTTGGAAATTTGGAAAAGATATAGACACCGACCTTATAATAGCTGCAAGATACCTAAACACCTCCGTACCAGAGGAGCTTGCAAAGCATGTTATGGAAGATGCTGATCCAAGCTTTGTACAGAAGATGAGTAGGGGTGATATCATCGTTGCAGGTGAGAATTTTGGTTGTGGAAGTTCAAGAGAACACGCACCCATAGCCATAAAAGCAGCTGGGATCTCAGCTGTGATCGCACCTACATTTGCGAGGATTTTTTATAGAAATGCGTTCAATATGGGACTGCCAATCTTTGAGCTTAAACAAAGCGATGAGATAGCAGAGGGCGATGAGATCGAAGTTGATATGTCAAGTGGCAAGATCATCAACAAAACAAGTGGCAAAAGCTACGAGTTTGTGCCGATCCCACCATTTATGCAGGAGCTTTTAGATGCTGGTGGACTTATGAGTTTTGCTACAAAAGAGTTGGAGAGTAGATGATGAAAAAGTATAAGATCTGCCTTATAAAAGGCGATGGAATAGGGCCTGAGATAATAGATGAAGCGGTAAAAGTACTAGATGCGGTGGCGTCATGTTGCGGACTAGATCTAGAGTATAGTGAAGCATTGATGGGTGGGATCGCTTATGATGTTACAGGCGATCCTCTTCCACAAGAGACTATCAAGATGGCACTCTCAAGCGATGCGGTACTTTTTGGGGCGATTGGTGGACCAAAATGGGACGACTTGCCAAGAGAAAAACGCCCAGAGAGCGGACTGCTTAGGCTTCGTAAAGAGCTAGGTGTCTATGCAAATCTTCGCCCTGCGATGGTCTATGATGAGCTAGTAAATGCCTCTACACTAAAGCCAAGTGTCATAAAAGGTGTAGATCTGATGGTTGTGCGTGAGCTAATAGGCGGGATCTACTTCGGTGAGCCAAAGGGTCGAGATGAAAATCGTGGCTGGAATACGATGGTTTATAGTAGAGATGAGATAGTACGCATTGCTCATGAGGCGTTTAAGATAGCTATGAGTAGAGATAAAAGAGTCTGTTCAGTAGATAAAGCAAATGTGCTTGATGTCTCACAGCTATGGCGTGAAGTGGTGATCGAAGTCTCAAAAGAGTACCCAGAGGTGGAGCTTAGCCATATGTATGTAGATAACGCTGCAATGCAGTTGGTGCGAGATCCAAGACAGTTTGATGTGATACTTACGGGTAATATTTTTGGAGATATTTTAAGCGATGAGGCGAGTATGCTTAGTGGATCTATTGGGCTTTTACCATCAGCATCGATTGGAGATCGCATCGGTGTTTATGAGCCGATCCACGGTTCAGCTCCAGATATCGCAGGGCAAGGGATCGCAAACCCGATAGCAACTATATCATCTGCCGCAATGATGCTAAAGTATGCTCTAGGCGAAGAAGAGGCGGCCAAAAAGATAGATGATGCGATCAAAAAAACACTAAAAGAGGGTTATAGAACTAAAGATCTAGCACAGTACGATGCCAAAGAGATCTGCTCAACTAGCGATATAGGCTCTATCATAGCAAACTATGTAGCAAAATGAAAACACTCACTCTAGCAAATATCTACGAGCTTCAAGGGCTAAAAGATGAAGCGTTAGATATATATAAAGATATACTAAAACGCGATCCCGCCAATAGCGAAGCTAGGATCGCTATAAGCAGGCTTAGTGGTGATAGGAGAAGTTTTGCTGGAGTAAACTCGCAGATGCGGGAGTTTTTTCTAAAGATGGACGATGAAGTTGAGTATTATCAATTTGAAAGGTGGCTTTTAAAACTATGGAACTAAAAGATATGATTCTCTCAACCATCGTGGAGTTGCAAGAGCAAAAAAGCGAAGAGGTGAGTAAAAAATCCTCTATCGTAGAGGTGGTAAACTCTAGCGAAGTAGCACAAAAAGCCCCATCTCGCCTAGAGCAGGCACAAAGTGCTAAGATAAACTCAAATGAGCTGGTATTTTTACACTCTCTAAGAGAGCGACTTTTGGTGCTTTTTGAGGGTTTTAATGCTCCAAATAACACAAATATAGAAGCAAAACTAGATCTAACGCTTAACTTTTTGGAGTATGTTTTGGCACTTTTAGATGATCGCATCGATGAGATGGAGCGAAACAAGATGCAAAGTGATATGCAGAGTGGAACGGTGGCATGAGACATCTTAGGGTTTTGGTAGATAGTGTCGATGAGAAGGGTTTAGTACATAAAATCTCTGGTGTTTTCTATGAAAATGGTCTCAATATGGTCTCAAATAGCGAGTTTGTAGATCATGCAAGCGAGAAGTTTTTTATGCGAAGTATCGTAGATGGTGAAGTTGATGTAGCTAGGCTAAAAGATGCTCTTGCTAAGGTTTTGCCACAAGGCTCAAACATAAAAGTGCTAAAACCAAAAAAGAAAAACATAGTCTTGATGGCGACAAAAGAGATCCACGCCATAGGAGACATACTGATCCGCTACGAGGCGGGTGAGCTTGAAGCAAATATAGTAGGCGTTATCTCAAACCATAGTGAGCTTGAGGGCTTTGTGCGAAAGTTTGGCTTGCCATACTACACCATAAGTGCAGAGGCTCTAAGCAGAGAAGCTCATGAAAAGTTGGTGCTAGAGAGGCTTGAGTCTTTTGGCGAGATCGACTATATAGTTTTGGCAAAATATATGCGGATCTTAACTCCAGAGTTTGTGAGATGCTATGAGGATAAACTTATCAATATTCACCACTCATTTTTACCCGCTTTTATAGGTGCAAACCCTTACAAACAGGCGTATGAACGAGGCGTAAAGATCATCGGAGCAACTGCTCACTTTGTAAACAATGATCTTGATGATGGCCCTATTATCGCTCAAGAAGTTGTGCATGTAAACCATGCGTATGACTACAAAGATATGCAAAAATATGGCAGAGATGTAGAAAAAGTAGTGCTTTCAAGAGCGTTAAAGCTTGCACTTGAAGATCGCATCTTTGTTTATAACAACAAAACAGTGATATTTTAGGCATACATTTGTTTAACATAGTCCTACTTAGCCCGCAGATCCCAAACAACACAGGCTCGATCGGGCGAATGTGTGTAAATATCGGTGCTACGCTTCACATAGTAAAGCCGATCGCATTTGATATCGATGAGAAAGCAGTTAGAAGGGCGGGGCTAGACTATTGGCACAAGGTAGATCTAAGAGTGTGGGAGAGTGTAGAGCACTTTTTTGGCTCAAATAGCATCGTGCAAAATGCTCACTTTGCCACTACAAAATGCACTAAGACATACTTTGAGGCTAGCTATAAGGTGGGGGATTTTCTCTTTTTTGGTAGTGAAACAAAGGGGATAGATGAGGCACTTTTGCAACGCTACAAAGAGCAAAACATCACTATACCAATGAGCAAAGAGGGTAGAAGCCTAAACCTTGCTACAAGTGTTGGCATAGTTACTTACGAAGCACTTAAGCAAAACTACAACCACTTCAAGGAGCAAGCTTGAGAGAGATCATAGATGGCATAATGGTCGTGCTTTTTGTCTTTTTTATGGTATTTGTCATAAATGGCTACCATAGAAACAAAAACGCCAAAAAAGATCAAGAGGCTAAAAAAGAAGATTAGCCCAATTGTCCAATTTGTTTAGTACTCGATCCAGAGTTGCGTTGAGATTGTTAAATAGTTCTAGCATAAAAGCTCCTTTTTTTAAATCTTACACCAAAATTTGAAATATCTTTTAAAATATTGCAGTTTGACATATTTTTTAAAAACTTATATAATGTGAAGCAAGAAATATTCCACAAAAAAAGGTTAGTCTATGAGAAACTTTGATGAGATTATGAGTAAAGTAAGAGATGCTATCAGCGTGGGTGGCAAGAGGGTTTTTGACAAAGATATAGCAGAGGCTCTTGGGATTTCGCAGGTCAATTTTGCAACTATCAAAAAACGCCAAAAGCTACCATATAGTGAGCTTTTGAACTTCTGTGCAACTAGAAAGATCTCTATAAACTGGCTACTTTATGCCCAATCACCAGAGAGTTTAGTTGAGGCAACTAACCGAGTATTTATGGTTCGCTACTTCGATATAGACGCTTCTGCTGGCGGGGGAAGCGATATAGAGGAGGGTGAAGCTGGCTCTTTGATGGTAGATGCTAGCTTTGCTTCGCTTTTGGGTGGAGAGAGTGAGCTTGCATATATAGAAGCACTAAATGTAACGGGCGACTCGATGGAGCCACTCTTTAGTTATGATGATGTGGTTTTTATAAACCGCAACAAGCTTGAGCTTAGAGATAGTGCCATATATGTCATAAGGGGCGAAGATGGGCTATTTATAAAACGGCTCAAGAAAGATGGCAAAAAACTGCATCTCATCTCGGAAAATAGCGTATATGAGCCTATGCTAGTTGATGCTACTAGCGTAGAGATAGTGGGTAGGGTTGTAGCCAAACTTGGGAGTGTGTCGTGAGGTATATATATGCTCTTATCGCGGTTTTTGCATTTGCTGGGTGTAGTATCAGCGAGCCTAGATCTCTACTTAGAGATCTCAAAACCATGCCTCAAGATGCCTCATACTATACAGCTAAAGAGACTATCTCGCCATTTTCTAGTAGCAACATAAAGCGAGACTATTTTGCCATATGGCACGAGGTGCCAAAAGTGGATATGGCTTATGCTAGATGGGCGTTTGATCTATTTGATGCAAACAACAGTTATGGTGAGAACTATCTGCCAAAAAGTGAGGAGTTTTTTAGTCATATGCTAGATGAGGCGAGCTTAGATGAGCTTATGAGCTACGCTTCAAAGGGTGTGATGATACAAAACTCCTCACTAAGGGCGATGCCAACAAGTAGAATGATCTTTTTAGATCCCACTAAGGCGGGCGAGGGGTTTCCATTTGACTACCTGCAAACAAGTGCTATCTATGCAAATGAACCTGTGGTTATATCGCACTACTCCAAAAGCAAAAAGTGGATCTATGTGGTTGCAAGCTTTGCTAGTGGGTGGGTTAGATCTAGTGAGGTGGCGTTTGTAGATGATGATCTAGCTTCGCGTATAGAGTCTTGTGATCTAGTGGTCTCCACTCGTGACAAAGAGGCGATATATAATGAAAATGGTCTCTTTCTCTTTGGATCTAGGGTTGGTATGATCTTTTATAAGCCTCAGATCTACGCAAAAAGCCACAAAGCTTTGGCGTTTGCTAGAGACTTAGATGCTAAGAGTGTAGAGATGCTAGTAGATCTTGATCCTAGCGTGTTTAAGCCACTTCCACTTGAGCTAAATATGGCAAATATTGAGCAGATCTATGCAGAACTATACAAAAATATATATGGTTGGGGCGGAATGTACGATGAGAGGGATTGCTCTAGTATGGTGCGAGATCTATTTATGACATTTGGAAAGTGGCTACCTCGCAACTCCAAAGAGCAGGCACAAATGGGCAAGCAGATCTCTCTTCTTGGGCTTAGTGGCGAAGCAAAACTTGAACTCATCAAAAAAGAGGGCGTAGCGTTTCGCACACTCATCTACAAAAAAGGGCATATAATGCTCTATGTCGGTACGCTTGATGATGAAGTGGTTGTTTTTCATAACACTTGGGGTGTAAGAACAAAAGATGCTCTGGGTAAAGAGGGGCGTTATGTGGTTGGTGGTGCGATTTATAGCACGCTTAGGCTAGGCAAGGAGCTAAAAAACTTCGACAAAAAAAGCGAGCTACTAGAGGGTATAGAGAGCTTGAGTATAATCGAGTGAGATCTTTAATTGATGGGGTAAAATAGTATGAATAAGTGGCTAGAGATACTAAAAAAAGATGACTACATATCCGCCAAACGCTTTATAGCAGAGGGTGGCGATGTAAATGAGTGCAGTGAGAATGGTGAGTCGGTGTTTGCTTATGCACTAAGATATAAGTGTGATGATGATCTGCTAGATCTGCTAGTAGAAAATGGGGCAGATCTTGATGACTTTGATGAAAATGGTGTCTCTATCTTTGAGATGGCGATCACTTATGATAACCTCAAGATGGTCAAGCTCTTTATAGATCGTGGTATCGATGTCAATGCCACAAGAAGACGAAGCCGTTTTACTCCGCTAATGACTGCGGTTTGTTATGGAAGAGGTGAGATAGTAAAGCTTCTAATCGCAAATGGAGCTGATAAAAATGCGGTTGATGCTAAGGGTATCAGCGTAGTTGATTTTGCTAGAAAACTAAACAAAAAGTCGCTTCTGCCACTACTAGACTATGATGAAAATGCACCCAAAAATCTAGGCTACGCTAGATAAACATAGTCTATATGCTCTCTTATAAGAAACGCTTCAAACTTAGCTATTTCGCTCTCTACTAGCATCTCATCGCTTGAGGCGACACTTATCTCAACTCTAGCTCCACTCTCATCTAAGATGGGAAGTGATGAGAACTCTACCATATCTGAGACCTCTTGCATCACGCTAACAAGGGTGTTTTCACTTGTGTGGGCAAGTATGGTTTTTCTAAATACCCTCTTGCCACTTCCAAAAAGAGACGCCACTACATCTGTGATCATAGGGTGTGACATCTGCACAAACCCAGGGGTAAAAAAGAAGCGATCCTCTAGGCTAAAACCTGACATATTGTTGATGGGGTTAAAAAGTAGCTTAGATCCTGCGGGAAGATCTGACATATGTATGCGGTGCGGGTACGCCTCATCGCCAAAACGCTCAATGATATCTGCTTCAAAACGCGGGTGACGCACTAAAGGTTTAGAGGTAAAAACTTCAGCTGCGATGGGGCGAGTTAGATCATCTGGTGTAGAGCCGATCCCACCAAAGCTAAACATTACACTTTTGGGATCATCTCTGACTAGCTTATAGATAGATCTCATCATATGAGGATCATCTTTGATCACAAATGATGCGAAAAGTTGATGGTTGTGTGAGTGGAGTAGATCCCTTAAAAAGTCAAAGTGTTTATCGACTCTGCGACCATTTAAGATCTCGCTTCCGATGATAGTTGCGTAAAAATTCATAGCACAATTATAGCCACTTATATAACAAATGTCGTTTTAAGTTGTGTAAAAGTATAATCTTTGCAATGTTGTTTGATAGACTAAAAAGAGTGCTATTAGTGCTACTGTTGCTTACATTTACGATGCTATCTAGCTTTGAATTTTTCATCGATGCAGAGCTTATAGCTAGGATCGAAAAGCAGTATGGTCCCTTTGCCAAAAAACGCTTTATAGCCCTTGGTGGGCTTATGGAGATGCTAAAGGACAAAGATGATCCTACTAAGCTTGAGAGAGTAAATGAGTTTTTCAACAATGTAAAATATGCAAGCGATAGAGATATCTACGGCGTAAGTGACTACTGGGCGACACCGTGGGAGTTTTTGGGCAAAGATAGAGGCGACTGCGAGGATTATGTGATCGCAAAATACTTTGTGCTAAAATCCCTCGGAGTAGATTATAAAAAGATGTACTTCACCTATGTAAAGTCCTCAAAGTTTAGCCAAACACATATGGTTCTCACCTACTTCGCTACACCCACAAGCGAGCCACTCATCTTAGATAACCTCAATCGCCTCATCTTTCCCGCTTCAAAGAGAAGCGATCTAACCCCCATCTACAACTTTAACGGCGATGTGCTAAACCGCTCAGGCGAGGGTAGTAACAAGAGCCACAAAAAATGGGACGAGCTTATGGAAAATCTTAAAAGGAAGAAAATATGACACTCTTTAGACAGTTTGCTTTAATGCTTTTTACTCTTATATCTGCGATGCTGTTTGTGGTTTCGCTACTAAACTTTGCTAGTGCAAGAGATAGTGCAAAAGATAGGCTTTATGATGATGCTAAAAATAGTGCCACAACACTTAGTCTCTCGCTTGGTAGCGTAAAGGGTGATGTTGGTGCGATGAGCGTAATGATAAATGCGAACTTTGATAGCGGAAACTATGAGCTTATACGCTTGGTTGATGTTGATGGTAAGATCTTGAGCCAAAAGCTAGACGAGAGCAAAGATAGTAGCACTCCGCTCTGGTTTAGCTCTCTTGTGGATATAAAAGCCCCGCACGCCTTTGCAAATGTCTCTTCTGGGTGGATACAAGTGGGGATTTTGGAGGTGGTCTCAAACGCAAGTAGTATAGAGCAAGAGCTATACAAAAACTTTAAAGAGATTACTCTGTTTTTTGCTCTAACGCTTAGCCTCTCACTTGCACTACTTTACGCTACGCTTAAGTTTATGTTGCGTCCTATGGATACCATAAAAGAGCAGGTCAAAGGGGTTTTAGAAAACAAGTTTATACTCCAAAAAGATCTACCAAAGACACTAGAGCTAAGAGATATAGTCATCTCTATAAACACGATGGTTTTTAGGCTAAAGGCGATCTTTGAGCAGAGTGCCATGGAGCTAAAGGAGCTTAAAGAGCGAGAGTATGTCGATAAAGATACAGGGCTAAAAAACAAAACATACTTCATCAGTAAGCTTCCGCAGTACCTAAAAGATGATGCCTCTAGCAGTCTAGGAAGTAACATCTTTATGGATCTAAGAGGTGTTATTGATGCAAATAACAAGCTAGGTAGAGTGGCGGTAAATGGCTTGATATCTAAGCTTATAGAGAGCTTTAAAAAGCACAGCTCTCACCTTTTGGACTCTATGATTATTCGCGTAAGTGGGGTGGAGTTTAGTATATTTTTGCCACGCATAGAGATGCAAGAGGCCGAAGATATAGCTAAAAAGATCCAAAAAGAGTCATTTGAGATCATAAAGAGTTTTGATCTTGAGGAGAGGGATTTTTACCTAAGTTTTGGGATCTATGAGTATGCGAGTTGCAATAGTGTCTCGGAGTTTTTATCGGCGTGTGATGACTCGCTCTCTCAAGCACACTTTTTTGATAGCAAGATCTACGCTCAAAGAGCTAGTCAAACAGTCGAGATTATGGGTAAAAATGAGTGGCGTCAAACCATAGTGGACTCCATAGAGAGTGATAGGTTTAAGTTCTCATTTTGGAATGTAGTAGATCTAAGCACAAAAAAGATCAAACATAAGATCATCACAACTAAGCTTAGCATCGATGAGGAGAAGAGCTTTAGCTATGCACAGTTTATGTCGCACGCACTCCAGCTAGGACTTGCTTATGAGCTATATACTCATCTACTTATAAAGCTTTTTAAAAGCAAGCTTGATAGCGAGTGGGAGTACGCTTTTAGGCTCCCCTATGAGTTTATATCTAGTAGATCTTCTTATGAGTTTTTGCTAGATCTGCTTAGTAGCGGGGTGGATAAAAAGATCACATTTGAGTTGCCAGATAGATACTTGCGAGGCGACTCCAAATATATAACTAAAACAGTAGATCTGCTCCATGCTCACGGCGTAGGTGTGGGAGTTTATGAGTTTATAGCTGACTCAGATGGGTTTGAGTATCTGCATGCTCACTCACTTAGCTACATAAAGATGGATCCACACTTTATACTCTCGCAACAGCGGGCATCTCTTAGTGCTCTAAAGTCGCTTACTAGATCACTTGGCATCGATATCATCGCGTTTAGTGTCAATAGTGACAAACTAAGGCTAGAGCTAGAGGCACTAGGTATAGAAAATATTCAAGGGGTCGTAACAGAGAAACTAATATAAACATCACAAAGTGTAATAAAATTGTCAAAATTTTGCTACTTTATATAGCTTTGCATAAACTTTAAGTATAATCCTCACACAAAAATTCAAGGAGAATTGATGAGAAAAAGGTTTTTTATGAGTTTGGCAGTCTCTGCACTGCTTATAGGAACTAGTGCTAGTGCACTAAGCTTAAAAGAGTCGATGCTAGAGACTTTAGAGACAAACCCAGTGGTTCAAGAGAGGCTAAAGAACTTTAACGAGACACAAAGAGATCTTGATATTGTAAAGTCAGAGTGGCTACCTTCGGTAGATCTTAGATCTAGTATGGGTAGAGTAAATAGCGGTGATATAAAAGATAAAAACAACAAAAATTGGTCGCACACTGCACCAGATAGCTCATATAGTCACTATACAAACTCACTAAAAGTTACACAAAATATCTTCAAAGGTTTTAGTACAACCGAGAAGATCAACTATCAAGAGGCTAGGATCTTAGCCGCAGCTCATCACTATGTAGAAAATGTCAATGATATAGCGTTTCAGCTAAGTGGAGCATATATAGATGTGATAAGAACGCACCGTCTTATGCAAAACGCAAGGGATAATGTAAGCATAAATGAGCAGATCTACAAAGATGTAAAGTCACTATATGAGCAAGGACTTACTACAAAGAGTGAGATGACAAAGATCAACGCTGCGTTAGCACTTTCAAAGTCAAACCTAGTTGTGGCTCAAAACAACGCAGTAGATAAAGCTTCAAGACTAAAGAGGCTTCTAGGTAGAGATGTAGATGTCGCGACCCTAGAGCTTCCACCACTTGATCTTGCGATGCCAGAGTCAAAACAAAGAGCGTCTCAGATCGCCATAACCAACAACCCATCTATGCTAGTAAGCCACTACAACATCAAAGGTGCAGAGGCACTCTACCAAGAGAAAAAGTCGAAGTTCTATCCGACAGTGGATCTGGAGTTTGAGCAGATGTTTAATGATTATAGCAGATCTCATGGGGTAGATCCCTCACTTGATGGTGCAGAGGATAGACAAAGAGCTTATGTGGTGCTAAACTGGAATATTTATAGTGGTGGTGCTCACTTAGCAGATGTACAAAAGTCAAAGAGTACTATCTATAAAGAGGTGGAGACTCATAGAGATCTAAAACGCCAAACCATCGAAGGACTAGAGCTTTCATGGCATGCGTATGAGCTACTTAGTAACCAGCTAGCGGATCTATATAGCTACTATGAGTACTCAAAAGAGACGCTTGAGAGCTACCAGAGTGAGTATGAGATGGGTAGAAGAACCTTGCTAGATCTTCTAACCGCACAAAACGATCTCATCAGCTCAAACGCTCAGATCATAAATGCTCAAATGGACAAGCTTTTTGCACAGTATCGCATACTTGATGCTATGGGCATGCTAGTGCAAACCATCGCAGATCCAAATGAATATGAATCGATCATCGCACCTACTTTGAACCCATTTGAGAGTAGATATGACAATCTGCCTGTGAGACATGATGTCGATGATGATGGCATCGTAGATAGCTTAGATCTATGTGATAACTCTGTTTTGGGGCGAGATGATATAACTCCATATGGGTGTAACCAAGCTACGCAAGATAGCGACTTTGATGGTGTGCCAGATGCGATAGATGAGTGTCCTAACACACCATTTGGTGCAAAAGTAGATGCAAAGGGGTGTGAAGCTGAAGGCTCAAGCAATCGCTACAACGCACAAGATAGCCTCTATATAGATGCAGTTACTACTCACACAGACCAAAGCCCTATAAAAGATGCAAAAGCCTCTATCTATGACTATGAGTTTAGTGCAGCTGCGGGCAAAAATATCCACACAACAGGGCTAGATAAGCATCTATACTATGATGAGTTTGAGCTTATCAGAAGATACCCATTTGTAAGTATGAATAAGCTAGATGCTAATGAGCTAGACAAGATCGCTAGTGATATAAAAGCAAATGCAAAAGATGGTGCGGTTGTGACTATCATAGGTAACACAAGAGGTGGAGAGAGCAAGCAAGTAGCTAGCAGATACGCTAAAGATGTGAGACAAGCTCTAGTGGATCGCGGTGTTGATGAGAAGATACTAAAAGATGCCTCAAGAGCAGATCTTGATCGCTACTTCTTAGAGACAAACAGCGGTGACGAGAAGCTAAATGATGTAGTCGCAGTTGCACTATACAACCCTATGCCAAAGGTTGAGCCTAAAGCAGTAGTGGTGCAGGAGGCTAGGGAGCCAGAAGTAGAAGATGGCGATGATGATAACGATGGCGTGCCAAACTCGCTAGATAAGTGCCCAGATACGCCAACAGGCTACGCGGTGGATAGCGATGGGTGTACAAGAGCCATAGACCTTGAAGTACTTTTTGGCAACAACTCCGCTGAAGTAGTAGAGTCTAGTGCTTCAAAAACACTCGCTTTTGCAAAGTTTATGCAAGACAACCAAGAGTTTGACGCTATCATCACAGGTCACGCTAGCAAAGATGGCAGTGCATCTGCTGAGTACAACAAAAGACTCTCTTTGCAAAGAGCTGATGCTATCAAGCTTCTTCTTATAGAAAATGGTGTCTCTTCAAGCAGACTAAGTGCCGTAGGTAAGGGCTATGATGAGCCAATCGCCTCAAACGACACACCAGAGGGTCAAGCACAAAATAGACGCATAGAGGCGACTCTTATAAGAAGATAGTCATGGTATATGATAAGCTTCAGCGAGATAGTCTCCTAAACTCGCTTGTGATCTTTACTAAGCTCTTTGGTAAGCCATACTCACTAGAGTCTCTAGTGGCGGGCTTGCCGATCGCTCAAGACGATGAAGAGTTTTCGCTATTTTCCAAAGATAGCTCAAAGTCTCTTTTTTCTCGCTCAGCTAGCAGAGCAGGGCTTAAGAGTACTCTTGTTCAAAAGAGTCTTGATGAGTTTGCCAATATCCAGCTCCCTTGCATACTAGTCCTTGCTAACAATAACAGTTGCATACTTGACTCCTTCTCGCCAGATCGTAAAAAAGCCAAGATCATACTTAGTCTAAACCAAGAGCCACTCGAAGAGTGGGTAGATCTAGAGAAGCTTCGTGGTGACTATCTAGGTTTTGCATTTATGCTAAAGAGGGTTTATGAGTATGAAGATGATAGTGGCAAAAAGCGGATCGACTTTGGTTCACTCAAGCACTGGTTTTGGTCATCTCTGGGCTTTTCAAAGCAGATCTACAAAGATGTCATAGTCGCATCTATACTCATAAACCTTTTTGTGCTTGCGACCCCGCTTTTTACTATGAATGTTTATGATCGTGTGATCCCAAACAACGCCACCGAAACGCTCATAGTCTTTGTGGTGGGAATCCTCATAGTCTTTATGCTAGATGCGGTGCTAAAGTTTACTAGAAGCTACTTCTTAGAGATAGCATCAAAAAAGAGTGACATCATTATGAGCTCCATCATCTTTGAGCGAGTGCTTGATATAAACCTCGCTTCGCACCCTAGATCTGTGGGGAGTTTTGCAAATAACATCAAAAGCTTTGATAGCCTAAGAGGTTTTTTGACCAACTCCACCATGAGCGTGCTTATAGACTTCCCTTTTGCACTGCTATTTTTAGCCATCATCTACTACATAGCGGGTGTTTTGGTGCTTGCTCCTATCTTTGTGATCATTATCATAGTGATCTATGCACTAAATGTTAAAACACCCCTGCAAGAGAGCATCAAAGCGACCTATGAAGCAAGTGCTAAGAAAAACGGCATACTCATAGAGGCTCTACAAAATATAGAGACGCTCAAAACTCACTCACTTGCGGGGACTTTGCAGTATGAGTGGGAGGAGTCCACCGCTGAGATCGCCTCAAAAAGCCTTAGATCTAAGCTTATATCTGCTTCGATCCCAACTGTAACGGGGCTACTTGTAGGGTTAAACACCGTACTTGTTGTAGGTTTTGGGGTCTTTTTGATTCAAGACTTTAAGCTAACTATGGGTGGACTGATAGCCACTATGATACTCTCAGGTCGCTCCATCGCACCAATGGGGCAGATCGTCGCACTCATAACCAACTATGAAGATGCAAAAACCTCATACGATATGCTAGATGAGATCGTAAACAAACCACTAGATCGCCCATTTGGCAAGGAGTTTGTCAAGCGACCATCACTAAAGGGTAGCATCGAGTTTAGAGATGTAAGTTTTAAGTATCCAGATAGCGACGCGTATGCTCTTAAAAATGTAAGCTTCAAGATAGAAGAGGGTGAAAAAGTAGCTTTTATAGGGCGAAATGGCTCTGGCAAATCGACCATCGCTAAGCTACTTCTAAAGCTCTACGAGCCAGAGAGTGGATCTATACTCATAGATGGCATCGACATAGCTCAGATAGATCCAAGCGACATACGAAACGCCATTAGCTATGTGCCTCAAGATGTGCATCTCTTCAGAGGCACTATAAAGAGCAACATCTTAGGTGCTCACCGCTTTAGCGATGATGAGTGGCTCCTAGAGTGCTCTAGGGTTGCGGGAAGTGATGAGTTTATACGCCTCCACCCAATGGGCTATGAGATGCCAATAGGTGAGCGAGGTATGGGGCTATCTGGTGGGCAACGCCAAAGCGTAGCACTTGCTAGATCACTTATAAACCGCGGGGATATCTGGCTATTTGATGAGCCAACAAACGCTATGGATATGACAACTGAAGCACAAGTCCTTAGAAGTCTAAGAGAGTATATGCAAGATCAGAGTATGATCATCGTAACACAAAAGATGAATATGCTAGATCTTGTGGATCGCATCATTGTTATGAACTACTCCAAAAAGGTGATGGACGGCTCAAAAGAGAAGATCCTAAAGGCGTTAGGTGGTTCAAATGCTTGATCGTATAAAGAGACATTTTGAGAGTTTTAACCAAGAGTTGCCTCTAAAAGAGAGCAAAAATCTCACACAAAGAGATCTATCTTACATCAATAGTTTGAGTGCAGCAGTGGTGCAAACCAGCCCTATTAGGCTTAGATGGGTACTCTTCTCATTTGCCATAACCATCACGCTTTTTATCATCTGGTCGGCGTTTGCTCATGTCGATGAGATCGCAAGAGGAAGTGGCAAAGTAGTACCTAGTGGACAAAACCAAGTGGTGCAAAACCTAGAGGGCGGGATCATCTCTGAGATCTTAGTGGTTGAGGGCGAGATCGTCAAAAAAGATCAGATCTTACTAAGGATCTCAAATGAGAAAAACCTCTCAACAGCTCTCTCAAACGAGCTAAAAGCGGACTACTTCACAGCTAAGATCAAGCGACTTGAAGCGGAGCTAAAACGCTCTGAGTTTATCGTCTCTTTGGGTGAAGATGAGGCACTCAATGAGTTTTTGCAAAATGAGAGAGAGCTTTTTTCAACCAACAAAAAGCAACTCGCCTCAAAGATAAACATACTAAAAGATCAAATTAGCCAAAAAAGAAGCCAGCTAGCAGATGCCAAACAGACCATAGAGCACTCTAGGTTTTCACTAGATGCAATCGACAAAGAGGTAGATATGACTCGCCCGATGGTAGAGCGAGGTATTCGAAGTCAAGTGGACTTTTTGAAGCTCCAACGCGAACAAAGCGATGCAAGGCAAAAACTCCAAAGTGCCAAACTAAGCGTAGAACGCATAGAAGCTGAGATCGCAGAGCTAAACAAAAAGATAAGTGAAACAAATGAAGCGTATGACTCTGAAACTAGATCTAAGCTAAATGAGACATATACACAGCTAAGAGATATAGAGGCAAATAAGATAGCATCAAGCGATCAAGTGGAGCGAACTATCATCAAAGCTCCATCAAATGGGATAGTGCAAAAACTCTATGTAAACACGATCGGCGGGAGTATCAAGCCTGCTCAAGAGCTACTTGAGATCGTCCCAACTGATCATAAGCTCATAGTTGAAGTGAAGATCTTGCCAAAAGATATAGCCTTTATCTATCAAGATCAAAAGGCGATCGTTAAGTTTTCGGCGTTTGATTTTTCTATATTTGGCGGGCTTGAGGGTAGAGTGGTTGGGATCTCACCTGATACCATCACAGAAAAAGATGACAAGACTTTTTATATAGTTCGCATAGAGACAGAGAAAAACTATATACAAAAAGATGAGATCCAAAAGCAGATTATCCCTGGTATGGTGGCAGATGTAGATATCATCACGGGTAAAAAGTCCATACTTGACTATATACTAAAGCCTATACTTAAGACTAAAACATACACATTTTCGGAGAGATGATGCAAAAAGTTATAGTTTTTTCTAGCGATAACCTTCTCTTTGAACGCTACAAAGAGGTGCTACAAGATAGCTTTTTGGTAGTGCGTGCTCAAAATAGCAAAGAGCTTCTTAGTGTGCACAACAAAGATATAGTCTTTGATGCAAATACTGCTTTGGAGAAGCCCGATATTTTTTTGACATTTTTGGTAAATAGTAAAAACAGAGTGTTAGTGATACAAAGAGTCCCACAGCTCGATCACGCAAAGAGGTTTCTATCTCTTGGTGCAAGAGCGTATGGCAACTCTTTGATGAGTAGATCTTATATACTCTCTGCGATAGAGGCATTAACGAGTGATGATATATGGCTTATACCCTCCATTATGACGCAGTTTGTAGGCTCGCTTGGGGGCGTGGCAAAAAGCTCAAATGATGATGAGATCTACTCTAAGCTTACAGATACAGAAAAAAAGGTCGCATCACTTCTAAAAGATGCTCTTAAAAATCAAGAGATCGCAGATGCACTAGGAGTATCATTAAATACCATAAAAAAACATATAAAAAATATTTATGATAAACTAGGCGTTAGTGATCGAGTAGCCTTTAATAACCTATTTTATACTGTTTGATTGCGTATAATTTTAATGTATAATAAAAGCCAAATTTAACACACAAGGAGTGTTTATGGGTATCAATTTTGAGCAGATGAAGATAGAAGAGAGGAAGAAAAACACCATCGTTGCATACCTGCTTTGGTGGTTTTTGGGTCTTTTTGGTGCTCATAGATTCTATATGGGTAAATCATTAGCTTTTGTTATGCTAGGAGTTAGTCTGATGAGCTTCATAACTCTTGTGATTTTTGTGGGCTATGTGGGGCTTTTGGTGATGTTTGTATGGTGGATCATAGATGGGATCTCGCTTCACAAATGGGTCATGGCGTACAATATAGCTCTTATAGAGGAGTATGAGAGAAAATCAGCTCTCTAAAGTGGCGATTTATGGAGATTTTATGCCATTTTAGCTAATATGAAGAAAAACTTTTAGGTAATAGATGCAGATCCAAATCCCACTAGAGAGAGTCATAAACGACTCATACAACATCACCATAGCACCGCTAGCAGATCTTAGTTTCGATACAAAAGTAGCGGTGGTTACCAACAAAACCGTAGCAAAACTTCACCTTGAGTACCTACTAAGCAGACTTAGTGCCAAAGAGCTTATAGTCATAGAGCTAGAAGATGGCGAAGAGTACAAAAACCAAGCGAGCTTAGATCAGATCCTTGATGCGATGTTTGAGCATCGCTTCAACCGCCACTCACTCATAGTCGCCTTTGGTGGTGGTGTAGTGGGCGATATGAGCGGTTTTGCAGCGAGTATCTATCAGCGAGGTATCGACTTTGTGCAGATCCCAACAACGCTTCTTAGTCAAGTAGATGCGAGTGTTGGTGGCAAAACAGGCATCAACAACCGATATGGCAAAAACTTAGTAGGTGCGTTTCATCAACCGCGAGCAGTTTATATAGATCCATACTTTCTTAGCACACTGCCAAAGCGGGAGTTTGGAGCGGGTGTAGCAGAGATAGTGAAGATGGCGGTGACATTTGATGCGGAGTTTTTTGAGTTTTTGGAGCAAAATGATCTGCGAGATGAGGCAAATCTCATAAAAGCCATAGAGCTTTCTGTGCGTACAAAAGCAGATGTGGTTGCCAAAGATGAGAAGGAGCAAGGGCTTCGTGCCGCACTTAACTATGGGCATACATTTGCTCATGTGATCGAAAATGAGACGCAGTATAAGAGATATTTGCATGGCGAAGCAGTTGCGATGGGGATCGTTATGGCAAACGAGATGGCACTAAAGCTAGGTCTCATCACAGCAAAAGAGCAGGGTCGCATAAGGGCGGTTTTGGAGCGTTATGATCTGCCAACACACTACAAGATCAAAGATGTCAAGGCGTTTTATGAGGCATTTTTTCTGGACAAAAAGTCAAAAGATAGTAGCATCACCTTTATACTCCCGCTAGGTATCGGTGAAGTGGTAATGCGAGATGATATAGATCTAGGTGCTATTATGTGCACTCTAAATGCTTTTGGAGAGTAGTATGAGAGTAGCTTTTGTGCTAATGCTACTTTTTGCTACGCTATTTGCAAGCAGTGAAGAGGATCTACAAAAGATCGAAACACTAACTAGTGATCTAAAGTCCATCAGCTCAAAACTCGCCAAAAATGAGAGTGTCTGGATCAAAAGCTATGAGTCACACATAGCCTCATCTAGGGTTTTTAAAAACCTTGAGAGCGTACAAAAACGCATCAAAGAGCTAACAAGTATAAAAAATAGATCTCGTATGCAAAACGATGAGTTATCATCACTTAGAGCAAAAGAGAGAGTGCTCTCAGAAGAGGCAAAAAGGCTTGAAGATCGCGACGCTTCGCCATTTGAAGCACTACTCTCGCCTAGTGAGATCGAAGAGGCTCCTACCATCTCAAACCCGATCGATATATTTATAGGTCTCTCTTATGAGAAGGGCATCACGCAAGCCCTTAGCGAGTATCTACAAAAAAAAGATGAGCTAGGCGAGCTTGTAGGAGTGCTAAGAGAGCAAGTGGAGATATACAACAACATAGCAGATCTAAACTCTTCGATGCTAAAAGATGAGTTTGAGCTAAAGCTAGCACAGTATGAGAGCTTTGAGTCGGCATATGAAACGATGGTAGTCTCAACTGAGATCTACGAAAAACGCATAGATGTTTTGCGAGCTAAGGTGGGCAAAAACATAGAGGCTCAAGTCTATAAACTAGGCAAGATAGCCCTTTCTATCATACTGATACTGCTCATTTATGCACTACTAAAGTTTATATTTAAACGCTATATCAAAGATAACGAGAAGTTCTACACCGCCAACAAGATCATCACTTTTATAAATGTAACGCTCATCATCTCGATCCTATTTTTTAGCTACATAGAAAATGTTAGCTACCTTGTGACGATCCTCGGGTTTGCATCAGCGGGGATCGCCATCGCTATGAAAGATTGGTTTATGAGCTTGCTTGGGTGGCTTGTGATCGTCTTTGGTGGTAACTTTAAAGTAGGAGATCGCATCAGAGTTACGATGGACGGTAACAGCTATGTAGGCGACATTATGGATGTCTCACTGCTTCGCATAGCTCTACTTGAAGATGTTACGCTTACAACTGTTGATGAGACGCGTCGTGCAGGGCGGGTGGTGCTTGTGCCAAATAACTTTGTCTTTACAAAGCTCATAGCCAACTACTCGCACAGCTCTCTAAAGACTGTATGGGACGGGATCGACATAGTTATAACATTTGAGTCCAACCACAACAAAGCGATCCACATAGTAAAAGAGATCGCCAAAAAGTACTCAAAAGGGTATATGGACATAACAAGACTTCAGCTAAACCGCCTAAGACGCTACTACAACCTTAGAAATACCAATGTAGATCCGCGGGTTTTCTCACTCATAGTGCCAAATGGTGTAAAGATTAGCATCTGGTATCTTACCAACTCCTACGCTACGCTGGCTCTTAGAAGCACCATATCGCTTGAGATAGTAGAGGCATTTTTGCAAGAAGATGATATAACCATAGCTTATCCAACACAGATGTTGCACCTAGAAAAAAGCCTAAAGTCTCACTCATCAAACCCGCCAAAAGAGGTAGATCTATGAGACAAAAGGTCTTTTTCAAAACCTTTGGGTGTAGAACAAATATGTACGACTCGCAGGTGATGATGAGCAATCTAAGCGAGTACGATCTCTGCGAGTGTGAAGATGAGGCAGATATAGTCGTAGTAAACTCATGCACCGTGACAAATGGGGCAGACTCAAGTGTGCGAAGCTACATAAACAGTATAAACCGTGATGGAAAAAAACGGGTTTTTTTGACGGGTTGTGGAGCACACACAAAGGGTGAGTCACTACTTGAGAGTGGCAAAGTTGCAGGGGTTTTTGGTCAGAGCGAAAAGCAGAAGATCGATGAGATGTTAAAGATGAGTGAGCCATTTATAAAACTAGGCGATCTTGACTTTGTAGATGATAGCGTAGTTGATGACTTTGTGGGTAAGAGTAGGGCGTTTATAAAGATACAAGAGGGGTGTAACTTCCGCTGTTCATACTGCATAATCCCCTATGTTCGCGGTGATGCGAGGAGTATGGACGAGAGTAAGATAGTAGATCAAGTAAGTCGTCTTGCATCGCATGGATATGGTGAGTTTATACTCACAGGCACAAATGTCGGCAGTTATGGCAAAGATAGATCTACCTCCATCGCAAAGCTTATGAAGAGACTCTCACTTATTCGCGGAGTAAGACGCCTAAGAGTTGGAAGCATTGAGCCTGTGCAACTTGATGATGAGTTTAGAGAGGTTCTAAGCGAGTCGTGGCTTGAGAGACATCTACACATCGCACTGCAACACACCTCGCCTACTATGCTAAAGCTGATGAATCGGCGAAATGTTTACAAACAAGATAGAGAGCTTTTTGAGCATCTAAGCTCGCTTGGATATGCCATCGGCACGGACTTTATCACAGGTCACCCAGGGGAGAGCAAAGAGATCTGGGAGGAGGCTATGAGTAACCTTAGAAGCTTGCCACTTACTCATGTGCACGCATTTAGCTACTCGCCTCGCGAGGGCACTGCGTCAGCGTCTATGAGAGATCTAGTAAGTGCTGCAGTGGCAAAAGAGAGACTTCATGAGCTTGAAGAGATCATAAAGTCCAAAAACTACGCCTTTAGAAGATCAAACACAACTCCTTTAGATGTGCTTATAGAGAGTAGTAAAGATAATCTATTTATGGGTTATGATCAGTTTTTTAACAAAGTTTTTGTAAAAAGTAGTGAAGATCTTTTAGGAAATTGGATTAATATTGATACATATGAAGTAGAAGAGGAGTATAACTATGCAAAATTTGAGATCTAACAGGCTTCTTCTTGCTATCTCATCTATACTCCTAGCCATCTTGGTGCTTTTTGCACTTCTAAGAGATAGCTCAAAAGATATCACGCTAAATGAAGCTAGCAAACTTTTAGATGGCGGAAGCATAAAAAGCATCATCGCCACAGATGAGTATGTCTATCTAAAAGCAGAAAAAGAGATATATAAAATAGCCTCTTCGCAGGTTAGCCCGCAGATGTTTGTAGACTACAAAGTAAAGGTAAAAAGTGGCTATGGCGTAGTAGAGTATATGCTTGCGTTTTTGATACTTCTAGCCTTCATCTCGCTTGGTTATAGGTTTTATGACAAGAGCCAAAAAAGCACAACTCTAAAAGCAAGGCAGAGCCATGATGAGCCACTCTCACACAGCATCACTACCACAAAGAGCGATGTAAGCTTTGATGATATAGGTGGCATAGAGGAGGTCAAAAGCGAGATCGAGGAGATCATCGATTTTCTAAAAAGACCAAAAAAGTACAAAAACTTTGGTGCGAGACTCCCAAAAGGCGTACTACTAGTGGGTTCTCCAGGGGTTGGTAAGACTATGATCGCTAAAGCTATGGCGAACGAGGCAGGAGTGAACTTCTACTACCAAAGTGGAGCATCTTTTGTGCAGATCTATGTTGGTATGGGGGCAAAAAGAGTCGCTGAACTCTTTAGAGTAGCGAAAAATAGTGCCCCTTCGATCATATTTATAGATGAGATCGATGCAGTAGGAAAGAGTAGAGATGGGAGCAGAAATGATGAAAGAGAGGCTACACTCAACCAACTGCTAACCGAGATGGACGGCTTTGAAAGCTCTAGTGGCGTAATGGTCGTAGCAGCGACAAATAAGATAGAAGTCCTAGACTCAGCTCTGCTTAGATCTGGTCGCTTTGATCGCCGTATCTTTGTAGATCTACCTACCAAAAAAGAGCGATCCATCATAGTGCAAAAGTATCTCTCCAAAGTCCCAAACAGTGTAGATGCAGACTTGATAGCCAATATGACCACAGGGTTTAATGGTGCATCGCTTGCGGCACTTGTAAATGAGGCTACACTTCTAGCCATCAGACAAAATGAGATGCAAGTGACGCAGGATCACTTTTTGCAGGTCAAAGATAAGGTGATGTTTGGTAAAAAACGACTCCAGATCCTTACAAAAACACAAAAAGCTCACCGCATAACCTACCAGAGTGCTAAAGTTGTGGTGGCAACTTACTTTGGTATGCCATTTGAGAAGCTTCTACTCTCAAGTGACAAGCTCACCCCATCAACCAATGAGCCACTTTTACAAAGTGAGATCCAAAACCGCATCATGATGCTTCTAGCGGGTCTTGTAGCGTGTGATGTGAAGTATGGCGAGCATGCAAGTAGCGTAGAGGGTGATCTTAGTGAAGCAAAAGAGCTAGTTGTTAGTATGCTTACTCGCTACGGTATGGGCGAGGAGCTTATGCAGACAAAAGAGGAGAGCACAGAGGCTTTACAGAGACTTTATGATGAGACTTCAAAGCTTTTAGACTCACTAGATAGGGTAGTGAGTGAGGTTGAGCTATCCTTTGCTCAAAAAGAGAGTGCAGATAGAGAGTTTGTAGCAAAGCTGATCGATGATCTACTTTAATGGTTTTGCACTAAAGGGCGAAGAGAAGTTTTTTACTCACATAGTTGATGGTAGTGATTTTAGCGTTGTAGGCTTTAGCTACGGAGCTAAAAGAGCAAAAGAGTTTGTTATGAAGCAACTAGCTAAAGGTATGCGAGTGGATCGACTTATGCTCATATCGCCTCTATTTTTCCAGATGCACGACAAGAAGTTTAAACGCTTACAACTTCTAGGCTACACAAAAGAAGCAGATCTATACATAAGTAACTTTCTTAGCAACTGTTTTGAGCCGTATGAGATGCGAAGCGTAGATCTGGCGGATCACTCAAAAGATGAGCTAGAGGAGCTTCTCTTTTTTGAGTGGAGTGTGAGTGAACTTAAAAGCATAGCTGATGCGGGAGTGATCATAGAGGTATATCTAGGTGAGCGTGATGCGATTACGCCAGCACTAGAGGCGTATGAGTTTTTTAGAAGTGTGGCAACAGTAACGCTTATAAAGGGTGCTAACCACTTCTTGCTAAAAGAGTAGGGCTTGGAGTTTTTGCGGATCCTCTTTTAGTTTTAGTGCTATATCCATCTGTGCATCTTCGTAGGAGTTTGAAGAAGCACCCTTAAGATCTAGCGTCTTTGTGATGATGATATGTTTTGCATCATCTTTAACCACCAAACTCAGTAGCTCATCAACTACATAAATCCCATAAGATCTACTCTTTGTAAGCCTGCTCTCTAGTGTGATAATGTAGTTGTGTTTAGATCTTGTAGAGCTAAAACCTCTAGCACTTAGTGCATCTTTGATGAGTGGCATAGCAAAGCTTTCGCTCTTTTGTACCTCAAAGTAGATGCTATTTTTCTCCGCTACGATGAGACTATTTAGATCACCTTGCATCTTAGCATAGCCACTACTTTTTTCTAAAAGTGCCTCTAAGATTATATCTCTAACTCTAAACTCTCTTAGCTCAGCTTGGATCTTGGTAAGTGCCAAAACTCTACTTAGTGGATCTATTATGCTTGCTTTGGCGTCACCCAGCTTAGCAGTTATGAGATCTAGCTCACTTTGCAAGCTTGAAGCAAGACCCTCTCTACTATGCTCTACAAGATAGCAAAACTCATCTCCTACTTGAGCCGTCTCTCTTACCTTATAGCTACTAAAGTCTAGTAACTGAGTGCTTGAGGATATACTCTGCTCCACCTCTCTTGAGGTGTACTCTCTATGATCTCGCTGTGACTTTTCGCTTATGAGTGTCTCGCTTTTTAGACTTACCAATAGCCTGCTAGAGAGATCATCAAGCGCCTTTTTGATGCTCTCATCTCTGCTCTTTGCACACGCAGATCCATAGAGCATAGAGGCGGTGTTAGTGGGTGCATCTAAGTACCACACAGGGTAGATCTCTGCTTTTTGAGGCTCTATGCTCTTTGAGCATGAGGCAAAAAAGAGTGCGACAACTGCGAGTATGATGGCTCTCATTGGTTACTTCTTAAGATCTTATAAGACTCTATCTGATCTCGTATGCGACTGATGGAGCTTACTATGTCAGCATCTGGCTTTTTGCTTAGCCGATCAGAGAGTGTATATAGGTAGAGTGCCTTATCTAGCTCGCCCTTGCTCTCCTTGACTACGCCTAGATCATAAGCTGCCACAAAGCAACTATCACCCGTGGAGGTCAAAAGCTGGCTTAGTAGCTCATCGCTTCTATCTAGCTCACCTAGCTCAAGGTAGGCGAGGGCATTTTTGAGTAGATCTTTTTGTTTGCTTGTGTAGCTGATATCTGGACTATCAAAGAGTTTTAAGCTCACCTTAGATCTAGTAGGAGCGATGTAGGGCAAAAACTTATCGGCGATATTTTGAGCTTGCAGAGCGTTTATGAGGCTTGCATCTGGCAGGGAGTAGCTTGAGTCACTACAAGCTGATCTGCTAGTGGACTCTATAAAGTTATCGCTAAAGATCACCTCGCCTTTCTCTACACCTACCACTCGTACACTCGCCTCTAGTGTGTAGGTGTTGCGAGTGCAACTCACGCTATAAATGCTCTTTTGTTTGCACTTTTTATCTACACATCTATAACGGTTTTCGTAGTATTTGTGCCTCTGGGTTGATGGGTTTTTAAGCTCACCCGTGATGAGTGCTTCAGCACCTAGTAGCTCGCCTATCTCTATGCGAGTCTCTCTTGAAGCAAGACTTGAGTATTGAAACTTCTGCTCTTGCAGTATGGCGTCTCGCTGAGATGAGCTTACAAGCGTAAAGTATGGTTTTTCGTTTAGTAAAACTTTTGCAAGGTTTGATTCGATCTTATTTGCAAGCATCACGCGATCATTTTCAAAGCTCATCACCGCTACTCTTTTTACGCCATTTGCACTCTCTATGATGGGTGGCGAGAGCTTATCTATGGTCACTTTTTGGCTACAAGCACTAAAAAACAGTGCTAGTAACACAAGAGATATATGCAGTCTCATAGCCCTTTTAGAGCCTCTTTGGCATTTTGTTGCTGAGTTGTGCGATCTATCTCGGTTGGATCTTTTTTAGCCGAACAAGCAGTAAGTAGTAGAGCTACAAGTGGGATCAAAACTAGCCTCATAGCCCACTCCTAAAGGCTATCTAGCGAGCTAAGAGCTTTTTTAATCTCTTCATCTACTACTCTATTGACGCTTGATTTTGGCGTAGCAACCAATAGATATAAAAACTTATCGTTTGGGTTTTCCCATGAGTTGATCTGCGTAGAGTCATTTAGAACCATACTTGAGGTCTGCCTTGAGACGATACTCACAACTCTCTCGATCGACTCGGTGTCGCTTATGCCAGTTGATCGCATATAGCTCTCTGTTTTTGCCTTTACCTCCACTTCGATCTCATTTACTAAGTTTGCTCTAGCGTTTGTAAGAGCATCTTTTCTAGTAAAGTCATAGCCAAGCTTAGAGATAGGTGCTGAGCCAACAGCGAGGTAGCGATCACTCTCATTGTAGTTTCCACACGCCCAAAATGGGGCTTTTGCACCCGCAATAGTGCACTCTTTTGGCTCAAGATCCTCTTTTATACGATCTTGCATCGTTGAGCACGCACTAAACATCATAACCACTGAAACAGGAAGTAGAACTCTTTGAACTAACATCTTTATCCTTTAAATGAAGTGCCCTATTGTACTATTTTTTTATAAAAGCTACAATTTTAAAAAAATAGGGAGCACTTTATGGTCAAGATAGGCGTTCTAACGGCAAGTGATCGTGCAAGCAGGGGGCTTTACGATGACATCTCTGGCGTGGCTATACAAGATACTATGAGGGAGTACTTAAAGACACCTTTTGAGATAGTTTATAGATGTGTTGAGGACTCGCAAGAGATCATAGAAGCGACACTTAGAGAGCTTTGTGATGATGAGTCTTGCTCTTTGGTAGTTACCACAGGTGGAACTGGGCCAGCAAAGAGAGATGTAACACCAGAGGCGACTGAGGCGGTATGTGAGAAGATGCTTCCAGGATTTGGCGAGCTTATGCGTCAAGTAAGCTTGCAGTTCGTGCCAACTGCGATACTCTCACGCCAATCTGCAGGGATTAGAGGATCAAGTCTCATCATCAACCTACCAGGTAAGCCAAAGTCCATCAGAGAGTGCCTTGATGCGGTATTTCCAGCGGTGCCATACTGCCTAGATCTCATAGACGCACCTTATATAGAAACAAACGAAGATGTCATTAAAGCCTTTAGACCAAAATCTTAAAGCTCTACTTGATGCGGAGGTGGCTAAGAGATCTAGAAGCGATGAGCTAAGTGGCACAAGGCTTGATCCCATCATGGTAGCAAAACGCCACAATGATGAGTATATAGCCCTTGTGTGTGCTCTTTTTGCTTATGGCAATGTTAAGCAGATAGTGAAGTTTTTAGACTCGCTTGAGTTTAGTCTCTTAGATGCAGATGAAGATAAGATTAAGCACGCCCTGTCTTATCACTACTACCGTTTTCAAAAAAGCGAAGATGTGATCGCTCTTTTTATCTCCCTCTTGCGACTTAAAAAACAGAGTTCACTTGAGGCGATCTTTTTAGGTGGTTATGAGAAGAGTGGGAGTGTCATAGATGGAGTAGCAAAACTCATCGATGCTATAAGATCTAACTATGATCACTCATCGAGTGGATATGATTTTCTGCTCTCAAAAGTTAGTGGCAAAACAAAAGGTAGCGGGGCGTTAAAGCGGTGGATGATGTTTCTTAGATGGATGGTTAGATCTGATAGCATAGATATGGGGCTTTGGAGTGGGGTGAGCAAGACTGATCTTATAATCCCACTAGATACGCACACCTTCAATGTCTCAAAAAAACTAGGACTACTAAGTCGCAAAAGCTACGATCTTGAGGCGGCACTGGAGCTAACAGACTCACTTAAGAGGTTTGATGCGTCAGATCCGCTAAAATATGACTTTGCACTCTATCGCATCGGGCAAGAGAGATTGATACAGGAGCTAGCATGATAGTAATAGTTGGTAATGGCAATATGGCGTTTAGTATAGCAAATGGGCTAAAAGATGCTCATAAGCTTGTGGTGGTTGGTAGAAGTATGGCTAAGCTAGATGAGTTTGAGGCTAATCTTGGCATAAGCATACAAAAAGAGCTTATAGATGGGTTTGATGTGAGCGATAAGAGCGTCATACTATGTGTAAAGCCTGCAAATATCGCAGAGGTCTCAACTAAGCTAAATGGTAGATCTAGGGTGCTCTACTCGGTGCTAGCGGGTGTGAGCATTGAGAGACTCAAGCAAAACTTCAAGAGCGAGAGTGTCGTGAGAGCAATGCCAAACTTAGCAGCAAGTGTGCATAGATCTATGACTACGCTTTGTGGTGATGAGGAGTACAAAGATGAAGCAAAAGCTCTCTTTGGCTCCATCGGAGAAACGCTCTGGCTAAACACTCAAAATGAGCTAGATATCGCAACTGCACTAGCTGGTAGCGGACCTGCATTTTTGGCTCTTGTTGCTGAAGCACTAAGCGATGGTGCGGTTAGAGAGGGGCTAATTCGCAGAGATGCACTCGCACTTACTAGAGGGCTTTTTAGTGGTTTTGCACCACTGTTAGAAGAGACAAAACCATCTGATCTCAAAGATAGTGTAATGAGTCCCGCTGGAACAACAGCAGCGGGTTATGCCACACTTGAGCAAGCAGGTGTTAGATCTGCCTTTATGGAGGCGATCTCAAAGGCTTACAAAAGGGCTAAAGAGCTATAATTTTAAAAAATTTAGGACAAGATATGAAAATAATACTTCTAGGAGCACCAGGGGCAGGTAAGGGTACGCAAGCTACATTTCTAACAAAACGCTACACCATACCACAAATCTCAACAGGCGATATGCTAAGAGCTGCGGTAAAAGAGGGGAGCGAGCTTGGCAAACTTGCTAAAGAGGCGATGGACACAGGTAAACTTGTGAGCGATGAGATTATCATAGGGCTTGTAAAAGAGAGAGTAAAGCAGAGTGACTGTCAAAATGGCTACTTGCTAGATGGATTTCCTAGAACCATAGCTCAAGCAGATGCACTAAAAGATGCAGGCGTAAAGATAGACGCGGTTGTTGAGATCGATGTGAGCGATGATGAGATAGTTAAGCGAATGTCAGGCAGAAGAGCACATCTTGCAAGTGGTAGAACCTATCATATCATATACAATCCGCCAAAAGTTGATGGCAAAGATGATGTAACAGGTGAGCCGTTAGTGCAAAGAGATGATGACAAAGAGGAGGTGGTGCTAGATAGACTAAAGATCTACCACACTCAGACAAAACCTCTCATAACCTACTACAACGATGAGGCGAGTGGTAATAGTGAGCTAAAGTATATAAAAGTTGATGGTACTAAAAATATAGACGAGGTTCAAGCAACCATAGTTGCTAAGCTAGGATAATCCTAGCTAAAAAGCTTTGCAAGCAGAGACGAAGTATCTTTTTGGATCTGCTCAAGCTCCCCATTTGCATCTACTCTGTATAGCAGATCTTGCTTAGCGTAGTGGCTTTTAATCGCCTCTAGTGGCTCTTTGTAGAGATTTAGACGGTTTTCAAAAACCGCTAGATCATCATCTGCTCCGCGGTTTCTTCCAACGACTCGCTCCTTTGCCACTTCATCACTCACAAAGATCTCCACAACTCCGCACAGTTTTACATCTGTGCCACTGCTTAGAAACTGCTCTAGTGCATCTAGTTGCTCTAGTGATCTAGGGTAGCCATCTATGATGATATAGGGAGTTGGGGCTAAGAGGAGTGCATTTGTTATAGTCTTGATAGCATGTTCAATTGGGACAATAAGCCCTTTTGACATATAGCTATCTAGGAGTTTGCCAAGCTCGCTCCCGCTTGCAACTTCGGCACGAAGTAGATCACCTGTGGAGTAGTGAGAGATCTGCTCATTGCTACTTGCCTGCAGTTCAGCGTTCGTGGTTTTGCCACTCCCAGGAGCACCGATGAAAAGAGCTAGCTTTTTCATCTTAGCTTTATATGCAACTCTCTTAGTTGCGACGCTTCAACTTCACTAGGTGCTGAAGTTAGCAAACATGAGGCCTTTTGAGTCTTTGGAAATGCGATCACATCGCGTATACTTGACTTTTTAGTCAGTAGCATCATAAGGCGATCAAAACCAATAGCAAAACCACCATGTGGAGGAGCACCAAACTTTAGAGCATCTAGCAAGAAACCAAACTTCTCTCTAGCCTCTTCATCACTAATGCCAAGAAGCTTAAAGATACGCTCTTGCATCTCTTGTTTGTGGATACGAATACTTCCACCGCCAAGCTCAACACCATTTAGCACGATATCATAAGCTATGGAGCTGATCTCCTCAAGGTCATCGCGATCTAGATCTTTAGGTTGAGTAAAAGGGTGGTGAAGTGCCTTAACTACGCCATCTTCAACCTCAAACATAGGAAAGTCCACCACCCAGACAAACTCATAAGCATCTTGTGGAACAAGGTTCATCTTCTCATGCTCTGCTATAAATATGCGAAGTCTGCCCATATAGTCCCAAACGGTTTTTTTCTCACCCGCACCAAAGAAGACGACATCGCCAACTTTTAGATCTAGTCTTGTGGTGATCTCGCCTAGATCTGCTTCGCTAAAGAACTTAGCAAGTGGTCCTTTTAGACCATCTTCTTTCATCTGAAAGTATCCTAGCCCACTTGCTCCAAACTGGCGAACAAACTCCTCAAAGCTCTTCATCTCTCGTTTAGAAAAGATTAGATCTGCACCTTTTGCAACAAGAGCTTTTATGCGGTTTTTCTTTGGATCTTTGGCGATTGATGTGAAGATCTCATTGTCGCATCTCTCAAAGATGTCGATCACATCTACCATTGCCATATCGTAGCGAAGATCTGGCTTATCTGAGCCATATTTCTCCATCGCATCGCTATATGTTATGCGGTTAAATGGTGGATCTATCTCAACACCACATGCACCAAACATAGACTTTAGAAGTTTTTCAGCTACGCCCATAACATCTTCAGCATCACAGAAGCTCATCTCAACATCTATCTGTGTAAACTCTGGCTGACGATCAGCTCTTAGATCTTCATCTCTAAAGCACTTTGCTATCTGAAAGTAGCGATCAAAACCACCTACCATAAGTAGCTGTTTAAAGAGTTGCGGGGATTGTGGAAGTGCATAAAACTCACCCTCATGCACACGAGATGGCACAAGATAGTCTCTTGCTCCCTCTGGTGTGGATTTTGTCAAAATTGGTGTCTCAACCTCCAAAAACCCTAGCTCATCTAGTGTGTTTCTAGCGGCGATCGCAGCTTTAGATCTAAGCCTAAACGCCTCATACATAGATGGATCTCTAAGCTCAAGGTAGCGATACTTTAGCCTTGTCTCTTCGCCGACATTTTTATCACCTATGACAAAAGGTGTCGTTGCTGAGCGGTTCTCAACTCTTAGATCACTCACTACGATCTCGATAGCTCCCGTTTTTAGCCTAGGATTAACTAGTCCCTCGCCACGGTGGCGAACCTTACCCTTTGCGACAAGCACAAACTCATCTCGCACACCATTTGCCACCTCGTGAGAGGCTCTGCTATCAGCTGGATCGCAAGTGAGCTGGATCAGTCCGCTTTTGTCTCTTAGATCTATAAAAACTATACCACCATGGTCTCTATAACTATTTGCCCAGCCAGCAAGTACGACCTCTTTGCCGACATCTTCTTGGCTTAGTTCTGTACAAAAATGTGTTCTCATTTACACGCCTAAACTATTTTTTTGCGATTTTACCAAAGTTAGCCTTTGAAAGAGTTTTAACTCTGGAGCATAAGCCCCAAAGTATAGGAAGTATGTACAGGAGATGAGTCGAAACGACTCTGTATGAAGACTATTTTAGCCTAAAATTTTAGTGACGCTATAAAACGAATAGTGTTTGTTTTTAGTTTGTCACCATCTAAAGCGTTACCGCCATTGCCACCGTTTAGATACTTGATCACATAGTTGTTGTAGATCGCAGTAAAACCAAACGCTTTGTATCCAGTAGAAGCGATAAGATCAAATGCAGAGTACTCATTTCTCTCGCTTAGATCTCTTCTATCGCCGTTGTTACCCTGTTTTGCTTGACCATAGCTAGTTGATAGTGTTACATATGGTACAAGTTTAGTTGAAGCCCCAACTTTCCACGCTTTTGTATCAGACTTTGTTGTGTGCTCACCATCAAACCAGATGCTACCTAGTGCAGTATAGATGTTTGATTTGTCATCTGTTGCAGCATTTGAGAAGTTTGTGTTGTTTTCACCCTTGCCAGCTTTAGAAAACGCAGCATAAAAAGTAGAATCAGCAACATTTATAGCAGCTTTTACAGCTCCGATGCTTGTGCCTTTTTTGCCATCATCGCCAGCACCTTTAAAGTCATCAACAGATGGTTTTAGATGTGCAAACTGTACACCTAGATCTATGGTTTTGTCTAGTTGTGAAGTATCACCTTGTAGCCAGAACGCTTTTGCCGCTGATGTTATGCTATAATACCACGCTTGCAAATTTGTATTTGGGATTGACTTGTTGATTGCACCCACTGCGACAGCACCATGGTTAGCAAAAGAGTTAAATTCACCATCAAACGCGACAGTTGAGCCACCAGCTACGCCGTTTGATTTACCAACAAATGCACCTATTAGAGTGGTATCTGGTATATCATTGTTGATTAGTAATGCAGCATTAAAAGTATTATCTACGACATTCCATTTCTCTGTGAAGAGTAGTGGAGTGTTTAGCTCTTGACGACCCACTTTTAGAGTAGTGTTTGACATAGTATAAGCTAGCCACAGCTCTCTTGCCCACCACTGATCATCAGTCGCTTTATCCTCTGCGTGCATACCAACTTTGTTTGATGGAGTAGCACTTACCAAGTTACCATCAAGACCTAGAGTACTAAGTCCATAGATACTACCGCCGATTTTTAGATCATCGTTTACGCTCGCTTTAGCACCCACTAAAAGCGAAGCATTTCCCAGTGAGTTAAGAGCCTTGCTTCCGCCACCCTTGTCAAAAAGATCTGCATCTTTTTGTGCTTGACTTGCACCGCTACCGCTAAAGTCTGATGTTTGATACCAGAGCTTTGCAAGTGCATCAACCTCATAATCAAACGCACTAAGAGTTGAACCAACCAGCATTGCTGCTACTATGGATAACTTAGTTACTTTCATCTATTCTCCTTTTTGTGATGTGATTTATGATGTTTATATATGTTATCACAAATTACGCTAGCATTATGAGCTTATTAAACTTATGTAAAGCTTAAATTATCAATGTTTTTTATATTATAACGGTGAGTAATAAATATATTTTGTTATAATTATGATACTTTTTGTGATAAAAAGTTGCGATTATGATGTTTTTTATTTTGTTGTATAATGGTAGAAAACTATCTTACTATTGAGTTGAAATTTGATACAAAAAGAGATAAAACTAGTTGGCGTTATCCTAAGACCAGATACGCCAGAGCTTAAAAGTGGCTTTCTTATGCTAAAAGAGATCTTTGAAAAGCAGGGCATTCGTGTGATGCTTGAGGCTAGAAGTGCAGAGATGATCTCACAAAGTGGTGGCAAAAGCCTTCAAAAGATCTGCGTAACATGCGACTTTATAGTTAGTTTTGGCGGTGATGGCACACTTATATCTACGGTGCGAAAATCCTTTGGCTACGATATACCCATACTTGGGATCCACGCGGGTAGACTTGGGTTTTTGGCAGATCTATCGCTTGATGAGTTTGAGATCTTTTTGCAAAAGATGCTAAGAGGCGAGTATAAGATCGAGCAGAGATCCCTGCTAGAAGCTACTGTTATGAAAAACTCAAAAGTTAGCAAAATGTACGCGTTTAACGACATAGTCCTAACTCGCAAACGAGTCTCAAAGATGATCCATATAGAGACACTTGTAGACTCAAAAGCGTTTAACACATACTACGGCGATGGGCTTATAGTCTCTACGCCAACAGGCTCAACAGCATACAATCTCTCAGCGGGTGGACCTGTACTTTTTCCTATGAGCAATGTTTTTGCACTCACACCCATCTGTCCGCACTCTCTAAAACAACGCCCCGTCGTGCTTCCAGGGCGATTTTCACTTGAGCTAAAAACACTAGATGATAGAGCACTCATCATAGTTGATGGACAAGATATGCACGAGCTTGCAAAGGGCGAGAGCCTGCACATAAGGCTTGCTCAAAACACTATCAAACTGATACACAAAGAGGAGTACAACTACTTTATGGCACTAAAAGAGAAACTTGGGTGGGGCGAATGATCGAGAGATTTTACCTTAAAAACTTTCTAAGCTTTAGCGAAGTTTCGCTGGAGTTTGAGAGGGGTTTGGTAGTTTTTAGTGGACCTAGTGGGAGCGGGAAGTCTATATTTTTTGCTTCACTCTTAAGCTCGCTTGGATTTAGCTCGTGTGACGCCGAAGTGGCTCAAAGTAGCGTGGCATGGGAAGTAGAGGAGTATGACGATGAGGATCTGCTCATCTTTAAGCATACCAAAAAAGATAAAAGCAGATACTTTATAAACAACCAAAACATCTCAAAAAAGAGTATGCAAGATATTAGCTCTAGGTTTGTTAGACACCTATCGCTTAGAGATTTTAGCGACTTTGAGCAGGTAAACTTGCTAGATCTACTTGATCTTGGAGTCGCAAAAAAAGATAAAACCATAGTAGATCTCAAAAGCACTCTCGCAAGTAGCTACGCAGAGTTTATAGAGGCTAAAAAAGAGCTAGATCGCATCGATGATGAGCAAAAAAGAGTGGTAGAACTGATGGAGTTTGCACGCTTTGAGATAGAAAAAATCAGCTCAGTAGATCCAAAGATCGGCGAAGATGAGGAGCTTTTGGAGATCAAAAAAGAGCTATCTAAAAAAGAGAAAGTACTTGAGGCGATCTCGCAAGCGATGATGATCTTTGAGAGTGAACATAGTGTCTACGCGGCACTAGATCTACTTGATGAGGATAGCTCAGCATTAAGTGATACACTAAACAACCTAAGAGCAACGCTTGAGAGTGCCATAGAGAGGGCTAAAAGCTTAGATGATGTCGATGTAGAGAGCGTACTTGATCGCATAGAAGCACTAAGCGAGCTTAAGCGTCGCTATGGCTCGATCAAAGAGGCACTTGAGCACAAAAAACTAAAAGTTGATGAGCTAAAACGCTTCGAAAATATAGAGCACTCAAGAGATGAGCTTGCAAAAAGAGTAGATCTTCTATCTAGCAAGATAGATGAGCTATCTCACAAGCTTAGCACCCTTAGAAGTGGCTATATAGGTGAGTTTATGGCTCAGCTAAATGGCTACCTTAGGGAGCTATACCTGCGAGATGCGAAGGTGGAGCTTTTGAGCTGTGAAGTGAGTGCACAAGGCAGAGATGAGGTGAGTATCACACTAGGAGAAAGCCCTCTTAAACAGCTTAGTACTGGGGAGTTTAACCGTCTTAGACTAGCACTACTTGCCATAAGAGCGAAGCATCTAAGATGTGATGGCGGGGTGCTTATACTAGATGAGATCGATGCGAACCTAAGCGGAGAGGAGTCTATGAGCGTAGCACGAGTTCTAAAAGAGCTATCAAACAGTTACCAGATCTTTGCCATCTCGCATCAGTCACAGCTTACATCGATGGCGTCACAGCACTTTTTGGTGCATAAAGATGGTAGTGCTTCACACATAAAAGAGCTAGATCACAGTGGTCGCATCGAGGAGATCGCACGCATCATAAGTGGCGATAAGATTACAAAAGAGGCACTAGAGTTTGCAAAAGAGATACTAAAATGATCATAGATTCACACATACATCTGGACGACAAGAGGTTTGAAGCTGATCTTGATGAGGTGTTAGATCGTGCAAATGATATGCAGGCGTTTATAGTGCCAGCAGCAGATCTTGCGACACTTCCAAAGGCAGTAGGGTTAAGCAAAAAGTATGAAAAGATCTACTTTGCAGTAGGAGTTCACCCCTACGATATAGATGGTTATGATGAGGATCTGCTCATCAAGCACATCACAGATCCAAAGTGCGTTGCAGTAGGTGAATGCGGGCTCGACTACTACCGACTTGAGGGAAGTAGCGAAGAAAAAGAGCTAGAAAAAACAAGGCAAAAAGAGATCTTTGCAAGGCAGATAGCCATAGCCAAAAAGTACAAAAAACCGCTCATCGTACACATAAGAGACGCCTCAAGAGACTCTAAAGAGATGCTCGTGGGTCATGGTGCAGGCGAGGTTGGGGGCGTGCTTCACTGCTTCAATGCTGATGAGCAACTTCTTAGCCTTGCAAAAGATGGGTTTTACTTTGGGATCGGCGGGGTTGTGACATTTAAAAATGCTAGAAAACTTGTAGAGATACTCCCTCGCATACCGCTAGATAGACTTGTTATAGAGACAGACGCACCATACCTTACACCAGAGCCACATAGAGGCAAGAGAAATGAGCCATCTTACACCATACATATAGCCCAAAAAATGTCCGAGATCTTAGGAGTAAGCGTAGAGGAGATCATCGCCATAACCACCCAAAATAGCCGAAAACTTTTTAATATTTGATAATATCATCTTAATTTTTGCTTTTGTTTGCTATAATAAACGGTTTTTATAGATAAAAATATTATTAAGGCTTACAAATATGTTAAAAAAACTTCTATTTACTCTACTCCCCATGGCACTTAGTGCAAACCTAACTTACTCTCAAGCATACATCAAAAACCTCGCTATACTAGACGCCTTTGACATAAATGTCTCATTTATAAATGATAAAACTTTCAACGAGTTTAAAAATAAAAATGTCGCCATACTAAAAGCTCAAAACTTCTTTACTGCAATGGATAATGGCTCGCACTTTGTACCTGCAATGAAGAGCATACTAGCAAAGTACAATATCCCGCCAGAGTTTTTATATCTCTCGCTTGCGGAGTCACACTTTTTGGTGCGTGCATACTCAAGTGCGAGTGCTTCAGGGCTTTGGCAGTTTATACCATCAACTGCTAGACTTTATGGGCTAAAGATAGATGAGTTTGTCGATGAGAGGCGAGATCTACTCAAATCAACCGAGGCGGCGGCGAAATACCTAAGTGAGCTACATAACCGATTTGGCAAGTGGTATCTTGTAGCTATTGCTTACAACTGCGGAGAGGGCAAGCTAAGTCGTGCCATCAAACAAGCAGGTAGCGATGATCTAGGAGTGCTTTTAGATCCAAACAAAAAGTATATCCCGCTTGAGAGTAGAAACCACATCAGAAAGATAGTCTCACTTGCGATGATGGGCAATGATGAGGAGTTTTTAAGTACTTCAAAGTATGAGTTTGTGCTAAATCGTGCGAGTGCAGAGTCTATAACAAAGGTAAAAGTCCCAGCAGGTGAGTCACTGCAACGCATAGCAAGGCTTGTAGATATGCCTCTAAGTGAGCTTAGCAACCTAAATAGGCACCTACTAAAAGAGTTTGTCCCGCCATACATAAAAGAGTATAGGATCTATATACCATACTCAAAACTAGCGTCGTTTAAGCAAAACTACAAAGCTGATCCTATGCAGGCTATCCACTATGTTTATAGAGTAAAAGCTGGTGATAACCTAAGCAAGATCGCCGCTTCACACGGCGTGAGTGTCGCTATACTAAAGGAGTTTAACTCCCTAAAAAGCACACTTCTAAAGGTGGGGCAAAACATAAATATACCAAACATAAACCCTATAAAAACGCACTATATAGTCAAAAAGGGTGATACGCTAGATGCGATCGCTAAAGAGTTTGGCATAAGCTCAAAAGAGTTGCAGTCCCTAAACAACCTCAAAGGCTCGCTCATAAAGGTGGGTGAGAAGTTGGTTCTTAGATGAGGCTCTATCTAGGTACTGCAGCTACTGTGGCACTGCTTCTTAGTGGGTGCAGTCAGAAGAGTAGCTCGCCATATATGTCACCTGTGCCTACATCTCCAACTATGCCAAAAGAGAACTACTCGCACCCAACAATGAGACCCTATGTCATAAATGGCATAAAGTACTACCCAACAGTTGTGAGTGTGGGCGATAAAGAAGATGGGATCGCTAGCTGGTATGGCCCAAACTTCCATGGCAAAAAGACCTCCAATGGCGAAACCTACAATATGTACGATATGACCGCCGCACACAAAACTATGCCGATGAACACGATCGTAAGAGTGACAAATAAGAAAAATGGCAGAGTGGTTGTGGTGCGGATCAACGATCGTGGACCATTTGTGGCATCAAGAGTTATAGATCTATCTAACACCGCGGCAAAAGAGATCGATATGCTTCGTGAGGGTACAGCTCCTGTAAAACTTGAGATACTAGGTTTTGCAGCAAAGGGCACAAAAGTGATACCATCGGCTAAAGAGCTTGATAGGCTTCCACATCAAGTGGGCGTAGAAGGATTTGCGGTGCAAATCGGTGCATTTGCTCGTTTTGAGGGTGCTCAATTAACACAACAAAAGTATAATAACACCGATGGTTATACCGCCATCATCAAAGATATTGAAGTAGATGGCAACCGCCTATTTAGAGTGTGGCTAAGGGGCTTCAAAGGCGAGCAAGAGGCTAGAGACTTTGTAAGACGCAAAAATTTTGTAGGCTCATTTATAGTTAAAGAGGACTAAATGGTAACAAAGAGTAGAAAAACAGCAGAGACAGATATCACTGTATCGCTAAGGGTAGATGGAAGCGGAAGATCTAACATAAACAGCGGAGTAGGGTTTTTAGATCATATGCTAACAAGCCTCGCAAAGCACTCACTGATGGATCTTGAAGTGGAGTGCAAAGGCGACACACATATAGATGATCACCATAGTGTCGAGGATATTGGCATCGTTTTAGGCTCACTTCTACATAGCGAGCTATACCCACTTCAAGGCAGAGAGAGATTTGGGAGTGCCTCCGTGGTGATGGACGAGGCGTGTGTTAGCACAGATCTAGATCTAAGTAACAGACCATATCTAGTATATGATGTAGATGTGAGTGGCAAAGTTGGTAGCTTTGATGTTGAGCTAGCAGAGGAGTTTTTTGGCTCACTTGTCACAAAAGCTGGCATATCTGCTCACATAGTGATGCAAAGAGGCAAAAACAAACATCACATAGTTGAGGCGACATTCAAATCTTTTGCCGTGGCACTTCGTAGAGCATTGGCAAAAAACGATCGCATCGGTATTCCAAGCACCAAAGATCTACTATGATCTCTCTTGTAGTGCTTGATATAGATGGTTGCCTAAGTGATGGCAAGATCATCTATGATGCAAATGGTTTAGAGCTTAAAAACTTTCATGTTAAAGATGGTTTTGCCATAGTTCACAGCTATGAGCTGGGGCTTGAGTTTGCCATTATCACAGGTAGAAACACGCCTATTGTGACAAATAGAGCAAAAGAGCTTCGCATCAAGCATATCTTTCAAGGGGTCAAAGATAAGCTAGCGGTTTTAGAAGAGCTTTGCGTAGATCTAGGAGTAGATCTAAGCGAAGTTGCTGCCATAGGAGATGATCTAAATGATCTAAAACTACTAAGATCTGTTGGTATGAGTTTCGCCCCGCTTGATGCAGTAAAAGAGGTTAGATCTAGCGTTGATGTCGTGCTTGAGAGAAACGGTGGTGACGCGGTTGTTAGAGATATGATAGAGATGATTTTGCAAAAAAATGGCAAATATGATGAGTTTGTAGCAAAATGGCTTTAAAATATGCTAAATAAATTTTTCTCCACAACGCTTATAGTGCTTATTTTTATAGCAACTCTTTTTCAACCGCACCAAAGAGATGAGGTGCAAGGCGAAGAGATTGCACTACTAAATATTTTCGATTTTACACTATATGAGATTAGTAAAAAAGGGCTAGAAACTACGATGGTTGCGACAGAAGCACAAAGATTTAAGGACAGATATGTACTCAAAAATACATCATACACAGATAGTAGCAAAAAGGTAGTATCACATCTAAGCTCAAAAGAGGCTATCTATAAAGATGAGATTATCTATGCGAATGGCGATGTATACTACAAAAAAGATGATGGGCTTGAGTTTAAAACAGATGAAGCAACATACAACAAAAAAACATCAATCGCCACATCAAAAACCCCGTATATAGCCACTATGGGCAAAAATACCATCACGGGTGATTATCTCACTCACAATGTTAATGCTGAAAAAACAGTCTCAAAAAACATATCTGCTATCTACTATATAGAGGAGAAAAGATGAGACTTTTGGCACTATTTACACTGCTTGTGCTTAGTTTGGCTTCTGAGGAGTTAAGAATCAAGGCAGAAAACTTTACAGGTGATCAAGCAAAGGGGATCTCTGTTTTTGAGGGAGATGTAAACATCATAAAAGGCAGTGATGAGCTAAACGCCACAAAAGTAACCGTCTATACAGATGAGAACCAAAAGCCGACTAAGTTTGTAGCAGAGGGTGATGCTTCGTTTTACATAGTTACAGATGATGGATCTATATATACAGGCAAAGCTCAAAAGGCGATCTATATGCCAAATGAGAAGGAGTACCACTTCTACAAACAAGTCAGACTAAGACAGATCAATGAGAAAAAAGAGATCATAGGCGATGAGGTGGTGCTAAAGTCTCTTGAGGGCAAGGCGTATGCTAAAGGTGCAAAAAGTGAGCCTGTTATAATGATCTTTGATATAGAAGAGAAAAAATGACAGATATAATCGGTGCAAAATTTATACTCTCTTCGCCAAATCTAAAGCTATCACAAGATCTAGATCCAAAGCCTGAAGTGGTATTTATAGCGAGATCTAACAGTGGCAAAAGCTCACTACTAAATGCACTAACAAACCAAAAAAACTTAGCCAAAGTCTCATCAACTCCTGGTAAAACTAGACTTATAAACTTTTTTGATGTGGAGTTTTTAGATAGAGAAGATGCAAGCAGACACCAAGCTCGTTTTGTGGATCTTCCAGGATTTGGCTATGCAAAAGTCTCTAAGTCACTTCAAGAGGAGTGGGGTAGGGAGCTAAATGAGTTTCTGCTTCGCCGAGATGAGATCAAGCTCTTTTTGCATCTAGTAGATGCAAGACACCCAGATCTTGCCATCGACAAAGAGGTTGCCCTCTACCTAGAGGAGATCAAAAGACAAAACCAAACAGTACTTAGAGTTTTTACAAAGCTAGATAAGCTCAACCAAAAAGAGATCTCAGCTCTTAAGCGAGAGTTCCCAGATGCTCTAATGGTATCAAGCGTAAAAAGACGAGGTATTAGCGAGCTTATAAAACTCATATACCATAATATCAAAGAGGATCAATGAAGCTAGTAAAAGCAAAACTAAGCGATGTAGCTAGTATGCAAAAGCTTGTCAAAAAAGAGGTAGACGAGGGGATTATACTGCATAGATCTGATGATGAGATCGCAACCAATATCCGCTCATACACACTTGCTAAAGATGGAGATGAGCTTGTTGCCTTTAGTGCTTTGCATATACACACCATAGAGCTAGCAGAGGTTAGATCACTCATAGTCAGAGAAGATCTAAGAGGCAAGGGCGTAGGCAGAGATCTAGTTCTTGCACTGCTCAAAGAGGCAAAAGATCTCGGACTAAAACGAGTACTTAGTCTAACTTATCAAGCTGGATTTTTCCTAAAACTAGGCTTTAAAGAGATCCCAAAAACAGACCTACCAGAGCAGAAGATCTGGGCAGACTGCATCAAATGTAAACTATTTCCAATATGCAACGAAGTTTCACTTATAAAAGAAATCTAAAACTACTACTATTTTTAGCCCTCTTTTTACTATATACCGCACTTGCGGGCATACACCTATTTTTACCGCCACTTTTTGCACTGCTTTATGGCATCTACTCACAAGCTATCAAAAAGTCAAACACACTAATGATTATATTTGTGCTTATATGCCTGCTATTTTTGGAAGCTCAGCACTCATTTATCTTCCTTAGTACACTCTTTTATTTTGTACTGCTTAGCAAGATCTTTATGCCAAAAATAGAGAAAAACCTAAGTTGTAAAAACTGCAAACTCTTTGTGATGGTTGTTGCTGTTTATGTTGGTTACTTGCTTTTTGCCACCATACTTAGTACTGTGTTTATGCTAGAGACGCCAAGCTGGTCATACTACATCATCTACTATATACTTATAGAGTTTTTTATAGTGAGCATACTATGAGACTCAAGATAATCATCACTCTTTTTATACTCATCTGGATTGCACTGCTGGTTCGAGTCTTTTTTCTAGCTATCAAGTCAAATGAACACTATGAGAGACTCTCCTATGCCAATAGCACCAAAACAGAGCTGATCGCACCTGTAAGAGGGGAGATCTTTGATATAAAGGGCAGACCCATTGCTATAAATGAGCTAGGTTTTAAGGTGCAACTCGCCCCACATCTGGAGAGTAGATCTCCTAAAAGTAAGCTAGATGAAGAGATAGACTTTATCGTAGAGCATCTCCCAGATCTAGACCGCGAAAAGATGAAGAAAAACTACCTAAAAACCAACTCCTACTACAACCATAAGTTTATAGATGTGGTTGATTTTGTGCCCTATGAGACCATTATGCCACTCTACTCAAGGCTAAATCTCAACGAAAATGTGCACCTTGAGCTTTCACCAAAAAGATACTACCCATACGCAAAAACAGCAGCTCACACGCTAGGCTATGTAGCAAAGTCAAGCGTTGAAGATCTAGTACGCGATCCAGATGATGAGCTAACAGGATATAGTGGCAAACTAGGCATCGAGAAGCAGTACAATAGCTACTTGCGAGGCGAAGCAGGGCTAAGAGAGATCAAAGTCAATGCCAAAAACCAAACTATCGAGGAGATCGGCTTTGTGACCCCCAAAGAGGACGCAACGCTTACTCTTGGCATAGATATAGAGCTTCAAAGCTACATCTCAAGTCTTTTTGAGGGCAAAGCGGGAGCGGTTGTAGTGATGGATGTAAATGGTACAATCCTAAGTGCTGGAAGCTACCCAGAGTATGATCTAAACAGTTTTGTAAATGGTATGCCTCAAGCGATGTGGGATAAGCTCTCAAACTCGCTAGATAAGCCATTTACCAACAAGGTCACAAACGGGCTATATCCCCCAGGATCTACCATAAAAACAGGACTAGGTCTTATTGCATACACATCAAAAGAGGTTGGCTCAAACTTTAGCGTAGTGTGTACTTCAAACCTACCCGTTGGCGGGCGGGTGTTTCGTTGCTGGAAAGGTGGGGGGCATGGGTTTGTGGATCTCAAAAGAGCCATCAGAGAGAGTTGTGATGACTACTTCTACAAGGCTAGCATCAAGCTTGGCAATGAAAAGATGGCAAGCGAGCTTATGCGTTATGGACTTGGTGTAAAAACAGGCATAGATCTGCCCAGTGAGTTTGTTGGCACAGTACCATCACGCGAATGGAAGAGACAAAAATATAACAAAGCGTGGTACATCGGCGAAACTATCAACACATCTATCGGGCAGGGTGATTTTCTCTCAACTCCACTTCAACTCACAACTTTTACTGCTCTAATGGCAACGGGCAAGCTTCCAAAACCACACTTTGCAAAATTTCTAGGCGAAGATCTAGTAGAAGATGAGCTATATGATGTGCTAAGCAGTGATGAGAAAAAACATCTACCACTTATACAAAAAGCGATGTATGAGGTGTGTAACTCACCTAGTGGAACAGCTCACAGATATCTAAACACTAAGGTGAAGATAGCGGGCAAGACAGGTACTGCACAAGTTGTTGGGATCAAGCAGAACATAAAGGTGCGAGACCTAGAGCATGAGATGGAGTACTACACTAGAAGTCACGCGTGGTTTAACTCCTATGGACCATACAAAAACCCTCGTTACGCCGTAACTGTACTGGTTGAGCATGGCGGGCATGGTGGCGTTGCAACAGGCGAGATAGTCTCTAAGATCTACAACAAACTAGTAGATCTAGGGTATCTCACTGCGGACGATTAGGCTTTTTGGCAAGCCAAACTCTTTGATGATGCTCTGCTCTTTTTGCCTCATCTCACCACGATCCACCTCATGATCATAGCCCAAAAGATGAAGTAGCCCATGGATAAAAAGTAGCGTAAACTCTTCACTATTTGAGTGCGATAGCTCGCTAGATTTTTGCTCTACTAGATCTGAGCAGATCACGATACTACCTAGCGGAGTATTTTTGCTCTGCTTTATAGGAAAGCTTAGCACATCGGTTGGTTTGTCTATGTTTCTATATGTAAGATTTATGTTTTGGATACTACTAGCATCTACTAGCAGAAGTTCGATATCTTTTTTTGTGAATTTTGAGGCGATCTTAGTACAAAGCCTAAGATCCACCTCTAGTGAAGTTTGGTTGTCAAACTCTAACATTATGCTTTGATGTTTAGATTGATACCCATGCCTAAGTTTTGTGCAACTGCGGCTTGTTGTTGCTCAAGTCCTTCAACTACCTTTGATGCCTGCGATGCGTCAATCTCCACCGCTTTTTTTATAGCTTCAGTACCCATATTTGTGTTTATTTGTGCTTGCTGGTTAAAATCTATCTGCATATTTTACCTCCAAATTTTTGGCATTATACACAAAAGGTGCTTGAAGTTATGTTAAGATCTCAATATGAAAAAAGCAGTAGTAATCCTAAGTGGTGGGCTTGACTCCACGCTATGTGCGTATATGACTAGAGATATGGGCTATGAGATAGTAGCACTTCACTTCAACTATGCACAAAAAACCGAGACAAAAGAGCTTGAGGCATTTAGTGCTATTTGTGATGATCTAGGAGTTAGCTCAAGATATGTTATAGATCTAGACTTCTTAGCTAACATAACCACAAATGCACTCATAGATCCGCTACTTGAAGTGAGGCAAGATGGCGTAAGCGAGGAGCTACCATCAACTTATGTGGCGTTTAGAAACGGGATCTTTTTAAGCATAGCTGGCTCATTGTGCGAAAAAGAGCAAGCTTCACTCATAAGTATTGGCGTGGTAGAGGAGGATAGTAGTGGCTATCCAGATTGCAGAGAGTCGTTTATACAAAGTATGCAAAAAAGCCTAAATCTTGGCACAAAAGATAGCACTTCGCTTGAGATCTTTGCCCCACTTTTGCACCTAAGCAAGGGCGAGATCGTAAAAAAGAGCTTTGATCTTGGTGTGCCACTTCACCTAACTTGGAGCTGTTATAGTGATGGCAACAAAGCGTGTGGTGAGTGCGATAGTTGCCGTCTAAGACTAAAAGGTTTCGCAGATGCAAACAAAACAGACCCTATCATTTATAGATCTTGATGATCTAAGCGTTGAGTTACGCATCAACAAAAGGCTTAAACATAGCTACATAAGTGTATCAAAGGATCTAAGGGTTGTGCTAAAAACTCCATCGCAAAGTAGGAGTTTTGCACTAGATCTACTAAGTAGCAGACGCAAGTGGATAGATAAAAAACTAGCTGAGCTAAGAAGCAAACCACCTAGGCGAAGAAGGTGCGATGAGCTAAATTTAAGCGAAGCAAGAGAGTATCTACCGCATAGGCTAGATCATTTTGCACAAGTTATGGATCTAGAGTATAGTAAGCTAAACATCAAACTACTAAAGAGCAGATGGGGGAGTTGCAACAGCAGGGGTGAGATAGTACTAAACGCAAGACTTATGGAGTTAAAAACCACGCAGATCGACTATGTCATAGTGCATGAACTAGCTCATCTTGTACATATGAACCACTCCAAAGAGTTTCATGCTCTCATCTCCCGCTTCATAGAAGATCACAGAAGCGTAGCTAGATCTATAAGGTAAAACTCAACTGTCCTCTTGTTTTATCATCTCTCATATTATCTAGTATGGACTTATCAAACCCCGCTACAAGAGCCATATCGTAGCTTAGATCTCTTAGCAAAGAGAGTAGATGAGTAGCATCTTTGTAGAGATAGACCTTGCTATGAGAGACACTCTCTTGGCTATATGGCAGTAGATATATGGTGCGAGCCCACGGAGCGTAGTGCTCCAAAAATGGGATCTGATCACTAATTAGCTCTACATCACTCTCAAAAATAAGCACTTTTGATGATAGCCCAAACTTTTTTATGTTGAAACTTCGATCTACAAAAATAGGCTCAAAGTGATCTATATGTGTGAATTTTTTAAGCCTATACTCAAGCGATACCGAGTCCAAAAAGCTGAGTAACTCCTCAAGATATGGGAGAAAAAACGGACTTAAAAGCTCTCTTTCATAGTAGATATCTTTGTAGATAAATGATGTCTCAAAGATAGTCTGCTCTATGATGGAGATGCTACTTTTTAGAACCTTTGGAAGAGTGATCCTACTTGTAAAAAGCGAGCTATCCTCAAGAGAGTAGGGGGCAAATATATACTTTATGGGAGTGTCTCTATATAGGGCTTTGAAGTTTTTTATAAACTCACTTGAGCTAAAGAGGTACACCTCTGGTGGCAGGGCGATGTTGGAGCAGAGTTTTAGATGCACATCTAAGCAAAAGACCGCTTTTGTACCGTGCTGGATCAGTTTGTGTCTTAGAAGTCTCTCTAGTGAGCCTTGGATCGACGCCACCTCTAGCCACGCAACCTCGTTGTCGCTAATAGCTACTTCATCTTCTACCAAAACCCCATAAGCACCATTTGATAAAGCCTCTTGGATCTTACCTGTCTCAAACGCGACAAAAAGATCCCCTCTTTGCACCTTTGAAGCATCAAAAACGATCTCGCCAAAGCTAGATATAGAGGGGGTGTTTAGTAGTGATGCACCGCTTAGATGTACGAAGTTATCTAGGTTCATCCAATAGGTGTGCCAGCTTTTTTGCTCTTTTGTGGGCGAATGAGTGCTAGACCATCTTCATCTTTTGCAGCGAGTATCATACCCTGCGAGAGCATACCCATCAGCTTTGCACTCTTAAGGTTTGCAACCACACACACTTGAGTACTAACTAGTTCATCTGGCGAGTAGTGCTCTTTTATGCCAGCTACAACTTGGCGTGGCTCCTCCTCTCCTAGATCTACTATTAGACGAAGCAGTTTGGAGCTTTTTGGCACTTCATGAGCTTCCAAAATCGTCCCAACTTTGAGCGAAGTAGCAAAAAACTGATCTATGGTTATAAGTCCATCTTCGCTACTTGCTTTAGGTTGCTCTTTTGCTACCTTGATACCCGATGTCGCCTGCTCATCTGGTGAGGCAAGCGGAGCTTCTGGCATTAAGGGGGACTCTATACGAGGAAAGAGTGGGGGAGTCTGTTTGATATTAAATAGTAAGAGCAGATCTTTATCAACTATATATCTTTTATAAGCTTCAGCATCTATGCTAAAGCCTAAAGAAGATGCGATCAAAGCGGTTGTTTTTGGCATAACAGGGTGCAACATGATAGCAACTCTTGCAAGCAGATTTGCTACAAGTGCGACAGTTGCGAGTGCCTCATCATTTTTGCCCTCTTTTATCTTTGCCCATGGTGCATGCTCTTCGATCGCCTTGTTTGCGATCGATAGAACTCTCCAAAGCTCCTCTAGGTATCTATGAGTCTGCATATTTTTCATATAATTATCGAGCGAGGCGATGATCTCATCTGCACTGTTCAGCTCTTTTGAGTGGTATTTTAGCACATCTACGCTATCGATCTCATAGTTTGAGTATTTGCTACTCATACCGATGATGCGGTTTAGCAAGTTGCCTAGATCGTTGCTTAAATCTGAGTTTATACGGTCTATAAGTGCTCTTTGAGAAAAGTCACCATCTTGACCAAAAGGCACTTCTCTAAACATAAAGTAGCGAAGATTTTCAACCCCATAAGCGTTACTAACCTCGCGTGGCAGGACAACATTGCCCTTTGACTTGCTCATCTTTTGACCATCTCTAGTCCACCAACCATGAGCTGCTATATGCTTTGGCAAAGGAAGTCCTAAGCTCATCAAAAACGCAGGCCAGTAGATAGCGTGAAAGCGGAGTATATCTTTACCCACAAGTTGCATCGATGCAGGCCAGTAGTGCATCTGCTTCTCATCTGCACCGTATCCTAGAGCTGTTATGTAGTTTAGCAAAGCATCTAGCCAAACATACATAACATGTTTGCCATCGTTTATAGACTCGGGCATCTTAACACCCCAGCTAAACGATGTACGAGTCACAGAGAGATCCTTTAAGCCACCTTTTATGAAGTTTACCACTTCGTTTGCTCTAGATCTAGGGAGTATGAAGTCAGGATTTTGCTCAAAATGCTTCAATAGTGCATCTTCATACTTAGAGAGTCTAAAAAAGTAACTCTCCTCTTTTACTATGCTAGTGCTTCGCCCACAGTCTGGACAAAACTGATCATCTACGAGCTGTGTTTGAGTGAAAAATGTCTCACAACTCACACAGTAGTGCCCCTCATAAAAATCCTTATAGATATCACCACTCTTAAACATCACCTCAAATGCCCTCTGCACGCCTTTTTTGTGAGCCTCATCGGTGGTGCGGATAAACTGCGAGTAGTTTATCTCAAACTCGTCCCATAGATCTTTAAACGATGCACTTATCTCATCAGCAAACACCTTTGTGGGCTTATTTGCTTTTGCTGCTGCCTCTTCGATCTTTTGACCATGCTCATCAGTCCCTGTCAAAAAGTAGGCATCTTCGCCCCTTAGTCTCTCATAAGAGGTGATTGTATCAGCTAAAAATGTTGTATATGCGTGCCCGATGTGAGCTTCGCCATTTACATAGTAGATGGGAGTTGTTATATATTTGCTCAATTTTTATCCTTTAAAATTCAAATCCGCCCAGATCGCCCTTGGACATACTGCGATAAACTGTTTTCACATAGAGGCGTCTAAGCTCGCACTCTAGGAACTTTTCACACTTAGAACAACTACTAAGTGAGTACTCTTTTTGACACTCCCTAAGCTCTGCTATCATCTTGGTTAGCTCTGCATCAAACTTATCTTCAAGTGTTTGCATAAGCCTCTCTTACCCTCGCTATCTCATAAGTTGAGCCAAAAAAGCACTGTGAAGTATCGTGAATATGCGAGCAGTCGAGGTTTAAGAGTCTATGCGAACCATCGATCCCCTCACCAAATGCCTTCTCAAATATAAAAGCAAATGGGAAAACCTCAAAAAGCTTTCTAAGCTTGCCCTCTGGCCTATCCGCAGTTGCAGGGTAGCTAAAAAGCCCGCCACCTTTTAGGAGTATCTGATGCAGATCTGGCACCATTCCGCCTGAGTAGCGAAGTCTATAACCCTCTAAAAACAGTGCATCAACTAGATCTTTGTGATATTTTTGCCAGTGCTGTTGAGTGCCACCAGGGGCATTTAGGTTGCCTTTTTCATTTAGTCTGATCTCTTTTACAAACTCAAAATGCTCGCCTTGAAGTAGATGCAGTTTGGTTTTGTTGTGAGCAAAAACCATCTCTACTCTAGGACCATAGACTACATAGCAAGAGGCAACCATCTTGCAGGCACTAAACTCACCATCATAGATCCCAAAGATAGATCCAACGCTTAGGTTTACATCTATAAGTGAAGATCCATCGAGCGGATCATACGCCACAAAGTACTTGCCTTGCATATTTAACACAACGCCTCGCTCTTTTTCTTCACTAACAAGAGTGTGAATCGAGCCTACTTTTGATAGCTCCTCTTCGACTATCATATCGCACTTGATATCAAGCTCTAACTGCGTCTCTCCCGAGGCGTTCTCCTTTTGAGAGTAGCCTATCTCCTTGGTGTCGATCGCCTCTTTTATGCGTTTGGCACTTCGCTGGATCGCTAAAAAGATCTCGTCCATTATCTACACCTCCTTAGCGTTTTTGTAGATCCACTCAACCACTTCGTATGGATCATTTACATCTAGTTCATCACACCCACTAGGAAGCTCTTTTGACTCAAGATCTAGCGTTTTATCTAGTGCTATGGCGTCCATATATGGAAAGTAGCTCTCATCTATGGAGTCACGAAACAAGCAGATACGAGGCAGTGGGAGAGTTTTTAACCCCTCAACTAGCAGTATATCAAAGTCATTAAAGAGCCTAATCATCTCATCTAGCTCTTTGTGTTTATGCGAAAAAAGCGTCGTTTTGGTAGGAGATGTAACTATCACCTCTGCACCAGTGTCATAAAACTTATAGCTATCTTTACCCTCTACATCGAAGCGAGCCTTACCTTTTGGATCATGCTTGATGATGGCAACCTCTTTTTTATGTTCATAAATTAGCACTCTTGCCACTTTTTGTATAAGCGTAGTCTTACCGCTATTTGATGGTCCGCTAAACGCTACTGCAACTCTTTTTCTGCTCAACTCTTGCTCCACAAAATTTTGGCAATTATACTAAAAAAGAGTTTAATTTGATATAATTTCGCCCATCAAGGAGAGCCTATGAGATACTATATAGTTGCTATTTTAGCCATTTTGTACCTTAGTGGGTGCTCTAGCAAAAACGCATTTACTCCATACGATCTAGATAGCAAACAGGAGCTTGCACTAAATAGTCTAAAATCAGCAAAAATAGTCTCAAATGGCGGTGAGCTAAAGGGCGTCATCTCAGCTATTTGGCTAAATAGCGTCTATCCAGAGGAGTTTAGCGGTGATGAGTACTTTTATATAAACTTCTTTACAAAAGATGACTCAAAAGCAAACTTTGACATAAACATAGATGGTGCTATGCCATACGATCTTGTAAAGCTTAGTAATGATCCATACGCAAAACTGCTAGGCATCGACAACAGCTGGAGCAGGGGGTATCTACTGCGAGCCAAAGAGCCAAAGAGCCTAAAACTAGAGTTTAGCTATGACTCACACAGTGCAACTATAACCTTTAACTCTAGCTCATCTGAACAAGTAGCGAACTAAGGATCACTATAACGATCTGAAGTGCTACAACTATGATCAGCGGAGCTAGATCTATACCACCAAAATTCGTTTTTATATAACGCCTAACAAGCGAATAGGCGGGGTTTGTCACTCTATACAAAAACTGTACGATCGGGTTGTATGGATCTGGATTTATAAAGCTAAGCAGTGCAGTTATGATGATAACCCAGATATATACATTTATAAGCGAGATAACAATCCCGCCAAGTCCAAAGATTACGCTAGAGAGAAATGTCATTTTATCACCTCTTGAATATAGTTTTTGATATATTTATATATGACGCTAAGATCTGGACCATTTAGTGCACCAGTGAGTAAAAATCTAAGTGGCTTGAAGAGATCTTTGCCCTTAAGTCCGCTCTCTTTAGTTATGTAGTTTTTAAACTCATCATACTCTTCAAAATGTGGCATATTTTTTATGATATTTCTTAATATCATTACACCTTGTTCTATCTCAGCACCTGCTACTTTTGGTTCAAATATAGGCTTTATCTTTGATCTTAGCTCTTTTGTAGTGCTTGCCTCTTCAAGATAGACTTTAGCAAGCTCACCTATACTCTTGTCTGCAAAACCAACATATCTTGAAAGCTCAAGTGGATCTTGTAGCTTCAAATGCTCACTATTTATGTGCCTAAGCATATCAAGATCAAACCTTGCAGGTGACTTTGAGATCTTAAAAAGATCAAAAAACTCTATCGCCTCACTAAGTGTAAAGATCTCTTTTGGTGGCTTGTTACCCATAAGTATGAGGTAGTTGGCTATTGCTGAGGGCAAAAATCCCTCCTCTAGTAGCCACTTTACACTAGACGCATCATCTCGCTTACTCATCTTTTTACCCTCGTAGTTAAGGATTATAGGCAGATGAGCATACTCGATCTTTTTGGTATAACCTAGCTCGGTGCGGATAAACTCCTGCTTTGGAGTGTTGCTCATATGATCTTCACCGCGGATAATGATGCTAATATCTGCAAGCATATCATCAACTGCACAAGCGAAGTTGTAGATCGGAGTTTTATCTTGTCTTAGTATGGTAAAACTATCTATATCTTTTGGCTCAAATTTCACCTCACCCTTTATGAGATCTTTTATGGTTATGCTATGCAGTGGTCTTTTTAGTCGCACACTAAAGGGTAGGGGGTTATCGATAACCTCTTCGGCTTTTAGCTTCAAGCACGCATCATCATAGCGGTAGGGCATGGATCTACTGCTTGCTTCTATGCGTTTTTGTTCAAGTGTTTCTGGTGAGCAAAAGCAGTTAAAAGCCTTCTTTTCATGAAGTAGTTGCAGAGCCATTGCGGAGTGAAATTTATAATTGCCACTCTGATAGATCACTTGCGAGTACTCTATACCAAAGAGATCTAAGATGCCAAGTATCTCTTTATCTTTTCCCTCTATATTTCGCTCTTTGTCGGTATCCTCGATGCGAATTAGCAGATCTTCGCCTCGCTGTTTTGCTACTATATAGTTAAATATCGCAACTCTTAAGTTGCCTATGTGCATATCGCCCGTTGGACTTGGTGCAAATCGTAACATCTGGTGTCCTGAAATTTTTTTGTGATTTTACTATAAAAAAGAGGTTCTAAGTAAATGGTGACTCCACGGAGACTCGAACTCCGGTAACCAGGATGAAAACCTGGGATCCTGACCGCTAGACGATGGAGCCACAAATTTGTAAGGTTGAAATATTAGCAACAAGGTGCTTAAGATCAGCTAAAAGCTGATCTTAGTTACTGATTGTAGAAGCCTCTTAAAGCTCGTATAATGACAGCATTTTTAGAGATGCTCTCGCTTTTTGCATTTTCATCTACTGACTCATATAGATCTAGTGGCAGAGATATAGAAAATGTCTTTGTCTCGATCTTCTTTTTCTTCTCAACTATACCGATCACGGTATTTAGTAGCTCAAGGATTTTTTTAGTATCGAGTGGTTTTTGCACAAAACTGTTTACTCCGATCTCAATAGACTCTGAGATCTTGTCCATATCGCTACTAGCAGAAATAATCACTATGATCTGGTTTGGGTTTATCTTTCTTAGCTCTCTTGAGAGTTCAAGTCCACTCATATCGCCCATCATAATATCTGCAAAAATCACATCTGGTGTAAAATCTTTGTAGCTCTCTAGGGCATCTTTTGCACTTAAAAAAGATCTCACTTCGCTAAAGAAATTTCGCAAAGTTGAGCTTAGTAGCTCGTTAGTAACTTTTTCGTCCTCAACTATCATCGCTGTAAGCTTTTTTGTCTGTTGCGTCAGTTGTATAAGATCAACATTTGTCATAGCACATCGCCTTTAATAATATTTACCAAATTGTACCAGAAAAAACTAAATGTGTTGTTATTTATTGTTTAACTTGCTTAAACTTCTCTAGCCACTCTAGATCTGGACTTAGATGAGACTCCTTTTGATCCAAAAGCGAATCGACAATACCCAAAAGATCGTCTCTACTCATAAATCTTAGTAGATCTGAGTTGATGCTAGTTGGTGCTACACCATCATAACTATTTAGTAGAGACTCTATCTCTTTGATCAGCTCCTCATTTGTGCTCATATTCTCTCTTTATATTAAATAGTATCTAAAATAGATCTGCATTTTCATCTATCCATTTAAAATACTCAATTATATCTTCAATCTCTTGATCTTTCATATTTTGATTTGGCATTTTAAGATGGAAGAAGTTTATCAATTTTTTCATATAAGGTTCATGAAATTTGCTCTCAGGATTTTTGATATACTCAGCAATCCACTGCTTGGCATTCTTATGTCGCACAAGCACACCAGTTAGATCTGGCCCAGAGCTTACTCTCCCAATAACATGACACCCAGAACATCCTCCACTTTTAAATGCCTCTTCACCTCTTTTAGCTGCTTCAGTTTTTGGAGTGGCTAGCTGATTGATAAGTAGATCTTTTGCTCTAATAGCCGAATCAGCAGTTTTTATCATATATTGCCATACCATATTTTCAAAAAGGATAGCATTTTCGAGATTGTTTTCACTGTATGCCTTAGATGCCTTCTCTTTTTCAAGTGCAATTTTTGCATACTGATCCTTAGCGTCCATCACAAGGTTGCTAACAGTGGAGTATTTTGAGTACTGATTATCCTCTAAGAACATAAAGAGCGACTCTATAATACTGTTGGTAGCATCATTGTTAGCTGTGATCTTTTTGTATTCGCTTTGTAGCTCCTCTTTAGATAAGCTTTTGATCTTTGATTGTTGGATCCAACTATAATCTTTTTTGGGATCTTTAACAAGCAAATAGCCCATCATCTCCAGATGGAGTGCCGAGCAAAATTCGGTACAGTAGTAGGGAAATACACCCTCTATATCTGCTACAAAATCAAACTGATTGGTCTCCCCTGGTTCAAGAGAGACATGAATATCATAGTTATCGATAGTAAATCCGTGCGTCTCATCTTCAGCTCGCTCAAGGTTTGTTAGATACACAGTTACTTTATCACCCTTATTGACTGTGATATGCTCAGGATTTATATGAGATCTCACCATCGTAGCATATACATAAACATGATCACCCTTTCTCTCGATCCTCTCTTCACCCGCTAATGTTTTACCAATATGAGGCTTGCCAGTTTTAGGATTTGTGCCCATATTGAACCGTACTTCTGGGCGTATCTTGCTTGCACGAATCGAAGCAGCTTGATGTGGCTCTCCAAGTGGTATGGGCAGATCATACAAAAGTTGCATCTTTTTTTCACCAATATCAATTAACTGATTGTTTTGTGGATGCAGTGGTCCAACTGGCAAAAATCTATCGATAGAGAGTTTATTTAGTGCGACTAGATAATCCCCTTGAGGATCGGCAGATTTTCCCTCCATCGCTTCAAGATGACCTACATTGTAGTGGATATTGACCCGATCTAGTAGTTTTAAGCTTTTATAGTTCCATTTTACTACTTGAGAGTCCACATACAAAGAGCTATAAATAGTGCCATCTCCTTTGCCAAAACTATTATGCAGATGCCCAAGGCCAAGCTCAAGTTGTCCATGAAGTGATTTTTTCATATCAAGTATTGGTATGCCGTATTGATCTTTACCAACAAACTCTCTGTTTTTGATTTGTACTAAAACCTTCTCAAAGTCAAACACAGATGCGTGAGTATCCAATTTTCCAGACACTATGATATATCTTCCATCTGGGGTTACATCGACTCCATGTGGAGATTTATTTTCAGGGATCAAAAAAAGTGCATCATTTTTGACCGCCACTTCAATAGGTATAACCCTGTGATTATTTATTATCTTGACATTTTTTTTATCTTTAGCAAGCTGGGATAATTTTTTCCAGTTATAGATATGTAGATAGTCAGTGTCATTACGACTACATCCTGCCTCAAATGGAGGAAGTCCCTTTTCTATGCCCCCTGTATATAGCTCCGAATTGTATGAGTTGGTAAATCCCCAACCATCAGAGATCCCCTTACCCGCATCTGTTAGATCTTGCATATATGGAGGTAACTCTAGTGTAAAAGACTCTTCTGGCAAGATCTTCCCTTTTTCTTTGTCAAACTTCCAGAATGTAACTCCACCTCTATATACATCTTGATACGCTTCTATGGGATAATAGTCATTTGTCAGCGGTGCAGCATATTGGCACGATTCAAGGACATACTCTGTGTTTGGAGTAACAAATGCACCGCCATGATCTGATTTGAAAAGAGGATTAACAACAATCTGAGAGGTTTCAAAATATTTCAAATCAATTACAGCGATTCTCGCATTTGCTTTATCGTTTATAAAAAGATACTTCCCATCATATACGCCATTTGTCTCTGAGAGAGCAGGGTGGTGAGTATCTCCCCAGTTGATCTCTCGCCCTCTAACATTTCCTTGTCGCAAAATCTCCTTTGAGTCCTTATCAAAACCATATCCTTGCCAAGGCTCAGGAGTAAAGACACCAATAACCTTTAGTATCCGCATAGAAGGGACTCCATAAACTAGCACTTGCCCAGACTGCCCACCACTTGCAAATACATAATACTCATCATGCTTACCGCTAGGAGTATATACCTTGAGTGCCGCCATCGCATCTTGTTCACTTAGGCCTCGTTTTTTCATAATTTCTTGAAATTTGGACTCAGCATAGATAGGTTGTGTAAAAAACATCAATCCCAGTGCTATACTATAAATAATGGCTAGATACCTTTTCATCTCTTCCCCTTTTTTAATGTCTACTAAACTGATCTATCTCATTAGCAATCTGCTCCATATCCTCTTTTGATATAGAGTCAATAACTGCACTATGCATCTCCTCATTTTCTGTTTTAAATTGGAGTATTTTCTTTAGTATCTCATCTTTTGCTAGTCCAACAAGTTTTGAGCCTATATTTCCCTCACCATTAACACCATGGCATGGTGCACAGTTGCTTTTATATAGTTGGCTTACTTTAAACTTACTAGCAGAGCCAGCTCTTTGCTCTAGTGCTTTTATTTTTGAGTATTGCTCTTTTCTCTCATCTTCTAGCTGTTTTTGGATCGCCTCTTTTTCTATCCTAGTAGGCTCTTTTGCCACCTCTTGGATCGGCATTTTTGGCTTAGATGCGTCAATTAGAGCAGAGATTTTACCCAAAGTATCGACTTTGATATCAGTTTTGAGCACATACACACCTAAAGATATACCTACTATAAGAACAATTGTCATAAAAATATGTTGTAAGGGAGTGGTTTTTTCATCTTGTAATGCCTTAGACCCTAACCACCAAGCAAATAAAGAGAGCACACTAACAGCAACAAGAGCCCAAAAACCAACTACTGGGTAGGCATGGGTCGTAAACTGTGCAACCTTTCCATCACCAAGGATAACAGGCATAAATGGTTTTATGGTGATAGCTCCACCTTGAAGATTATGCCCAAACCAATATAACCAATACCCATAGATCCCTACAAATGCAAGAGGCAAAACAGCTGGAATAATCATAAGTCGGCTGATCCATTTGTTGTTGTAGATAACAAATGAAGCAAGCAGTATGGTTAGTGCAATAAGTGCATAAGGTGCAAGAGAACGCTCATAAACGCCACCCCTCTCCATACGAGCCATTCCCACATAGTGGTTGATTGTATTCATCTCGTGTACTTCACCACTTAGCCCATCAAAATGGATAAAAACTGGCAACCCATTTGGAAAGGCCTCTTTTGGGTAGTTTGGAGCTTCTAGCGAAAAGTTCCACAGTGGCAGTGAGACTACTCCTATCTCACCAGAGATCTCGATCATCTTTTTAAGATCATTTTTCGCATCTTGTGGCGTGTTGATACTAGCATATCTATCTTTTTGATAAAAATTCCATAGTGAGTAGGCAAAAGAGGGAATCTCTTCAACTTTACCATCTTTGATACGCTCTAATGCTCCATGAAAACCTACTGAAGGGATCACAAAACCATACAAAATGATAAGCAGTGCAAGCAGGGCGAAGGTTTTTGATATAATGTAACTGATTTTCATCTTAACTTCCTTGATTGTTTATAAATGTTTTTTTTGAGCCACTTTTGTTAATTATATAGCAGTAGTTATTTGATTTTTCTTAAATTTACGCAATTTATATTGAACGATTATACACAAGATAGTAATTTATTATTATAAAAATATAGAGTAGGTGAGATCTTAATGTAACTGTGCTATTTTAAAAAAACCAACAGCGAAGGAGGGTGTAAAAGCTAGCGATATAAGATACTCTAAAAAGCTAGACACAAAAGGACACTTAATATACTCCCCACACGGAGAGGATATCTATGTACCGCCCTCTTATGAAAAGAACTATGTTGCTGACTTCTCACTCACAAAGCAAGATGTAGCAAACATCAAAAAGGGTAACTTCACCGATGAGATAGTCGCTAAACTAGAAGATGATCTAGGCATAATGAATAGATACAACAACCTAAATGAGAGCGTAATGAATAGCCCTCACTTTGCAGATCTGGCTAAGGTGCACGGCGAAAAAGAAGCCTATGAGATGCTAGCAAGCAGACCAAGCCACTACGACGAGGCAGAGTATGCAAAGCTGATGATGGACAAACCTCAAGGCACTAAGGCTGATGAGTGGGCGGAAGCCAACACGATGTTTGCAAAGGGTGGCGATAACCTTTTTGCAGGTGTGATAGCAGGTGTAGAGAGAGATGAAGAGGGCAATGTAACATTTGACCCTGCCAAGTTTGTGCTAGGACTAGGTGGCTACACAGCAGTCAAGGCGATGCTAAAAAACAAGCAGTTTCAAGGAGTGCTAAAGGAGTATGCCGAGAGAGCCATCACAGAGCTAGAGACAGGATCTAGT
>JBAYBZ010000001.1:0-280118 GCA_041669045.1 Sulfuricurvum sp. | reverse complement strand
CAGAGCTTACAGCAGAGCTTACAGCAGAGCTAGAAGCTCGTCAAAAACAGTACAGCTATTACCGTGATCAGCTCCTAAGCTTTGAAGGTAGCGAAGTTGAGTGGAAAAGCTTGGGAGAAATAACCCTCCCAGCAAGTAATATAAAATGGAAAAACAACAAAAATACTTATAGATATATTGATTTAACATCTGTTAGTAGAGAAAACTATACTATTACTGAAACAATTGAAATTTCATCAAAAAATGCACCTAGTAGAGCACAAAAAATAGTATATAAAGATGATGTAATTTTTGCAACAACTCGCCCAACTCAACAAAGACTTACTTTAATTGATGAGAATTTTTCTGGAGAAATTGCTAGTACAGGTTATTGCGTTTTAAGAGTAAAAACTAATGAAGCATTACCAAAATGGATCTATTACAATCTTTTCTCTTCTGGATTTAAAAAATACTTAGAAGATAATCAAAGTGGTTCAGCATATCCTGCAATTTCAGATGGGAAAGTAAAAGAATTTACAGTCCCAATCCCACCCCTAAAAACACAAGAAAAAATAGTCTCTATTTTAGACAAATTCGACACTCTTGCAAACTCCATAAAAGAGGGACTTCCTCGTGAGATAGAGCTAAGAACTAAGCAATATGAGCATTATCGTGATCTGCTTTTGAGATTTCCAAAACCAGATCAAAAGGAGTAGCTATGTCAAACGATCTAGTAGCACAAAACCATCTGTTTGAAGCTGTATATAACCAGCTGGATAGTAAGACTAACCAACTGAAATTGCCTATAAAACAGATACAAATTGCAAAAAAAGATGAGATAGATAATGATTGACTATAAAGTAGTAGCAGAAACCAAAAACTTTATTGTTTTGGATAAATACATAAAGATAGAGCAAGACTCTAGCCACTATCAGAGTGAGGCTGATCTAGAAAATGAGCTGATCAGAGATCTGATCGATCAGGGCTATGAGGAAGCAAGCAACATAAACAGCCCCGAAAAGCTACTCCAAAACCTAAAAACAAGCCTAGAGGAGTTAAACAGAGTCCAGTTTAACTCTAGTGAATGGGTGAGATTTTTGAGCGAGTATCTTGACAAGCCAAGTGATGGGATAGTAGAAAAAAGTCGCAAGATACACGATGACTATATTTATGATTTTGTATTTGATACTGGAGAGATCAAAAATATCTATCTACTAGACAAGAAAAACATAGCTAGAAACAGAGTGCAAGTTATAAAGCAATTTTCTCAAACAGGAACAAGCCAAAATAGATACGATGTTACGATATTGATCAACGGTTTGCCTCTAGTGCAGATAGAGCTCAAGAAGCGAGGCGTAGCTATAAAAGAGGCGTTTAATCAGATCCACAGATACAGCAAAGAGAGTTTCAACGCCGAAAGCTCACTATACAGATACCTGCAGATTTTCATCATCACAAACGGCACGGATAGTAGGTATTTTGCCAATACGATCAAAAGAGACAAAAACAGCTTCGATTTTACTATGAACTGGGCAAGATCTGACAACAAAACCATAAACGATCTAAAAGATTTCACCGCTACATTTTTGCAAAAAAGAACGCTTCTAAATGTACTGATCAACTACTCTGTGTTTGACACCAGCGATACACTGCTGATCATGAGACCGTATCAGATAGCAGCGACAGAGCGGATCATCTGGAAGATACAGAGCTCATACAACGCCAAAATCTGCTCAAAGGTAGAGAGTGGTGGCTATATATGGCACACCACAGGAAGTGGCAAAACCCTCACAAGCTTCAAAGCTGCAAGGCTTGCTACCAGCTTGGGCTTTATCGACAAGGTGTTTTTTGTGGTGGATAGAAAAGACCTTGACTATCAAACTATGAGGGAGTATCAGAAATTTTCCAAAGATAGCGTAAACGGATCAGCAAGCACCGCAGGACTCAAACAAAATATAGAAAAAGATGACAACAAGATCATCGTTACAACAATCCAAAAACTAAACAACCTGATGAAAGCTGAAAGCGATCTAGCTGTATATGACAAACAAGTGGTTTTTATATTTGATGAGGCTCATCGTAGTCAGTTTGGAGAAGCTCAAAGAAATCTGCGAAAGAAGTTTAAGAAATATTATCAATTTGGCTTCACTGGTACACCGATCTTTGTCGAAAATGCGTTGGGAACTGAGACTACTGCTAGCATCTTTGGTACAGAGCTACACTCCTATGTGATCACCGATGCCATACGAGATGATAAAGTGCTCAAATTCAAAGTGGACTACAACGATGTACGACCACAGTTTAAGAGTCTTGAAAGCGAGATAGACGAAAGCAAGCTAAGTGCTTATGAGACAAGAGAAGCACTGCTTCACCCAAATAGGATTGAGGAGATCACAAACTACATACTAAAAAGCTTCAACCAAAAAACCCATAGATTGCTTTCTAGCACAAAAGGCTTCAATGCTATGTTTGCCGTGAGCAGTGTAGAGTCGGCAAAGCTCTATTATGAAACATTTGCAAGGCTACAAAAGGAAAAAGAGAAACCGCTAAAAGTAGCTACTATATTTTCTTATGCTGCAAATGAGGAGCAAAACGCAGTAGGCGATATAGTCGATGAGAGCTTTGAGCCAAGTGCTATGGAGTCGAGTGCAAAGGAGTTTCTAACTAGTGCCATAAATGACTACAACTATATGTTTGGCACGACCTATACTGTAGAGAGCAAAAGTTTTGAGAACTACTACAAAGATCTAGCAAAAAGAGTAAAAAACAAAGAAGTTGATTTGCTTATAGTTGTAGGTATGTTTCTCACAGGATTTGACGCACCTACACTAAATACTATGTATGTAGATAAAAACTTGCGATACCACGGATTGATACAGGCATATTCACGCACAAATAGGATATATGATTCAACAAAAAGCTTTGGCAATATCGTAACTTTTAGAGATCTAGAAAAAGCAACTATCGATGCGATCACGCTTTTTGGTGATGCAAACACTAGAAATGTAGTGCTAGAAAAGAGCTATAGTGAATATATGGACGGATTTGAAGAAGAGGCTGGTGGCAAAAAGAAGCGAGGCTATATCGAGGTGATAGCAGAGCTAGTAGAGCGATTTCCAGAGGCTGACCAAATAGACAAAGAGGAGGACAAAAGAGAGTTTGTCAAGCTGTTTGGCGAGTATCTAAAGATAGAAAATATCTTACAAAACTACGATGAGTTTGCAGCCTTGAAGGCTTTGAGAGAGATTGATATAGGAGATCAAGAGGCGGTTGAGGATTTCAAAGCAGAGCACTACATAGGCGATGATGATTTTGAGCTAATGCAAAAGATTGAGGTTTTGTCAGATAGGCAGGTGCAAGATTACAAATCAACCTACAACGACATAAGAGAGTGGGCAAGAAAAGAGAAAAGAGCAAATGACAAAGATAGCTCTAGTGTGGATTGGGCAGATGTGGTTTTTGAGGTGGATTTGCTCAAATCACAAGAGATAAACCTAGACTATATTTTGGAGCTGATCTTTGATCATCACAAAAAAGATAGAAGCAAAGAAGCACTGATAGAGGAGATAAGAAGAGTAATCCGTGCTAGTTTGGACAATAGAGCAAAAGAGAGTCTAATAGTAGATTTTATCAACCAAGCAAAATTAGATGAGATAGAAGATAGAGCCGAAATCATCGATAGATTTTTCCTCTTTGCTCAAAAAGAGCTACAAATTGAGGCAAAAGAGCTAATCAGCAGAGAAAGCTTAAATGAAGATGCAGCAAAAAGATATATCATCGCATCGCTAAAGCGGGGGTATGCAAGCGATCAAGGCACAGGATTAAATAGCGTACTACCCAAAATGAGTCCACTAAACCCAGAGTATCTGACCAAAAAACAGAGCGTATTTGAGCAAATATCTGCTTTTGTGGAGAAGTTTAGAGGAGTTGGGATCAAGATTTGATATAGTTTATGCTAGATGTTATAGAAAAATCACTAGTGGAGTATATTCAAAAAAGTAAAAAGTTGGGAGATGGGTTGGGAGAAAAGTTGGGAGAGACCCAGCTAAAATTAACTAAAAATAGAGAGCTTATTATTGAAGAGATTGCAAAAAATAGCTCAATAACTATCGCTGAGTTATCAAAGATTTTAAACCTTAGTACAACTGCTATTGAAAATAATCTAAAATATCTAAAAGATAATAATATTATAAAAAGGGTTGGGAGTGATAGCAGCGGAAGTTGGGAAGTGATTTTATAGTTTTTTAAACTAAACATTTTCCTACAAATTTTGGACTATCTAAACTTAATGCCTATTTTACATAAAAAATAAAACTATCATCTTCTAAGTCAAACTTTTCACAAATTAATTTTATATTTGCCAAAATAGAATTTGCACTTAAATTTGTTTCTATATATAAATCTTCTCTTATCTCTTCAGCTTGCCTTATATTATCACCCTTGTCTGAAATAATTCTTTGAACTCTACCTTGAAAATCACTATCATATGCAAAAGATTTAACCATATTGAAATCAATATCTGCCAGAAGTTTTAAGGTTTTTACTAAAACCTCTTTCCAAGATTTTACGCTATGTTTTATACCATTTAATTCAAAGGCAATTGGCTTTTTGCCTGTAATGTCAATATTGTCCTCTAGGGTATAAAACTCTTTATCTTCACTATTTGTTAAAATATCAATAGATAAGTTTTCATAATTCCACACTTCTTTTGCTTCTTCAAATAGTAAATTTGCCCTTTTTTTAATTTCTACTTCACTCCAAGTTTCAGAGCTTATAAAAAATCTATTTAGTTTCAACCTACTCTGCTCTTTTAAAAGCTGTTTTTTCTCTTCATAAGATTTATTTCCAAGTTCAGAATTATGTGCAGTTAAAGATAGGTTTCCGATATTATGTACATAAAGACTATGTATGTTTTGAAAATTATCCCCAAGATGTACTTTCCAAGCACTAGTAAGAGTTTGTGGCATATAGTGTTCTACTGAAAGATTTATAAAATCAACTCTCTCTTTATTATCTCTATTTTCTAAAACTCCAAGGAAAAACTGTTTATTTTTTATGTTATACATATCTCTTGAAGTAAAGTCATTTTTAAACATATCATTATTTGGAAAAATTGCACTTCCTTTTTTCGATACTAAAGCTGCATTTAAATATTTTGAAAATTCATCTAGCTTAAATCTATCTATTTCGATTATATCGCTATACAAACTCGCAAAAACCTTATTTAAAGCATTTGTTGCTTGATTACAAATAGCTCTTCTTACTATGTAGCTTTCTATAATTTCTAAAGATCTTAAAAGATTGACACTATCTATTTTTTGTTGATTATACAGATCTATTAGATTCATTAAAAATGGGTAAACAACACTTACTTTTAAAAATTTAAAATTTTGCAGTCTTTTGGCGTATATCTCATTTTCAGGATTTATAAAAGTTTTATATATTTTTGAATAACTATATAGCTCTTCTAGCAAATCCTCAACTTTTAAAACATTACTCATAACATAATGCTTAAAAGCCTCATAAACTTCGCTTTTATTTGGTATTTTATTTTGCTTCATTGTTAAATAGTCTCTTACAAAATCAGAGATATTTTCAGAACCTAAATTCTTTTCAATCTTAAACCAGTACTCTTCAAAAAGTCTAGTTTGCTCATATGCTTCTTTATCCATCAGTAAAAAATTTCTAATCAGATCAGATTGAGAGAGACTTACTCCAGTTGAATTGATACTTTCAAAGATTAGCTGTGGATTATCATCTCGTCTATTTAATGCAATATGAACAATAAAGAGCTTTTTAAAACCTTTAAAAAGCTCTTTTATATTCTCAATTTCTAAGAGCCTGTTTTTGAAAAAAGTGTAATTTTTGTAGATATTAGAGTCTTTATCTATTGCGTCAAAGTTATTTTTAAGTAGCTTTACAAAAGTTTCATCATCTTTTTTATAGGTTTTAGGTTTATCTTATTTTGTTCATCTAATCTTTTGTTTATCAGATATGTTTCTAAAATCTCCTCTTTTAGATCTTCATCTTCTATGATATCATAGAGTGCTTTTAAAAATAGAGTTACAGTTGTAAGTCTTTATTGTCCATCTATAATTACGAACTCTTTTAAGTCAATAGATTCTGTTTCACTATTGGAAATATATACAACGGAACCCATAAAATGACTTTTTGTATTTTCATTTATTGAAGCATTTTTTATATCATTGAAAAGCTGTAAACAATTTTTTTCTCTCCAATCATAATTTCTTTGATAAACTGGGATTATAAATCTTGTTTTATTTGAAGATAAAAAGTCCTCTATGCTGATTTGTCTAGCTTCCATATATTTTCCTTTATACTTAATTATTGCAAAATATTCACTATTAGATTTATTATAGTATCTTTTTGTTTTGGTTCACTTTTTGCAGTCATAAGTGATAGTGCAACCAAGGCATTGTCATTTATTTTAAGTTCGCCATTTGGTTTATAGAGCATGCCGTTTTTACTCAAAAAGAGTATAAACATAAAAGCACCAATCCGCTTGTTGCCATCATTAAAAGGGTGTCCTTTGATGATATAGTAGAGCAGATTTGCAGCTTTTTCTTCAACACTCTCTAACAAATCAACTCCACCAAAAGTTTGGTAGATATTTCGTAAGATCCCCTCAAACTCTCCTGCTTTTTCTCTTCCAAAAAGCTCTGTTGCTTCGCCTTTTCTTAGTAGATCTGCCTTCAACTCCGCTATGGAGGCTTTTGCTTCACTACTATCTAAGATAAATTTTGCCTCTTTTGGCACAAAATCTATTTTTAAAGAGTCCTCATCATAACCTTGCAGCAGCGTCCAAGTCCTTGAGTAGTTTATGATCACATCAAGTAGTCCTTTTGCTTCGCTTAGCTCTAGCTGTGAGTTCGAGATGGTGTTTTTTAGTAGATCTATGGTTTGCTCCAGCTCTTTTAGCCCCCTCTCCTTGGCTCTTTTTTCATCTATGGCGTAGCCTTTTACTATAAACTCTTTTAGGATCTTTGTCGCCCAGACTCTAAAGCTTGTCGCTCTTTTTGAGTTTATACGGTAGCCTAGCGATATGATCATATCAAGGTTGTAGTACTCTACTTGATACATTTTACCATCAGTAGCAGTTGTTGCATTTTTTGCAACAACTGAATTTTTATCTAGTTCACCCTCTTTGAAAATATTTCTAATATGCCTAGAAATAACCGACTTATCTCTATCAAACAGGATCTCCAGTTGCTTTTGGTTTAGCCACAAAGTCTCATTTTCAAGTGAGACTTCAAGCCTTGCTTCACCATTTATATCTTCATATATTACTATCTGATTTTGCATAATTAGATCTCCCCTAATAGCCACTTCCACTCGCCATATCCGCTATCTGTGTTGATGTGTCCGCCACCTTTTATGGTGTGAAGCTCTACACCCAGATCTTTAGCTAGTTCACACACCTCTTTGTAGCTCATATATGGGTCATTATCTGAAGATATAAGAAGAGCCTCTTTACTCATAAGATCTTGTGGGATCTCACATGGGTAGAAGCTTGCAAGCTCTTTGATGTCACAGCTAAGACTCGGTGGTGCGACTAAAAATAGCTTCTCAAGTCTTAGATCTAGATCATCATTGCAGAGATGAAACCAGAGTATGTTAGCGATGGAGTGGCACACCACCACCGTTGGTTTAAACGCCTCCACTTCGGCTTTTAGCTCATTTAGCCAGCGATCTCTATTTGGCAGATCTGCATCACTAAAGCGTAAAAAGCTCACGCACCCATACTCCCTCGCCACCTCCGCAGCGATGTAGCTCTGCCAATGCGGGTGATCGCTCCCACCCCAACCATGCAAGATAAGCACTCGTTTCATAAGCACTCCTTTTTATGGTAGATTGTAGCATTTATCGGCTTATGTTGTTTTGCTAAGTTGGGTAAAATGGCACTATGATAACACACGACTGCACAGGTTTTAGCTCCTTTGATGTACTAGATCTGCTTGAGCGGATCACACTTTCGCCAAAAGATATGCTTGCCATAAGTATGAGTGAAGTTGAGGTTTTGAGGTTTGGTTATAGCTCATTTATCAGCTTAGCGGAGCTTTATGGTATGCGATTTTGCACGCCCACGAGCGATGGCAAAACTATCACGCTACACTTTGAGAAGCTAGATCTAAGTAGGAGTTTTCATGTTGAAATCTCTTCGGACGAGAAGTACGGGGCTACCTCTAGCTTTGCTAGTGTGAACAAAAACAGCAAGTTTAGTTTTTTGTACCACTACCAAAAGGCACTGCTATTTTGCGGTGTGAAGCACAAGAAGCGGATCTTAAATCTCGGCATAAACCGCGGCGATGAGTTTAGTGTCATAGAGAGGCTTTTGGGTGAGAAGTTTGCAGGCGTAGAGCTTGTGGGTGTTGATCACTCGCACTCCGCCATAGAGGAGGCAAAAAAGAGCTTCGCCTCACCAAAGCACACCTTTTATGCACACGATATAAACGATCTTGCTTCGCTGGGTCTTGGGCGATTTGATCTCATCATCTCTATCGCGACGCTTCAAAGCAGTGGTCTAAACTTTAACCAAACTCTTATGCAGATCTACCAAAACCACCTCCAAAAGGGTGGATCTATGCTACTTGGGTTTCCAAACTGCAGGTGGGTTGATGGTGAGATGAACTACGGGGCAAAGGCACCAAACTACAACTTTAGCGAGATGAGTCTGCTTCTTAAGGATCTGCACTTTGCTAAAAAGTACCTGCAACAGAAGCGATATAGAGTTGTTATAAGCGGTAAGGAGTATATATTTTTGTCTGCAAGAGAGATTGGGTAGCTGGTGGACAAGGAGGGATTCGAACCCTCGGTAGCTTTCGCTACGGCCGCGTTCCAGGCGACTAGATTAAACCACTCTCCCACTTGTCCAAAAAGAGGTGGTATTATACCTTAAAATGGCAATATATCGCTATAATCGTACTTGAGTGGATCGATGTAGCACTTTTTGCCGATGGTGATGATGCGTCCATCATCTTTTGAGCGTAAAAAGAGATCTTTTTGCACTTTTTTGCTCTTTTTTTCACTCACACCTCGCTTCTTGAGCCACTTCTTGAGCGATATAAACTCGCTTGTTTCTACCATATAAGCATCTGTGCTATTTGCCTCACTAAGTTCTGCTTCTATGTGCTGGCTTGGCAGTGCAAGTCTGATCGCCTCGACTATGCTTTTTAGTTGCAAGTCCTTATCTCTGTAAATCTGTTCGATGCGTCTCTTCTCATCTATGTGAAGTTGCTCTTTTTGATCCCTAAGTGCTCTAGTCTCACCCTCTAAAAGCTCCACTCTTTTTTGAAGCTTGCCATTTTGCTCCTCTAGGAAGTTAGTGTAGCGGTCACTCTCTTTTGCCCCACTGCTTTTTGATGCCTGCTTGGGTGCGTCCTCTTCTAAGATCACATACTTTATGCCATCTTCTACCACCGCCCTTAGGCTTTTTCTGCGTATGCGGTTGTGGATCGCCTCTTTTGAGACGCCTAGTTTTTGTGCTGCCTCGTCTATACTTAGCTTCTCCACGCTCTACCTCATATTTTCAAACAGTAGCGGAGCTTCCCACTCCATAGATCTGATAGTTTGCATCACTTTTTGCAGATCATCGATCTTTGCACCCTTTATCCTGATACTATCACCCTCGATCTGAGCACTCACTTTTAGCTTGAGGTTTTTGATCTCTGCGACTATCTTTTTTGCCTCTTTTGCCTCGATAAAATCGACTACTTTTATGGTTGCTTTGCGAGTGTTGCCACTTGCGTTTTCGATCTTCTCTTCGCCCAAAACCTTAGATGATAGCCCCTGCTTTAGAAGCTTTGCTATGAGTATATCTTTTAGGGCATCTAGTTTATTATCACTTGAAGCGACTAGCACCGCCACTTTTTGAGCCTCTTTGTACTCCACTTCATAGGGTGTGCCCTTGAAGTCGTAGCGGTTTGCGACCTCTTTATCTACCTGATTTATAGCGTTTTTAAAAAGCTGTAAGTCCACTTTTGCACTTATGTCAAATGAATGCTCTTTTGCCATTACTAACTCCTAACAAACATGTTTGTTATAGATTATACTAGAAAAAAGTTCCGCCGTCAAACCCGCCACCAAAGCCAAAAGAGCTAAAATTTGGATCCATATAGCCATACTGTGAGCTTTTTGCTCTAAGCTTCTCTATGTCAGCTTTGCTTGAGATGCCTTGCGGACATACTAGTGTGCAGGCGTTACAGAGTGTGCAGTCCCAGATCCCATTTTGTTGAATGTTGTCGATCTTGCTTTTTGGATCACTCTCCCTTTTGTCACTAACATACTTCCAAACGCGTGTTAGTGCAAATGGCCCCAAAAACTCCCCATTTATGGCATATACAGGACAAACACTATAACAAGATGCACAGAGTATGCAACTACTTTGAAGCTCGTTTATAACACTTGCAGGATCTATCTTTATAGCATTTGGCTCGTTTAGATAGGCTTTTGCTTTTGCGTTAAACTCCAACGCTTTTGACATATCTACTACTAGATCTCTGATGATAGGAGAGTTGCGAAGTGGCTCTACAAGCTCGCCCCCGCTTGGCTTAAAGCTACAAGCTAACACCTCCACACCATCAACCACCATCGCACAGCTTCCACACACTCCACTTCTGCACCCACTACTATAAGCAAGCGAGGGATCTTTGGTGTGTTTGATGTTATCTAGTAGATCTAAAAGCGTAGATCCACTTACTTCAAAGCTCTCTACGCTAGCATCTCTTTTTATGTTCAGTATCATAGCTCACCGCCTATTATGGTGCTTTTAGCAAAGCTCTCTTTGGTTGCTAAAAAGTCGCTTCTAGTGTGTGCCCCACGAGATTCCTCTCTTAGCAGAGCTGATCTAGCTACCGCCTCGCCAACATCTAGTAGATTTATGAAGCTTAGAAAGTCTCTTAGGTTTGTGTTGTAGATCTTTGAGGCATCACTCACGCCCATCTCTTGTAGATTTGCTTTGCATCTGGCTATAAACTCTAGTGCTTCATCAAGGCTTTTGGCATCTCGCACAATGCCCACTTTTTCATAAAATATCTCACTAAGACTCGCTTGAGCATCATAAAAGTTGATGGTTGGTTTGTTAAAGTATGAGCTTAGATCTGGCTTATTTAGATCCACATCGCTTAGATCTATTGGCTTAGTTTTGGCAACACTTTTTGCGGTGATGTCACCAAACACAACAAGCTCAAGTAGAGAGTTTCCGCCAAGGCGATTTGCCCCATGCACACCATGATCGGCACACTCACCCACGCACCAAAGCCCATCAAGAGAGCTTTTGCACTCGCTATCTACCATCACGCCACCCATGGTGTAGTGAGCTGCTGGCTTTATAGGTATGAGATCTTTTGATGCCTCTACGCCCTCGTAAAGCTTTGCTAGTTTTGCCTCTTGAGGCAGATGAGTAGCTATAAACTCCTCACCTAAGTGACGCAGATCCAAAAAGACCTCTTTTCCCGCTTTTTGCTCCTCATCTATCGCCTTAGATACAGCGTCACGGCTTGCTAGCTCATCTATAAACCTCTCGCCACTACTATTTACAAGGATTCCGCCTGCACCTCTTGAGGCTTCAGAGATGAGTATAGATGAGCCTCTAAGAGCGGTTGGGTGAAACTGTACAAACTCCATATTGCTAAGCTTTGCACCCGCTCTTAAAGCTGCTGCAATGCCATCGCCACAAGATGCCACAGAGTTTGTAGAGTGCCTGCCATAAAGCCTTGCGTAACCCCCTGTGGCAAGCACTATACGGCTAGATCTATGCACTTCCACCTCACCACTTCTTAGATCTAACACACTAACACCACTAACACACTTGTTAGTACCATGTTTGTTAGTTGTTAGCACCTCAAGTAGAAACTTTTCACTTTGCATCTCTATGCCATGAAAAAGTGCTTGATCATAAAGGGTGTGGAGGATCTTTAGCCCCGTGTAGTCTTCAGCGTAGTGTGCTCTCTTAGCTAAAGCCCCACCCATCTGACGCACAGCGATACCACCACTACTAGATCTAGAAAATACCACTCCGATACTATCCAAAAACGCTATCGCCTCGCTTGAGGCCTCACACATAGTTGTTATAGCTTGCAGATCACCTAGCGATGCACTTGATCTAAGGGTATCTGCTATGTGATTTGCGATATCTTCGCCATAAGAGGCGTTTATGCCACCTTGTGCCATAGAGCTTTGTGATCTTGTGGGGTACTCTTTGGTTAAAACAAGCACATTTTCGCCTGCGAGCTTGAGCTTTAGTGCAGTTGTAAGAGCTGCTATACCTGAACCGATGATGATTGTTCTACTCATAGAAAAAGCTTAGCGTGGCATTTACCACGCTAAAGAGCTACCGTTTTAGACCTATGAGGGTCTCTAGGAGAGTATCTGAAGTGGTGATAGTCTTACCATTTGCTTGATAACCGCGTTGGATAATAATGAGCTGTGTTAGAGCAAGCGAGAGATCCACATTGGACGCCTCAAGTGCTGCTGCTTGCATAAACCCTCGCCCCGCAGTCGCCGCCGTACCGATGATAGGATCGCCCGAGTTGGCAGTCTGGACATAGACATTACTCCCCTCGCTTGTAAGCCCCTCGTTGTTGGCAAACTTCGCCATAGCGATCTGTGCAAGCCCAAAGCTTCTACCATTGCTAAATGAACCCATCAAAGTACCACTTTGATCTATCCTAATCCCCACTAGATCCCCGCCTGTAAAACCATCTTGACTGATGCCAGATGTTGCAGACGCAGAGTCAAAGCTGGTCATTCCATCAAACGCATTTGCAGTTCCTAGCATAAGTGAGACTTGCTGGTTTGGAGCTGAACCGTTGTTGGCGGTGTAGCTGATGTTTGGCGGTGTAAAGGTTGCTAATGATCCGTCGTTGTTAAACCTAATAGTTCCTCGCTTCTCATTTACAGGCACAGTTGTGTCGATCGCCCCAGGTTCTGGTACTGAGATATACATCGCCCATTCACTACCCGTGATAGGGTCGTTTGAGACCTTTCTAAACTCTATTGCAAGCGTATGTTTTGAGCCTAGTGAGTCATAAATATCTATACTAGCAAAGTGCGAAGCAGCGTTAAAGCTTTGTGATAGTGCCTTTCCTTGCCCACCTGCTGGAAGTGTTGAGTTTAGTGCTTCCATCGCTCTTGTGAAGCGGGTATTTTCAGTTACACCACTCTCAACTACCGCTGTTACTGCTATGTTTACCGTATAGTCATCAGCTGGGTTGGTTCCATTTGGGTTTCGTATCTCAAACTTACCTTGAGCATTGATCTCTATCTCGATGGCGTTATCTGGCCCTCCATCGGCTCTTGCTTGAAGCTCCATCGCCTCTCTTAGATCTGCTATGGTAGTGAAGCGTTTATTTGCACCTACTGTTGTGGTTGCACCCGCTGGATCGTAGGTGTATTTGTACGCCGTGACAGTATCACCTACTGCCAAGCCCGCGTTTGCACTACCTGTTTGTATTCTGATGTTGTGCGAGCTTGATGGAGATAGGTTGTTATTGACAAGCGTTAGTGTACCCGCCCCATCAGTTTCGGCCATGACTCCCGTAACAGCACCTTTGGCATTGATCGCATTTTTGATCACTTGTGCATTTTGCTCACTCGTGTTGGCAGCTAGCAGGGTGTAGCTTATAGAGACACTCGAGCTATCGTCCATTGTAAGAACTATGGTTTCAGTGGTATCAACCGCTGGAACTGCAACAGGAGCAGCTCCCGTCATACGGCTCTCGCTAAAGCCGATCCATACACCTTGACCAGCTTGCAAGCTTAGTGCTTCACCCTTTTCGTTAAACATTACACCCATATTGTCTGATGCGATCGGGTTGCCATTTTTATCGATCGCCCCTGGAGCTATACCACCCACTGGCGTGCTTCCTACTCTATAAGCCGCAGAGTATTGATCTATATTTGGCCCAGAGTTGAGGTTTGCTTTGACGACTACTTTCTCTGTGGCTCTAGCTGGTGTTGTTAGCCCTGGTGGGATATTGATGTTTACGATGGGTGCGGTTGCGTCCACCTCTCCTGTGTCTGGGTTTCTAAGCCACCCTTGAACTATAAAGCCGTTGTTATCGACAAAGTTACCATAAGCGTCAAACTTAAAGTCCCCACTTCTGGTGTACTTATATGTACTTCCGCCATCTGGGGAGACTATGAAAAACCCATCGCCTTGTATAGCGACATCGGTATTTTTGTCTGAGTTTTGGATCGATCCTTGCGAGAAGATCCTAGTAGTAGAGCTTGCACTTACCCCAAGTCCTACTTGCACAGGGTTTTTACCACCAAGCTCACCTTGAGGAGCTGTTGCTATGGCTCTTGTTTGAGCAAGAAGATCTGAGAAGTTTACCCTTGAGTATTTGTAACCTATGGTGTTTACATTGGCTATGTTGTTGGACTCGACATCCATCGCTATTTGATGCGATTGTAAGCCAGAAACACCTGAAAAAAGTGACTTTAACATATTAGATCCTTTTTAAACTATTGGTATCTTTAACTAGCCTCCCTAGGAGGCACTCACTTGAAATTGGAACAACTAAAAGCATTTATCGTTCCAACTATTTGTGCATCTGCAACGCTTTTTGGATCATCTCATCAGCTGTTGTGATGGACTTTGCGTTTGCATCAAATGATCTCTGCATCACTATAAGCTCGCTCATAGCAGTACTTAGATCCACATTTGAACTCTCAAGCATAGAGCTTAAGATCCCGCTAGCGGTGTTGTTGCCAAAGATATCTTTTTGGAAAAATGGCACACCGCTGTTTTGACTCTGCATAAACTTGTTAGATCCAACTCTCTCAAGGGCTTGATCATTTATGAAGTGGTAGAGTGCGACACTGCCTACACTACTCTGCTCACCATTTGTAAAGCTTGCTAGGATCTGACCATTTTTGCCTATGCTATACCCCTCAAGCTCGCCCGCTATCTTGCCATCTGATGTACTTGAGAGCGAGTAGCTCTCACCATTTGCCACAAGACCGCTATATCCACTTCCAAAGTTAAGCTTAACCGAGGTGCCATTGTTGTTTATGCTATTTATCGAGGTGGATATAAGTGCCCCGTTGTCATCAAACTTTGCGACTCCAAACTGCTCATCATAGATAACCGATGGGACATATTTTATCTCGCCAGTAAGAGGATCTCTCTCTTGGTTAAAGTCGTTGTTATGGGTAAATACACGCATATTCCATATAGTCGCATCATCTGGATCTGCTCTAGTGAACTCAACTTGTATGCCGTTTGTGTTACTCTGCTCATCGATCGCTTTAACGCTTACTACTCGCATCTGATCTAGCGATGTGAGGTTGCCAAAAAACTTCGCTTCGGTGGTTGGTTGTACGCTAAAGTGAAGCTCTGGGGGGAACTGCAGTTTTTGCTGCTTTGAAGGCTCACCTAGAGCGATGTTCTCCTCTTGCGAGGTTAGTACACTTCCACTTATGTTTGATCCAACTGTACCTAGCAGATAGTAGCCATCAGGGCTTACTAGCTCATAGTTGCTGTTGAAGCCAAAGTTACCATCTCTTGTGAAAAACACCCCATCGCTTGAGCTAACTCCAAACCACCCGCTACCCTCTATGGCTAGATCTGTGCTTCTCTCGCTTTGTAGTGGAGAGCCTTGTTTTGTACTCATAGTGGTTGCATTTGCTGTGCTACCGATGCCTATTTGGCTCTGTACACTTGAGAGAGCTGAGGTGCTATTTAGTGCATTGCTAAAGAGGTTGGCAAACTCGCTTCTATACTCGCGGTAGCCTACGGTGCTGATGTTGGCGATATTATCAGCGACGGTGTCGATGCCAAACTGATGCGTCTGGATCCCGCTGATCCCTGTATAGAAGCCCTGAATCATTAGTAAACCTCTTTGATATCTTCTAGTTTGACATAGCTTGAGCCTAGTTTTACATAGGTATCTGCTCCATCAAACTTCACAGACTCGATCGGGTAAGCTCCCATTCTAGTCTTTTGCTTTTCATCATTTTGGTTGGTGTAGCTAGCTGTGACATAGTAGATCCCGCTTTTGAGGCTATTGCCAAAGCCATCTGTACCGTCCCAGTCAAACTGATAGACGCCCTTTGTCTTCTCATCTATGCTAAGTGTTTTTAGTATGTTGCCATCACCATCTAAGATCTCCACGCTTCCAAACTTGACATCATCTTGGAAGTACATATCAAATGTAGTATCTTTGCCCTCTTCATGTATGATGGCATTGCTTCCAATATCTGCCATCTTGCCAATCGCCGCGATAGTGTTAAACTGCTGTGAGCTTCCTAGAGCTGCGGCAAGCTCCTCCAACGCTTTGTTGGTGTTGTTAGCTGATTCTAAAGTCGCAAGCTGTGATGTTTGAGAGAGGATCTTCTCACTATCCATCGGTGCGGTTGGATCTTGGTATTGAAGCTCTACAAGTAGAAGCTTCAAAAAGTCATCTTTGCCTAGTACGCTTTTGTCTTTTTTCTCTACTTTAGACTCATACTCTGCGTGTGTTGCTGCGTTTTCTCCCGTTGATGTGATCGCCATTTTGTGCTCCTTAAATATACTTTGGTATAACTATCTCTAGTGAGCTTAAGATCTCCTCACTAGCTTCGCCTAGATCGCTTTCGCCTTTGGAGGCGTACTTATACTCTCTAGCAGCGTGCTGTCTCTCTCTTTGCTCTTGCTGATGTGCCGAGCTTCCAGCGTGGTCGCTATGTTGATCTGAGCTACTAAAGTTTAGTGAAGCATTTTGTATGCCACTATGTTGTAGTTGTGCTCTAAGATCTGCTTGGTTGAGCGAGAGCATATTTATAGCAGCATTGTTAGATGATAGCGTGATGTGCATGCTACTACCTCTTTGCACCACCGTTAGATCCATCTCACCTAAGTTTTTTGGGTTTAGTTGAAGTTTGATCCTCATAAATGGTGGTCTATACTCTTCGATGCTCTTTTTGATATCTTCAGATAGATACTTGATCATAGTTTTTGCCTCTTTGATCTTTACATCTAGTGAGTTTGTGCTCTTTATGTTTGCTACCCCATCAGCTTGCATGGAGTCATCTTTGGTTTGTGTCGCTTCGCTGCCTCTTAGAAGAGAGCTAAGCGTTGGCTCAACTCTTTGAGCGGGTGTTTGCTCTAGCGTCTTTGTCTCCTCTGTGCTATTTGTGTACTCACTTGAGTAGGTTTTAGCCTCTTTGTGATCTGCTAGAGTGCTCTTTGGCTCTTCAGGATTTAGATGCGATGTTTTTAGCTCTTGTGCCTTTGGATCTAGCGTTTTTTGCTCTTCGCTTTTTGCCACTTTTGGTAGATCTTTGTCTTTTGCCTCTTTTGTTTTTAGATCTACTACTTTTGGATCATCTTCTTTTAAGATCCGCTCTATTTTGGGCATCTCTTCGCTATTTTTGGCATCTTTAGTATCTTTGACCAAAGCGATCATGCTTGTTAGATCACTCTTTTGCTCTGTTTTTTGTGGTACTAGAGTGTTTTGTGCTATCTTTGTATCGGCTTTTGCTTCGAGAAAGTTTTTTGAGCTAAGTGTGGCAAAACGAGGTTTTTCTTGCTGGTTAGTCTGTTCAAACTCTGCTACACTCTCTAGGGTGATCTTTTGTAGATCAAGACCTAGATCTTTTGCTACTTTTACAAGAGACTTGAGGTTATTTGGTAGATCTTTTGCTTTTTTGTTTATGTACTCATCGCTAGAGAGTAGCTTATCTTTTATGAGATCTTTTGCCACAGAGATGAGTGCTTTTAGCTCTTTAAACTCCGCTTTTGAGGCGATTTTTGGCTCTATGATCTCGCTAGTTTTTGCGTCTTGCGTGGCTTTGATGATGGGAGTTTTGAGCACATCTTTGCCCACTTTTTGCATCAGCGAAGCTAAGAGATCACCTTTTTGAGTAGGTGCTGTTTTGCTCTCATCGCCAAGTTGTTGTTTTGTTTCGTTTGGTAGGACTTTTTTGAGAAGTTTTGGATCTTTTAGAGCTAGCTGTTTTTGTTCACCTATCCTCTTTAGAAGTTCGAGAAAATTGCCACTTTTGCTCTCATCGCCTGCAACTTTTTTAGGAGTTTGCAGAAGTGCTAAGAGCGGGTTTGACTTTAGATTTGCCTTTGCTTTTGTACCTTCTGGTAACATTTTGTGCCCCTATTTTATGTGGTTGCACAAATATAAGCATAAACTATTCCAAAGCCATAAGTAGATCTAAGATCTTAGTAAAACTCATCTAAAAAGCTAAGATCACTCTGGCTAAAGCGTTGAAGTCTCTCTATCATCGCTTCTGCGGTGTCCGCATCTTTTGGGTACTCCACAAGTGCAGTGCTAACCTCACGATCGAAAAACTCCGCGATCATCTCTAAAACAAAAGTCGCACCATATTTGTCTGTTAGTGGGAGTATAAAAAAGTAGTCATCTTTGTAGTTTGTAGCTATATCACTCTCACGAAGCACCGTCTTTACAAACTCCTTTACCACTTTAGTATCAATCCCACTAAGATCACAGTGCATCAGTGCAAAAGTTTGAACCTCTAGCGTATTTAGCCTATGTGCAAGTGCGATGTTTAGATCCAGCAGACTCTTTAAGTCTTTGTATGAAAAATAGATTCCAGACATAACTTCTCCTTATTTTGTAATGGTGTATGGTTTTATCTCATCTCTACTAGCTAGAGGTGTGGACTTGATGCTCTGCTCATCAAACGCTAGCTCATACTCTTCGCCCTCTTTAGTCTTGCAGTAAGTTAGCACGATCCTGCTTGCAAGTGCCTTATCTTCAGGGCTTGCGTTTGCACTTAGCAAAGAGTGAGGGCCTGGAAGACCTAGCGTTTTTATGTGCAGATACTTTGGGCTTGTGATGTTTTGCAAGTGTGCATTTTCCTCTTGGTTTCTGCCCACAACGAGTTTTGCACCGCCAGATAGTCTTAGGTGTCTGCCAAACTTCATAACAGGTATGTCACTAACTTCAAATGTGTCATACCTTATAAAGTCAAACATCTTTCTTGAGAAGTTCTCATCAGTTAGCAGACAACCTCCCCCAGGGGACTCAAAGTCATCAAGCCCCATTTCGCGGGCGATCTCAAGTTGGCGATCTCTACTTCTACCGACGATGCCCTCTAGTTTTTCGCGATCCACCCACCCCTCTAGCTCCGCGATAGTTGGTGCTAGAGCTTTAGCAGAGAGTGGGCGAAGTAGCAGACCATCACAGTTACTCTCATCTAGCACGGTTTGCAGAGCTTGTGCATTTTGGCTCATAGGACGCTGACCTAGCACCTCACCGCTTATGAGAAAGCTCGCCCCCTCATCTTGCATCACCCTTCTAGCTACGGCAAACATCTTAGCGTGGCAATCTATACAGGGGTTGAAGTTTTTGCCATAACCATGCTTTGGATCAAAAAGAACATCTTGGAGATACTCATCTTCTATATCGATGATACGAAGCTTTGCACCCACCTGATCGCACATATTTTGCATATGCTCTAGGCGATCGTGAGTGCTTCCAAAGCCTGTGTTTATGTTGATAGCAAGCACCTCGATACCCTGCTCGATGATGAGTTTTATGGCAAGTGTTGAGTCTAGCCCGCCGCTAAATAGTGCGATCGCCTTCATTTAGTGGTGTTCCTTTTTGCTTAATTATAACATTAAACTATTACAAGTTCACCTTTTTTAAGCCTAACTATTAGATCTTTATAGCGACGGATCTCATACACTTTTTTCTCAAAAGGTAGATCTGTACGCATAGTTAGTTTTTTAAGCTCTCTTTCGTAGTGTCTGCTTAGAAAGTTTGCAAGCTCTCTTACTAACTCATCTTGCGTATCGATGCTCTTTATGTCATCATCTATAAGGATCCCGACAAGCTCGCTATCTTCACTCCTACTTGAGAGTGCCTTTTGCATCTGCGAGGCGTGAAACATCATCATAGATGGCTCTATAACATCAAGTATCGTCTCTGCAAAAGCCTCTTTTTCTAACACTGTTTTTATGAGTGTTAGCTCCAAAGTGTCCCTATTTGGGGCAGTGTTGGTATTTCTACTAACAAAGGTGTTAGTTAGTCTAACAAGCGATGGATCTATGCCTAGTTTGGAGATGAGATCTTTTTTATACTCCTCCCCAACGATAGGCGAGAGCGTTTTTAAAAACTCCATAGACTCACCAAAGGCACTCTCTTTTTGCAGTGGATCTCTTAGGTTGTATGAGCTTATGATCCCATCTAGCACAAAAGATGCAAATGGTTTTGGAGTAGTAAAGATCTCTCTTAGCTCATCACTTAGCCCAGAGCTAACCATATCTGCTGGGTCGTAGCCACTTTTGAATATCGCCACACCTCCGCTAAAGTTGTGAGATGCTAGGAGTCTTGAAGCCTTCATAGCAGCATCAAGCCCAGCCTGATCGGAGTCATACGCCATGATTACGCTAGGTGAGCCTTTTCTAAGCAGTGGGAGATGATCTGGCGTTAGAGCAGTCCCAAGAGTCGCCACAGTGTTATCAAAGCCTGCTTGATGAAGCATGATCACATCTATATAACCCTCTGCAATGATGATGGAGCGTTTTTTGTAGATACTTTTACTCGCAAGATCGTAGGCGTAGAGGAGTCTTGACTTGTTAAATAGCTTAGTTTGAGGCGAGTTTAGGTACTTTGCCATGTTGCCACTTAGTGTTCGACCGCCAAAACCTACGATCTTACCTGTTGGGAGTGCTATGGGGAAGATGATGCGTTCTATAAACCTTGCGTAGTAACCACCCTCGCCACTCGCCATAACACCCACATCTAAGGCATCTTTGGCACTTACAAAGCTTGATCTCAAAAACGAGAGCGTAGCTTGTGAGCTAGGGGCATAAGCTATGCCAAATCTCTCTATGCTTGCTTGCGAGATGCCTCTACTTTTTAGATACTCCATCGCAACTCTGTTGGTGGCTAGCTCTTTTTTATAAAAAGCGTGCAGATCTTCTAAGATCTTAGAGTTATCGCTCTGTTTTTTACCGCTTGTGTAGCTAAGCGAAAAGTTATAGTTGCTTGCTAGTTTTTCGATCGCTTCGGGGTAGCTAAGCTTCTCATGCTCCATCACAAACTTTAAGCTATCACCCCCTGCACCACAGCTAAAACAGTGGTAGATCTGCTTAGCTGGGCTTACTACAAAAGATGGGGTTTTCTCATCATGAAAGGGGCAGATCGCTTTGAAGTTCGCACCGCTTTTTTTAAGCTCTATATAGTTGCCTACTACATCTACGATGTCAAGTTGTGATTTTAGTGCTTCGATGGAGTCGGGATTTATCATAGTTTGATTATACAGTTTTGGTAGTTAAAATAGGCAAAATTGCCTATTTTAGAAGGAGAAATTAAATTTAAAAACCGACTACAAAGGGTAGGGTGATAAAAGATTCGGGACAATCTAATGTAGATAGTCAAGTTTTTAAATCAGAGAAATATTATCTGATTAATCTTTTGATGAGGTTGATCAAAATCAATTACTTGCTATTTTTCATAAATTTTATATGATTTTAACCAAACTTATGATTTAGAGTGTTAGCATAGGTTAAATTAAGTTAAAATAGTTATAATTTCAGTTCAAATTTAATGAAAGTGGGTGATGATATGCCAGGTATCATTGTACGCCAAGATGACAATTTTGAAGCAGCTTACCGCCGTTTTAAAAAGCAGACTGATCGTAACCTAATCGTTACAGAAGTTAGAGCTAGACGATTTCACGAAACTGAAACCGAAAAACGCAAGAAGTTCAAAATCGCATCTCGCAAAAAAATGCTTAAGCGTCTATATATGCTTAGACGCTACGAGTCACGCCTGTAATAGCCTAGCGTGTGGGTTCTCCACACGCACCCTTTGCATCTTTTAACCTCAAACCTTTTTAACCTCTTCCATACATTTCAGCATAAAGTTTAAGTGCAGATCTATCACTAAGTGAAGCTATATAGTCAGCTACTGCTCTATGTTTTTTCTCATTTTCTAGCTTTTTGTAGTGCTTTATCGGTAGCATTTTAGGCTCACTCATAAGAGCTTTGTAAAGACCTCTGATCGCTTCAGAGCCTGCAAACATCTTGATCATAATCTTTTCATGTCTATATAGCTTTTTAAAGAGTAGCTTTTTAAGCTTTTTGATCTCACTCTCTAAAGCCTTCTCAAACCCAATGTTTTGCGAAGTTTTGTAGTGTTCAATGAGCGAGTATATAAGCTCATTTATGAGATGCGAGATGAAGCGGTAGCGAAAAACTCCCTCTTCGCTCTTTTTTACACCCTCATCATTTACCCGTCTTAGCACACCCTCTATGATGCTACTCTCACGCAGATCTTCTAAGCTTATAAGACCAGAGTTTATCCCATCGTCTATGTCATGGCTTATGTATGCGATCTCATCTGAGCGATCTACTATCATCGCTTCAAGTGAGGGATCTACGCTTAGATCAAAAGTCTCATCGATGATAGCGGGCATAAAGCTCTTTTTGTATGGGTATGAGTGCTTCAGTATCCCCTCTATGGTGGCAAATGTGAGGTTTAGCCCATCAAAGCCACTATACCTTTTCTCTAGTTTAGTAACTACTCTAAAGCTTTGAAAGTTGTGCTCAAAACCATTTACAAAACCATCGTTTTTTAAGCACTCATCGAGTGTATCGCCTCCGATATGCCCAAATGGAGTGTGTCCTAGATCGTGCGACAGGGCGATTACTTCTGCTAGAGTCTCATTGAGATCAATATGGCTTGAGATGCTTCTTGCGATCTGTGAAACCTCTAGCGAGTGGGTGAGGCGGGTACGGAAGTAGTCCCCCTCGTGGTTTATAAAGACTTGTGTTTTGTACTCTAGTTTTCTAAAGCTCTCAGAGTGGATTATGCGATCTCTATCCCTTGCAAATGGATCTCTAAAGTCATCTTTTGTAGGGTAAAAGCGTTCGTTTTTTCTCATGCTTTTTTCAAAAACTCTGCTTTTAGGTAGATCTTTACTCCATTTACTCGCCCCTCAATATGCCCCTCAACATCTTGTGGTATAGTTATATTTTTGACCATTGTGCCTCGCTTAGCGGTAAATCCTGCACCTTTTACTTCAAGATCTTTGATGATGGTGACACTATCACCAGCTCTTAGATCTACCCCGTTTGAGTCCTTGACTACAAGATCTTCTCTGACATCATCAACCCACGCTTTTGTCTCATCATCAAGGTAGATCATATCCAGCAGATCCGCTCTACCTAGGCGTTTTAGTAGTCTATAACTAAGTGCTACCACCGCACCATGTTCACTCCACATAGTGTCATTTAGAAACATAAAGTAGCTCTCATCAAGATCATCTTTTGCTATCTCATCTTGACACTTTTGGCACAAATATACCGCTCTTGATGCACTATCATCAAATGGCTCAAGCTCATAAACACTTAGATCTTCATCTCTTTTGCAAAGCTCGCAAGTGTTGAGGCTTCTTTCTTTTAACTGTACTTCTAAACTCATATCAATCCTTTTTGTTGTACTCTATAATATCCTCTTTATCCAGAACATTTTTCTTGCTTTTTTTATTCATCGCTTTTGTGGCTTCTGCCTCGTTGTAGTTGCGACACTTCTCTATAAGAGATGGATCGCTCTTTGGCGAGATATCTTCACACATCGAGGCGTTAAACTCGTAGCGAGAACAGCCACTTAGTAGCACCAAACTAGCGATAAGTAGGTATTTTGTCATCTTTTTATCCTTTTATGATTAGATCTAGATATTTTTGTGGAGTTGCCTCTTTCATCGCTCTTGCTAGGTGGCGTATGAGAAAGTATGCAGATCCACTATCACGAAGCGTGAAGTAGTTTTTTAGACTTCGTATGTTAAATGTTACTACCATATCGACTTTGAAGTTATCACTCACTATATGCTTAAATGCATCACCTACATTTCGCTTCTTTTTGCCCGCCTCTAGTGCCTCATAAAGCTCTTCGCTACTCTCTATACTAAGCAGTTCTAAGCTACTTTTTGCAACTGCTACCTCGTAGAAATTTTCTAGTTTTGAGTGTTGCCACTTTAGCTTGTTAAAGATCATTTCTATCTCGATGGTGTTATACTCATCATCAAGAGTAATTAGCATATCTAGATCTTTGATCTTTTTGGCAAAAAAGCTCACATCGCCCCTAGATGCGACATAGGCGTTGATGAGTGAGCTCATAGTGTAGCGAGTACTTCGTACACTTATGGCTTGCAGGCGGTGGCGTGCGTGCTCTTGAAGCACACCACGGCTAGTTCCTCGCACAAGGTAGCTTAAGCTTGCGTGCTCTAGTATGGAGTGGTGAAAGTATGTCCACGCTAGATCTTTTAAAAGCTCCGAGTTTTCAATAGCGTTGATCTCATCTATATCTATGCCACTGCTAAGCGAGGAGATAGCACTATTTTCACTCCCGCCAAAGCTATCATAGCAGGTGCGAGCAGCAACCTCCGCCACTCCGATCCCGCTATGTTGCAAAAGTGTCACTTTTGGTAAGCTATACTTAACACCCATATGCTCTATCATTTTATCACCCCACTTACTATTGGTACAAAGTCGCACTCCTCAAGCTCCTCTTTGCTGATGCTTCCGCCACTCTTTATAAAGCGAACTATCGTTTGAGTATTGCCCGTTCTCATAGGTGCTACTAGCACGCCATCATCTGCTAGCTGATCAAAAAGAGCTTGTGGGATCTCATCTGCAGTAGCAGAAAAGAGTATGCGATCATATGGTGCATACTGCTTCCACCCCTCTTGCCCATCGCCCACTTTTGCACTTATGTTTGCGATCTCAAGTCTTCTAAAGCGATCTAACGCCTCCAAAAGCAGATGCTCCACCCGCTCTATGGTAAAAACTCCACGAAATAGCCCAGATAGCACCGCAGCTTGATAGCCACTGCCACACCCCACTTCAAGCACGCGATCATAAGGTCTAGCGATGATATACTCACTCATCTTTGCCACAGTTAGCGGAGAGCTGATCCACTGGTTGGCACTAAGAGGGAGCGGATCTAGCTTGTAGGCGTTTGAGCGAAGCCCTGCAGGTACAAACTCCTCACGATCTACTCTGCACATCGCCTCTCGCACGCTTTTAGAGAGCGGGAAGTGCTTTTCACACTCATCTACCATCTTTGCGACCCTTGAGGCGGTGATCTTATTTAATACCAACATTCATATACCTTCTCATACTCTCTATGCGTTTTTTACTAAACTCTACACTTTTTATCTCATCTTTGCCATTTCGCACCTCTATGCCAAATGGATCTACTATGCCACTAAGTGCCGTGCAACTCCTGTTTTGTGAGTCGCTTGCCACGATAAAGCACTGGTTTATGATAGCTAGTGCATTTGTAAGACTTGCGAAGTTTTGGCTTCTAGCCTCGCCCCACCACGCAGTTACTGCGATGATGTCGCACCCCTCAAGTTGTTGCCACAACTCTTTAAACCTAAGCTCAAAGCAGATAACTACACCTAGTTTTATGCCTGCAACCTCAATGATCTCTACCTCATCAAAGCTACCCTCGCTCATATATTTGTGCTCATCGCCGAAGCGAAAAAGCTTAGCTTTTGCTCTTTGGTGCACCACTTCTCCACCATAAAAGACCTTAGCAAAGTTGTAGATCTCATCACCGCTTCGTTCTAGCATCGTTGTGACTATGATACGATCTTGCGATACCTCTTTGAGTTTTGCAGTAGCTAGTGGTGCAAGATCTAAAAGCGAGTCTAAGTTCTCATAATCAAACCCGCCTAAGAAGACCTCAGGAGCAACTATAAGCGAGCTACTCTCGCACTTACTTACTAAGGAGAGTAGTTTTTCTAAGTTTTTGTCGTGCTTTTGTGGCACACTATCAAAAAGCAGTGAAACAAGGTGCTTGATCATCTCTACTCAAAAACCATGAGTGCGTAGCCATCATTTTGGTAAGCGATGGTTTCGATGAAGCTATTTTTAGAGATACTAGCCTCTTTGATCACCTCGCTTTCATCGATAGTGTTGGCGTTTAGACTCATCGCACACACCACCACATCTACGCCGAGGCTTTTTAGCTTTTTGAGCTGATCTTGAGCTAGTTTTGTGCTCTCAAGCTCACTCTCTTTGACAAACTCATCATACTCTTTTGCAACGATGGGAGCACACCCGCCATGTATGGTGATGGCAAACTTAGTACTATCGCCCGCCTCGTTCATCATATCCATAGTTCGCTCTACTAAAAACATTCTGCTTGCTACATAGCCCATATCGCCAGATGCACAGTCAAAAACCGCCTTATACTCTCTAGCTAGTCCCGTTGATACTAAAAGTAGCAGTAGCACAAAAGATCTAAAAATCATCATCAAAGCTTAAGCTCCCTTTTGAGTAGTTTGTGACAGTTGCCTCAAAAAAGTTGGACTTTTGGTCGTTAAACTTCGCAAAGTCATCTACCCATTTGATAGGATTTGAGACATTGTATAGCTTCTCTAGTCCCACCGCAGAGAGGCGATCATCTGCTAAGTACTGTATATATTGCTCTATGATGGCATCAGTTAGTCCTAAAACCTGCCCGCCTGTGATGTACTTGCCCCAGTCGCTCTCAAGTCTAACTGCTTCTTTAAACATCTCATACACTTCTGCTTTTAGTGCCTCATCAAATAGATCAGGTCTCTCTTTTTTGAGAGTATTTATGAGGTTTTGAAACAGCACAAGGTGAGTCACTTCATCTCTTTGGATAAAGCGGATCATCTGAGCAGAGCCTAGCATCTTACCACTTCTTGCAAGCGTGTAGATGTAAGCAAACCCGCTATAAAAGTAGATCCCCTCAAGTATCTGGTTGGCAAAGCACGCCTTTACAAAGCCTCGCTCGCTTGGATCACTCGCAAGCTCCTCATAGACTCTAGCGATCGCATCGTTTTTGCCTCTTAGCATCATATCGCGACGCCAAAGATCGTAGATCTCTTTGGAGTTTGTAGAGATACTATCTACCATCACCGCGTAGCTTTGCGAGTGAAGAGCCTCTTCATACGACTGACGCACAAGTATGAGGTTGATCTCTGGACTTGTCACATATGGATTTATGTTGTCGATGAGGTTATTGGTTTGTAAGCTATCCATAAATATAAGCTGAGCTAACGCCTTGTCATAAGATGCTTTTTCGATCTCAGTTAGGTGTTTGTAGTCGCTCACATCTTTGGTCATATCGACCTCTTTTGGAAACCATGTGTTATTTAGCATAACCTCCCAGAGGTTGTACGCCCACTGGTATTTGATGTCATTTAGCTCAAAGATACCCGTTGGGTTACCACCAAAGATTCTTCGCTGGCTTGCACTCTCGTTTGAGTTTGGGTTATAGATCTTTTTTCTTTTCATTTTTGTCCTTTAGTATATCTAGTATAGTTTTGCTCTCTTTTTGGTTTGTTTTGTTTATGCTTGGCATAAATATATAAAACTCCACTCGATCGTTTTTGTAGAGATCTTTGCCCTCTACTGCAAGTGGCGAAGTAGCACCAAAGCCTGCAATGGAGAGTCTTGACTCATCTATGCCTATCTTGACTAGCTCTGCGAGTACCGCACTAGCTCTTTTTGATGATAGATCTAGTGCATCAAGTGAGCCTGTGAAGTTGTTGGCGTGCCCTCTTATGGTTATGTTTATACTACTTGGTAGAGCTTTTGTGATCATCGCTACTCGTTTGATAAAGAGTTGCATATCGGCGTTGTTTACTTCGTGACTACCTTTTGTAAACTGCACCGATGCAGGGAGTTTTAAAAGCACGCCATCAACCACTTGATCAAGTGGACCTTGAGCACCACCACTAGATGTTTGAGCAAGTAGCTCTTGGATCTGAGAGATGGTTGATTGGATATCCTCTTGAGGTACCTCTTCGCTTTGAGCGGAGCCTGACTCCTTGATCATCGACTGCCCTTGCGGGTGGTTAGTGTTGTCGCTCTCGGTGCTATCTGCTTCTGGTTGCATCTGAATGACGGGAAATATAGTCTCAGAAACAGGTGAGTAGTCGTAGATCTTCACAAACTCCTCTTTTAGTGCTTTCATCTTCTCGGTATTGACCGATGCGATGGCAAAAAGTGCGATAAAAAGTGCAAGTAGAAGCGAGAAGAAGTCCGCTAGTGGAACCGCCCACTTCTCACCCGGTGGACAAGCTGGACACTTTTTACACTTATGTTTTTTCGCCATATCTGCTACTTGTCAAACTGTGATACTTTTGGCTCTGCTGGTGAGAGGTAGTTTAGAAGTTTTGCCTCTAGTGCACGCGGGTTGTCACCATTTACGATCCCAACAATACCCTCAAGCATAAGCTTTTGCTCCTTTACTATGTGATGCGATTTTGCCATCATTTTGTTACCCCATGGTCCAAAGACAACATAAGCTGCAACGATCCCTGTAACAGTTGCGGTAAATGCCCCTGCGATACCGTGTGCCATCGCTGGTGGATCATCAAGTTTTTGAAGTGCGAGGATTAGCCCCATAACCGCACCGATAAGCCCCATAACGGGAGATGTTTCGCCCGCTAGTAGCCAGTAGTGGCTACATCCGTGGTAGTAGTGCTCTGTCTCTTCGATGCTTAGCTCCATAGTCTCAACTATGCTATCGACTTCACTTCCATCAACCGCCATACTAAGACCTTGTTTTAAAAAATCGTTGTCTATGCCAGAGAGCTTTTGCTCAAGCGAGAGTAGCCCATCTTTTCTAGCTTGAGTCGATAGCTCGACGATCTCTTTTATACGAGCGGGCAGATCTACGGTACTTTTTTTAAAGACTATCGGACCTAAGTTTTTAAACGCACCCTTTACATATTTGGAGTCTGTTGCAGATATAGCAGCAGCCATAGCGGTTGGAAATATAATAATAATCGATGGTAAGGCGAGAAGATCTAACGGGTTACCATGCTCAAGAATATTCCCAATTGATAGTGACGATAGGGCACCTAACAAGCCCAATATAACACTTAGATCCATCAACTCTCCTCATAGAGATCAAATAGCTATAATTGTACTATAAAAAACTTATAAATAAGTTTGATCTAGCTCTGTCTTTTTGTGTAGCTATTTTTGGTAACGCCTTTGGTGGGTTTTAGATCAGTGGCAAACTCTCTTAAAAAGTGTGGCACTTTTCTACCTTTTATGCGGAGTAGATCTGCTAAAAGCACTTCTGCGACGGCTTGTTTATCTCTTTTTTGATCACTACAAAGATAGTCAAAAAGAAGCTCCGCTTGTCTATCAAGTGCGATCTGATGAGTTGAGCCAACCTTGTCATAAAACCAGATCGCAAAGCTATAAAATGCCTCAAAAACACTCCCCTTAACGCCTTTTTCGTCCCATAGGAGCTTGATGCTTTTTTTGAAGTTGCCACTATTATAAAATAGATCCCAATATCTAGCAAACCGCTTCATAACAAATAGCTCTTTGTAGCTAAGATGCGAGGTTTGCATCACCTCGTAGGGTGGCTCATCGCTATACACCATACCATGCTCTATGTCGTGGCGATTTAGCGTAGTGCCAGAGAGCTTTTTAAGAACTCCTAGCTGGATCTCACTCCCACTTAGTGCTACAAGCTCATCAAGGTTTTTGCCAAAACTTGCAAGATCTTCATCAGGTAGTCCGATGATAAGATCTAGATGTATATGAGCACTAGTTTGCTCTAAAAATGCGATGTTGTCTCTGATCTTAGCAAGATCTAAGTTGCGAGAGATGTTTTTAGCTATGCGTGGATTTAGCGTCTGTATGCCGATCTCAAACTGTAAAGAGCCTTTTTTAAAAAGAGCTATCTTCTCTCTTAGAGAGTGTGGGAAGTGATCAGGCACTACCTCAAAATGGACAAAAAACTCCTCTTCTTTTGCCAAAAAGTACTCTAGCAGGGTGTTTGCGGTTTTTATGTTGAGGTTAAATGTGCGATCTATAAACTTAAACTCTCTTGCACCACGATCCCAAAGCCCCTCAAGCTCGCCAATGAAAAGATCTAGATCAAAGGCTCTCACCTTCTCATCGATAGAGGAGAGGCAAAACTCACACTCAAAAGGGCAACCTCTTGACGCCTCCACATAGATGTAGCGGTTTTTTATATCTTCATCGCTATAAAATCGGTAGGGCAGGGCAAGCTTTTTGACATCTGGTATGCTAGATCTAATCGTGCGATCTCGCTTTTTACCATCTATGAGATCCTTGCATAGCTCATAAAAACTAACCTCTCCCTCACCTTGGACTATATGATCAGCAAAGCCAAAATCGACTCGAAACGGCTCATGCGATACCTCTGGACCACCTAGTACTATGATCGTCTCTGGCGAGAGCTTTTTTATGATACGCCCCAAACTTGCGATCTGTGAAGCGTTCCAGATATATACTCCCATGCCGATGATGTCTGCTTTTTTATCAAGTAGCGACTCTGCTACACTTGAGAGCGACTCATTGATGGTGTGTTCAACTATTTGTGCATTTTGTTGTAGATCTTTTAGGTTTGCGTAGAGAGATCTAAGTGCTATCGAGGTATGGGTGTACCTCGAGTTTAGCGTAAAAAGGAGGAGTGATTTCATAAAAGGTATTGTACCCTATTATCTCCAACTAAAGGGGAGTTAGTGGAGATAATGTAATAATTTATAGGCGATATCCCTCTTGCATCTTTGGGGATTTAGATACAGTCGAGATATAAAATTTTAGCTATATGAGGTAAACCATTAGCAAACAAATCCTTAAGATCTGCTTTTTTGAGCATACTCTTCGATCATTTTGTCAAGCTTGGTGAAGAGATCGCTCGAACTCTTCTCCATAGATGCAAAGTTGCCATATATAGTGCTATGATTTGAGCCTTTATAGACTTTGTGTTCTTTGACATACTCATAATTTTTAAGCACCATATCGTGCACATTTTTATGCAGAGCGTCTATATCTTTGTATGCGTTAGTTGAGCCAAACTTCTCTTTGCCATCTCCATAGTACCATCTGCCGAGTCTGCAACTTGTATGATCTGCAAATGCTCTATCTTGATCTTGGTTTAGTATGGCGGAGTAGGCATAAGACTTATAGACTATATGATCCACCTTTACAAGTGTAGTAAATAGCTGGTTATTGATAGTTTCTGATGTTACAGATGTACTCTTAGCATGCTCGCTTAGCTCTTTAAATGTGCTATAAAACTCACCAACTATCTCGTTGGACTCTGTCGCGATTGAAGTGATGCTATCTGAGGAGTTTCTGATCTCATTTGTCTCTTGCTGTATGGTTGAGATGTTGATCTCAATCTCTTGAGTCGCTTTTTGGGTTCGCTCTGCAAGCTTTCGCACCTCATCAGCAACCACCGCAAACCCTCGTCCATGCTCGCCCGCCCTTGCAGCTTCGATGGCAGCATTAAGAGCAAGTAAGTTCGTCTGATCTGCTATATCTTTGATGAGATTTACTATGCCACTGATGTCACGAGATCTCTGCTCAAGCATCACAACAACCTCGTGAGAGTCGTTTATAGAAGTTATAAGCTCGCTTAGTTTTTGGCTCATCTGTTCTGCATTTGCTAAGCTTTTGTTTGATAGATCTGCGGTTATTTGAGAGGAGTTGTTGATCTCATCTGTCCCTTTTTGGCAGACTGATATATCTTGTTGTATAACCTTTAGCCCGCCACTTATACCACCACCTAGATCACTTAGTTTAGCCGTTAGATCAGCTCGTCTTTTCACATCTAGCCCTGTGTTTATCCCCTCAACTGCGAGTTTTAGCTTCTGGGCTGTTAGTCTAAAGATCCCATGAAGTCCTGTCGGGTTTGTGGTGCGGTATGACTCCCCTCTAGCAGCACTCTCTATGGAGGTTTGAGTGTCTCGCATAAACGCCTCTAGTTGATCTAGTGCGTCATTTAGTGCCCATGCAAATTTGCACTCTCTTGAGCCATCTTTGCGTATGTTTGTGATGCGTGAGCTTAGCTTGCCCTCTGCTATCTCTTCTATGATAGTTAGCATCTTATCTAGCATAGCAGAAGAGCTATTTTTACTATGGTTTGTTTTGAAGATAGATAATATACTCATTGAAATTTGCTCCTTTATCTTCTAGTATATCTGTTAGGATTTTCATTGAAGCATCAACGCCCTCGCGTCGCTCCACTTCCAACATCTTTGCATATAGAGGCACTATCACCTCTAGTGCCTTTGGGTTTGGACGGCGTCTAACTGAGTAGTAGTCCACGATCTGCTCATTTGCATCTATACTAGCTGTAAAGTTAGCATATACCCAGTAGTCATCACCTAGTTTTCCACGGTTTATAACATACGCAAAAACCTCCCTTTTTGTAGGCAGTTCACTCCATAGGTACTTAAAGATCGCCTTTGGCATATCTGGGTGGCGGATAATGTTGTGTGCCTTGCCTAGTAACTCCTCTTCACTCCTTTGTGCTAGATCCATAAAAACTCTGTTGCAATAGATGATACGACCCTTTAGATCAGTCTTTGAGACTATAAAATCATCTTCATTTAGCTCTCTTAACATAAGTACTCCCAAAAATAGTTTTCAAAAGTATAACATTTTGATAACATTAAAAAACCAAAGCTATTGATTTTGCAGGTAAACATTAAGTTCGTTTAAGGTTGCACCCTTCTCTGCTAAAAGCTCACTAAGAACTCTCATAGAGACATCAACGCCCTCTTTCTTTTCTACCTCCAACATCTTTGCATAGATGGGTTTGATCGCCTCTAGTGCCTTTGGGTTTGGACGGCGTCTAACTGAGTAGTAGTCGATTATGTTGCCACTCTCATTTGTTGTAGCAGTTATGTTGGCAAAGACCCAGTAGTCGTTATTGTGCTTGGTTTTATTGACTACATATGCAAAAACTTCTCTCTTTTGAGGCAACTCACTCCACAGGTGTTTAAAAACCGCCTTTGGCATATCTGGGTGGCGGATAATGTTGTGAGGCTTACCTATAAGCTCTGACTCACTATATTCGCACATATCCATAAAGATCCTATTGCAGTAGGTTATACGACCTTTGAGATCAGTTTTTGAGACTATAAAGTCCTCCTCTCGTAGCTCTTTTATCATAGACTTAGACTCCTAGTATTAATCTATCTTTTAGTATTATAATTAATTATTACACTTCAAGATTGATCTAAATCAATAATAATTATAAAACAATAAAATATAACAGTATTTAAATATTAGATCTTAGGCTATAATTCCGCTATGCCAACTCTTCTAGCCTCCTTTTACTTCTTTTACTTCTCGATTATTGGCATATATGTCATATTTTTACCAAAAGTGCTCTCCATGGTGCACTATACGCCTAGTGAGATAGGCATCATACTTGCAGCTGCACCGCTTGTTCGCTTTATAGTTCCACTATTTTTTATGCGTTACTTAAGTATAGATCAGCGAATGTTTAACACCGCACTGCTTATTATGGTCTTTAGTGCTATCTCATTTTACTTCACCATAGAGAGTTTTTATAGTGTTTTAATCTCCAACATCTTTTTTGGAGTGGGGCTTAGTCTGGTGCTTCCATATCTGGAGCTTATAGCTTTGTACTACTTAGCAAAGGAGCGTTATGGCAAGATCCGCCTCTTTGGATCACTTGGGTTTATCGCAGTAGCACTTCTGCTAGTAGATCACCTAGATGGAGCAAAAACCGCACTGCTATTTTTGCTAATCCTTGCCATTGTTACTGCTACTATCGCCTTTATCATCTCCAAAAACGCCACACTTCTACACAAAGAGCCAAAAAAGATCAAAAACGATATAGATCTGCTTCGCGATTGGCGACTTTGGGGTGGATTTATACTGATGCAGGTGGGGTTTGGATCGTTTTATAACTTCTTTACCATCAGCGTAACTGATAGCGGGGTAGCACTCGATACCACCATCTACTTATGGAGTTTTGGGGTGGTAGTAGAGATCGCTATGCTATATACTCAAGCACCACTTTTGAAGCTAAACCTACTAAGAGTCATACAAGCCACCACGCTCATCACATCGCTAAGATGGCTTCTTATATATATAGCACCTAGTAGTGTGGTTTTGCTTTTTGCTTCGCAGAGTCTGCATGCGTTTAGTTTTGCACTATTTCACTCCGCGTCGATTAGCTATCTTTTCTACCTCTATGCTCACCGTTCACTAGCTCAACAGCTCTTCTCGGGGCTTGCTTATGGGTTAGGGGCATTTGTGGGAGCACTCTCAAGCGGGTTTATATATGATCACTTTCCACAGCACCTATTTTTGGTCTCGTCCATCATTACGCTAGTGGCGACTTATCTATTTCTTACATTTAAACCATCAACTAGCAAGACTCAAAAAGTGTAGCTTTTCACTATTTAAATATTTTTAGGTACACTTTCGCAATCAAAAATAGGAAAAACTAGTGGATCTAATCATAGTCGAATCACCTGCAAAAGCAAGAACGATCAAAAATTTTCTAGGTAAAGGTTACGAAGTGATCGCCTCAAAAGGGCATATCAGGGATCTTCCAAAGAGCCGTTTTGGCATCACCATAGATGAGCAAAACCACCTTGTACCGACATACACCATCGAAAAAGAGAATCAACCAACCATCGATGAGATCAAGAAGCTTGCCAAAAAAAGCAGTACCATATATATAGCAACCGATGAGGATCGCGAGGGTGAAGCGATCGGGTGGCATATAGCTCACGCCATAGAGAAAGATCCCGCCACACTTCCACGCATAGTTTTTCACGAGATCACAAAGTCCGCCATAGAGAACTCGCTCAAAAACGCACGCGTCATCGATATGGATATGGTAAACGCTCAACAAGCTCGCCGCTTGCTAGATCGCGTAGTGGGCTACAAACTCTCACCCCTTCTAAGCTCTAAGATCCAAAAGGGGCTATCAGCTGGTAGGGTGCAGTCATCTGCACTTAAAATAGTAGTCGATCGTGAAAGGGAGATACAAGCCTTTGTAAGCGAGGAGTTTTGGAGCATCGACACACTTTTTAGCAAAGATATAGAGTCATCTCTTATAAGCCATAAGGGTGATAAGATAGAAAAACTTAGCATCAAAAACGAAGCCACAGCAGATGCGATAGTAAAAAGTGTTAGATCTGATGCCTTTAAAGTTGCCTCCATCGAGACAAAAGAGCGAAAAAGCTCAACTCCACCGCCATTTATGACCTCAACTCTGCAACAAGCTGCTTCAAGCAGACTAGGCTACACACCAAAAAAGACGATGCAGATCGCTCAAGTGCTCTACGAGGGCGTAAAGACCTCAAGCGGAGTTAGCGGGGTGATCACCTATATGAGAACTGACTCACTAAACATCGCAAAAGAGGCGATCACAGCGGTTCGTGGGGTGATCGAGTCAAGATATGGCAAAGCTTATGTGCCAAGTAGTCCAAAGTACTATGGCAAAAAGAGCAAAAACGCACAAGAGGCTCACGAGGCGATCCGCCCAACTATGCTAGAGTTTAGCCCAGAGGTGGCAAGAACTTACCTTAAAAATGATGAGTATAGACTCTACAAACTCATATATGAGCGTTTTATGGCTTCACAGATGAATGACGCGGTGTTTGAGCAACAAAGCATCATCTTTGAGGGAGCAGAGAGTACATTTAGAGCAAGTGGGCGGAAGCTACTTTTTGATGGGTTTTATAGAGTTTTAGGCGATGATGACAAAGATAAACTACTGCCAAAACTAAGTGTTGGCGATGATGCTTTGATCCAAAGCGTTACGCCGACACAGCACTTTACAGAGCCACCTGCTCGCTACTCTGAGGCGAGTCTTATCAAAAAGCTAGAGAGTGAGGGGATTGGAAGACCCTCGACCTACGCCCCAACTATCGCGACACTAAGCAACCGCACCTATGTGGAGATAGTAAAAAAGCAGATCGTACCAACAAAGATGGCGTTTACTGTGGTGGAGATGCTTGAGGCTAACTTTGCCAATATCGTAGATAGTACTTTTAGTGCCAAAATGGAAGAGGATCTTGATGAGATTGCCGAGGGCAAGAGCGATTGGCAGAAGCTTCTAGGTGAGTTTTATGTTACATTTGATGCTAAGATCAAAGAGGGCAAAGAGAAGATCAAGTCACTCAAAGTGGCAAAACCAATCGGCGAAGCGTGTCCGCAGTGCGGAGAGGAGCTACTTCTTAGAAGTGGGCGATTTGGCGAGTTTATAGCGTGTAGTGGCTATCCAAAGTGCAAATACACCAAGCAAACAGGCGAAAATGAGAACGAGGCACAAGATGCCAAGAGCGATGAAGTTTGTGAGAAGTGTGGCAAAGAGATGGTGATAAAACGGGGGCGAAATGGCGAGTTTTTGGCGTGCAGTGGCTACCCAGAGTGTAAAAACACAAAGAGCTTGACACAAAAACAGAGCACAAAAGTCTCCGAGGTACCATGTCCTGATTGTGGTGGTGAGATCTCGCTTAAGTTCTCAAGACGCGGTGCTTTTTGGGGGTGCAAAAACTACCCAAAATGCACATTTATCTCAAAGTTTGAGCCAACAACCAAAAAGTGTGATCAAGATGGGTGCGATGGTACTTTGGTGGAGCGAACCTTTAGAGGCAAAGAGATCTATGAGTGCCTAAAATGCAAAACTAGGACGCCTAGAGAATGAAAATCGGCATCATCTCTGATACACACAAAAAGTTCAAAAAAGCAAAAAGAGCAATCGACGCACTCCTCGCTGATGGCGTGGAGTTTTTGATCCATGCTGGTGATGTGGTGGAGCTTGAGACTTTGGAGTATATAGAGAGTACAAACCTCCGCTATGTGGTGGTTTATGGCAACAACGATCATCACCTACTAGAGCATCATGAGCGGTTTAACCTAGTCTATGAGCCACACCATTTTAAGCTAGCAGGAGTTACATTTAAGCTGATGCACATACCACAATATATGGCGGGTGATGCTGAGGTAGTGATCTTTGGGCATACTCATAGAGCGGTGGTGGAGCAAAATGGCGACAAGCTCTTTATAAACTCTGGCGAGGTGTGTGCAAGAGATACAGGCGTCTCAAGCTGGGCGATGCTAGAGGTTAGCGAGAGTGAGTTTATGCTAAGAAGCTACACAAGGGCGAGCAAAAGCGAGATCAAAACCAAAGAAGAGCGATTTGCAAGGAGAAAATATGAGTAAGCAGATCTTTTTATGCTCCATCTGTAACATAAATAGTGGCACTTGCAACGAGGATTGTAAGTTTTGCTCACAGAGCGTGCGTTATAAAGCTGATATAGATCGCTTCAAGCAAAAACCACTTGATCGCATAGTTAAAGAGGCGAGAGTAGCAAGAGCAAATGGGGCACTTGGCTTTTGTCTAGTCACTTCACAAAAGGGGCTTGATGATCATAGCTTGGAGTTTGTTGCTCGTACCGCTAAAGAGCTCTCTATAAAAGTTCCAGATCTTAGGCTTATAGCGTGTAATGGCACAGCTAGCATAGAGCAGTTGGAGGAGCTTAAAAAGGCGGGCATCAAGGCGTATAACCACAACCTTGAGACATCAGAAAAGTTTTATAAAACCATCTGTTCAACTCACAGCTGGAGTGAGCGGTATGAGACTTGCCAGAGGGTAAATGAAGCGGGTCTAGTACTCATAAGTGGCGGGATCTACGGACTTGGTGAGAGCCAAGAGGATCGCTTAAGTATGCTTGCTTCTCTAAAGGAGCTTCGCCCAACTTCAGTACCCATAAACTTCTATATCCACAACCCCGCACTAGAGCTTAGCCCAAATAGTCTAAGTATCGATGATGCCTTTAGGCTTATAGCTCTTACTAGATCTACGCTAGATGAGGCAGAACGCATTATGGTAGCAGGTGGTAGAGAGAGTATGTTTGGATCTCGTCAAGGTGAGATCTTTGATCATGGTGCCAACTCCATAGTGATAGGCAACTACCTAACCACCGCAGGCAACGAGATGAGCAGTGATCTTGCTATGCTAAAAGAGCTAGGTTTTGGCGTAGCTACAAAAGTGAGATGACACTTTGGGTGATGCTACACTCTTTTTCATCACGCTCGCAGTTCTTATCATAGTTTCGCCGATGTTTTCAAACATCACCAAACTGCCAATCGCAGTTATCGAGATACTGCTTGGTTCACTTGCTGTTTGGGTAGGTCTGCTTGAAGCAGATAGCGAGATCTTTAAGTCACTCTCAAAGATCGGCTTTTTTTATCTGATGTTTTTAGCAGGGCTTGAGATAGATCTCAAAAAATTTGTGGCAAAGAGGGAGTTTTTGCTCAAAAAAGCACTCACCTATTTTGTAACTATCTATCTTGTAGCATTTATCTACTATCTTGTTTTTGATCTAAACCCTATCTATATCATCGCCATACCAATTGTCTCTCTTGGTATGGTTATGGCTCTGATAAATGAGCAAGGCAAGGGGTTTGGGTGGCTTGAGATCGTGCTTATCGTAGGCGTGATGGGTGAGATACTTAGTATCACTGCAATCGTTATCTATAAGTCTGTTATATATTTTGGCTTAGGTTTTGAGCTATATAAAAATATCGCCATATTTTTAGCGGTTTTGTACTTGATGTATCAAGCTCTAAAACTCTCAAATACGCTCTTTTGGTGGTATCCTGAGCTAAAAGAGAGCATAATGCCTCAAAATGACTCAAAGTCGCAGAGTGTTCGTGTGAGTGTGGCACTATTTATTATACTTATAGGGATTATGAACCTGCTTCATATAGATATGGTTCTTGGGGCGTTTTTTGCGGGGATCTTTATAGCTAACTTTTTTGAGCACAAAAAAGATCTGCCACACACCCTGCATAAGGTAGGTTTTGGCTTTTTGGTACCACTCTTTTTTATCTATGTCGGCTCTACGCTAGATCTAAACCTTGTCTTTAGTGCTAAGATCTTAACAAACGCATTTTTGATCCTACTAGCTATCTTTAGCGTGCGTTTTATTGGGGCAAATATCGCCCACAGCTCGCATTTAAGTCCATCAGAGAGATTGCTTTTAGCATTTGGTGACTCTATGCCACTCACATTTCTCATAGCTATCTCTACTATTGGCTATGAAGCGGAGCTTATCACCAAAGATGAGTATCTCTCCTTTGTCCTAGCTGGTATGTTATCAGGTATTGTGGTGATGAGCATCATCAAAGCTCTTATAGGTCGCCTCTACAAAAAAGATGCCACTTCATCGTAAGCTTTTTGAGCATAGCACCACCTACTACACCTTTGTAGGCGGTACGCTCTACTACTCTAAAACCCTCAAAGATCTACTCCCACTACTAGGTAAGATCTCCCTTTGCAAAGAGGCTTTGGAGTGCTACTTGAGTTATGGCACAACCATCGCTCCATACACACTTTTTGAGGGTATCTATAAACTAGGAAGCGATGAGAGCTTGAGTAGAGATGGCAAGCTTAGCTTTGAGACTTCGCTAAAACCCTCCGCTACTACTACCCTAAAAGATGCTCTGCTTTGTAGCATAGAGCAAAAGACTAGAGGCAAAAACTACGCACTTTTGCTCTCAGGCGGGATCGATAGTGCCACACTTGGCTTTTTTGGTAAAAAAGTGCCTTGCTACACCATCAAGTATAGCGACTCTAGCAAGTATGATGAGAGCGTGAGTGCCAAAGATAGCTCTAGGCTTTTGGGGCTTGATCATAGCGAGGTTAGCTTTAGCAGGGTAGAGTTTATGCAAAACCTCTTTGAGCTAAACGCTTTGTCTTGCGAGCCTCTAGGAGATCCTGCCACCATGCCACTCGCCTCACTCTACAAAAGAGCAAAGAGTGATGGTTTTGATGCTCTGCTAAGTGGTGAGGGGAGCGATGAGATCTTTTTGGGTTATAGGCAGTACTTTGAGCTTTTCTCGCTTAGACGCACGGGTAGCCTTACAGAGTTTAGCCTCACAAGAGAGTGGGAGCTTCAGCGTCGTTTGCATAGCAATGAGGTGCTCTTTAGATCTAGTGGCGAGTGCTTTAGCGATGCACAAAGGGCTTATGTTATGAACTCAAGTAGTAGTAGTTTTGAGTATATCAAAAAGTATCGCAGTGCGTATGAAGATCTATGTTTTAGAGATGAGAGAGCGTGGTTTAGCTTTGTAGATCTATATGTTTTTCAAGGTGAGATGGTTTCGCACAAGCTAGATCTGCTAAGTAGGTGCTTTGATCTTGAAGCTATTACACCATTTTTGGATCTAGATCTAGCCAAAAGTGCGATATCGCTAGAAGTAAATAAGCCAAAAGAGGCTCTAAGAGATCTACTTGTTAGATCCAACTTTCCACTTGAGATACTAAGCCGTAAAAAGCGAGGTTTTGGAGTGCCATTTTTGGACTATATAAAGGGTGAGTTAGATCTCATAAAAGAGGTAAATAGTAAGGTAGATCTATTTAAGCCTCAAGAGCTTGAGAGGCTTTTAGCTGAGGCAAAGCGAGGTGCTTTTAAAAAGCACGCATGGCTACTTTATAGCCTTAGTCTGTGGCTTGAGCATCATCTACTTTGACTTTGCACATCTCAGACTTTATGATGTTGCAGATAGGTTCAAACTGCGAGATCTCTGGGTTAAAGTAGTAAACCTCACCATCTTTTATATCATACATCCACCCATGAAGCGAGAGAGTGCCATCTTTTAAAGCTCTCTTAACAGCAGGGTATGTTTGGAGATTTTTGAGTTGCTCTATGACTGAAAACTTCTCTGTAAGTCTTAGAAGTAGATCTTTTTTTGCATTATTGCCAAGAGCGAGTATGGCTTGATCTTTTGGATTTTGGGCGAGTGAGAGCCATTTTTTGGTGTGAACTAGATCTGCTTGATCAAGTTTATCTCGATCAAAAACCGCTTCGATCGCCCCGCAGTGCGTATGCCCACACACTATGATATCTTCTACACCCAAAATGCTAACAGCATACTCAATAGATGATGCGGTGGAGTGAAAATCCTCATCTGGGCTATAAGGTGCTACTAGGTTGCCGATGTTTCGCACCACAAAAAGATCTCCAGGGGCGGTTTTGGTAAATAGCCCTGGGATCACCCTAGAGTCTGCACATCCGATAAAGAGGATCTTTGGGGATTGTCCCTTTTCAGCAAGGTCAAGGAACTTTTTTTTGTGATCTTTGTAGTAACTCTCTTTAAACTTTTCATTGCCAACGACTAGTTCATTATAATCCATCATCTCTCCTAAATTTAACTTGTTGCTTTTTTCTGTACAAAGTTGCACTCACTTGTTGAGTATGGGCAGATCTTAGAGATGCTTAGCTCAAAGTGTGGCTCATCTATGCCCTCTAGTTTTCTCTCATAGTGACGCATCGCTGCTTTGTACGCAGTTAGAACCATGTTGGCACTATCTTGATGCTCTGTTGAGACCCGCTCTACTTGCTCGCCCTCTGGTTTAGCTGTATCTACTTTTGGCTTTGGAAGAGAGGCGTAGCTCTCATCTAGCTGGGCTTTTAGCATATCGTAGCTCTCCTGTGCTTCTAGTATACCTACACCTTTGATCATCTCGGTAAATATAGATCCAAGTGTTGTGGTATCTTGCGTGCCATTAGTGCCAAACATAGCGTCTAAGATCATATTTGCATCTCGTTTGATGTACATTACAACATAACTTTTTGTAGCGTGATCTACGCCAAAACCCACACACGAAGCATCTTCCATCTTACCGTAGTTTTCAGGTTGCATAAGATGCTTGCCGATCTCTGCTCTTAGAGCCTCATCTTCAACTACCACTCTCATCTCCTATCTTATCTATAACTACGCCATTATCACTTATAAACTTTGATGTCACCTCTGAGTCGGTGTGCTCGTAAGCGTTTAGATAAACTATGCGTCTTATACCGCTTGCGATGATGTTTTTGCTACACTCGCTACATGGCTCAAGCGTGACATATATGGTGGCGTTTTCTATGCTGATGCCCTTGCGTGCTGCCCAGATGATGGCGTTCATCTCTGCGTGGATCTCGTGCATCTTCGACCACTCATGATGAGATGTAGTGTGCTTATGATCCCACTGCTCACAGCAGTTTATGTAGCCTGCTGGCGTACCGTTGTAGCCTGTGCTTAGTATGCGACCATCTCTCACTATCACCGCTCCAACTTTTTTAGAGACGCACTTTGAGGCACTCGCTATCTCTTTGGCGATGTTTATAAAGTTGCGATCACTTAGCATAAACTCACCTGTTGTAGCGAATGTCTGCTCGATCTTTTAGCCTCGCGAAGTAGTCACTTAGCACCTGTTCTCTTTTGTCAGCTAGCATCTCATTTGCGATCCGCTCTTTTTGAGTCTCAAATGAGCCATCTTTGTTGCTTTGATCTACTCCTCTAAGATAGAAGGTGCTAAAGCTATTTTCGCTTGTGGCAACTATGGGTGTAAAGCGGTTTATCTGAGTGGAGGCTAGCAAGTTTAGTAGCTCTGGAGTTGCTCTATCTGAGTAGATGCGTTGCTCGCTTCTGCTTAGATCATTTGAGTGAAACATAGGGTTTTTGGTGATGCGATCAAGCAGATCGGCACTGCTTGCAGAGTAGATGATCACATCATAGTAGAGTGGGGAGTTAAACTTCTCTTTGTGAAGTTTGTAGTACTCTCTTAGCTCATCATCTCGTGGTTCATACATCGATGAGTAGGAGATCTCTGAGTAGAGTTTTTGTAGAAGTATCTGCTCTCTTAGGTGCTCTTTGTACTCATCAGAGCTTAGTCCCATAGATCTGCTAACCTCTGCATAAAGCTCATCTACGCTTAGGTTGTTAGCTCTTGCTTGACGCTTTAGCTCATCAAAGATCTCGCTTGTTGTGGCGGTGATGCCTTTGCTTTTGATCTCTTGAGACTCTAGCTTTTTACGAACTAGTACTTCGGTGGCATCTTGCTCATTTTGTGAGGCTTTTTGCATCTGCTCTTGTATGTCAAAAAGAGTTATGGGCTCTTGTTGCACCAGAACTTTTATACTATTTACCATCTCACCACTTAGTAGAAGTGGCAAGCAGATATACAAAAAGAGTCTTAACATACCGCACCTTTAGATTTGTGCTATTTTACCCATTTTTAACAAACACTATCTTAAAATTTTGCATTTATATAAGAGGTTTTTGCATGATAGTTACTCGCTTTGCACCAAGTCCAACAGGCTACTTACATATAGGAGGACTCCGCACCGCACTCTACTCCTACTTGTGGGCTAAGAAAAATGGCGGGAAGTTTCTGCTTCGCATAGAAGATACCGACAAGGCTAGAAACTCGCTAGCAGCGGCAAATGCGATAGTAGAAGCATTTAAGTGGCTAGGGCTTGAGCATGATGGGGAGATAGTCTATCAGTCACAGCGAGATGAGATCTACGCAAAGTACATAAAACAGCTCCTTGATGAGGGCAGGGCGTACTACTGCTATATGAGTAAAGCCGAGCTTGAAGCTCTAAGAGAGAGTCAGATCGCAAACAAACAGCGAGCGATGTATGATCGCCGTTACCGTGACTTTTGTGGTGAGCCTCCAAAAGGCGTAGATCCTGTGGTACGCATAAAAGCTCCCATCTCTGGTGAGGTGGTAGTGAGAGATGGCGTAAAGGGCGATGTTGTCTTTAGGTGCGAAGATATACTAGATGATTTTGTCATAGCTAGAGCTGATGGAAGCCCTACTTATAATTTTGTGGTGGCGATCGATGATGCTCTCATGGGCGTAACTGATGTTATAAGGGGTGATGATCACCTCTCAAACACTCCAAAACAGATGGTAGTTTATGATGCACTAGGGTTTAATACGCCGAAGTTTTATCATGTACCAATGATCCACAATGCTAGTGGCAAAAAGCTCTCAAAACGCGATGGTGCAACTGATGTGATGCAGTATAAAGAGATGGGCTACTTGCCTCATGCACTGCTAAACTTTCTAGTGCGACTTGGGTGGAGTCACGGCGATGATGAGATCTTTAGCATGGATCAGATGGTAGATCTCTTTGATCCAAAAGATATAAATAGATCCGCTTCTATCTACAACACTCAAAAGCTTGAGTGGCTAAATGCTCACTACATAAAAACCTCGCCAAATGAGGATCTTGTGGCACTAATGAGCCTTGATGTGGTAGATGATCTGCTTCTTGATGCCATAAAAGAGCGGGCTAAAAATACGCTTGAGCTAGATGAGATGGCAAGAGAGATCTTAAATGCTCCGCTTGCATACGATGAGAAGGATTATGCAAAAGCGTTTAAAGATGGTGTAAAAGAGGTACTTGAGGGCTTTTTGATTAGCCTAGAGGAGAGTGACGCAAACTCACCGCAGGAGTATAGTGATCTGATGCAAGGCTTTGTCACGCAGCAAGGCATTGGGTTTGGCAAGCTAGGGCAACCACTTCGTGTGGCACTTCTAGGCAAGCTTGGCGGTGCTGGGCTTGATGTGATTATGAGCATCATCGGCAAAGATGAGACTATAAGTAGGATAAAAAAGGCTCTAAAAAGCTAGATCTAGCTCTTTTTGTTGGTGAGTTTATATATAAAGCTAAAGACCTCTGCTACGGCGACATAGAGGTTTTGAGGCACCTCTTGATCAAGCTCGACTTTGCTTAGCATCTCAACTAGATCCTCATCTTTTTGGATCGGGATACCGTTTTGATGGGCGACTTTTATGATGTTTTTGGCACTCTCGCCCCTACCTTTTGCACTAACTCGCGGGGCAGCATCTCTTTTTCTATCGTACTCAAGTGCGATCGCTTTTGGCATACTTTTGCTCACACTTTTACCTCAAAAGCTTTAGGGTGATGAAGCGGTGAGTAGTTGTTCTCGATCTGCTTTATAGAGCTATTTTTGTGATGAACTCTAAGTGTGCGAGGCGTTATACTAGCATCAATAAGAGCAGATCTAAGCATTGCTATATGTTTAAAGATGAGCGTATGAAGCTCCTCGTTTGGTGTGTAGAGTTGCATATCTAGCTGGTTTTGATCATAAAGTCCTAGAAGTATATCTAGCTCGCCATAGTTTTTGAGATCTAAGTTGATCTCGCAGTAAAACTTGTTTTTGTCCTTGCTTTTGATGAGGATCTTGCCATCTTGAAGCTCGTCCCACGCAAACGGTATATAGATCGATGAGGCGTTTGTGAGGCTTGAGAGTAGCTGATGGTACTCGATTTGCATCAAAAGTTTATCTGCACTCTCGGCTAGTGCAGGGTTTTGAGCAAGCTTTAGCTCATCTTTGATCTGCATTAGAGTCGATTTTAGATCTTCAGTCGTTGAGCTTTTTAGCTCACTTTGTAGATGCAACTCTTCGGCTCTATTTAGCTGAGTAAGTTGCAAGTGTAGCTCTAAGAGTTTACTGCTTGGTGTGGAGTGAGATCTAGCGTGTGAGAGAAGCTCATTTAGCTTGGATCTTAGATCTGCGTCGTTTAGTTTTAGTGCTTCATCTACTTTTTTGGCTAGATCTTGTGAAGGAGATGACGCCTCATCTTGAAGCATAGTTTTGATGTTTTGAAGTGCTTCACGGCTTGCTTTTAGCTCTGGTGCGATGAGAGCTTTTTCCACTTCGGCGTGTAGTTTTGGTAAAAACTCCGCCACCGCCTTAGACTCAAGCGGAAGAGCTTTAAGTGTGGTGCTAAGATCCTTTAGTCCCTCTAGCACTTTGATAGCACTATCTAGCTTTGTGCTAGCTTGTTTTAGATGCGAGGAGTCTAAGATCTGCTTGGTTTTTGCCTCTAACTCCATTAGAGTAGATCTGATCTCACCAGATTTTATCTCTGTTTTGGTATCTCTTAGCGGATCTGCTTTTGTTTCTACTTTTGCATCGGTTTTTGGCTCTACTTTGTTTTCAGCTTTTAGTTCAGGTTTGCTTTCAGCTCTAATATCTGCTTTTAGCTCCACTTTAGATTTTGTATCTGCTTTTACATCACTCTTTATGTCTACTTTTAGATCTACTTTTGTCTCAAGTTTTGCTTGTACATCTTTTGGATCTAGTGCTTTTTGGGCTAAGTTTTGGAGTGTTTTCTCATCATTTAGCACTGTTTTTGCAAGTGTATGTAGATCTTTTAGTTGGTTTATGGTTTGAGGTAGTTTTTGGATCGCATGTGAGATCTTAGACTCCAAAAATACGCCACTGTTTGATAGCTGAGACTTTAAGTTTTGTGGTCTTAACTGCTCTATATGCTTGCCAAATCTCGCTAGTGCGTCGCTTTTTTGTGCAAGTTCTGGCTCGCGTTTTAGATCATTTAGAAGCGTTTTTAGTCCATCGCCAAAGTTGCCTAACTGCTTAAACTGTGGGGTGTGTTTAAGTAGCGTAAGTAGCACCTCATTTGAGCTACTTTTGCCAACTCTTTCTTGAAAGAGCGACTTTAGCATCGCCTTAGGATCGCTTAGTTCTACTAGATCTTGTAGCTGTTTTGGTGAGGCGTGTTTTAGAGCTTCATTTATGACTCTACTGTTTTGCGGAAGTAGTAGATCTAGCTGTTTGGAGTTGGTATTTATGCCTATCATAACCGTTATGATAACACATACAGAGTTATAGTGCTATCATATTTTCAAAAGTTATAGTAAAATATTGATGTTAAAAATTATTATTTGGTATAGAATGTATTTTAAACTACTAAACATCAAGCATTGGCTTCTACTTCTCTCTGTCGTTCCACTGCTTGTGCTTATAGCACTCTCGATGATTATCATCTCAAATAAACTAGAGCACAAAAAGGCTCTTTTACACTCGCAAGAGAAGGTGATCGAGCTAAATCTTATGGGCGAAGTGGTGCATGCTTTGCAACTTGAGAGAGCACTTAGTGTTGGGTTTTTGGCAAGCACTCCGCCACAAGATACAGATAATCAACTAGATCTTATCCGCGATGAGGTTGATGAGAGGCTTCTTACCTTAGGTAAGCACTCAAGGCACACGCCAGCCATAGCACAGCTTGTAGCAGAGCTAAAAGGGATCTTACCATTTAGAGAGAAGATCGATGCAAAAGTTGTCGATGATGAGCTTATTAAGAGCTACTACACATCTAAAGTTAAGCTATTTTTGGCTCTGTTTTTAGAGTTTCAAAAGTCCTTGCGTGATCGTGATGAGATAAGCCTGCTTCAATCCTACTGGCACTTAGCAACTGCAAAAGATGCTCTAGGGCTTCTTCGTGCGACGCTAAGTAAGGTCTTTATAGATGCGGAGTTAAGCCCAGTTAGCAGGTATTGGCTTGTGGTAAACCAAGAGAAGTACAATGAGAACATCAGCAGTTTTTTGAGTCTTGCAGATGAGCGGATTGAGCGTAAATATGGCGAGATCTTTAAAGATCAGAGTGTAAAAAAGACATTTAATATTATTAGCGAGGCGATAAAATATAGAGCAGATAGGATCTTGCTTCATGATCCGCAGGAGTGGATCGAGATAAGTAGCACAACACTTGATCATCTTCATGCCATAGAGGCGGAGTTTTGCAACCTTTTTAACCTATTTGTAGAAGAGAAGCTTGATGAGATCAACAGAGAGCTTATGATCATTTCGGTGCTACTTCTTGTCTCTGTTATAACCATCATCTTGCTAGTGAGTGTCGCCTCAAGAAGAGTCTTCAAGCTTGCGAGCGATCTTGAGCAGAAGTTTAGTAGTACAAAGCTACTCTTAGAGCAGTACAAATCAAGCGTTGATGGTAGCTCCATAGTCTCAAAAACTGATCCAAAAGGTCGCATAACATATGTAAATGATGAGTTTTGCAAGATCTCAGGCTACGCAAGAGGGGAGCTTTTGGGCAAGCCACACAATATTGTAAGACACCCAGATATGCCCCGCGAAGTCTTTAAAGATATGTGGTACCACATAAAAGATCTCAAAGAGCCATGGAGTGGTGAGGTCAAAAATAGAAACAAAGATGGCTCATCATATTGGGTGAGGGCGTATGTTGTGCCGATACTAGGTAAAGATGGCGAGATCGTTGAGTATATAGGGCTTAGAACAGAGATCACCGAGCTTGTAGAGCAGCGAGAGAAGCTTCAAAAGATCGCATTTGAGGATCATCTTACACACTTCTATAACAGACTAAAGCTAAACCAAGATATAGCTGAGGCTAGCGAAGAGCTATCTTTGGCGATAGTAAATATAGATGGATTTAGAGAGCTAAATGACTTCTACGGTCATGGCGTGGGCGATGAGATCATACTCAAGTGTGCAAAAAAGATGGACGAGTATATAAAAAGCGATGGCGACTTTAGGCTCTATCGACTGCAAGGTGATGAGTTTGTAGTCCTTGGTAGCAAAAAGAGCGAGACTGTCTTTACAAACAAGATTATAACCATACTCTACCATCTACGATCTAGCGAGATCTTTATAGAAGATGAGCATATCAATATCTCATGTAGTGCGGGGATCTCTTTTGAGAGCAATGAGACACTACTAAGCAGTGCAAATATGGCTCTAAAAGTGGCAAAGCTTGACTCTAAAGATCTAGTGATCTACAACAGAGACAACTACCTAAATCAACAGTACAAAAACAATATCAAGTATAATAAAATATTATCAAATGCTCTGCGAGATGATCGCGTAGTGCTCTACTATCAGGCGATCGTGGAAAATGCCTCAAAAGAGTGCAGTAAGTATGAAGCACTTGTTCGCATCGTAGATGAAGATGGAAGCATCATATCGCCATACTTCTTTTTAGATGTGGCAAAAAAGAGTAAAAAATATATAAGACTCTCTCGAACTATACTCAAAAAAGCACTAAGCACGCTTGCAGACTCGCCGTGTGAGCTATCTATAAACCTCTCTATAAAAGATATGATGGAACCATCTATGCTTCGCTATATCACAGAGCTTTTGGAGCGGTATAGTGTCGGGCATAGAGTCACATTTGAGATCGTAGAGAGCGAGTATATAGGCAGTTTTGATGAGGCACTTCTGTTTATAAATGAGCTAAAACGCTATGGGTGCAAGATAGCTATCGATGATTTTGGCACGGGTTATAGTAACTTTGAGTATCTCATAAAGCTAAAGGCGGACTATCTCAAGATCGATGGCTCACTCATCAAAAACATCACACGAGATAAGGTCTCCTATCAGGTTGTATCTACGATCGTTGATTTTGGGCATAAGCTAGGTATGAAAATCGTAGCGGAGTTTGTCGAAGATGAGGAGATCTACAAGGCGGTTTGTGATCTTGGTATTGAGTGTTCTCAAGGTTACTATTTTCATAAACCAGATCCACGCTTAGCAAGTTATGACAAAATTTGAACAAAGTTTAAACTAAGTAAAACTAGCTATCATTTCGCTAAAAAAGGGGTAAAAATGAGAAGTTTTATACTTTTGTTGTTTATGAGTGTGGCACTCTTTGCTCTTGATGCAGTTGTATCGCCAAAATGGCTAAATGATCACATAGCAGATGCCAACCTAAGAGTTGTGCATGTTGGAAGTGTTGATGGGTTTGAAGATGCTCATATCCCAAATGCGATGCAAAGCGACATAGAGAAGTGGCGAGTAGATAATGGCACATTTTTAGTGCTTAGAAGTAAAAGCGAGATCGAGCAAGAGATCTCAAGACTTGGCATAAATGCCAACTCAACAGTAGTGCTTTATGCACCTATTGATACCCCAAAAGATCTGCTAAAAGCTAGCTATATCTACTGGGCTTTGGATATTCATGGGGTTAAAAATGTGGGCATACTTGATGGTGGTATGGACGCGTGGAAGTATGCGGACTATAAACTTACAACTATGAGTGTGGCTCATAAGCCAACCAATTTTAAAGCAAGCATCGACACCTCAAAAGTAGCAGATCTAGAGTTTGTAAAAGCTAACATCAACAAGTTACCGATGGTAGATGCAAGACCTGCTGATATGTACTTAGGGATCACGCCAACACCTACGGTAAAACGAGATGGACACATCAAAGGTGCTATGAGCTACACTTGGATCTACTCGCTAAATAGCGACTACACTATGAAAGATAGAGCAAAGCTTGAAGATCTTTTTGTAAATGGCTACAACCTAGCAAAAGATAAAGAGGTGCTAGTTTACTGTACAGGTGGGCTTGAGACATCGTTTAACTATTTTGTGTTAAATGGAGTGCTAGGGTATAAAAAGGTAAGACTCTATGACGCATCTATGAAAGAGTGGGGTAACCGTGAAGATACTCCGATAAATAGCTATTTTTACGAGGTTTTTAAGCAGTAGCTTTGCCTCGTTACTCTTTTTTCGATAATATTTGTAATTAAATTATCGGATAAAATATGTTAAATAATATGATAAATAGGTTATTACCTACTGTAAAAAAGAAGATCATCTTTACGATCTTCTTTTTTGGGCTAAGCGGTGCACTAGCAGTTTATAGTTACATCTCCTACACATTTAGTGACTTCTCCAACTCCCATTCGCAAAAATCTCTCAAAATGTTAAGTGAGTCTATCTTTCAAACAGTTACACAGAGTATGAATATGGGCGATCCAGAGGTGGTAGAAGCTACGATCCATAGAGCCAAAACCATCGATGGGATCGCATCGCTAGAGATCTTTAGAGACAAGTCTGTCGATGAGGTTTTTCCACGCATTGGTAACCGTGAAACTGCGATGGATAGCATAACTAGAGAGGTTTTTAACACAAAAGAGCTAAAGACTGTTGAGTCGCAAGATGGTGGCTCGCACACTATCACTATGCACAGGCCGATGATTGCAGAGCAGGTGTGTACAGCGTGTCACCACAATGTAAAAGCAGGCGATCTGCTAGGAGTTATGAATATAGTTGTATCGCTTGATGATAGCGATAAGCAGATCTTAGATATCAAACTTGTTCTACTTGCAACAACTATCATCTCTGTGATAGGGTTTATAGCCATTATTAGTCTATTTTTCTCAGCAGAGGTGATCGCCCCTCTTGATATGCTAGCGACAAATATCCGCTCTCTTGTTGATGGGGATCGTGATCTGACACGGCGTATAGAGGTAAAGAGCCAAAATGAGTTCGCAGCCTCTGCAAGGGCGGTAAATGATCTCATCTCAAGTGTGCAAGAGACGGTAAATGAGGTGAAGTTGCTGGGTGTAGAAAATAGCAACATCGCAACAACCATCGCAGAATCTAGCCGTTTCATATCTGACTCCATCGAAGCAGAAGATCTCATAGTCCAAGCAAGCACACGCAAAAGCGAAGCGACAAAAGAGATGCTAAGAGCTTCTATGCAGATGACAAAGCAGACTCAAACAAGAGTCGATATAGCAAATAGCAACCTAGATGAGTCCAAAGAGGCACTAAGCAAGCTTATGGCTAAGCTTGAAGAGTCTATCATGGTAGAAAATGAGCTATCAAATGAGCTAAATGCACTTAGAAGCGATGCTGACGCGGTTAGAGCAGTACTTAGCGTAATCCAAGATATAGCGGAGCAGACAAACCTTCTTGCACTAAATGCTGCGATCGAAGCAGCTCGTGCAGGTGAGCATGGTAGAGGTTTTGCGGTGGTGGCAGATGAGGTGCGAAAACTTGCAGAGCGGACACAGCGAAGCTTAGTAGAGATCGAGATGAGTGTTAATGCCATCGTACAGTCCATCAATGACACAAGCTCTAAAATGGAGCAAAATGCTAACGATATGAGAGAGCTATCTAGCATCTCACAAGATGTAAGATCAAGAGTAGATCTAACCTCTACGCAGATGGACGAGTCCGCAGAAGTGGCAGCTAGATCAGTTGAAGATGCTATCGTGATGCAAAAGGATACAGATGAGATCCTAGAGCAGATCGAGCAGATCTCGCACCACTCTACGCAAAACAGAGTACGAGTAGATGCCATAGAGCAGGATTCAAGCAGACTCAAAAATGTCGCTCTCTCTTTACATAGTGCGATCAATAAGTTTAAGAGCTAGTTTTTAGAGGCAGAACTGCTAAATATTGCGATGTGCTCTATTTTTATGCAAATTTTACGAGATAGATTACGAGAAAAATAGCTAAGGATTACCTGTTTTTCGTGGATAAATAGAGTATATGCTATATTTGATTACGAGATAGATTACGATATATTTTTAGAGATTATTTTACTAAAATAATGACCTATGACTAACAGTCTATAAGTGGTTTGGGTTGATATATAAAATGTTGTTGATTTGAAGTATAAAAAAGATGGTGCGGATGAAGAGACTCGAACTCCCATGCCGTGAAGCACCAGATCCTAAGTCTGGCGTGTCTACCAATTTCACCACATCCGCGTTTTAAAGAGTGTAATTATAGCAAATAAACCTTAAAGAAATGGCACGCCCAAAAGGATTCGAACCTTTGACCGCACGCTTAGAAGGCGTGTGCTCTATCCAGCTGAGCTATGGACGCATAGTTAAATATCTAAGGTGGTGCGCCCGATAGGATTCGAACCTATAACCGTCGGATCCGAAGTCCGAAACTCTATCCAATTGAGCCACGGACGCCTTTAATATCTAAATAAGGTTTGCTATTATTACTGGGGTGAGATACGAGAGTTGAACTCGCGACCCCCAGTGCCACAAACTGGTGCTCTAACCAACTGAGCTAATCTCACCGTAAAAAAATTCAAAAAAAATGGTCGGGGTGAAAGGACTCGAACCTTCGGCCCTCTGGTCCCAAACCAGATACTCTAACCATACTGAGCTACACCCCGACCTACACATTAATGTTTTACCATTAATGAGGGCGAAATTATAGCCTACAATTTAAAATAAGTCAATACTAAAACTGCATAAGTCCATCGATAGGACTAGAAGCCGTGGCGTATGGGCGTTTTGCGATGCGTCCAGCTAAGAAACTATCTCGCCCAGCGATCACTGCATTTTTCATCGCTCTTGCCATAAGTATGGGATTGGCCGCACATGCGATCGCACTATTTGTTAGTACTCCATCAGCTCCTAGCTCCATCGCATAAGCAGCGTCACTCGCACACCCAATCCCCGCATCTACGATTACAGGCACGCTAACAGCTGAGCGGATAAAGACGATGTTGTAAGGGTTTTGGATCCCAAGCCCACTGCCAATTGGTGCAGCTAGTGGCATAATAGCGTGTGCTCCTGCATCTTCGAGCCTCTTTGCCATGATGGGATCATCAGAGGTGTATGCCATGATAGTAAAGCCATCTTTTGCCAGCACTTCGCAAGCCTTGATGGTCTCTAGCACATCTGGGTATAGTGTTTTTTGCGTATCGCCAATCACCTCAAGCTTGATGAGATCTATGCCCGTTGCTTCGCGAGTAAGCCTAAAAGTGGTGATCGCCTCCTCAGCAGTTACGCACCCAGCGGAGTTTGGCAAAAACTTCACATCGGTATCTTTGAAGGTTTCTCGCAGGTTCTCTTTTGATGGGTCGGTGATATTTACTCGTCTAACAGCAACTGTGATGAGCTTGCTTCCGCTTGCCAAAGTTGCCTCTTTTGTAGTTGCAAAATCCTTGTACTTACCGCTTCCAACGATAAGACGGCTACCAAGTGTGTATTTTCCGATTTGAAGGGTGTTGTCCATTATTTTAAGTTCCTTATATTTTCTATCAACTCTCGCGGTGTGAGTGAAAAGCTAGCCCCATCATACTCTAGCGAGAGTCTGCTTAGCATAAGCGAGCCATCTATGGCAGCATCAAGCGTAGATCTTCCTTGAGCTAAAAGCGAGCCTATAAGCCCACTTAGCACATCGCCACTGCCACCTTTTGCGAGGTTGTTTCTGCCGTGTGGGTTTATGAACATCTGTTCATTTTGCACTATGATCACATTTGCTCCCTTTAGCACCAAAGTAACGCGTGGATAGAGGCGAGCAAACCTTTCACACAGCAAAAAGCGATCTTGTTGCAACTCCTCTACGCTTACATCAGCGATGTCAGCTAATTTTAGCAAAGAGGCAAACTCTTTTGGGTGAGGTGTTAAAACTACTCTATCTCTCTTAAGTAGATCTAAGATAGTATCTTCATAGAAGAGATCAGCATCTACGACAAGTGGCAGATCTAAACGCAAAACTTCGCTTATATCGGTGCTACCAAGCCCCATACCAACGGCGATGGCACTTAGGTTTGAGGGCAATGTCTTTGAGATCATCAGCTCATAAGGTAGATCTAGATCAGTTTTGCTTATAACACTCACTAGTCCAGAGCCACTTCTTAAAGCTGTGAGTGCACTTATGGTTGCAGCACCCCTTTTCTCGCCCATAACTACGCCAAGATGCCCGAAGCTTCCTTTGTGAGTGTTAGATCTACTTCTATGAGGAAGCGTTAGATCGCTTAGATCTAGCATCTTTTGGTTTGAGCTTACTTCGTAGATCTTCCTTGCAACTCCAAGATCAAGCACTTTTATCTCACCTACGGCGTCTTTGTGAGCATCTAAAAATAGCGACTTTTTAAGCCCGCCCATCGTAAGTGTTACATCAGCACAAAAGCTAAACGCAGATGGTACATCACACGCTATTTTAAAGGCTTTAAGCGAGTTTAGATCCTCTAAAAGAGTCAAGATCTTAGCCTCCAGATCCCCACTAAAACCTGTACCATAGATAGCATCAACGACCGCGTCACACTCGCAGATCGCATCAACCTCCTCTACGCCAACTGCTCTTGCTCTTTTTAGCTGGATCTTTGCCATCTCGCTCTTTGGCTTATGAGCTAGTAGGAGTTTGACATCATAGTCAGCATAAAGCATGCGTGAAAGTGCTATACCATCAGCACCATTGTTGCCACCCCCGCACACTACCAAGATGGTAGATCCTTGATCAAAGTTTGCCTCTATAAAGCTTGCCATACCATTTGCGGCATGCTCCATAAGCAGATCTTCGCTTAAGCCAAAGCTCTCATAGCACCTACGATCTAGCGAGGCAACTTCGTCGTAGATGTTTTGCACTACTCATCGATCCTATACTCATCGATCTCGACGATGTTGGTGTTTACTTCATTAAATAGTAGCGTTTTGTGATCTGTTCGGTGTTGATACACAAAGCGGTTTTTTGGCATATTTTTGAGTATATTTGTGTTGAAGTACTCAAAGTTTGTACTTTTTCCTATATATAGAAATGTAAATAGAAGCTTTAGCTGTGCATTTTCAAATGTTGAGTGTGGTTGAGCTAGAAATGTGAAACCATACTTTTTTAGGTTTAAAAATGTGAGCATATAGAGCAAAAAGTCCTCAAAACGGGTATAAAAACCGTTGAGATTTTCTATATCGTGAAAAAAGTAGTAGTAGTTATCTAGTAGCTCTTTTATCTGTATGGTTTGAGTAAGCACACTTTTGATATCTTTTTTTGTAGCAAAAAAGTTTGGATCTGTCGCCATATAGATATGTTTTTTTGCTCTTACTAGCTCCATAAAACGCTCCATAAACTCCTCACTCTCTTCGAAGCGGATATAGTTAAAATGCTCATCTTTGTAGCGGATCTCTATCTCACTTTCGTGCGAGTTTGAGAAGTCCAGATAGATGGTTGGAATGCCAGAGTCGATGATGAAGTTTCGTATGCGACAAGCTAGATTTGTTTTGCCCGCTCCCGCTTCGCCTAGTATGAGACTATTGGCATAGATGCTCCTCTGTGTCAGCTTAAGTGTATCGATGGTATCGACAAATTTTCCTATCTTATCTCTCAATGGTTGCTCCTCTTTTTTATGTATTATATCATCATATTTAAAATAGTTTTTGGAGTTTGTCAAAAATGGTCAATTAGAGAGAAATATTTATTAAGTCTAAAGAAATTTATATATATAATAACAATATTTAATAAAAAAGGAGAATTTATGATAACAAAATCATTAATCGCGACATTAATCTTAGGTAGCTCACTTTTTGGAGCAGATGCTTTAGTCAAAAAGGCAACAGATGCGGGTCTTAAGCCGATCCCAGCGTCAAAAGATGCTCTTATGAAGCTGATAGATAACCCTAAAAATCCTATCACAGATGCTAAGGTTGAGCTTGGTAAGAAGCTATATTTTGAGCCAAGACTATCAAAAAGTGGTTTTATTAGTTGTAATAGTTGTCACAATCTTGCCTTTGGTGGAGATGATAAGATCCCAGCAGCGATTGGTCACAAGTGGAGTGCAAACCCACATCATCTAACATCTCCTACTGTATGGAACTCTGTATTTTTCACATCGCAGTTTTGGGACGGTAGAGACCCACACCTAGAGGCTCAAGCTCAAGGTCCAGCTCAAGCAGATGTGGAGATGGCAGCAACTCCAGAGCATGTTGAAGCAGTTGTAACATCTATGCCAGAGTATGTGGCAGAGTTTAAAAAGGCTTATGGCAATGATGTCAAGATCACTTTTGAAAAAGTGACAGATACTATCGCAACTTTTGAGAGAACTCTTGTTACTCCATCAAGATATGACGACTTCTTAAACGGCGATGCAAAAGCACTTAGTGCAGCTGAGAAAGAGGGGCTAAGCACATTTATAGATAAGGGGTGTGCAACTTGTCACAATGACATCGCTCTTGGCGGTTCACTCAACGCATTTGGGATCACTGGCGAGTATAAGTACCAAAATGTAGGTGACTTTAAAGGTAACGAAGCAGGACTTGTAAAAGTGCCAACTCTTAGAAATGTGACAGAGACCGCTCCATACTTCCACAATGGTCAGTTTTGGAGTCTAAAAGAGGCGATCGAGGAGATGGGTAGAATCCAGCTAGGGCTTAGTCTAAATGACAAAGAGATCGCATCGATCGAGACATTTTTGGGTGCTTTGGAGGGTAGAAAACCAGAGATTATTCTGCCACAACTTCCAAAATCAACCGCAAAAACTCCTCGCCCAAATATAAACTAAAAAAGTGTTAGAGCTTTATAGCTCTAACGCGAGTACCTTTTGGCAAAAACTGATCCTCAATAGCTGTTATCATCAGTGACGCAGAGCCTAACATATTGGTTAGTATAGCGGAGCTTCCTATCTTCTTGCCCTCAAAGTTTATGTGGTATGAGCCATTTTTTAGCACAAGGTTGCAAGCACTAAACTCACTAAAAGGGCTTCGTTTTGTAAAATCCTCATCTAGCACCGCCTCTACTACCTCATAGCCACTACTTTTTGCAAGCATTTTAGCGATAAGTGGAAGTACATAAAGCACGCCTGTCACAGTAGAGGAGTATGCAAAGCCTGGGAGAGAGACTATAAACTTTGAGCCTTTTTTGGCTAGCATGATGTGTCTGCCAGGTTTTATGGCAACACCTTTGAAGATCACCTCTGCACCAAGGCGAGGTACTACATCTTTGACAAAGTCATAATCCCCCACGCTCACGCCACCAGTGGTTACTACTATATCGCTTGACTCTAGGGCGTTTTGCAGTGCTTCTGTGATACTCTGCTTGTCATCTTTGATGGTGCCAAGTTGTAAAGCAGTTGCCCCATAGCTCTCAAAAAGAGCCGCGAGCGTGTAGTTGTTGGAGCTTCTAATCGACGCTATGTTCTCACTACACTCTCCAAGATCTACTATCTCGCTACCTGTGGAGAGTACGCCTATGCGGGGCTTTAGAGCGACATCTACCATCACGACATTTAGAGATGCCATAACGCCGATCTCTACAAAGCCTATTTTAGTGCCCTTTTTGATAAGCACATCGCCCTTTTTAAAGCTCTCCCCCACCGCTCGCACAGAGCTAGCCTCCGCAACAGCCTCATCTATGACGATATAGTCATCTTTGATGCTAACATTTTCGATCTGCAAAAGTGTGTCGCTCCCACTAGGCATCTTAGATCCTGTAAAGGTTTTGATGCACTCGCCATGGTTGATGCTTAGATCTCTGCTATCACCCGCGGGGTTTTGATCAACTACGCGAAGGAGTTTTAGCTCCTGATCTTCAAACTTTATGGCATACCCGTCCATCGAAGCGGTGGGGAATTCTGGCTCGCTGTGAGGAGCGACTATATCTATGGCTAAAACCCTACCAAGTGATGAGCTAAGCGGGACTCTCTCGTGCCTTAAAGATCCAACATCAAGTAGCTCAAGCATATTTTGACTCGCTTCAAATGACAAAAAACTCACGCTAAAACCCCGCTTCCCTTTAGTGGAGTAGAGCGATCTTTTGCGTAGATCCGCTCGCCATCACGCAGATCATACTTCCAGATGGGTGCGTTTGCCTTAAAATCCTCTACAAACTCATCTAGCATCTCTAGTGCGACTCTGCGTTTTGGTGAAAACACCGCTGCGATGTATGAAGATGTGTGGTTTGGCACATCACCACGGGAGTGAGCCATCATCACCTCGGCGTTTTTGGCTTTTGCTTTTGCTTGCCACGCATCTAGCCATGAGACTAGAAGTGGCTCATAGATATCAAAACTAAGTCCCTCTATGCCATCTTCATCTCTGATCGTACCCACAAATGAGGCGTAAGCACCGTAGTTGTTGCCCCTCTTTAGCTCATACCACTCATCAAAAATCTTTGCAACATCGAGTGAACCATCATAGATACTTAGCATCTTAGCCCCCACAAACTGGCGGTAAAAGTACCACTCTATCGCCACTTTTTAGCGGTGCTTCTAGTGAAGTAACAAGTGTGTCGTTGATAGCAACTGCACTATTTTTTAGCCACTCACTTAGTGCCTCATCACCACTTAACACCTCTTTTAACTCGCTTAGTGAGGCGATATCTAGCTCTAGTGGCTCCTTTTGTATAGGGCCTAAAAACTCCACTCGTACCACTTTGCACCTCCTGCTTAATATTTTCTGAGTATAATTATATCATTTGTTATGCCACAAATAGGGGGCGGTATGCTTTTTGGAAAGATCGAGTACCTAAATCTTCTACCTTTTCACATCTTTATGAAGCGTTTTGCTAGAAGCTCACAACAGAAGATGAGTATGGAGTATAAAAGGGGTGTGCCTGCTGTTATAAACAAAAAGTTTGCCTCAAGAGCGGTCGATGCGGCGTTTGTATCTAGCATAAGAGGGCGAGGCAGAAAGCATCTAGATCTTGGCATCATCGCTAGAGATGAGGTGCTAAGCGTGCTTGTGATCCCAGATGAGGTGGATCGAAGTGACAAGGAGAGTGAGACCTCAAACCTGCTAGCAAAGGTGCTTGGCATAAAGGGTGAGGTGATCATAGGCGATAAGGCACTCCGTTACTATTTAAGCGGTGGCGAGAGGGTAGATCTAGCACTTTTGTGGAAGCAGAAGAGATCCTTGCCGTTTGTTTTTGCACTATTTTGCTACCACAAAGATGCCTCTTACTACAAAAAGATAGAAAAAAACTTCAAAAATGCTCGCATAAAGATCCCGCAGTATATACTAGAAGAGGCATCAAAACGGGTAGGTGTGGGCAAAAAAGAGATCCTTTGGTACCTTGAGCATATATCGTACAAGCTAGATCTAAAGGCCAAAATGGGGCTAAAAAAGTTCTATAAAGAGGTAGATCTGCTAAGAGTGCCAGCTACTTCTTGATGAGCTTAAACTCTAGCTTAGTAAAGTCCTCCATAAACTCCTCGCCACTCTCTAGGGCGGACTCATTCTCCTCATCGTAGTACCAATTGACTTTTACGCCCTTGTCGCTGTGAGACTCTAGCAGATCAAATAGATCAAAAAATAGCTTAGAGCTACTAGAGTTTAAGTACGCAAGATCTAGATCTAGTGTTGCGGGATTTTGACGCTTTGCTAGATACTCCTCTATCCACTCTAGGGCCTTAGCGTAGAAGTCAAATGTGTTTTCTGGGTAGGATTTGCCCCTAAATATGAGCAGATCTCTACTTGAGAGTAGCTCGATGTGCGGTGTGTATTTGGTTGCTTCTATGATTAGATCTTGCATCTATGCTCCTTGTAGTGTTGTGGTTAGTTTAAAGATTGTCTCGCCACTACTAAGATCCTCAAAGCTATACTCAAGCGGAGCAGAAGCGTGACGCTGGATCTGCACAAACCCAAGTCCGCCACCTTGAAGATGGGTAAATTTGCCATATTTGCGACACTCTTTGTAGTATAGCTTTAGCTCATCTCTGCTCATGGGCTTGATGGCGTCTATGCGAGAGATGATCCTCTCTTTTTGGGTGCTATTTATGGTGTTGCAACTCTCTATGAGGTAGCCATCTTCACCCTTTGTGACTACGATACTGCCACTTTTATCTTTAGAGTAGTGCATCAGGTTTTGGCTCATCTCTATAAAGATATCAACAAGGCTATACACAAGCTTTGAGTTGCCGAGTTTTTGCGAGAGAACTTCGCTAAAGGTAACTACTAGATCTTGCGTAAATGCACCATTATAGTAGAGGAGAGTCTGCCTCATGCTACACCTCAAATGTGACAAATGTCACATCATCGCTTCGCTCATTTGAGCCTTGATGCACGCCAAGAGCGTCTAAAACAAGCTCGACTATATCATTTAGTGCCTCATCTTTATACTCTAGTAGGATCTCTTTGATGGCTCGCTTGCCAAGAGGTAGATCTTTAGCTCCACCTAGTTGATCAAATAGCCCATCGGTGCTTAAAAAGAAGCGATCACCCTTTTGCACACTTAGTTCGTGGAGCGTGTATTTAAAGTCTGCGTCGCTATTTGCATAGCCGATGCTTTTGCGATCCCCTTTGTACTCCACAAGCTCGCTACCTCTTTGAAAGAGCAGTATCCCCTTTGCAAGAGCGAAGCGAACAAGTGATCTGCTTCTATCAAAGTAGAGCAGTGTGCCATCAAAGCCGACATCTAAAAAGGTTCTCTCTTGTTGCAAAATACTACTAAACTCACTATGAAACTGACCCAAAAGCTTATGCGGATAGACCTCGCCACTTAGCCTATCTAGCAAGTTTCTCTGGATCGACTTGACAAGCAGTGTCACAAAAGCCCCACTTACGCCATGCCCCGTGCAGTCGATGACGCTTAGAAGTAGCTCATCTTTGCTTAGTGTATCAAATAGATATATGTCGCCACCGACGCGATCTTTTGGTTGAAATATGGCGTAGCTTTGCAAGAAGTAGCTCTTTAGAAGTTCGGCATCACCTAGAAGTGTGGCTTGAATGAGTGCGGCGTACTTGATGGAGTCATCGATCTTTTTGTAGAGTTCGACTATATTTTGATCAGATCTAGTAAGCAAAATGCCCCCTGCAGAGTTGGTGTAGCATTATAACTAAGTTTGTATTAAGAGCTAAAATGTGATGATCTTACTATCACAAAGGGTGAAAAAAGATGAAAACCAGCATACTTTTAGTGCAAAAAAACGATCCACTAAGCGAGATACTACTACAAAAACTAGCACCAATAGAGGATCTAGATCTTCTAGTAGCTAGCAGTATGAGCGAAGCTAGCGGCATCATAAGTGCAATAGGTGTAGATCTAGCAGTGTTAGATCTAGAGCTTGTTGATGCCAAAGATGGCGAGATAGCAGAGCTTTTTGCTAGCAAAAAGATACCATCAATACTACTAAATAGCAACTACGATATACAGCTTCAAGACCGTTTTATGAACAACTTTGTCATAGATATGGTGCTTAAAAATAGTGAGCAAAACATCGACTACATAGTCTCAAAGATAGATCGTGTTATGAAAAACAGATCTCATAAGGTACTCATCGCAGATAGCTCTAGATCTAGTAGGTATGAGATGCGGATCTACTTGCAAAGTCAGCTCTTTAGCGTAGTGGAGGCTAGGGGTGTGGCAGATGTGCTTGAAGCACTTGAGACGCACCGTGACTTATCGATGGTTTTGCTAGATAGTGATGGTGAAAATGGTGTAGATCTATGTGTTGCTCTTAGATCTATGAACTCAAAAGAGGAGCTTGCCATTATCGGGGTTTCAAAAGAGAGTAGCACCTCCGTGGCGTTTTTGCGAATGGGAGCTGATGACTTTTTGCACAAACCATTTAGTAGAGATGAGTTTGTGTGCCGAGTAAATAACAGCATCGAGGCGTTAGAAAATATCCAGCGTATTAGATATTTAAGTGTGACAGACTATATGACAGGAGCTTTTAATAGACGCTATTTTATGGATAACTTTGAGCAGTATCATACAATGGCACTACAAAAAGATATACCTCTAAGTGTGGCGATGATCGATATAGACAACTTTAAGAGTGTAAATGATACTTATGGGCATAGTGTGGGTGATGATGTGATCAAGTTTCTTGCCTCGAGTCTAAAAAAGAGTGTAAGCGGAGCTGACATAGTTGCCCGTCTTGGTGGTGAGGAGTTTAGCGTGCTTTTAAAAGATAAAACACCAGACAAAGCAGAGCAGATGATGGAAGATGCAAGGTGTCGCATAGAGAGTGCAGTGCTTGATATAGGCGAGGCTAGAGAGCTAAGTTTTAGCGTCTCCATCGGGCTTACACATAGTAAACTAGGTAGCCATGAGGAGATGCTAGATCTAAGCGATGCACTGCTTTATGAGGCGAAGCGAAGTGGTAAAAACAGGGTGGTAGTGGGGTGAAGACTCTTAGCAGGAGATCTGCTTTTTTACTTCTAGTGCTTCTGTTTTGGGGGTGTAGTGGTGATGTGGTTTCAAAGCTAAATGATGAGAGCATAAAAGGCAAAAAGATAGCCTCACTAGAGGTAGTAGCTAGTGATCCCATAACTACAAAAATCATAAAAGATCTGCTCATCTTGCAAGGTTTTAGGGTAGGAAGGAGTGAATATAAGATCTTTGCAGAGCATAGAAGCTATAAAAATAGTTGCAACAATGCCCTAATCAAGTCATCTCAAAATACCCAGTTTGATGGAATGGTCTATATCGAGCTTTTGCAGGGCGAGGCGAAGCTATTTTACGCATTTATGGACTACCGCGGTGATCCTAAGTCGCATTTTGCTACTTTGGTGAAAACTCTGCCCATAACTGCTCACTAAGCTCATCAACAAAGAGTGCCACCTCCTCTAGATCTGCGTAGTTTTTGATGAGATCTCGCCTTTTTGTGTAGTTTTGCCACACTCTTTTTGAGGCATCTAGGCGGTTTTTTTTCGCTAGCTCAAAGCTTACAGAGGCGTTTATGAGTGATCTTATGCACTTAGTTTTCTCATCACTACTAAAGCGAAGCGGAAACCAAAGCGACTCCAAAACCTCGTGGGCTTCGTAAAACTCCCGCTTTTTTAGCAAAGAGACAAAGTGTTGCAAAGTGCTATTCATCTAGTAGTTGCATATGTGATCTAAAATACCCTCTGCCACCTCGCAGTGAGACGCAGTGGTGGTTTGGAAAGCGTTTTTTGTACTCATCTAGGCGATTTAGTGTTGCTTTGCCCGTGTCGCAGTAGAAGACAAAAACGCTTCCACTAGGCTCTTTAGCTAGCTCATAAGGGTTGTAGATCACCGTATCTGCTCCCTCAATAGGGGCTAAGATGGTATCTACTAAAAGCACCTTGATGCCTTGTGCTTCAAGATCTCGTTTGGCTCGCATATACTCCTCTTGAGTCCACTCATCGGGAAAATCTCTCATCTGCTCCTCTTTAGTATGACTATGATCGCACTTGCAAGTGAAAGCATAAAGACGATCGCATAGCCTGTGGGTAGGTCAAAATGGTATGATAGCACAGTTGCCACAACGCTAAGGCTCCAACCAAAAACTAGGCTAAAAAGTAGTGCTCTTTTTGCCCCAAAGGTGATAGCACTAAGTGGCGGGGCGATGAGGAGTGCAAACACCACAAAAACGCCCGCAAGAGAGACTGATGAGGTGACAGTGATGGCTAGTAGGCTAAAAAATGCCACTTCACGAAGTAGTCCACTTAGGCGAGGAAGTAGAGCTAAAAGAGCAACCGCTACGCCAGCATAGATGGTGGCACTTGTAGCAAGCTCACTAGGAAGCACAAAGAGTATGTCGTTTGCTAGCAGAGCCTTAAAGTGCTCCATACCCTCCGCAGAGTGGGAGAGTACTAGCATAATAGCACTCGCACTAAGTACATAAAGTATGCCTATAAACGCCTCTAAATGGCGTGTTTTGCCACTCATATATGCTATAAGAAGTGCGGTAGATAGGGCAAAACCGAGTGTAAGAGCATAGAGGTAGTGCGAGTGAAAATAGCCAAGACTTATAGCCACTCCAAGAGCGGCCGCTTGAGCGATGGCAAGATCTGTAAAGATGATGCCACGACGAAGGATCTCAAGCCCAAAGTAGGCGTGAAGTGCCACTAAGATGGCGATGAGTGCTAGCGGAGTGGCGAGTATGTCGATCATTTGAGTGCCTCAACCATATGATCAAAGAGTGCCACAAGGCTATCTATACTTTTGAGTGAGGCGATGTCGTGAGGCATAAGCACAAGCTTGATGCCTGTTTTTTGCACCAAAAAGTTGGCGGTTTTTGTGGAGTGATAGACATCATGCACTATGTACTCTACGCCCTCATTTTTTATGAGATCTAAGAGGTGCATAGTGTGCTTTGATGATGGTGCAAGCCCTGGGAGTGGCTCTATGTTATCTAAGCTTTTGATCCCATAGCGGTTGTTGAAGTAGGCAAAAACATCGTGAAACTGGATCACTTTTAAGCCCTTTTTGCTCGCCATTTTAGCGTCCCACTCGCTTAGTTTGCCCGCCCAAAAAGAGGCAAACTCACTATAATTTCGCTCATAGGTAGCACTATTTTGCGGATCAAGCTTACTTAAAAACTCCATCACTGCTTTAGCCAAGATGGGTATGTTGTGCGGATCGAGATGGAAGTGCGGGTTACCATCTTTGTGCACATCGCCAACTATGCGATCTAGTAGCTCTGGCTTATCTATGAGATCTACTTTTGTAGATAGATCTAGTGTAGATGAGTTTAGCTTTTTGTTAGCTGAGCGGTTAAGTAGCGGTGGCAAGAAGCCGATCTCAAGCTCTGCACCATTTATGATAAGTGCATCACACTTTCGAAGCGTTGTTATAAGCGAGGGTTTTGGTGTCACAAAGTGCGGATCCCACTCACCTTTTGCAAGAGTGGCAACCTCTACGCTATCTCCCGCAACGCTCTTAACTAGTGCCTCTATGTATGGGTAGCTAACGGCGATGGTGGGTTTAGCAAAAAGCACAAACGGGGCAAGTAGCAAAAGTAGTAGTTTTTTCATAACTTACTCCTAAAATGAGTGTGCACCATGTGCACCGATGGTTATGTTTGCTTGAAGTATAAATGAGTTTACACTTCGTCTCTTATCTTCATCAAAGAGGCTTCTATCGTGGTTGAACTGTGCACGAAGTCTCGCAAACTCGCTAAAGTTGTACTCCAACATCACGCTATAACGATCTAGATCTTCTGGTTTTGCTAACTTCTCTGCATTTTTGGTGACGCTATTTTTAAAGATGCTCTCATACCTGATCCCACCTGCATAGTTGTTGTCATGCTTGTAGATGATCTGCGAATAGACTCCCGCCTGCTTTTTGGATAGTTTTGCTGAGCCTTTTAGAAGCAGATCATCATCAAATGCAAACTGCTTGCCCTTAAGATCACGGTATAAAAGCTCACTCTGCCACTTGATGTTGGAGTAGGAGTCTATCTGATGAAGCACTACTAGATCTGCCCCATAAAGCTTTGTGTTTCCGCTAAATGCGTGCGGATCTTCATCATCGCTATGATCTTGCCTTGATGAACCGCTTGCAAAGCTAAGCCCGCCAAAAATGGTAGTCTCATCAAGATCATAAGAGCCTTTTATATAGCCTACTTGCATTGCGGGAGCTTTTTTGCTTTTGGCATACTTATTGCCCGCAACACTTAGGCTCTCATACCCGAAGCTTCCCTCGTTTTCGCCCTGCAAAAGCTCATAACCCACCATAAGGTAGTAGGGCAGATCAAAGGTGTATTGGAGTTGAAGCCCCTTTTCGTTGATGGCGTGGTTGCCCAAAAACGCCTCATAAACGAGTGGCATATCCGCAAAGTGCCAGTAGTGGTGGTGCTGTTCGTTTAGGTAGCCAAAGTTTGATAGAAACTTACCGCCTTTTAGCTTGATACCATCGCCTAGTATGTTTGAGGTGAAGTATAGCTCCTCGATCTCGCTATCATGCTCACTAAAGTGAAAAACCGCGTCTAGTGTGAAGATAGGATCGGCGTTACTTGAGACGCGAAGCTCGGCGTAGTTGAGGTTGAAGCCATTTTCTGCGTTATAGGCGGCGTGTGAGTGTCCACCATGATCATGTTTGCCTAAAAGTCCGTGGGCAACTGATGGTACTTCGAGGTGGCTTGCGGTATCATCGCTTACGCTCCTGCTAACATAGCTAGCGTCCATGATGAGCGATATATCTGGTATAAATTTTTCATTTGCAGATGCAACTACGGCAGCTGCACATAGTAGTGCTGTTTTTTTCATAATTTCTCTCTTTTTTTGTCACTAAAATAGTGTTGATTTGTAATGGTTTAGTTTTTAGAAGTTATGAAAAGAGTGGCGGATCTCTACTTGAAGTGGTTTGTGGTTTGTGGTTTGTGTATAGTTTTTTGGGGGTTAAAAAGTCGCTATATGCGTTAAACTCTAGGCTATTTTGAACCTGTTTAATCTCTACACTTCCGCCAATGTTGTGCTTGATGACGCACACCATACAGCTTGAAGTGTCGTGATGCTTGATGTGTTCTACTTCATGGATCGATGCGAAACTAGCAGATAACGCAAATATAAATGAAAATAGTAGGTTGAGCTTTTTAGCGAATTTCATAGCGGGATTTTAGCGTAATAAGATAAACTCCCGCCCAAAAAAGACGGGAGTCAAGAAGGAGAGAAAAACCTAGATCTTAGTAAAGATCTTGATTTGGGTGATTAACTTTGATGTTTTCTTGTTGGTTGTTGTTGTGTGTGTCGTATGTAACAACATCGTTTGCAAAAAGTGCACCTAAAGTTAAAGCTGTAAGTAGTACGAATGTTTTCATCGTGTATCCTTTTGGTAAGAAGGCATTACCCTCTAAAATTTTTAAAAGCCTTGAGATAAACTCTCAACTTTTAAATCAGAGAAATTTTATCCGATTTAACTTTTAGTAACCATAACGACTTGTGATTAGTAGTGATGCTTAAGGTTTAGTTTAGAATTACTCTAGCTACTTTAGCTACAATGTCGCAATGGGAAAAAAAGGCAAAAAAAGTATAAAACTAAACCAACGCATAAAGAGCTACTTTGATGGCGATGCGTTTGATGTAGGTGTGCAGAGGGTCTCAACTCTTACGCTCATAGAGCTATTTAGCTCGCTTGGGATCTATGACATAGAGCATGAGAAAAACACGCTTCTTAGAAGCATAAGAATGCTCTGGAGTCAAAACGATAGTGATCTAAGAGGCGATATAGTTGCGTTTTTTGTAAATGATGGCAAGATCTATAAGCGAGGTGAGAGCGATGGATCTGCTAAAGATAAGCTCACTAGGCTTGAGATACTCTTTGATGAGCTTGATCTAAGTAGCGAGGAGCAGCAGCTACTTCGTGCCCATTTTTTGGCATCAAAAGGTAGCAAGATCACGCGTGAACGCATACTCTCAAGGCTAGATCGCATACGATTTGAGCAAAAGCTTGAGCGGATCGAGCAGGGTGCTGGCGGTAGGTTTGATGATGGATACACGCTTTACTTCAACGCTACTCTGCCCTTAGAGCTATTTGGCGAGAGTTTTTCAAAGATCTATGAGCTTAGCATCGACGCCCAGTATGCAGATCTAAGAGATGCTAGCGAAGATGTTGCCATAGCAGAGCTTATAAAGCAAAAAGATACTGCTACCCTAAAGGCTACCATAAAGCTTCAAAACCTTGCACACTCCATCGCCGATCCGCACCCACACTTAAGCCGTGATGAGATCCTTATAGCCTTTAAGCAGGAGCATGAGCGTATAGATCTACCACTTCTAAATGACTCTACACTTCGCAGAGTGCTAAAAAAGGTGTTTGGCTTTCGCCTAGAGAGGCTTTATGATGGTGAGGTGCTACTAAGTGTGCCACTTCGGGTAAGTTTGCCACACTACGATGAAGCTATATTATATAGTATAGAGTTTAGCATTTCGCTTGATGAGATCTTGAGTGGTATCTACTACTCTAAAGATCTAAGCATAGATCTAGAGGGCATCAAAAGTGAGGAGCTTGCGAGCTTTTATGAGCAGTTGGATAGTATAGCAAGTGAGTGTGGTGAGGTGGCAAAAGTGCTTCGCCTAAGCAGGGAGGAGCTATACAAAAGACTCTATGAAAGCTCACTTGATCTCATAACTCCATCGCTTCACATCGCTTCAAAAACTCGCTTGAAAATCCTAAGACGCTTCAGCTACTATGTACAAGAGGAGGTCGCCAAAAAGCAACGCTATGAGCTTCTAGCTAGGACGATTAGAGACTTCAAGGAGATCTTTAGCGAGGCTAGATCTATGAGGCGAAAGCTCACTCTACACATCGGGCCAACCAATAGCGGAAAAACGCATGAGGCACATAGAAGGCTAAGCGAGGCGGATACGGGCTACTACCTTGCACCTCTTCGCCTTTTGGCACTTGAGGGGTATGAGAAACTTAGCTCGCTTGGGCTTGAGACGGCTCTTGTGACGGGTGAAGAGCGTCTAGGGAGTGATGAGGCTTCGCACATAAGCTCCACCATCGAGATGCTAAACTTCGATGTTGAGGTGGATCTGTGTGTCATCGATGAGGTGCAGATGATAGATGATGCTGATCGCGGATGGGCGTGGGCAAATGCGATCATCGGCGTAGCGGCAAAAGAGGTGATCATGACAGGCTCGCCAAATGTGCGACCGCTCATAGAAGAGCTTGCCCTCTACTTAGGCGAGGAGCTTGAAGTGGTGGAGTTTGAGAGAAAGAGTCCTCTTGTGCTTATGGATAGAGCAACCCCGCTTGATCGCATCACTCCAGCTACTGCGGTGGTAGCGTTTTCTCGTAAAGATGTGCTCTACCTAAAGGGTAAACTCTCTTCGCATTACGCGGTGAGTGTGCTATATGGCAACCTCTCGCCAGAGGTGAGGCGAAGTGAGGCGAGGCGTTTTAGAGATGGATCTACGCAGGTTTTGGTAGCAACTGATGCCATCGCGATGGGAATGAACTTGCCCATAAAGACGCTACTCTTTTATGACTCAAGCAAGTTTGATGGCAAGAGGCGTCGCGAGCTTACACCAAGCGAGGTTCAGCAGATAGCAGGCAGAGCAGGGCGTTATGGCATCAAGGAGAGTGGCGAAGTGGGGGCGGTCGATGAGAGGGCACTTAGGAGCATTGGCAGGAGTTTTACTAAAAAACCAAAGGATCTAAGCCTGCCTATAAGAGTGATGGCAAACTTAGATCACATAGAGCTAATCTCAAGCATACTGCAAGAGAGATCGCTCTACAATGTGCTAAGTTTTTTTGATGAACATATGGTCTTTAGTGGACCTTTTGAGGCGACCAACATCGAAGATATGCTTGAAGTCGCAAGGCTAGTTGATGAGTATGAGCTTGATATCGTCTCGAAGTACCATCTAAGCTGTGCCCCGCTAAGTCTAGGCTCACCCTATGTGCTTGAGGTGTTTGAGTCCTACTTACTTGCTATGCAGGAGGGCAGAGTTGTACACTACCATCAACCACGCCTCAAGGGGAGTTTTGCCGCCACCTCAAGCGAGCTACTGCTTGCTGAAGATATGACAAAAGAGATCTCACTCTATTTGTGGCTAAGCTATCGCTTTGAGAGTGTCTTTGTAGATGCACTAAGAGCTAGCGAGGCTAGAGCGGTGATAAACGCCTACATAGAGGTAACTTTGGCTCGCGATAGCCTCTCATCTCGTTGCAAACTGTGTGAGAAGATCTTGCCAAAAGAGTCAGAGTATGGGATCTGCTCAAGTTGCTACAAGAAAAAGTACCAGCGTAACTTTAGGCGATAAACTCCACCACAAGTGATGGCGGTCTGCCGATAATGGCACGCTCCCCTTTTATGATAATGGGTCGCTCTATAAGTTTGGGGTGTTTAGCCATCGCCTCGATGAGTGTCTCCTCATCGCTCACACTTGCAAGATCTAGCTCTTTGTAGATCTCCTCTTTTGTTCGCATAAGCTCTCTTGGGCTTATGCCAAGCTTGTTTAGTAGATCTCTTATGTCGCTAGTGCTTAGATCTGCGTCAAGATACTTGATGGTCTCAAACTTAGCTCCCGTATCTTCGATGTAGGCGAGGGCTTCTCTGCTTTTTGAGCACTTTGGATTGTGGTAGATAGTTATATTTTGCATAAAAACTCCTTATATAGATAGCCAGATACCAGCTATAAATGCAACTGCCAATATTAGCACGCCTAGCTTATACTTTAGTGGTGTCTTTTTGGGTGCGTATGGATCTTTTAGAGATCTTTTTGAGCCTTTTGGGAGCTGTGCTAAGTGCGTGAGAAGCTCACCAAAAGTGATGTTTACCTTTGAGCTAGCGTTGATCGCCCAACCGTTTGCATCTAGTAGAGGGGCGATATTTCGCTTTCTTAGGCTTAGCCACGCCAAGAACATAGATGGTAGCGAGATGATGAGCACAAGGGCGATAAAGAGTAGTGGGATCTGCCAAAATGGTAGTGCTATGATCCCACTCACCATTGATGATAGTGCGGTTGCAAGTGCCCCAAGTCCTAGTCCGATCGCTGCTAGCATACCCGCAAACTTGCCTGTGTCAAACGGAGTTGCCTCTTTGGCATTTAGAGCTTTTTGGCTAGCAGTAGCGATAGCTTGATCCTCTTTCTCTTTGGCAAACTTCTCGATCTGCGATGCGATGAGTGAAGATACCTTTTTGTATGGTGTCCAAAACGCCTCAGCGATGCTGATAGGAGCTTCAACTATCTTGATGATAGTCGCGTCCCAGTCGCCTCCGTCGCGGTCATAAAATAGCCCATTTCGACCCACCATAAACCCAGTTGCATCGCCACTTGTCACACACGCTGCTATGTTTTTGCTCTCACCACTCTCCCTTTTTCTCAGGGCACAGTAGAGTATGTATGTGTGTGAGCCACCCGCCATGCTAGCGTGAGCATCGACATCTTTTACCTCTAAGCACAAGTCGCAGTTTTTGCCATCTATGTAGAGTCTGCCCGCCTGAAAGATCGCCTTTTTTTCGACATCGTAAAACTCTCTAAAGACTACGAAGTTGTTTAGAAATGTAAAAAAGTAAGCCCTAAATCGTAGCAGTTTTTCGACATCTACTAAGCCAGCGTTGATCTGCTCTTGTTGTAGATCTTTAGCTATTTCACCTAGTAGAGCCTCTTTTTGTGATGCAAGAGTCTCTATATCTTCATACTCTACACCCGCTAGCCTTGCCTCTGCAAGGGCATTTTGTAGATCCACAGCAGAGTCCATTTTGGCTCTTAGTTTATCGTAGCGACTCTTAGTAAGATGTGCATCTTCCAAAAACTCCACCACCACTTCACTACCCATAAACGCCTCAAAGTCGGCTCTATAAATAGGGTTGGCTACTGCTTTGGTATCAAGTCTATCACTGTTACCAAAAGTAACGATTGGCAAGCCTTTTAGATCCTCTGCGGAGATGTTTTTGTACACCTCAAGGTCTGGGTTTAACGAGGCGAGAGCGTTGGTGTCGTATGAGGTGATGGCACTCTTTAAAAACCACTCATCAAGCTTAGATCTGATGTTTAAAAAGTTCTCTATAAGTGGGGCATCTATGCGTTTGTCAGCTTCACTGCTACATTTTTCAGCTAGCTCTTTGAAGGTTTGAAGCTTCTCATAAAACGCCTCTATGCTCTCCTCGTTGATGCCATCTTTGCCCAAAAAGTCCTTGACGCACTCGCTATTTTGTGCGACAACTCCCGCCACGCCCTTTAGCGACTCCGCCATACTCTCTAGGGTTAAGATCCCATCGCCGTTGTACCGCTCTTGCATAAAGCTCTCAATGACGCTATTGGCATCAGTTAGCGTGATACTCTCTCCACCACCCTTACCAAGCTTTGTGAGTATATCTTTAGCTACTCTTAACACACTCTCGCCCTGCGGTGTATCGGTGCGAATGAGGCTTAGATCTACACTCTCGCCACTTGTGGTTAGCAGATCAAGCTCACTCAAGATGCTTTGTAAAAACTCCACCGCATTTAGGACATCTTTAACCCTTATGCGACTCTCATTGCCATCTCGAAGCAGCTCAAGTGTACGCTGATCAAACACAAGGGCATCGATGGGACAAGCAAGGCTCATCCACAACTTTTGATCCAGATCTTTTAGGTTTGCGATGTCTGCACCGCTTCTTAGATCTACCTGATCACTCTCTCCACGACGAACAAAACTCCACCTATGCCCCATTAGCACTCCTTATTTTTGCCCTATTTTATCTATTTTCGTTTGATGTTTGGCTAATATTGTCATAAAAGCGAGGGGTTGGGGTGTGTTTATTGCTTGGTGGAGTAGATATTTTAAACATATTGGGTTTCTAGGTTTATGCAAAACTACTTATTAGAGGTAGTATGATAAAATTGTGCTTATTTTGCTACATAAAGGAAATATATTGGCTTCATTATTTGCACAGAAATATACACTTGAAGATCATGTCAATGACTGGGTAAAAGCACAGTTTGAGAAATTAGGACTAAAAAATCAAAGAGATTTTTATACCGAAAGTGCGATACCTGAATATCTAAAAGAGGCACTAAAGGGTAGGGCAAAGACAGAAAATAAAACAAACTTTGGTAAGCCCGATTTTAGTCTAACAAAATACAAACAAGCTCCAGTGATTATAGAAAACAAACTGGGTATTAAAAAACTAATAAATGAAGCAAAAGATACTATAAAGTTTGATGAAAGATCTATTAGTGACTATGCTGTAAATGGTGCTTTATATTATGCTACTGGAATTGTTGCTTCTGGAAAATACCACGAAGCAATAGCTATTGGTATAGCAGGTGATAGTGATGATACAGTTGAGATGAAGATCTATTATGTGTATGGTTCTAGCGATAGCTCTTATAAGCTACTAGAAAATATCACAACACTAGATTTTTTAGAAAATCAAGAGACATTTAATGAGTTTTATAAAGATGCTATTTTGACAGAAGATGAGAAGCATGAGATACTTATAAACTCACAATTTGCACTTCAAAGATATGCAAAAAGTTTAAACAAGCTTATGCACAACCACAATATCACAGCACCTCAAAGAGTACTCTATGTCTCAGGTATGCTTCTGTCAATGCAAAATATCGTAGATAGTAATGGAGACAAAGTCCAAGATGGGCTAACTCCTGAAGACCTAAGGGGAATCCAGACAGACACTAGAAGAGATGGTGTTCAGATCATTAACCAGATCAGAGAGTTTTTAACCTTTAGAGATATCCCAAGTGACAAGCAAAATCTTATGCTAGCTAGTTTTTCTGAGATCTCAAAAGACGCCCAAAGAGATGAGCTAACAGATCTAGATAGAGAAGTAGCGAAACTATTAAGTGAAAAATCAAGTACAAATAAGCAGATATTCACATTTATCTATAACAATATATATTTATCGATCGATGCTATGGCAGGGCATCTTGATATTATGGGGGAGATGTACTCTGAGTTCTTAAAGTATGCACTAGGAGATGGTAAAGAGATAGGCATAGTCTTGACACCACCATATGTTACTAAAATGATGGCTACCATCTTAGATGTAAACCAAGATAGTAAAGTTATGGATCTAGCTACTGGCTCAGCTGGATTTTTGATCTCATCTATGGAGCTTATGGTGCAAGATGTGGAAAATAGCTATGGCAAAAAGACAACAGAAGCGAGTAGTAAGATAGACAAGCTTAAAAGAGAACAACTTTTAGGAGTTGAGCTAAATGCTGAGATGTTTACTCTAGCAGCTACCAATATGATACTACGAGGCGATGGAAGCTCAAATATCTACAAGGGCAACACCTTTGATACTCCAGAAAAACTCTATACAGATTTTAAAGCAAATAAGCTACTGCTTAACCCACCATTTAGTTTTAGAGAAAATGGTATGCCTTTTATAGCTTTTGGACTAGATAAGATGCAAGTAGGCGGAGTGGGTGCTATTATCATTCAAGATAGTGCAGGAAGTGGAAAAGCTATAAGTACAAATAAAAAGATCCTAAAAAGTCATACACTAAAAGCAAGTATAAAAATGCCAGTAGATCTATTTCAACCAATGGCAGGGGTGCAAACAAGTATATATATCTTTGAGGCACATAAGCCACACGATTTTGACCAAACCGTAAAGTTTATAGATTTTAGAGATGATGGCTATAAAAGAACAAGTAGAGCCTTACAAGAGATAAATGAACCCACAAAGAGGTACCAAGATATAGTAAAGATCTACAAAGCTGGTCGCAGTGCAAAGGTGGAGGCAAGCTGGGATCTAAGCGAGATCTATGTAGAAGATTTTATAACTCAAAGTGGAGCTGATTGGAATTTTGACCAGCACAAAGTTATAGATACCAAGCCAACGCTAGAGGATTTTAAAAAAACAGTAAGCGAATATCTATCGTGGGAAGTGAGTAATATTTTAAAGCAGAGTGCAAGAGATAATAGTCTGGGAAAGTAGAAACCTCACTCAGCCAAAAGCTAGATAGTGTTGAGTGGGGAGAGTTTAGGCTTGGCGATTTGTTTGAAATAAATCCTACAAAATATTATAAGCTAAAAAATGAAGAGATAATATCTTTAGATGGAGATGTTCCTTTGATTTCTAACTCTTCAGTAAACAATGGTGTAATGGGATTTTCAGATTTAAAAGCAAATAACAAAGGAGATTCTTTAACTTGTTCAGATACTACTTTAGGTGCAGAAACTATGTATTATCAAGAAAAAGATTTTATAGGATATTCTCATATTCAGCACTTAGTACCAAAATTTGAACCATTTAATAAAAAAATTGCAAGTGTTATAATATCAGCTTGTAGAGTATCAACTTTAAATAAATATGACTATGGAAATAAATTTAACCGTGAAGCGATGAATAATACAGAGATTAAACTTCCCGTATTAAACGGGAAGATAAATTTTTCATTTATCGAAAAATTTATCACGGAGCTAGAAGCAGAGCGTCTAGCGGAGCTAGAAGCTTATCTGATGGCAACAGGTTTAAGGGACTATACCTTGAATGATGAAGAAAAAGTAGTTCTAGAATCTTTTAAAGCCAATAAAATTGTATTAAAAGAGTTTAAGATTGGAGAGCTATTTAATATAAATTCTTATAAAAAAAGGTTTGATGCAAATAAAGTAGAAATTTTAGAAATTGGTAATCCTTATGTTGTAAGAACTAGCTTGAATAATGGTATTCGTGGATATATCAATGAAGATGAACAATTTCTAAATGATGGAAATACTATATCTTTTGGACAAGATACAGCAACAATGTTTTATCAAGAAAAGCCATATTTTACTGGCGATAAAATAAAAATTGTAAAATCAAAAAATGATGAATTTAATAAATTAAATGCTTTATTTTTTATATCATCTATGTATAAATCTTTTAGTTCTTTTGCTTGGGGAAGTTCAAGTTTTAGTGTAAATATTATTGAAAATCAAATAATAGAAATACCTATGAAAAATAATAAACCAGATTTTGAAATTATGAATACCTTTATATCAGCTGTGCAAAAACTTGTTATAAAAGATGTAGTCTTGTATGCAGATAGGAAGATATCTGCTACAAAAGATATAATAGGAGCTTAGTTGTATTCGTCTAGCAGTCATTTATCATCTCTGCAAAAGTGTAACCAAGAGAAACATTTAGAGCTATTTTATAAGCAGATCGGAAAAAATGTAAAAGAGATCAGGCTTAAAAATGGTCTTAGTCAGTTACAGCTAGCAAACGCCATGGGGTACGACTCTGTGGGGCACATAGCAAAAGCGGAGCTTCATAAGTATGGCAAGCGATTTAATCTTGAGCATATCTTTAAGATCGCTCAGATCTTAGAAGTTCCCATCTTAGAGATCTTTGCAGGCACTGATGAGATAGTGGCACTTGCTAGAGAGTGCGAGGAGTAGATCTAGTAGTTTTGTATAGATTAGTTTACAAAATAGAGATCTCTAGCGTAAATGTAAACTACTTTATACAAAAAGGCTTACAGATCCACAAACTCTATCTCTTTTTCTATCAGTTTTTGGTCACTTTTTTGCTGTAAAAGTATCTTTAAAAATATATCGGTGATCTGATACTCACCTCTATCTAGCCTTTTGATATAGCCCATATCCTCTAGGGATTTGTAGGTTTTATATAGAGTTGAACTATCGATACCCTCATCTTTTGAGCCATTTGCTAGATGCCAGATGACACTATGGTGGTACTTCTTTTGTTTGATCTTCTCTATCACCTCATCTAGGTATGATTTTGTCTCAAAAAACGCAGTAGTGAGTGCATCTATACAGTCTTGTTTTTCTATATTGGCTCTATTTTTCTCCAAAGATCCGTAGTAGATGCTTTGCAAGGTTTTCATAGTGTAGTAGGGGTGACCTGCAAGGTAGTCTATGGTTTTAAACAAAAACCCATCATAAGAGATCCCCTCTTTGTTAAAAAACTCTTCGCAAAACTCCTTTACCTCGCCACTATCTAGCCCATCTAGCTCGATCGATCTTGCAAAATGAAAAAACGGTGATGATTTACTAGAGAAGATTCTATTCATTATGCTCTCTATGCTTCCTAAAAATATATATGTAGTGTTTTGGTGGTGTTGCAGTACGCTTCTTAGTTTATCTAGTATCTTCTCGTCGGCGATTAGGAGTATATCTTGAAACTCATCAAACGCAAACTTGAGATCTAGCTTTTTCTTTTTTGAGATCTGATCCACCAGATCCATAGCATACAAAAACAGCTCACTCTCATCTATGACTTTTTTCTCGTTTTTCTCCAAAGTCTCGATGGTTAGCTCTGCAATACTTATGTCGATACTAAGTGAGGCTCTGAGACTTTTAAATAGTAAAACGATAGACTCTTTTGCTTTTGATATGATATTTTCTACGCCAGCGTATTTGTAGATCTCATTTATGATCTGCTCTGAGAGCATCTGCAAGGACGCTGCTCTTTTGACATCTATGTAGATCTTGTTGTAGTTGTTTAGCTCAAATAGATGCACAATGAGAGATGTTTTGCCATACCTTCTAGGAGCTTTGATCATGATATGTTGGTTGTTGTCTATATAGGTTTTGAACTTAACTATATGCTTTTTTCTATCTATGAACTCATCTCCATAGACTGGCATGCCTGATTTGAACATATTAAGCTCCTACTGTTTAGTTTGAGGTGATTATATATCCTTTTTTTAGATATGTCAATCTATCTAAAAAAATGAATATCCTTTTTTTAGATATTAGCTCTTTTCTACCTCGCATTTGCTCATAACCTCTTGCCACTCATAGCTAAAGTGTTTGCTCACATAGGCTTTGTGATGTGGCACTGTGCATTTTGAGCAGTCTTGATGGATAGCCCCGCTTCTGCCTATACTTCTGCCGTTGTTTACCTCGCACTTGCTTAGGATCTTATAAGATCCATACTCGCCGATCCCATCATCGTTATAGCGGAAGTTTGGGCATCCGCAGAGGTAGCAGTTGAGATCTTTCATATCGTGGCACTTTTTGCCCTCTTTGTATAGCGGACAAAAATCGACCTCATTTTTTGCCATGTTTTCATAGCTAAAGTAGTCGATGATCTCATCTTTTGAGTAGCCCTTTGCAAGCAGTTTATCTACTATCTTTTTGTGCTTTTTGGCAAACTCACTTGCCCACTCTTCGTAGCTCATGCAAGCCTGCTGTGCAGATCTAGTATGCTAAAGTAGAGAGGATCAAGATCTAGGCTAAAGAGCATCTCTTTTGCCTCTAGTATGCTCTTTGCTTGTGCGAAAAGCTCCTCGCCAAAGAGTGCCACAAACGCATCTTCAAGATCACTCACATCTCGCCTAGCTAGTTTAGCGATGAGTAGCTCTTTTAGTGGTTTAGCAACCGCGAGAGAGGACTCCTCTAGTAGCCACCTTGCCTCCTCAAGCTCGCCAGAGAGTAGGAGTAGCTGAGCCTTTAGATCCGCCACGCTAAAGCTCCTAGCAAAGATGACGCCCACTATCTTGCCCACATCGCTAGCATCGCTAAAGGCTCCAAGCTCATCTAAAAAGTAGTCATAGTCACACTCACTTAGATCAAAAAGTAGCTCTCTAACTCTCTTGCCTCGGTTTTTGTTGTGATGCAGTAGATCATCAAGCGGGTAGATCTCGCTAAAGTTTGGCACAACTATGCTACAAACATAAAATCCAAGATGGTTCATCTCCCTTATGTACGCCTCTTTGCCATCAAGTTTTGAGATCATAAAGGCTAGATCTTTGCTACTGCTAGCTCCACTATACTCCCAAAGAGTTAGATCAAAGCTCTTAGATGAACTCAAAAACGCAAGCGGAGCGACGCCATTTGAGTCTATGAAGTGCGACTCTAGGTTGTGGTGTGAGCTTAGCAGATCATCATCAAGTGTAGGCGTGCTAAAGCCTGTAAGATCTAAGCTTTCTCGCCCTTGCAGTAGCTCTGTGAGGCATCTTTGCAGTGCCACCTCCACCCTTGAAGATGATCCAAAGCTCAAAAATAGCGAGCAGGAGTGCGGATCTAGCAGTGAGATAGCACAAACAGGGTATTTGCCACCAAGTGAAGCGTCGTGAGCATTTACGATGACGCCAGAGGAGCGGAGCTTTTTTATGTCATACTCTAGCCTTGTAAACTCGCTTAGATCTTCTATGATGGGCAGTGCGTAGGAGTTTTTGATCACCTCAAACTTTACGAAGCGTTCAAATATCTCGCCGAGTGCTTGCGACCTTGCTTCATCTGGCGTGTTGCCACTTGCAAGGCCGTTGCTTGCGTAGAGATTTTGGAGTATATTTATAGGAAAGTAGTACTCTTTTGTGTCGTGTTCGCACGCTAGTTTCTCATCTAGTTTATAGTACGGCACGCAGACTATCTTCTTGCTTGAGGAGTTAAAATCAACCAGATCATCATAGCTAAGAAGATCATCTGGATCATATATGGCAAATAGATCATCACTCAAGTACTCCCCGCCCGCCTCAAACGCCACCTCATCACCAAAGTGTTTCGCATCAGCAGTGTAGTAGTCGCCAAAGAGGTTTTTGCTCTCTAGCCTCTCCACAAACTCCGCCAAAGCACTTGCTAGAGCAGCATTTTTTGATGTGCCTTTGCCATTTGCAAAGATGTGTGCGGGGGCGTGAGTGTAGGCGATGTTTACGCTAAAGCAGTTTGGCAGAGGGTTTTTGACCTCACTTAGTGTATAGTCGATACCGCGACTTTGAAGTAGATCTTCTATGCGTTTGATGGTTACTTCTAGCGGGGCATCTTTGGTGAGTGGCGTGTTCATTTTTGCTCTTTAAATGATCTTATTAGTAACCATATTATAGCAAACTGCAACGCTATGAGTAGAAAGTGTATGTTATAAACTTGCACAGCTTTCTCACCTATGTCTAGTAGATACTCCTGCATTTTGTAGAACATAAAAGCGATCGCCATGCCCGCTAAGTAGCCCTTTTGCGTCGCCACATCGATGAGACTAAGCAAAGACCGCTTAGGCAAAAAGAGCGTCTCCGCCCGCGGTAAGTACGAGCCAAAAACAAATGTGATCTGATACCCCAAGTAGATGAGTAGGGCAGTGGTGTAGCTATACTCAAGAAGCAAAAATAGAGCCACAACAGCGAGTGTGACTAGCTCTATGGTAAGTAGGATCTTATAAAATATAGCGATATTTAAGATCTTATAGTAGAGCTTCGCCACCCCCATCATAGCTAACGCTAGCAAGATCCCGCCAAGGCTATATATGCTAGGATCTAGCGGGGTGTAGATAACAAAAATACTCCCTATACTAAGCCCCAAAAAGAGCGAGTTAAAGAGTTTGTAGCGAATGTAGCTTCTTGCAACTAGCTTCAACTAGATCCCCATCTTTACACCAAAGTACGCTTTTGTGGTGTAGTTGATGGGGTAGATGGCATCATCACTCACCCAGATCGCGTTTTTGCTAGCAAATATGTTGTTAAACTTAGCAAAGATCTCATAGCGGTTTTTGGTGTAGCTAAGCAAAAAGTCTGTCGAGTTGTAGGCTTTTTGTCTTTGAATAAAGCTGTTTGTAAAGTCATCTTGTGCGTAAGCTTTGCTTCTATGTGTGTGGTGAAGCCCCGCTTGCAGACCCTTTAGTATCTCGTAGTTTATGCCACCTTTTATGGTGTGTTTTGCTACATTTGGCAAGTAGTTGCCACCTTTTATCTTAGCAATAGTGTAGTTGTAGTTTAGCATAAACGATAGCTCATCATTTATGATCAATTTATCATACAGATCTACACCCCACTTGTGTGAACGCGTTATATTTGTGTTAGTAAAACTTAGCTCATCGTAGTAGATTTCGTCCCTCACATCGGTGTAGAAGAGGGCTAACTTAAACTTGTTAGTGTTAGTTAGTGCGTTATAGCCCGCGTTATAGCTTCTAGCTTTTGATGGATCTATAAAGCCATTAAAGCTAACAGCTCCGAGCCAATCCTTGTTGAAAAAGCGATCAATATCTGGTGCTTGATATGAGCAGGCGTAAGAGGCAAAAAGCGAGCTTGTAGCACTAAGTGCGTAGTTGTACCCCAGCTCATAACCCTCTAAGCTTTTATCTTTTTTGAGACTCTGCGTCGCATCATCGTAGCTATACTTTACCCTCTCACTTCTAGCTCCCACGCTTAGTGTGTGAGCATCAAGGCTATATAGTGCCTTTGCAAATAGTGCGTAGTTTTGCTTTTTAGTACTATTTGCTATGCTAAATGTAGTGGGTTTTTGCTCTCTTTTGCCATCAAAAAGCTCAGCTCCCACAAGTAGCTCAAGCTCACCTATGGCGTGTAGAAGCGAGCCTCTAAGGGTGTAGTAGTCGTAGTTGGTTTGTGAGCTATAAGGCACACTCTCATACTCTAGGCGTTTATCTTCATAGCTTGCATCTAGCATGAGGCGGGTCGCATCGCCGAGATAAGCGGTGCTGCCTAGCGTAAATCCATCTGTTTTGTAGATCTGTCTATTTGCTACGCTTGCTCCGCCATACTTTGAGCTTCCTTGCATCTTTGGATCTTTGTCAAACTCGCTTTGAAGCATCGACCCGCCGTAGTACAAGTCGCCATCTGTGCTAAACACACCTGCACGAAGAGCTACATCTTTAGTTATGTCGTAGGCAAGATCTAGGCTTATGCTCTCTTGGCGGTTTTTGTCTTTGATGCCATCTGCTCTTATGGTTCTTACTCCCGCATCTGCGTTCATACTCCCACTTAGTGCAACGCTAAGATCTTCTAGCTTTGTGCTTGCAAAAACGCTAGCACCTCTATGAGTGTAGCTTCCGCCTTGCAGGCTAAGCTCAAAGCCCAAAGCATCATCTGTGATGATGTTAAGCACTCCCGCGTTTGCCCCATCGCCATGCTCTACTACTCCGCTAGACTTTAGAACCTCTACGCGTTTGATGCTTTGTAGCGGTATGTTTGAGAGTAGTTGCGGGGTCATATCGATGTTGTTTAGGCGTCTGCCATTTAGCGTGATGACTATGTTTTGGTACCCATCGCCCATGCCAAAGCCCCTTAGATCTAGCTTTTGAGTCTGCGTGTTACCGTAGCTTGGTAGTGCCATTAGTGAGCTTTGAGAGGTCAAAAACTCGTATAAGTCCATTGCTTTTGATGAGGCTATGTCATCTTTGGTAAATATCTCTACTGCTTTTGTGCTTCTTAGCTCATCTTCGCTTATAGATGAACTGAGGATAGCAAGCGGTTGTAGGCTTACTTCAGCTCCACTTAGAAGTGAAGCAACTAGGAGTGGTGGAAGTGTCGATAGTAGGGTTTTTTTCATGTTTAATTCCTAAATAAAATACTGTTTTGCATAAACCGACGCTTTAGCGTCGGAGCGACAAGGTCGCGAGGGCACCACGCCGAGTGGAACTCAGCGTTAGCGTAGCCAAGCGGAGCTTTGCTTCGTTGGCGTAATTAATAGGTGGTGAAGTGTTGTTGAGTTGTTTGAAGTAGTATCTTTGAAGTTGTGCTTTAAAGTGCAGTAGAAGTGCTTTTTTGGTATGTCTTGAGAAGTAGCAGTTGCACTGGTGAGGTTTAGGATCCGTTAGATCTAAAAGTAGCTCATCTTCGGTGGGTGGGGCATCTTCACTGTCATCAAAGCTTAGATCTACAAATGAGTTCTCTATGTGTGCTTTTTGCTTGTTTAGCTTTAGGTTAGAGACCGTTGCAGTTATGGCACTAAGGGTGAAGTAGTTTTTACCAAAACCCCTAGGCAGTCGTGTAGGTCGCATATTGTGAGCCTTTTTTAGCGAAATTATACTACAATAATCTTTATGAAACTCTCACACCTAAAACAGATCATCGCCTACCTTGAAAACTTTGGCAAGATCTTTACTATCTACCGCGTAGCAGATAGCCTTATAAAGATCTCTTTTGAGAAAAATGAGGAGATCTACTTTGATCTTACTCGCAGCAACTCAAAGATCTACAAAGCAAGAGAAGTGCCTCGCACCAAACTCTACAATGCCCCATTTGATGTAGTACTAGCTAAGCGGTTTGCGGGTGCAGTCATAGAGAAGTGGGAGCTTGTAGGAGGCGATAAAGTGCTTCGCATACACACCGCACAAAAAAGCTCATATAAGCTTGAGCGAACCATCTTACAGCTAGAGTTTACGGGTCGCCACACCAACGCTATCGTGCTAGATGAAGATCTTGTGGTGCTTGAGGCTCTGCGTCACATAGATGCGTTTGCGTCATGGCGAGAGGTGCGAGTTGGCTCTATCTTGGTAGATCTGCCACCTCCTACATTTGAGCCAAAAGAGTATCCGCTTGATGATGTGAAGAGCCATCTTTATGGCGTCTATGAGCAGATGCAACAAGATAGTCTTAAGTCGCAAAGGCAAGCTAGGCTAAACTACTTGCAAAAGAAGCAAGAGGCTCTCTACGCCACACTTGCTAAGCTTCAAAGTGAGGCAGATCTACTAAGTGAGGCGAAGCTCTATGCACACTATGGAGAGCTTTTTTTGTCACAGATGACGAGTTTTGTGCCATATGCTAAGAGTCTTGAGCTAAAAGATTATGATGGATCTAGTGTTTTTGTAGATCTAGAGCGGGAGTTTGTTAGGGCTTCTAGTCTACTTGAGTACTTCTATGCTAGAAGCAAAAGAGCGAAGCAAAAGGCGTCAAACTTGCATCTGGAGCGAAAAAACCTAGAGGAGAAGATAACACATCTTGAGCACTTCAAGCATAGTGTAAAAGATGCAGATCTAGCAAAGCTCTCGCTACTCTCTGCTAAGACTAAACAGCAAAAAAGCAAGAGACAAGATGACAATATAGAGAGCTTTTTTATAGAGGGCTATAAGGTGAGTCTTGGCAAAAATGAGCGGGGCAATATCGCACTACTAAAAAGCTCAAAAGCTCGTGATGTGTGGCTTCATCTAAAAGATAGAGCATCTACGCATGTCATCATCTCCACTGACAAACAGAGCGTGCCTGCTAAGGTGCTTGAAGCCGCTGCTAGGCTCTGTGTCGATTTTAGCGTACTTTATGCGGGACGCTATTTGGTCGATTATACCCACAGACGAGAAGTTAGTGTACAAAATGGTGCAAATGTGTTGTACAATAACTACAAAACCATCGAGATAGTAAAATAGGAGGTGTGTTATGGCAGTTGGAGCAGTTGCAAACAACATTTTTGTAAACCAGCAAGCAGAAACAGTCTCTGGCGTCATAGCTGCTCATGTGAACAAAGCTGATGCAAATACAGCGTTTTTGCAAACTATGAGTGAGCAAAAAGAGCGGGAAGTAGAGAAGATAAGCCCCACCGAGGAGAATACTGCTTTAGATGCAGATAGTGATGGTGGCAATGGTGAGTTTGAACAACAGGGGCAAAAAAAACAAAAAGATAAGCCAAAGCCAAAGCTTCATATATTAGATATTAAAGTGTGATCTGCTAAGATCTACAAAATTTAAGGGGCAAATATGGAGATCTTAAAAAGCATACCAAAAGATAGGTTATTTACCTCTATTGCACTGCTTGTAGTGGTTCTAAGTGTTGGTGTCATTGACAACTTTTATCTTACTTGGGCGTTTTTGGGTGCTATCTATGTGGTTGCGTTTTTGGAAGTTTTGAAGCTCTATAAGATGCAAAATGTCTCTTTGGTTATATATGCGATCTTTTTGTGGGTGCTACTACTGCTCTTTCCTCAGGGTGACAACATCTTTATGCTAAGTGGCATAGTCTATGCGAGCTTAGTAGCCTTTAGTAGTGAGCGAAATTGGCGAGATTTTATGCCATTTATCTACCCTACTGCGGGAATGCTCTTTATCTTTACGATGTACAATGACTACGGTATGAAGTCGCTTTTGTGGCTACTTATCATCGTCGCACTAAGTGATGTGGGGGCGTATGCGGTGGGCAAAAGTGTGGGCAAGACGCCATTTAGCCCAACAAGCCCAAACAAAACTATGGAGGGCGTTGTGGGTGGCGTGCTTGTTGCGACTGCGGGCGGGCTATTTTTGGGTCTGTTTGTGGTTGATGTGAGTGTTGCCATCACTGTGTCGTTTATAACTGCTGTTGCGGCGGTGTTTGGGGATCTATATGAGAGTAAACTCAAGCGACTAGCAGGTGTTAAAGATAGTGGCTCAATTCTCCCAGGGCATGGCGGAGTGCTAGATCGCATAGATGGCTACCTCTTTGCAGGGGTGGTGATGCTAGTGCTTCTAAGAGGGCTTGTGTAGTTGATACTTCTAGGCTCTACGGGTTCTATCGGGGTAAATGCCCTCAAAATCGCCAAAAAGTTCTCTCTTGGCATCGAAGCTTTGGTGGCTGGATCAAACATAGATCTACTAAACGAGCAGATCAAAGAGCATAACCCAAAGTGCGTCATCATCGCAAATGGTGGTGATGCAAGCAGGGTTGTGCATCATGATGTAAGAAGCGGTGAAGATGCCATAGTAGATCTGATCCACTCAAGCGACTCTAAGCTTGTGATCAACGCTCTTGTTGGGTTTTTGGGGCTTCGCCCAACTCTAGCTGCCATAGAGAGTGGTAAAAAAGTAGCACTTGCCAACAAGGAGTCGCTTGTGGCGTGTGGTGCGTTTTTGGACACCTCTAAGATAGTCCCAATTGACAGCGAGCATTTTGGGCTATGGTACTTACTGCAAGATCGCCTACCTCAAAAGATGATCATAACCGCGAGTGGCGGGGCGTTTCGCGACTGGGATCTAAGCAGGCTAAAGGACGCTACGCTAGCAGATGCACTAGATCACCCCAACTGGAGTATGGGGCAAAAGATCACCATAGATAGTGCTACGATGATGAACAAACTCTTTGAGCTTCTTGAGGCGAGGTGGCTCTTTGGAAATGGCGTGGAGTATGACGCTATCATCGAGACTAAGTCGCTCATACATGCACTCATAAACTTTAGAGATGGCTCTACCACGGCTCACATCGCAGGAGCCAATATGCAACTACCTATCGCATTTGCTCTTCATAGCAGGGTAGAAGAGCAGATCTTACCCCCCATAGATCTACTACGCGTCGGCTCGCTTGAGTTTAGAGCCATAGAGCGTGATCGCTACCCTATTTGGGAGCTAAAAGATGAGCTTTTAAAAAGCCCCGCTCACGGCGTAGTGGTCAATGCCGCAAATGAGGTCGCCATAGAGAGGTTTGTCGCTGGCGAGATCGGCTTTTTGGGTATCTCAAAGATGGTGCTAGAGGCTTATGAGATGTTTGCCACCACTCCAAAAAGCGTAGATGATGTCTTTGCGATCGATCGTGACATCAGAGCGAGGCTTAGATGATCCTATCCATCGAGAGTTCATGCGATGATAGCTCCATCGCCATCACCCGCATAGATAGTTACGAGCTTGTATATCACAAAAAGATCTCTCAAGAGATAGATCATAGTATTTATGGCGGGGTAGTGCCAGAACTTGCCGCTAGGCTTCACGCTGAGGCACTTCCTCGTATACTAGAGGAGTGCAAGGGGTACTTCGCTAGCCTCAAAGCAGTTGCAGTTACCACTCACCCAGGGCTTGCTGTGACACTTATGGAGGGGCTTATGATGGCAAAAGCGATCTCTCTCTCACTTAATATACCGCTCATCGAGGTGGATCATCTACATGGTCATATCTACTCGCTTTTTATCGGCAAAAAGGCACACTTTCCACTAACTGTGCTTCTGGTTTCTGGTGGACATACGCAACTTCTTGAGGTTGGCTCTCTTAGTGATATGAGGCTAGTAGCCACCACGATGGACGATAGTTTTGGTGAGAGTTTTGACAAAACCGCAAAGATGATGGGTCTTGGCTACCCAGGGGGTGTGATCATCGAAAACCTCGCCAAAAATGGCGATGAGTTGAGCTATGATCTGCCTATACCGCTTGCTAAAAGTCCAAAGCTAGCCTTTTCATACTCTGGGCTTAAAAACGCGGTACGACTCGCCATAGAGTCAAGCTCAAAAGATGATCACGCAAATATCGCCGCATCTTTTCAAAGAGTAGCAGTTGAGCATATACTGCTTATGCTTAGGAGATATTTTAAGCACAAAAAGCCAAAAAACTTCGCCATAGTGGGTGGGGCGAGTGCAAACTTATACCTTAGATCTAAGATAGAAGATCTGCTAAAACCACACGGTGCAAAGCTTTTTGTAAGTGATCTAAAGTTTTGTAGTGATAACGCTGCGATGATTGGGCGAGTCGGAGTAGATCTATATAAGAAGAGAGTGAAAGATCTTGTCTAAATTTTGTCATTTTCTTAAAAGTAGCTTGTTTAAAACAGTTTGTCATTTAGTTAAGTAACACATTATCAAAATTTATCTATACTTTTGCATCAATTTTGAAAATAGGATAAAAAATGGCAACAACAAAGTTTAAAGGCACAGAAGTAGAGCTTCTAGGTAACGCGGTAAATGTAGGCGACAAAGCACCAGAGGTAGTAGTTGTAAACTCTGATGGACTAGGTGATGTAAAAGTTGGTGGAGCACAAGGCGTAAAACAACTTCTTATCGTTGTTCCTTCACTTGACACTGGTGTATGTGCAACTGAAACAAGAAACTTCAACGCAAAAGCATCAGCATTAGAGGGCGTAAAAACAACTGTTATATCTATGGATCTACCTTTTGCAGCGGGCAGATTTTGTGCAGCTGAGGGGATCGACAAGCTAACTGTCGCATCTGACTTTAGAAACAAAGATTTTGCACTTGCATATGGTGTGCTACTAGGTAGCTCAGTTCTAGCGGGCGTTACATGTAGAGCGATCTTTGTGATCGATGAAAACGGTGTAGTAACTTACAAAGAGATCGTTCCAGAGATCACAGAAGAGCCAAACTACGACGCAGTTATCACAGCAGCGACCAAATAATCCCAACCCTTCCTCTTTTTACTAGCATAGAGCTTCTATGCTAGTTTATCTTGCATGTCCTTTGCTATATCTATGCCGTGGCTCTTTAGCTTCTGTGCAACCTCGTTTGCTTTGTCTCTAAACTCTTCACTCTGCATAAAGCCATCATATGTGCCAAGCTCACCTTTTTGCACCTGCTCCGCGATGATATCCACCTTCTCTAAAGCCTCTTCAAGCTCACGAAGTAGATCAACTATAAACTCCTCACCTTGCGGCATTTCGCCTAAAATATCTTGCATCTATTCTCCTTTTTCTAAGTTTAGCAGGTATATCTTTTTCTCTATCCCGCCACTATATCCACCAAGCTTACCACTGCTTGCTATAACCCTGTGACAAGGGATTATGATAGAGATGGGATTTGCTCCATTTGCGTTTGCTACGGCTCTAAAAGCTGTTGGTTTGCCAAGGCTAATGGCTTCATCTTTGTAGGAGATGGTTTTTCCATATGGTATCTTCAAAAGCGTGTTCCAGACACTCTTTTGAAATGTAGAGCCTTGTGGATCTAGTGGAACGCTAAAGCTTTTAAGCTCACCTCTAAAGTAGAGAGCTAGCTCTTTTTTAGCAAGATCTAAGATCTCATTTGGGTTCTCTTTAAGTCCACTTTCTTCAAATTCGCCCTCTAAAAAGTCGAGGTTTGTTAGAGCCTTGTCGTTTGCATATAGCACGATCTGTCCAAGAGGAGAGCTCATAGTTGCTACAAAGTCACTCATCACACCACCTCACTTCACTTTTGCCCATGCGTTTTAGGTGCTTATTTGCTCTACTAAATGGTTTTGAGCCAAAAAAACCTCTGCTTGCTGAGAGTGGTGAGGGGTGAGCTGATGTTATTATGAGGTGTTTGTTTGCATCGATAAGGCTAGCCTTGCTTCTAGCAAAGTTGCCCCAAAGTATGAAGACAAGAGCCTCTCTTTTCTCACTTAGTGTTTTGATGATAGCATCACTTAGATGTTGCCAGCCGATCTTTTGGTGCGACGCGGGTGAATTAGCCCTCACACTTAAGAAGGCGTTTAGCAGTAAAACTCCCTCTTTTGCCCAACTGCTTAGATCGCTCACGCTTTTTGTGCACCCTAGATCTGCTTCTAGCTCTTTAAAGATGTTGCGAAGTGATGGCGGAGTTTTTACCCCCTCTTTTACACTAAATGCAAGTCCGTGAGCCTCACTCTCGTTGTGGTATGGATCTTGACCAAGGATCACCACTTTTGTAGCATCAAAGCTAGTGAGATCTAGTGCCCTAAAAGTCTCCTCTTTGGGCGGGAAAATAGTATATAAGCTTCTCTCTTTTTCTAGCTCACTTTCAAGCTCTTTGAAGTATGGTTTTATGGACTCTCTTGCAAGTAGATCTTGCCAGCAGGGATTTTGTGTCATCAAAACTCGTTATGAAGTGATCTTTTGTTTAAACTATAAACTACCAAAAGTATAGCAAAAGTTAGTACAAAAAGTGTTAGTGCGTACTCATTTGCAGCGGCGTAGTTGAGCGACTCCACCTCATCATAGATGGCGATGCTCGCTACTTTGGTTTCGCCCGCGATGTTGCCACCTATCATAAGCACGACGCCAAACTCGCCGATAGTGTGGGCAAAACTGATCACCGTGGCACTAAGAAGTGATGGTTTGATATTTGGCAAAAGTACACGCCAAAGTGTAGTAAAAAAGCCCTTGCCAAGGGTGTATGACGCCTCTTTGAGCGATGGTGAGAGCGAAGTAAAACCGCTATGGATTGGGTTTACCATAAATGGCAAACTAAAGATGATCGAGGCTACCACAAGCCCCTCAAAACTAAAGACAAGCTTTAGATCAAAACGATCTAGCAAAAATGCTCCAAAGCTATTTTTGGGACTAAATGCCATCAGTAAGTAAAAACCAAGAACCGATGGCGGAAGCACTAGAGGCATAGAGACTATCGCCTCTAGGCGGGCTTTAGCCTAGATCTGCTCACACTTAAGTAGTAGCCTAGAGCTATGCCGATGGGTAGGAGCAGGAGTGTAGTGATGGTTGCTAACTTTAGAGTTAGTAGCATGGTTTGCAAAAATTCGCTACTCATTTTTGCCTCCACCTACACTAGAGCTATCGGCAAAATATAGCTCATCGCCTATGTGAAGTTGATTATGAAGCTTGTCAAAATCGCCCTCTATGACTACTCTGTTGCCATCTACGCTAAGCACTTTTGCACCAATACTCTTAAACATCTCATCTGGGTGCAAATCTTTTACTATCTTGCCACTCTCTATGCTAAGCACCCTTGAGGAGAGTCTTTTGATCTCTTGCGGGTCGTGGCTAACTAGCAAGGAGGTGATGCCAAAACGCTCATGTATGCGAGATAGCTCATCTTGAAGTTTGCGTCGCATTGCTAGATCTAGTGCGGAGAGTGGCTCATCAAGTAGTAAGATCTTAGGCGAGCTAAGAAGCGATCTTGCAAGTGCGACTCGCTGTTTTTGCCCACCACTTAGCATGCTAGGCTTTGAGCCTGCAAGCTCCTCTAGTTCCATAAGATCTAAGATCTCATCTACTTTGGTGGCATCTTTTTTTCTTTGTGCATACTCTAGGTTGCCTCGCACGCTCATATTGTCAAATAGTGCGTAGTCTTGAAACATAAGAGCGGTGTTTCGCCTTTGTGGAGGTAGATTTGTGCCTGCTTTGCTATCAAACCACACTTCGCCACCCACTACTATAAGCCCCTCATCAGCTTTGCTAAGCCCCGCAAGTATGCGAAGAAGCGTAGTTTTGCCACTTCCGCTTTTGCCAAAGAGTGTGACAAAAGAGCCGTTTTGGATCTCTTTATCTACCACAAGATCTACGCTACCTTCAGCGGTTTTGAGAGTTTTTTTGATCTCTATTTTTATCATCTACGCATTATACTATTTAAAGCCATATTTGCTAAAGATCTCTTTTGCTTTTTGGCTTAGCACAAACTCCTCAAAAAGCTTCGCTGATGCTAGATCTTTAGCGTACTTTGTGATAACAAATGATTGTCTTAGCGGAGCATGCAGAGTCTCATCTATGACTAAGTAGTGCGAGCTATCTTTCGTGGTTTTTATGAGTGAAAAGGCTACAAGCCCCACTTCGGCAGCTCCACTATCGACAAACTGCACACTTTGAGCGATGTTGTCACCCTGAACGAGTTTGGATTTTAGATCTAGTCCAAGTGAGTCTAAGATCTGCATCGCACTAACACCATAAGGTGCTACTTTTGGGTTGGCGATCGATACATGTTTAGCAGTGCGAAGTGCCTCTAGTGAGGTATCTTTAGCATCGTGTGCATAGAGTGCTACAACGCCATTTGCATACACTTTTGGCTCTTCAAGTGCTAAGCCGTCACTAAAGATCCTCTTTGCATAGCTCTCATCTGCGGAGAAAAATAGCTCATACTCTAGTCCACTGCTTAGCTGTGCATAAGCCTTGCCACTTGCTCCATAGGTCGCTTTTACTTTTATGTCACTGTGAGTTTTTTCAAACTCGCTTATAACTTCACTCATCGCATCTTTGGTGCTTGATGCAGAAAAGATGATGAGTTCAGATGCACTCAAACTAAAAGCCATATATATAATAAGAAGAAGTTTTCTCATTTGGGTATCCTTTTTTTAGCATTGTATCATAAAATATACAATGAGTAATATTGTCGCAAGTTTGTTTTTGGTAAAATTTCGGCTTCAACTAAGGAGGTATGATGAAAAAGATTGTTTTGGGTGCTATGCTATTTAGCTCACTACTTTTAGCAGATGATAGTATATCGGCAAAGGCGGAGTTAGGGTATTCAAAAACAAGTGGTAACACAGATACAGAGGCACTTAACCTAGACTCTAAGGCTAAAAAAGTGTGGGACGAGCACTCAGTTGGTGCGGAGGTAGATGCTAGGTACTCTAAGAGCAATGGCAAAGAAGATGCAAGCAGATTTGGTGCAGAGCTAAACTATGGGCATGCTTATGATGCAGATCTCACTATTGGTTATTTGGCGGGGTATAAGCGAGATAAATTTTCAGGCTATAAGTATCAGATCTATACAGGTCCTTATGCAGAGTATAAGGCGTATAAGAGCGATCTCCAAAACCTCGCACTTGAGCTTGCGGCACTCTATGCAAAAGATAAGCTAGAAGATGGCAGAGATGAGAGCTATGCGAGTGCTAGAGTTAGAGCCATCTATGACTACCAGATCATGGAAAACTTGAAGTTTGCAGAGGATCTAAGTTATAGAACATCGCTAAAGGAGGGTAAGCACTATTTTGTGACCTCAAAAACCTCTCTAGTCAATAAGATCACAGACATATTCTCAGCAGGGATCACTTATAGAGTTGATTATGCCTATATAGTTCCAGAGGGCAACAAACGCACAGATAGGGCGTTTTTGGTCAATCTCATAGCGATTTATAACTAAATTGCTAAAAAAGTTAAAGTATTTTTTTGAGGTGTCGATGTAGTGTGTATCAAGGCATGGAAGCTAAGATAAACTAAACTATGAGCAAAGTCTCATAAAGCAAAAGGATTTACAATGGGATACAGAATTAATACCAATGTTGGGGCAATGAATGCTCATATGTACTCAACACAAAACAACCTTCACCTAGATAGAAGCCTTGCTTCACTAAGCTCAGGTCTAAGAATCAACAAAGCAGCAGATGACGCGGCGGGTCTCTCCATCGCTAACAAACTAGCTGCTCAAGCTCAAGGTCTAGGTCAAGCGATCTCAAACTCAAATGAGGCGATAGGTCTTATCCAAACAGCTGATGGTGCTCTTGAGGAGTACGGCAACATTATGAAAAGAATCCGTACGCTTGCAGCAAAAGCAGCGAACGACACTCAAGATGCTGACTCAAGAAACTATATCTCTAAAGAGATCCAAGCACTATTGCAAGAGGCGAGCGATATCGCTTCAACAACAGCGTTTAACGGTATCAAACTACTAGATGGTACTGGTGGAGATGGCGCTGATGGTAAATTTGTTTTCCATACAGGTGCTTACGCAAATGAGACTCAAGAGATTACGATCAAAAATGCAACTGTTTCTGCGATGGTCGGAAAGACAGCGGCTAATATAACAGTCGATACTCAAGCAAATGCTGAGAAAGTTATCTCTGCGATGGACGCAGCTATCAAAGCGATAGATGGATTAAGAGCAGACCTTGGTGCGGCTCAAAATAAACTTGAATCAACTGTGAGAAATATCTCTGTAACTCAAGTGAATGTTACTTCAGCTGAGTCAGTTATTAGAGATGTGGACTTTGCAGCAGAGTCTGCAAACTTTGCAAAAAGAAACATACTTGCTCAATCAGGTAGCTACGCGATGAGCCAAGCTAACCAAGTTCAGCAAAATGTTCTAAGAATGCTACAATAGTAGCTAGCTCTCAAGCCTCGCGGTTTGGGAGCATCTTATCTACTTCGTTTTTATAATCCTGCACAACTCTCTTTAGCCCATCGCTAAATAGCTCATCTATCTTCGTAGTGTGTTTCATCTTTTGTGTTAGCTCTTTGGTGTTTATGAGATCTTCTATATATGGCATAGCGTACTTTAGATATAGCGAGATCACCTCTACAAGGTTGTTGTGCTCAAGTCTATCTATCTTCATCACATCTGAAGCAAAGCCATATAGCCCATATAGATACTCGCTCTCATTTTTATACTCTCTTTTTTGATAGCTTGAGATACGATCTAAGATGGCGGTCGCATTTTGTGATCTTATCTGAAGTGAGGCTAGCTCTTTTTGGTTTAGGCTAGATCTGCTAACACTTTGCAAAAACTCCCCAAACTCCTCTCTTAGCATAGTTTTGTTTAGATGCGATCTATCTTCTAGTATATCTATGGTAGCTGGAGTGGTGTGCTCTATGTAAGCACCATCACTTAGGTTGTAGATGTTTTGCATACTCATTTTGTGCTCCAAGATTAGCCTAGATATAGATCTAAGCGAGTAGTGAAAAAAGCTAGTCGTTACCACAGTGTCTGCGTGGTTTGCTCTAACTTGTACTAGAGTTTTTCTGTTGGACATAAGTGAGCTAATCTCATCTTTGCTTGAGAGATCGTAGTGCTTTTTGTATAGGTGAGTATCGCTGTGTGTAGCTCCGCTTATCTGATCTAGTGCTAGATCTAACCCCAAAGCGTAGATCTCTTTGAAGCCAAGCATAACGGCAAGTAGCAAAGATGTCGTGCCAACACAAGGTGCAAGCAGAGATCCAAAGTTATCAAAGTAGTATGTTTCGCTCTCAAATATATATACGCGATCGCTATCAAGCTGATCTAGCACATTTTTTGGCGTGTGTGAGCTAACTATAAAAAGGCTATCTTTATAGGTCTCTTCTAGGTACAAGAAGTTTGCAAGCACATTTGAGCCATCTGCGTGTACACCATCGATGTGGACGACTATATCAGGCTTGATGCCATGGTTGCTTAGTAGTTGCAAAGCTGAGCTAACTGTTATGATGATAAAGCTCTCTTGCGAGCTTTTAACAAACTCTATGTTTTTAGCTAGGCTAGGTCCAGCTCCAAAAACTAGCACTCTTTGTTGCACAAGAGGGAGCTTTGCAAAGTTTGAGTTTAGGTTTAGGTAGCTAAAACCATCTCTTATCTTGCTAAGAGGAAGTAGGTGTTTGTGCAAGAGCGTATCGTATGCAAAGATCATAAAATCCTGCATAGAGATAGATCTCTGTATAAGTCTGATCTTTTGGTTTGAGTGTGGCAAAAAATGCATATATTTTAGGTACATATTGTAAAAGAAGCTTCGCTCTAGGAAGTTATCTATCACGGCGTTAAACTTCTCATCATCAAGTGAGATGGCAAAGTAGATGGTGGCATCAGGGCTTAGCTCATAGTATGGCGTGACAAAAAGTGAGAGTCTAAAGATCTCAAGGTTATCCTCAACTATGAGGTAGTAGCTACTTTGAAGCTTCTCATCGATGCTTTTTATATGCGTGCCAAGCCCAACGCCTAAAAATATAAACTTCTCAACTCGAAGCATGCTCGAAGATGGCTTTATATGTTTCACATAGTAGCTCATAGTAGGGAGTAGATCTTTTAGGTTTGAGACACTATACTCCCTTTGTGATAGTAGATCTTCGATTCTTTGTGCATTTATGTTGTAAGTAGCTCTTGACTCAAAGGTGTTTTTATCTTTTTGAAGGGTTGTCCTATTGGCACTCTCTTTTGCAAACTTGCTTGAGTCCTCGCCATATAGATAAGATCCACTAGATAGCTCTACTATGTCAAAGTAGCCACCCTTTGAGATGTACTCTAGGTCATACTTCGGTTTTATCTCAAGATCTGCTCGATCAAAAAGTGTTACTCTAGCAAGTAGATCTGGATCTCTACGCGAGAGAAACTCTAGGTTTTTTTGGTATGTAGTTATCGCTTTTAGCTCAATATCTCTCATTGTCTCTCCTCTATGGTGCTTAAAAGATCGTTTTGGTAGATGTGAAGTAGGTTTAAGATCTGCTTGCTTAGCATTTCGCGAAGCAGTTTTGAGCTATGTTTGGCATCTCTTATGTTAGATCTGTTGTAGAAGTCAAAGATGTAGCTTACAAATAGTCTAAAGTACTCCTGCAAGATAAATGCGACATCAAAACTTATCTCTTTTTGCGGGCTAGAGGTTAGATCTTGTAGTAGTATCACTAGATCTGGTAGTAGTTTTTTGCTACTTTTTGCAAAACTTGCAACTCTTGCTTTAAGTAGATCTACATACTCAAGGCGTTTTGTTATCACATCTGCATCAAATCCCACTTCACTATGAGCCATAAAACTCCGCTCTATTAGCTCAAAGCACTCTTTTTTATCTATGTTAAGTTTTACGCTGTTTATATCGGTAGGAGTGGTGTTTGCAAACTTTGCACCATCGTTTAGGTTGTATACATTTTGGGTCGGTTTTTTAAAGTATAGCGAGGAGCTATTTACTGAGTCGATGGAGATCTTAAACGCTGGGATCGTAAAGACGCTATCTCTAAAGTTGCCCTCAACTTTAATCACACTTCGACGAAAAACCATAGTATCTTCATCTTGTAAGCTAGTGTCTAGTTTTTTGGTGTAGTTATGCGAGCTTGAGTGTGTGTGTCCGCCCTCATCAAGAGCTAGATCTAGCCCCAAAAGGTAGATCTCTTTTGCCCCAAAAGCAAGAGTTAGCAGATACGCAGTTGAGCCTACGCAAGTTGCAGAGAGGTTACCGAAGCTCTTTTTGTAGTTTGTACCGCTCTCAAAAAGATAGACCTTCTCTTTGTTAAACGCCTCTAGCACCTCTATGGGAGATCTAGAGGAGAAGAGACATAGCGTATCTTTGAAAAACTCCATATCTTTAAGCTTTAGCACATGCCAAATACTTGAGCCAAAACCATCAAGATGCACGGTGATATCTGGCACAATGCCTGCATCTTCAAGCGTGCTAAGCGTTGCAGTTAGTGCTACTATGATGAGCTTTTTTTGGTTTAGCTTGAGCCACGAGATGTTTTTAGCTAGACTCGGCCCCGCCGCAACAAGCACAAAGGCTTGCTTGTCTTTGCAAGAGCTAAAGTGGGGCTTTAGGATATTTAGGTACTTGTAGCCCATTTGAGCATAGAGCGGTGGCTTGACATACTGTGTCATGATGGCGGAGTAGCTAAAGAGGTTGTGCGAAGCGGAGGTTATGCGTAGGTGAAACTGCTTGAGTTTTGCTTCACTATGACTTAGCATCTCAAAAAACTTGATGTGATGGTTGAGGTAGTAGCTGGTGTTTAAGAACCTGTTTGAGCTTAGATCAAACTCGCTCTCATCTTCAAAAACGCTAAAAATGAGCAGATCTTTCTTGCTTAGCTGGTAGTATGGGCATGTAAAAAGTGAGAGGCGAAAAAGCTCAAGATCATCTTCTACTATGAGAAGCATCTTTGGCGAGAGCTTCTTATCTACCTCCACTATATGCCCACCAAGCCCAGATCCAAAAAATATAAACTTATCGATACTCTTTAGCTCATCGTCTCTGCTTGAGTTAGCCTCTATGTGGTGGATTATGTCCGCAAATCCCGCGATAGGGTTGTCTCTGATGTCAAGTGTTTTGTACTGCTTAAGTTGATGAGTGTTTATGCTAAAGTTTCTAGCGGTGTTAAAGGCGTTTTCATCTCGTGTAAAGTTTACGCTTTTGGCAACTCTTTTGTCATACTCTATGCTACTAGATCCGTAGAGTTTTTTGCCACTTTGTAGCTCTACTACATCAAAGTAGCCATCTTCATAGATTAGCTCATAGCGTGCGGAGTGATGAGCGTTGTTTAGTGCATCATTTAGTGCGATCACCTTTTGGGCAGTTTTGGGATGCTCTTTTTGGAGGTACTCTATATTTTTTAAAAATCTATCTATCAGTTTTTGTTGCAAATCCTATCCTAATAGTAAGATCTAAGCAAAAAGTATGCCCATAACTGCTTTTATGACCCTCTCTTGATCCTCAAGGCTAAGTGATGGGTGGAGTGGTAGTGTAAAAGCTTCACTAAAGTAGCGATCCATCTGCGGAGTGCGTTCATTGCCATACCCTAAGCTTTTATAGTATGGCTGGCTATTTATGGGGATATAGTGGAGTTGTAGCACTATGCCCATCTTACTTAGGCGAACAAATAGCTCCTCTTTTGAGATCTTAGAGCTTGCAAAGTCAAACCTAACTACATATAGATGATAAGCTGAGTTTTCATCATAAGGGTAGAGTGGTTTTATGCTAGTTTTAGCAAATGCTTCATCATAACGCCTTGCTAGAAGCCTCCTATACTCCAAAAAGTGTGGCAATTTTCTTAGCTGTGAGATCCCAAGAGAGGCGGCGACATCGCTTAAGCGGTAGTTGTAACCAAGTGTAACCATCTCATAGTACCATGGCGAGGTGTTTGGACGCCTCTGTACACCATGCGAGCGAAGAAGCAGAGCTTTTTTGTATAGATCTTCATTATTTGTGGTGATCATACCACCCTCAAAAGTGGTTATGTGCTTTACGGGGTGAAATGACAAAACACTAGCATGGCTATGTTGTGAACTAGCGGACTTTATGCCTTGCCAAGTAGCCCCTAAAGCGTGTGCTAGATCTTCTATGATAGTGACGCCATAAGCAGATCTAAGATGCTCTAGTTTTGTTTGATCTAGCATCTTGCCACTAAAACCCACCGCGTAGATCGCCTTTATAGATGGATCTTGTCTAAGCTCCTCTTCGCAAAGATCTAGATCTATGTTGCCATCTTCGCATATATCGACAAATCGTGGTTTTGCACCCACATAGAGTATGGAGTTTGAGGTGGCTAAAAAGCTGTTGGGAGTGGTTAGAACGATGTCATTTTTCTCTAGTAGTATAAGCGAGAGCAGGTGAAGTGCAGTGGTGGCACTTGAAGTTGCTACTGCGTAAGCCGAGCCTGTAAACTCACAAACTGCCCTCTCAAACTCCGCTACTTTTGGACCTGTTGTGAGAAACTCAGATCTTAGAGTCTCAACAACTGCGTCTATATCATCATCATCTATAAACTGTCTGCCATAAGTTATGTTACTCATCTAAAAGTGCTAAAAAGCCCTCACGATCAAGCCACTGTGTGTTGCTTCCAGAGTTGTACTCAAAGCCCTGCTTTACACTCACGCCTCGCTCACCTAGAGCATTTTTGGAGTAGTCGCTTTTGCGTGAAAACTTGATGGTGGGCTTGATCACAAAGTGATCTTCAAACTCTACTGTTAGGTGGCTATCGTCCGCGGGACACATGATCTCATGAAGCTTCTCACCTGCTCGTATACCAACGATAGAGTGAGGTAGATCTGGGGCTAGTGCTTTTGCCATATCGACTATCATCATAGATGGGATCTTTGGCACAAAGATCTCACCGCCGTGCATTCGCTCAAAGCTCTTTAGCACAAACTCCACTCCCGCTTTTAGGGTTATGAAAAACCTACTCATCTTAGGATCTGTGATGGGCAGATCGGTGCAACCTGCATCTAGGAGGCGTTTGAAGTATGGCACAACAGAGCCACGAGAGCCGAGGACATTGCCATATCTAACGACGCTAAAGTTTATATCTTTAGATCCTACTAGGTTGTTTGCAGCAACAAAGAGTTTGTCGCTTGCTAGCTTTGTAGCTCCATAGAGATTTACGGGGTTTGCGGCTTTGTCAGTTGAGAGGGCTATGGTTTTTCGTACACCATTTGCGATTGCAGCATCGATCACATTTTGAGCACCATTTATGTTGGTTTTTATGCACTCCATAGGGTTGTACTCAGCTATGGGCACATGCTTTAGTGCAGCAGCGTGCACTACAAACTCCACTCCGTCCATCGCCTTTATGAGTCTCTCTTTGTCCCTCACATCGCCTATAAAAAACCTCATACAGCTATGGCTAAACTCCTGAGCCATCTCATACTGCTTTAGCTCATCTCTGCTAAATATAATGATCTTATTTGGCGTATATTTTTCAAGTATGATCTGCGTAAATTTTCTACCAAAGCTACCTGTTCCGCCTGTGATGAGTATGTTTTTGCCATTTAGCATTAAGCACCCCTACTTTTGATACAATTATATATCAAAACGGCTAAAAGATGTATTGGCTTTAGCTATTTGCCAAAAAAGCCGATCTACAAGTCAAGAAAAGTACAACAAAAGGATCTATTATGAGCGGTATCTCTTCACTAGGCGTTGGATCGAGTGTCTTAACGCAAGATGTACTAGATCAGCTTCGCGAGGCCGATGAGGCACAGTTTTTGCGACCTGTTGAGACCTCCATAGAGGCTGCAAAAGGCAAGCAAGAGGAGCTTGAGAGTTTAAGCAAAAAGATCAAAGATCTATATAATGGTGCAAATGATCTAAGAGACATTACACTCTACAATGAGCGAAGCTCAAGCGTAAGTGGTAGCTCTGTTGAGGTTAGTGCGGGGTATGGTGCCGACATACAAAACATAGACATAAGTGTAACCCAACTCGCTACTAAACATATGCTAGAGAGTGGGAGTTTTGCCTCAAAGAGTGACGCCATAGCAACCGCAGGTGGTACACTTAGCATCGATATAAATGGTAAAAATATAGAGATAGACTATGATGCTGGTGCGACGCTTGATGATCTAAAAAATAGGATCAACGATCTAGCCTCAAGCGATTTGCAAGCGACTATTATGCAAGTTGGCGATGGTGACTTTAGACTATTTCTAACCTCAAAAGAGACAGGAAGTGGGCAAAATATAACACTTAGTGATAGTGGCGGGCTTGATGGCGGAGCACTAAATAACCTTACGGCAGGATCTACTATTAGAGCTGGTAAAGATGCACTATTTAATGTAAATGGCATAGATATGACTAGAAGCTCTAACGATGTAAATGATGTGTTACCAAACTTAACATTTTCACTAAAAGCAGTTGGCGACTCTAGCGTTAGCATCACGCAAGATAGAGGTGCTATCTTAGATAAGATCGAAGAGTTTGTTACAAACTACAACCAAGCGATGGCAGATCTTGATGTGCTAACTAAGTCTAGTATGACCACAGATGAGAGAGGGATCTTCTCTAGCGAGAGCACTATAAAGTCACTTAGACGAACTATGCAAGATCTATTTGATACTTTTGGTGGTGGAGTTGCCGATATGCAACAGTTTGGGTTTGAGTTTAAAGATGGCTCTTTAAGCTTTGATCGCTCTGTGCTAGATGGCAAAATGAGTGAAAATATGTCAAATGTTAAAGCGTTTCTCTCAGGTGGTACTTTTACTCTAAAAGATGGTACAACCACAGAGCTAAATGGAATGTTTGGCGATATAACCAACACCCTAAAGGAGTACGGTGCTAGAAATGGCGTGTTAGATAGCTATAAAACTTCGCTCACCGATGAGCTAGATATGTTAAATGATCGTAAAAATGCAAACATAAAAAGGCTTGATGTTCGCTATGAGATACTAAAAAAGCAGTTTGCTGCGTATGACATAATGATGGCTCGTTATTCGAGTACATCAAATATGATCTCACAGATGATTATGGCCGATAATGGCTAAAGTCCGATGCGGTTTGGGCGATATAATGAGTAGCAAAGAAGATGAGAAAAAAGGATCTAAGATGTATGGCAATCTAGCTTACAACACATACGCAAGCAATAACGCAACTATCGAGTCACCTACGAAACTTGTAGAGATGATGTATGAGGGTGTGCTTCGTTTTAATGCTCAAGCCAAAAAGGCGATGCTAGAGAAAAACAATGAAAAAAAGGTTTACTGGATCAACCGCTCCATAGCTATCATCAGCGAGCTAATAGGCACGCTAAATTTTGATGGTGGCAGGATCGCACACTATCTGCATGGTCTGTATAACTACGAGCTTCAGCTTCTAAATAAAGCGTGTCACACGAACGATGAAGCTAGTCTAAATGAAGTAAACAATGTCTTTAGAGAGCTTTTAGAAGCGTGGAGAGATAGTATAAATGTGGATCGATGATCTAAAGTTTGCTATCGCTACACGAGATAGCGATATGCTTGCTTCTCTTATAGAAGATCTACCAGAGTTTGAGCATCAAGAGGAGCTTAAAAGTGCTCTATATCTTGTAAATGAGGCACTAGATCTGATAAAGTCTCTAAAAGATGAGACTGCTTTGAGTATGTCGCAGATTAGAAAAAACAAGGAGTTTTTAAACTCCACACACTTTGATGCCAGATCAAATCTTGACATCAAGCTTTAGGTAAGGTGCTATTTATATTTTTTGGGTATAATTTCACCGCTTCTTCTTAGACCTGTGCAATATGCTTAGAGGGCATCGTGTCAGGGTAGGAATACAGCAGCACACTCTTTTTGTGTATGTGCCGCAGGTATCTGGGGAGGGGCATATATCCTCTTAGTCATCTCTATATTTACTTATCCCACACGACGCCGATGGTTTTGGCGGATTATCCTTCAGATAGACAAGATCTTTTAGAGTCTGTTCAAGTACTCTTTTTTGTTGTAAAACTATAAGCATTTTATGATCTTTATCATTCATTGGCACGCTCATATCCGCAAGGATTGCCATCACTTCAGAGTCTAGTTCTTTAAGAGCATTTTCTATATTTAGTATCGATTTCATCAGATGATTATAGCAATTTTTAGGTTATTTGGCTATAATTGCACTTCCAAATTTAGTAAAGGAGTAGTCGATGCCAAAGATGAAGTCAGTAAAAAGTGCAGTTAAACGCTTTAAAGTGAAAAAAAATGGCACAGTTAAACGCGGAACAGCATTTAGAAGCCACATCTTGACAAAACAAGATGCAAAAACACGCAGACGCCAAAATAGCCCAAAAACCATTGCAAAAGTGGATCAAGCAAATGTTAAGGCGATGATAGTCGGCTAATAAGCCTAAAACTCCCCCACAGTGTGGGCAAGACAGAAGTCACCTCAGGCTAAAATAGAGCCAAAAGGTAAAGGAAAAGGAAAAACATGAGAGTAAAAACAGGCGTTGTTAGAAGACGCAGACACAAAAAGATACTAAAACTTGCAAAAGGTTTTTATAGCGGTAGAAGAAAGCACTTTAGAAAAGCTAAAGAGCAACTAGAGAGATCACTCTACTACTCATTTAGAGATAGAAAACAGAAAAAACGAGAGTTTAGAAAACTCTGGATCATTCGTATAAATGCAGCTTGTCGTCTGAATGGCATCAACTACTCTTCATTTATGAATGGAGTTCATAAGTCTGGCGTGGAGCTAGATCGCAAAATCCTAGCAGATATGGCAATGAACGATCCAAAAGCGTTTAGTGCGGTTGTCGATCAGGCAAAATCAGCTCTAAAATCAGCTTAATTACTTCGTGAAGTAAGCAGAGATCTGCTTGCTCCACTCTTTTATCTTCTTCTCATACCCTGCGTCTTTAAAATCTATAAACTTTATATCTCTGCTTAGGTATTTTTGGTTCGCTATGCCACCGCTATCGTGCGGGTTTTTATACCCCTTTGCATCGCTTGCTATATGTGGCACTACGCCTAGATCTAAGCCATTTTTGATCATATCTAACGCCTTGTCGATCGCCTTATAGGCAGTGTTTGACTTTGGTGAGCTAGCTAAGTATATGGCAAGGTTTGCTAAAATTATCCTAGCTTCTGGGTAGCCTATGCTTTTTACACTTTGCATCGCAGAGTCTGCTATACTCATAGCGTTTGGGTTGGCAAGTCCTACATCTTCGCTAGCAAATATCACCATTCGCCTAGCGATAAACTCCGCACTCTCTCCGCCATCTATGAGCTTTGCAAGGTAGTAGATGCTAGCATCAGGATCGCTCCCACGCATCGACTTTATGAGTGCACTTGTTAGGTTATAGTGTGTGCAACTCTGTGATGAACCACTGCTGATGGCTTGTGGACGCAGGGTTTTTAGTAGATCTAAGCTTATGGTTTTATCTAGCGATGAGGCAAGATCGAGTAGCCTTAGCAGTGACCTTGCATCTCCACCGCTACTATTTGCGATGTACTCAAGTGCATCATCATCTATGCTAAAGCCCTCATTGGTGGCTACTTTTGTAGCAAGATCTGCAAGATCTGAGGCTCTAATCTTATGCAGTTCATATACAAGCGAGCGAGATCTCATCGCACTTGTGAGAGTATAAAACGGACTCTCAGTTGAAGCCCCTAAAAGCAGTATAGATCCACTCTCCATATGAGGTAGAAGTACCTCTTGTTGGTTTTTGCTAAGGCGGTGGATCTCATCTATAAAAATAAGCGGTTTTTGTAGAGTGTTTTTGTGTCTATCGATGATAGATCTGATCTCTTCGACTTTGAGTGAGGTGGCATTTAGCTCAAAAAATGGTAGTCCCATCTCATTTGCAACCACTCTAGCAAGAGTAGTTTTACCAACTCCTGCACCGCCATAGAAAAATGTGTGCGTTAGTTTGCCACTCTCACAAAGCCTTCTAAATGGGGCATCTTTAGTGGTGAGATGCTCTTGTGAGAGGATCTCATCAAAGCTTTTTGGGCGGTACGCTAGATCAAACAACGCCTAGCTCGTCTAAAAGTTTGTGAAGCTTAGAGTACTCCTCTTTGTCGAGGTAGCGAGTTTTGCCAGTTGGGAGATTGTTTAGGCTTATGTGAGCAAAACTTAGGCGTTTTAGATCACTCACCTCAGCTTTAAAGTGAGCAAAAAATCGTCTAAGCTCTCTATTTTGCCCCTCAGAGATGGCGACTTTTAGCACCGAGTTTGATGGCGTGCTTTTTTGCACCATAAAGCCCAAAAATGGCTTGAAGTTCATAGCTGTGATCTCACTTTTTGGGTGAGCACCTGCGGTTGCATCATCAAGATCTAGCCCCTCTTGCATCGCCTTTACCATCGCGGGAGTCACTTCGCCCCTGATCTTTAGCTTATAGACTCTCTCCACTTTAGAGTCCATAAGAGCAGTCACCACCCTAGAAGCGTCACTTAAGAGAAGTAGCCCCTCACTTGCAAAGTCGAGCCTTCCAACAGGCTTGAAGTGTCTAAACTCCTTGCTTAGCGAGTCATAGATGGTTCGTCTGCCTTGCGGGTCGTTTTTGCTTACGATCTCGCCTTTTGGTTTGTTATAGACTATAACGGTGTATTTCTCTTGCGGGCTTACTCGCTTGCCACTTACAAAAACCTTGTCTCGTCTCTCGTTTATGATGGTGCCAAGCTCTTTTACAACTTCGCCATTGACCCTCACAAACCCCTTCTCGATCGCTGCATCTGCCTCACGGCGAGAGTAGCTTGAGTTGTGAGCTATGAACTTATTTAGCCTCATAAAGCTCCTTTATTATTTATGATGCAATTATATCATTATCTACTCTTTGGTATCATCTCTAAAAAAAGGAGCTGTGATGTGGAACAAGCTTTTATCATCAAAGAGGTATAAGCTCAAAGATGGTGTGTTGCAGATCGTGCAGGAGGATAGTTATGATCTGTACAGAACGCACTTTCATAGAGACTACGATCGCGTGATCTTTACAAACGCCTTTAGAAGGCTCTCAAAAAAGACGCAAGTGCACCCATTTGCCAAAAATGATCATATACACAACAGGCTCACACATAGCTTAGAGGTGGCGAGTGTGGGCAGAAGTTTGGGGCTAATGGCAGGCGAGATGATAGGCAGAAGATTTGCTCAAAAGGTAAACCCTTATGATGTAGCTTATATGGTTCAAACTGCTTGTCTTGCTCACGACATAGGCAACCCGCCTTTTGGGCATGCGGGTGAAGAGGTGATCAAAGAGTGGTTTACAAAGGAGAAAAACAGACCATTTTTAGAGACTTTGAGCGAAGCTGAACTTAGTGACTTTACAAACCTTGATGGAAATGCACAGAGTTTTAGAGTTGTTACGCAGATAGAAAACAGCTCATTTGCAGGCGGGCTAAGCCTCACTTTTGCAACTCTTGCAACACTTGTGAAGTACCCAAGAAGCTCAAAAGGGGTGCAGAAGTTTGGGTTTTTCCAAAGTGAAGCGAAGTTTTTTGATCTGCTCTTTAGCGAGCTAGGCCTCGGAGATGGATCTTCTTACAAAAGACACCCTCTCTCATATCTTATGGAAGCAGCTGATGATATCTGCTACGCATTGCTAGATATACAAGATGCTATCGAGCTAAAGATCGTCTCGCTAGAAGATACAAGAGAGATCTTTGAGCTTTTAGTTGGATCTCGCGAGAGTAGAGAGGTGCTTTGTAGTAGTACGCAGAGCAAGACTCAAAAGGTCTCAAGACTTGTAGCGTTAGCTATAAACAACTTAGCACTCCACACTATGAGCGTTTTTGAGCAAAATATAGATGCGATAGTAGAGGGTGAAGATATAAAAGATCTACCATCGATCTTTAGTGATGAAGATCTTAAAAATGGGCTAAAAATGGCGAAAAATCTTGCAAGAGAGAGGGTTTTTAATGAACAAAGAAAGATCGAGCTTGAGCTAGGTGCATATAACATCATAGGTGTCTTGCTAGATAATATGATAAAAGCGGCTTATGATCTGCACACAAAAGGTGAAAATGGGCTAACTTTTAAAAATAGAAGAACACTAGAGTTGATGGGTGAAAATAAGCCAAGATACTTTGGAAGCTTGTATCATAAGTACCAAAGAGTGGTTGATCATATAGTAGGTATGACTGACAACCACGCTACGCATCTGGCTCATCAGCTTAGCGGTATGGGGTACTAGGTTTATAGATCTAGAGTTGGCATGAGTGCCTTTAGGCGAAAACTTTTGCGATGGATAGGGCTATATCCATACTCTTTGATCCTCTCTATATGTAAGGCGGTGGCGTAGCCTTTGTGCTTAGCTAGATCATAGTGCGGATATAGTAGATCTAGATCTAAGATGTCACGATCGTGCGTCACTTTTGCGATGATACTAGCTGCACTAACTTCAGCGACTTTGCCATCAGCTTTTATCATCGTCTCAATGCCAATTACTCCAAAGTTGGTGTTGCCATCAAAGAGGTAGCTTGAGGCAACTAGTGTGCTTTTGATCTCTAAGAGTGCTCTTTTCATGCAGAGCGATATGCCATTAGTGTCTATAACATTTGGCGGGATCTTTACTATATGGTAGCTACTTTGGCTTATGATCTGCTCATACAGCTCCTCTCGTCTCTTTGGAGTTAGCTTTTTGGAGTCAGCCAGTCCTTCTATCTTGCTATGCAAGATGCACCCTGCTATTACGAGATCACCCGCGATTGGACCTCTGCCTGCTTCATCTATGCCACACAGCATCAAAGCTCTCCTAACGCCCACTCATCAAATGGCACAAGAGCTATCTGACTGATGGGGTGCTTTAGATCTGCTTCGCTACTCATCGTTATGATACTCACTTTTGCCACCTGATGAAGTGCCAAAAACGCTTCGATCTGGGCGATCTTTTTAAATAGTGCACTCTCATCAGCAAATGGAGCAGAGAGTACTACTTCACCTCTTGAGGGTATATAAAAGTCGATCCCATCATCGTAGTAGCTGACATAGCCCCGTTTTATAAGCTCTAAAAAGATGATATTTTCAAAGAGCCTGCCAAAGTTCTTCTCTACACTTAAAGCCTGCTTGAAAAATGGATCTGCTAAAAAGAGTCTCTTTGTGGCACTAGGCGAGTTAAGCTTTTCTTGAGCGTAGATGTAGCCTCGTAAAAGCAGATCTTCGTAGCTTTTGTATAGTCGATCTTTTGAGATCTTGTGGGTTGCTTTTAGTCTCTCATAGATCATAAACGCAGAGACCTTTTGTGTATGAAGCTTCGCACAAAGTGACAAGATGGCAAGCCCCACATCATCAAGAGCGAGTCGCAAACTCTTTTGCATGTAGCTTGCTCGCTCATCGCTTGCGATGCTATGCACTCTAGGCATTCCGCCAAGTAGAGCAAAGTTTCTAATAGCACTTGAGTCATACCTCTCTTCATGAGCCAAAAACTCCTCATAAGTTAGAGCAAAAAGCCTAACGCTTGTGAGGCTACTAAAGTGGTGCTTATACTCACTTGCGATGATGATGCACTCAACCTTTGGGAGCAGTATCTCTGGGTTGTAGTTGTCAAGTGCGACTATGTTTATATGGTGTTTTGTACAGAAGTCATTTAGAGCCTCGTTTAGATCTGCTATGTTTAGTCTAAGATCACTGCAGTCTATATATAGATAGCTACTCTTTTTATGCTCCAAAAGGTGCTTTTTGATCACTTTTGTTTTACCGCTTTGGGTGATGCCAACTATCTCATAGCTATGTTTGCTCTCTAGCGTAAGCGTGCGAGGAGAGTAGTTTTGTGAGCTTAGATCTAGTTTGTATAGCTCTTGAAGAAGTTCTTGCATATAGAAGTTTATCGTTTCCTTGCTTAAAGGAAGCAAATTTATAAATATACTTGAAATAAAGAGTCTATTTGGGTACAATTTCGCTCCCATAAACATAGTTAGAGCAAATCTGACGAGTTCTTTTGAAGGAAAAACATGGAAAAAATTCGTTTAAAACTAAAAGCGTACGATCATCGTGTTTTAGATAGATCAGTTGCTTCAATCGTAGAAGCTGTTAAGCGTACAGGTGCTGTCATTCGTGGTCCAATCCCACTTCCAACTAAGATCAGAAAATATACTGTCATAAAATCTCCGCATGTGAACAAAAGCTCTCGCGAGCAGTTTGAGATCCGTATGCATGCAAGACTTATAGATATAGTTTCTGCAACGCCAGATACAGTTGATTCTCTCATGAAGCTAGATCTTGCCCCAGAAGTGGATGTTGAAGTCCGCTCTATGGATAAGTAATTAGGAGCCAAAGATGGAATATATCGTAGAAAAAATAGGCATGAGCCGAACTGTTGGTAACAAAAGCCAAGCTGTAACACTTTTAAAGATAGTAGATGCAAAAGTGTGTCAAGTTGATGCAAATGGTACCGCGATAGTAGCTTATGTAAATGGCAAAAGATCAAACAAAGCAATCGAGGGTCAGCAAAAAAAGTATAGTCTCTCATCTGAGTTTAACCGCTTTGTAACACTTAAAGTTGCAAATAGCGAAGCTGGAAGCTTAGATCTTTCACCACTGGGTGAGGCAAAAGTTGTTAGATCAACTTTTAAAACAAAAGGTCGCGGTTTTAGCGGTGTTAGAAGAAGATGGAACTTTAGTGGTGGTCCAAAGTCACACGGTCACAGATTTAACAACAGAACAGGTTCAATCGGTATGTGTGAGTTTCCAGGACGCGTTATGCCAGGTAAAAAGATGGCAGGACAGTATGGAAATGAGCAAGTGAGTGTTAAAAACGAGATCCACTCATTTGATGCACAAAACAACATTTTGGTTGTTTTTGGCTCTGTTTCAGGTGCAAATGGTGCACTAGGTCGTATAAAGGTAGCTAAATAATGAAAGCAATAGTACTAGATGATAAAATGCAAAAAACCTCTGAGCTAGCACTGCCAGAGAGTTTTGATGGTATCAATCCGCACAACCTTTACCTATATGTAAAGTCTTTTCAAGCAGCTTCAAGAGCAAACACAGCTTCAGCACTAACTAGAGCAGAGGTTCGTGGTGGTGGTAAAAAACCATGGGCTCAAAAAGGTGGCGGACGCGGTCGTGCTGGTAGTAGAAGAGATCCTTCATTTGTGGGCGGTGGTGTTGTATTTGGCCCAAAACCAGATCGCAACTACAACCTAAAAGTAAACAAAAAGCAAAAAAGACTAGCCCTAGAGCACGCACTTAGCGAGCATGCAAAAGCGGGCACTCTTTTTGTAGTAGATAGCGTAGAAGTATCTAGTGGTAAAACAAAAGATGCTGCGGCTATATTTAAAGCACTTGGTCAAAGAGATGCTCTTTTTGTAAAAGCTATCTTAGATGAAAAAACATATTTGGCGTTTCAAAATCTTCAAAAGAGCTTTGTAATCGAGCCAAATGAGCTAAATGCTTACCTTGCTGCAACATATAGATCAGTTGTGATCGAAAAAGCAGTTTGGGAAAATCTAGTAGGTGGAGCAGAGTAATGGCAGATATAACAGATATCAAATCAATACTATACACAGAGAAGTCACTTGCGTTGCAAGAAGATGGTGTTTTGGTTGTAAAGACATCACCACGAATGACTAAAAGTGGACTAAAAGAGGTGTTTAGAGAGTATTTTGGTGTAGTTCCTACATCTGTAAACTCACTAAATCAAAGCGGAAAAGTTAAAAGATTCCGTGGCATGATCGGTAAGCAAAATGACTTTAAAAAGTTCTATGTAAAGCTTCCAGAGGGTGCACAAATAGAAAGTTTGGCGGTGTAATATGGCAATAAAAACTTATAGACCAACTAGCCCAGGTCGTCGTTTTATAACTACGATCGAAAACAAAGACATTACAGCAAAGCCAAGTGTTAGATCACTTCTAAAAAAGCTTCCTGCTGCTGCTGGTAGAAACAACAACGGTCGCATCACTTCAAGACATAAAGAAGCGGGTGCTAAAAAGCTTTATCGTATCATCGACTTTAAAAGAAACAAGTTTGATATAGTAGGCAAAATTGCAGCGGTTGAGTATGATCCATATAGAAACTGCCGTATCGCACTTGTAAACTATGTTGATGGTGAAAAACGCTATATCCTAATGCCTAGAGATCTAAAAGTAGGTGATACTATCGTAGCATCAGAGGCACTAGCAGATATCAAGCCTGGTAACTCACTAAAGCTTAAAAATATACCAGTTGGTACATCTGTACACAACATCGAGCTTAAACCTGGTAAAGGTGGTCAGATCGTAAGAAGTGCTGGTGGTTCAGCTCAGATCATGGGTAGAGATGGCAAATATGTATCTCTTAGACTTCCATCATCAGAGATGAGACTAGTTCTTGGTGAGTGTATGGCTACTGTTGGAAGTGTTGGAAACGAGGACTATGTAAATATGGTCATCGGTAAAGCAGGTAGAACTAGACATATGGGTATCCGCCCACAATCTCGTGGATCTGCAATGAACCCAATCGATCACCCGCACGGTGGTGGTGAAGGTAAAACTAACTCAGGTCGTCATCCAGTTACTCCTTGGGGTAAACCAACCAAAGGTGGTAAGACTAGAACTAAAAAAGCAAGTGATAAACTAATTATTACTCGCCGTAAATCAAATCCGAAGAGGTAGTTAAATGGCTAGAAGTGTAAAAAAAGGACCATTTATAGATGAACATCTACTAAAAAAGGTTACCACTGCAAAAGCAGAAGGAAGCAAAAAACCGATCAAAACATGGTCAAGAAGAAGTATGATCCTTCCAGATATGGTAGGACTTACTATCAATGTTCATGATGGTAGAAAATTTGTTCCAGTGTTTGTAACAGAGAACCACATAGGCTACAAGCTTGGTGAGTTTGCACCAACTCGTACATTTAAGGGCCATAAAGGCTCAGTTCAGAGAAAAGGGTAAGAGATGGCTAGAGCATTACTTAGATACATCAGAGTCTCTCCTACAAAATCTCGTCTAGTTGCTAGAGAGATCCAAGGAATGAACGCGGCAGAGGCACTAGCAGCACTAGAGTTTACACCAAACAAAGCTGCTAGGATCATCTACAAAGTGGTAGCATCAGCAGTTGCAAATAGTGGCAACGAAGCAGAAGATTGCGTTATCACATCTTGTAGAGTAGATAATGGTCCAGTTCTAAAGAGATTTAGACCACGAGCAAGAGGAATGGCTTCAGGCATCAGAAAGCCAACAGCACATATCTTAGTAGAAGTAGAGGGCAAATAGTATGGGACAAAAAGTTAATCCGATCGGTCTTAGACTCGGGATCAACCGTAACTGGGAGAGTAGATGGTTTCCAAACTTTAAAACTGCTCCTCAGGCACTTGGCGAAGATCATAAGATCAGAAAGTTTTTGAAAAAAGAGCTATATTATGCAGGTGTTGCAAATATAGTCATTGAGAGAACTGCAAAGAGACTTAGAGTTACCATAGTTGCGGCTCGCCCAGGGATCATTATAGGTAAAAAAGGTGGTGACATCGAAAAACTAAAAGAGTCACTCCAAAAGCTTGTAGGTAAACCAGTTCTACTAAACATCAAAGAGGAGAAAAAAGCACAAACTTCAGCTCAACTAGTAGCTGAGAATGTTGCAACTCAACTTGAGCGACGCGTGGCGTTTAGAAGAGCTATGAAAAAAGTTATGCAAAATGCACAACGAAGCGGAGCTAAAGGGATTAAGGTTTCAGTAAGTGGGCGACTCGGCGGTGCTGAGATGGCTAGGACTGAGTGGTATCTTGAGGGGCGTGTGCCACTTCATACTCTAAGAGCAAAAGTGGACTACGGTTTTGCAGAGGCTCACACAACTTATGGTTGTATAGGTGTAAAAGTTTGGATCTTCAAAGGTGAAGTTCTAACAAAAGGTATTCCAGCTGAAGCTAAAGAAGATGAGCGTGACTCTAACAAGAGACAAAGAAGAGCTCCAAGACGCGAAGCTAGTGCAAAGGAGGAGTAAGCTATGTTGATGCCAAAGAGAACAAAATATCGTAAGCAGATGAAGGGTCGTAACCGTGGCAATGCCAGAAGTGGTTACTCTCTAGCTTATGGCGACATAGGGTTAAAGGCGTTAGAAGCGGGACGAATCAACTCAAGACAGATTGAGGCGGGTCGTATCACATCTACAAGACATATAAAAAGAAGCGGTAAGATCTGGATTAGAGTATTTCCTGATAAACCATTAACTGCAAAACCACTTGAAACTCGTATGGGTAAAGGTAAAGGTGGGATTGATCAGTGGGTTATGAATATAAAACCAGGTCGCATTATTTATGAGATGGCAGGTGTAAATGAGGAGCTAGCTCGTGAAGCACTAACTCTTGCAATGCACAAGTTACCGTTTAAAACTAAAATCATTACAGCGGGGATGAGCGATGAAATATTCTGATCTAAGCAACAAGAGCCTAAGCGAGCTTCAAGAGCTACTTAAAAAGAGAAAAACAGAGCTTTTTACCTTGAAGATAAAAAAGCAGATGATGCAACTACAAAATACAAGCGAACTAAGAGTTGCTAGAAGAGATGTTGCAAGAATAAGCACAGCTATTAGTGCAATAAGGGGCTAGTATGACACACAAAAGAGAGATACAAGGTGATGTGGTTAAGATTGCAGGCGACAAGACAGCTACTGTTGTTGTAGAACGCCGTGTAATGCACCCAAAATATCACAAAGTTGTAAAAAGATTTAAAAAATATCTCGTTCATGATGAGAAAAACGAGTTAAAAGTTGGTGATGAGGTAGTCGCTATCGAGTGTCGCCCAATATCTAAGACTAAATCTTATAGACTTAAGTCAGTTGTTTCAGGAGAGAAGTAATGATACAAGCTTTTACCCGTTTGAATGTAGCTGATAATACAGGTGCAAAAGAGATTATGTGTATAAAAGTTTTGGGTGGATCAAAACGCAAATACGCAAGAGTAGGTGATGTTATCATCGCTTCTGTTAAAAAAGCGATCCCTACATCAAAAGTAAAAAAAGGTAAAGTTGTAAAAGCGGTTATCGTTAGAACTGCTAAAGAGATCCAGCGTGAAAACGGTGGACTTATCCGCTTTGATGACAACGCAGCAGTGGTGCTAGATGATAAAAGAGAGCCAATTGGTACTCGTATATTTGGCCCAGTTGCAAGAGAGGTCAGATATGCTGGCTTTATGAAGATAGTTTCCCTTGCTCCGGAGGTTGTGTGATGGCAAAGCTAAAGATAAAAAAAGGCGATATGGTTGAAGTTATCGCTGGTGATGATAAAGGGACAAAAGCAGCAGTGCTAGCAGTGTTTCCTAAGAAAAACCAAGTAATAGTCGAGGGTTGTAAAGTTGTCAAAAAATCGACAAAACCAACCGAAGATAATAAAAAAGGCGGACACATAAACAAAGAGATGCCAATTGATATCTCAAATGTTCGCAAAGTGGAGGCGTAAGATGGCAAGATTTAAAGAGAAATATCTAAGCCTAAAGCCAGAGCTTCAAAAAGCTCTTGAGATCAAAAATGTGATGGAAGTACCACAACTAGATAAGATAGTTATCTCTGTGGGTGCTGGTTTTGCTATGAAAGATAACAAACTAGTACAAAACATCGAAGATACCATCACAAAGATCGCTGGTCAAAAGGCTACAACAGTTCTAGCTAAGAGATCAGTTGCGGGCTTTAAAGTGCGTGAGGGAATGCCTGTTGGTATCAAAGTTACTCTAAGAGGTGCAAATATGTACAACTTCCTAGATAGACTAATCTCCATCGCTCTTCCTCGTGTAAAAGACTTCAGAGGAGTTCCACGAGGTGGTTTTGATGGTAGAGGTAACTACAACTTTGGTATCGAGGAGCAGTTGGTGTTTCCTGAGATCAACTATGACTCGATCATGCAGATCCATGGTATGAACATAACCGTTGCAACAACTGCAAAAACTGATAAAGAGGCATTTACACTTCTAGAGATGATGGGTATGCCATTTAGCAAAGGAAACAGATAATGGCTAAAAAGTCAATGATAGCAAAGGCTGCAAGAGAGCCAAAGTTTAAAGTGCGTGGATATACAAGATGTCAAGTTTGCGGAAGACCTCACTCGGTGATCCGTGACTTTGGGATCTGTCGTGTATGTTTTAGAAAAATGGCAAACGAGGGACTTATCCCTGGCGTTAGAAAGTCAAGCTGGTAAGCTTGAAACTTCTAGTGATTAGCAAAGGAAAATAGATGATAAATGATTTAGTAGCAGACGCTTTAACTCGTATCAGAAACGCTGGTATGAGAAGGTTAGATACTACAACTTTAGTGCACTCTAAAAGTGTAGAGGCTATGGTTGGTATCCTTAGTGATAAAGGTTATATCGAGAGTTATAGCGTAGTAGAAGATGGTGTTAAAAAAAGCATCAATGTTGTACTAAAGTATGGCGAAAACGGTAGAAATGTGATCAATGAACTCAAAAGAGTATCAAAGCCTGGCAGACGCGTCTATAAAGGCAAAGATGAGATCAAACGATTTAAAAATGGTTATGGTACTATCATAGTTAGTACATCAAGAGGCATTCTTCCAAACGATAAAGCTTACGAGCTTGGTGTTGGTGGCGAAGTAATGTGTACAATCTGGTAAGGAGTAGAGTATGTCAAGAATTGGAAAACAACCTATCTCTCTAGGATCAGATGTTAAAGTAAGTGCAAATGGATCAGTTCTCTCATTTGCTAAAGGTAACAAAAGTGTAGATCTAGACACAAAAGGTCATGTAGAGTTTTCGATCGAAGATACTGCATTGACATTTGCACCAAAATCAAATGCAAAACAAGATCGTGCTTTTTGGGGAACTTATAGAACTCTAGCAGATAACATTATCGTTGGTTTAACAACAGGTTTTACTAAGTCGCTAGAGGTAAATGGTGTAGGGTTTAAAGTGGCAGTAAATGGCGATATGCTAAATATGTCACTTGGTTTTTCTCACGATGTAAACTTCAAACTTCCAGAGGGTGTTGAAGCAAGCGTTGAGAAGAATGTCATAACCCTAAAGAGCCATGATAAACAACTGCTTGGTCAAACAGCAGCAAATGTTAGAGCTTATAGACCGCCAGAGCCTTACAAAGGTAAAGGTATCAAATATAGTGATGAGCAAATCGTGCGTAAAGCCGGTAAAACTTCTAAAAAGTAAGGGAGCTTAGATGAACGCAAGAGTATTAAAAAACAAATTGGCAAACCGTCTAAGAAGAAAGAGACGAATCAGAGCTAAGATCTCTGGAAGTGCAGTGCTTCCTCGTGTATCTATTTTTCGCTCAAACCGCTATATAAATGTACAAGCAATAGATGATGCTACGGCAAAAACAGTAGTTTCTCTAAACTCAAAAGCCATTGCAAAAGGTGCGAACAAAGAGAGTGCAACAGCACTTGGTGAAGCGTTTGCAGCAAAACTAAAAGCTTCAGGTGTTAGCGAGATCGTATTTGATCGCAATGGCTATCAGTATCACGGTGTTGTAGCAGCATTTGGTGACGCACTTCGTGCAAATGATATTAAATTTTAGGGACTCGAGATGGAAATTAATAGAGAAGATTTTGAAGAATCAATCGTTCACATTGGTCGTGTTACAAAGGTTGTAAAGGGTGGTAGAAGATTTCGCTTCACTGCCTTAGTAGTTGTAGGTGATCGAAATGGAACAGTTGGCTTTGGTAGTGGAAAAGCTAAAGAGGTTCCTGATGCTATCAAAAAAGCAGTCGATAACGCATTTAAAAACCTAACAAAAGTTAGCATTAGAGGTACTACTATCGCTCACGATATTGAGTATAAATTTAAAGCTAGCAAAGTTCTACTAAAACCTGCTTCAGAGGGTACTGGTGTTATCGCTGGTGGATCTGCTAGAAGTGTTTTAGAGCTTGTTGGGATCAAAGATGTACTTACTAAATCTATTGGCTCAAACAATCCAAACACACTTGTAAGAGCAACAGTAGAAGCTCTAAGTCACTTAAAAGGATAAACGATGGGTCTAGAGAATATTAAGCCTGCAAAAGGCTCAGTACAAAAGAGAAAAAGAGTAGGTCGTGGTCAAGGTAGTGGTATGGGGAAAACCTCCACTCGTGGTGGAAAGGGTCAAACTGCTAGAAGTGGAAGCACAAGAAAAAGAAACTTCGAAGGTGGACAAACTCCACTAGCAAGACGCCTACCAAAGATTGGTTTTACCTCTAGGGTGGTAAAACCTTATGCTATAAATGTTGAAAAACATGAAGAGATAACTTCTCTTGCAGAGATCACAATTGAGAGCATTAGAGGTGTTCACAAATTTGCTGCATCTATCACAAAAGTCAAGCTAATTGGTTCTGGTGCAAAAGAGCTTTCATCTAAGATCAAAGATGAAAATGTAACTACTTCAGGTAACTAGCAGTGAATAAAAATCTAGTTAATAAGATACTTATTACAATAGGGTTTTTATTTATCTACCGCCTTCTGGCTTATGTGCCAGTCCCAGGCGTAGATGCTTCTGTTATCGCATCATTTTTCGACTCACACCAATCAGACGCACTCGGTCTTATGAATATGTTTAGTGGTAATGCCATAGAGAGAATGTCAATCATCGCTCTTGGGATTATGCCATATATCACCGCTTCGATCATCATGGAGCTTTTAGCTGCAACCTTTCCAAACATCGGTCAGATGAAAAAAGAGCGAGATGGTATGACAAAATATATGCAGATCATTCGCTACGCAACTATCGCTATAACAATCGTTCAAGCAATAGGTATAAGTGTAGGTTTACAAAGCCTCACAGGCACAAATGGTAATAGTGCGATACTAATAGATATAAACACATTTATCATCATAGCAAGCGTCTCTATGCTAGCTGGAACGATGCTACTTATGTGGATTGGTGAGCGAATTACACAAAGCGGTATCGGTAATGGTATATCGCTTATCATCTTTGCTGGTATTGTTTCAGCGATCCCTAGTGCGATAGCACAAGCATTTTCGATGGTAAATACAGGTGCGATGAGCTTTATTGCACTTCTAGCTATCATACTGCTTGTGGTAGTGACTATTGGTGTTATCATCTATGTGGAGCTAGGTGAGAGAAGAGTGCCTGTAACATACGCTAAAAAAGTGATACTCCAAAACCAAAATAGACGAGTCATGAACTATATCCCTATCAAGGTAAACCTATCGGGGGTTATCCCTGTTATCTTTGCTAGTGCGATCCTTATGTTTCCTATGACAGTGCTCTCAAGCAGTACAAACCCAATGGTGCAGTCTATCACTGACTACCTAAACCCAAATAGCTACTTTTTTAACTTTTTGACATTCTTGTTTGTAGTCTTTTTTGCGTTTTTCTACGCATCTATCACATTTAACTCAAAAGATATCGCAGATAATCTCAAAAAACAGGGTGGATTTATCCCAGGGATTAGAACAGGTAGTGCAACAGCTGAGTATCTAAATGCAACAGCTAGTAACCTAACAGTTACAGGTGCACTCTATCTAGGTCTTGTTGCAACACTTCCATTTATGATCATAAAGGGTATGGGTGTGCCGTTTTTCTTCGGTGGAACAGCAGTGCTTATCGTTGTTCAAGTCGCACTTGATACTATGAGAAAGATAGAGGCTCAGATCTATATGAGCAAATATGAAACACTAAGTGCAGTTGGTCTATAAAATGGCCATCGCACTTAGAAAAGCTGATGAGATCGCAAAACTAAGAGTAGCAAATAGCATAGTCGCTAAAACTCTAGATCTACTAAGAGAGAGCACAAAAGTTGGTGCAAGCCTAAAAGAGCTTGACGCCATGGCTGAGGATTTTATCTGCTCACAAGGTGCTACACCATCTTTTAAAGGTCTTTATGGCTTCCCTAATGCAGTTTGTACATCTCTAAATGAGGTGATTATTCACGGTATTCCGACTGATTATAAACTTAAAGAGGGTGATGTTATAGGCTTTGATGTTGGGGTACAAAAAGATGGTTGGTATGGTGATGCTGCCATAACTATGGGAGTAGGAGAGATTAGCTCAGATGATGAAGCACTTATAGCTTGTGCAAAAGATACACTCTATGAGGCGATAGAGGCTATAAGAGTTGGTATGCGTTTTAAAGAGCTATCGGTTGTTCTTGAGCAGAGCATCATATCTCGCGGGTTTGTGCCACTTCATAACTTTTGTGGTCATGGGATCGGCAGGAAGCCTCACGAAGAACCAGAGATACCAAACTATCTTGATGGTAAAGATCCAAAAGCAGGTCCAAAGATCAAAAATGGAATGGTCTTTTGTTTAGAGCCTATGATTACACAAAAAGATCCAACTCCCATAATTTTAAAAAATGGCTGGGATGTAGTTAGTGCCGATGGTTTACGCGGTTCACACTATGAGCATACTGTCGCTGTGATCGATGGTAGAGCTGAGATATTATCTATTGCTTAAGGGGAATAAATGGCAAAATCAGATGTTATTGAAGTTGATGGTAAGATAGTAGAAGCACTTCCAAACGCAACTTTTAGAGTTGAGCTTGAAAATGGACATATAATACTATGTCACATAGCAGGCAAGATGCGAATGCACTACATTAGAATCCTACCAGGAGATAGAGTTAAGCTTGAGCTTACTCCATACTCACTAGATAAGGGGCGAATTACTTATAGATATAAGTAGTTAAAGCTCTCTACTAAAAGCTTCCTAGGTTTTGAAACTCTGAGATCTCCACCTCTACCATCTCATCTATCATTCGTCTAAAGAGATCCTCTATCATATTTGGAGAGATCTCATTTTTTATAGCATTTGCTCTAGCTCTTTGAACCACATAATCTAGTCTCTCGTTTGCTTTGATCTCATCGACACTCTCTTTAAATGGGGCAGCATATCTCACAAGTGCACTTCTTTTAGCTATGAGATCAACTAGCTGCTCATCTATGGTATCTATATGAGATCTTAACTCTTCTAACGACTCAAACTGTTTCATATCTAATCCTTTTTTATTGATATACCATCATCATTTAGTGTGATGCTTTTAGAGTCTATCAGCTTTGTAAGAGCTGCTTTAAACGCCTTTTTGCTCATAGAAAACTTTGCATATATAGCATCTGCTTCACTTTTATAGTTAAATGGCATTATACCATTATGATCTTTTAGGGTATCTAGTACTTTTGAGGCGTCATCACCTCTGTTTTGGGATCTTAATGTTAGATCTACTAAACCATCAGATCTTATCTGTTTGATGTAGCCACTAATCTCTTTGGCGATACTCATACCACCAAAGATCTCGCTTGCATAAAGCAGTCCCTCATATCTGCCTTCTACGAGGCATTTATACCCTAGTGGTGTCTTTTGTATAGGTGTTATGGTTACTTTTTGAAACTTTTTTAGATGTTTTGGGTTGCGAGCAAAAACATTTCCAAGCTTTGGAGTGCCTACAAGGCGGTGAGTCTTCTCATCATAGATCACTTTAAAAAACCTACGATCCCCCACGCTTAGCTCTTCATTTAGATACATCTTTGGAACAAATAGATCTTTAGGTAGCCCCCATGAGACAAATATGCCAAATTTGGCACTATCTACTACCTCCATAATGGCATACTCATCAAGCATAGCAAGAGGCTTTAGCGTTGTAGCAACTAACCTATCTTCACTATCTGTGTATAAAAAAACTTCTATTAAGTCACCTATGTTCATAGATGCGGTTTTGTAGGTATTTGGCAAAAGCACCTCTTTATCGTTTGCTGAGGAGAGAAAAAAGCCAAAATCGCTATCTCGTTTTATAAGAAGTGTGTTTAGTTTGCCTAAAACTAGATATTTGCTCTGTTGCAATGGTGTCCTTGTGAGAAACTCTAGTTCAAGTTTTTGAGGTTAGAGTATCATAGTTTAAAATTGATATTATACTCATAACCAAGAGGTTTTTGTAGCGAAAAATCGCTACAAAATTTAGTTTGCTTTGAAGTACTGCTGTTTTAGTATGTTGAACTTTGAGGCTTTTTTGTTATTTTTTAGCCCAAGTCTCTCCCCAGATTTTGGATTTACTAGGTAGTAACCAAGCGTTACCTCAACGCTATCACCTGCTTGAAGAGCGTCGCTAAATGATATAGTGCGGTTCTCATTTGCACCTATCATACTATCTAGTATTACCTCGTTTGCTAGCCATGGCATACTAGGCTCTCCATCACGACCTATCACTCGCAAAAATTGGTTTGACTTAAGTGGGATCGCCTTCTCGTTTCTGATGATATTTACTTTAAGCTCAGCTACTCTTAGAGGGTGAGTTAGAAGCTTGTGTGGTGAGTTGTTTTTGATGCTTACATCAAAGCCGTTTGCGGTTTTGCTAAAGCTTAGATCTATATATTTGCCAAGCATATCTGAGTGCATAACACTACCTGCGAAGCCATGAAATGAGTGAGTTAGGCTCTCTCTAATGGTTGTTGCACTACCTTCAACCTTTGGCATATGACAGCTTATGCAGTTCTCGCCATTACTTGTGATCCCCTCATCATCAGTTTTGCACAGATCAAAGCCGTGAGAGTTTTGTCTATGTGAGTGACACCCCATACACACCTTGCCATCATAAAACATCTCGCTTGAGTAGTCTATATCGTGATAAGGTGAGCCTTCACTCTTTTTTACCATTCCTAGCCAGCTAGATTTAGTTTTGTACTTGATCACCTCGCCTTTTTTATCAGCTTGTGCGGAGTAGAGGTACTTTTTGTTATCCCCGTAGACATTTTTATTTACACTTGTGTGCTCTTCTATGTTGGTGATGGTGTGACAAGTGATACAGCTAATCCCCTCAGTAGAGCTTAGTGGATCTGCTACATTTGGTGCGTGACACTCTGCACAAGTAGCGTAGCCATTCTCTTTTTCTTTAAGAGGGTGGATATTCCATATGGCAGCGTGGATCTCATCTTTGGCAACTGATGAGTTTTTGTGCATAGAGCCTTGAAACTCCTGAACGATTAGTGGGTGACATTTGACGCAAGTTTGCGTGTCGCTATTTGCAAAAGCAGAAGCAGTTGCTAGCGTTATAAAAAGAAGTAGCCTTTTCATATAAACAATCCTTTTAATAATTATAAGTTGCAATTTTAGCGGGTATAAAAATAAATGGGTTGATATATATCAATGGGTAACTTAATATTAGTTTTACATTTTTAGTGTATAATTTCAGTCCGCTTTGCTGTTTTAACACAATCTTGGTGAGTGTTTTTTACTTGATTATTTTTAGTTATAGTAAAAAGTATTGGTTTTTTAACCTATAAACACAAAGCAGTGGTTTTGTACCACTATATTGCATTAGGAGCTTTCTATGAAAGTAAGATCTTCGGTTAAAAAGATGTGCGACGACTGTAAAGTTGTTAGACGCAAGGGTATTGTCAGAGTGATCTGCAAGGTAAAAAAACATAAACAGAGACAAGGATAAGCATGGCTCGTATTTCAGGGGTTGACCTACCTAAAAAGAAGAGAGTAGAGTATGGACTTACATATATCTACGGCATCGGTCTATACAAATCACGCCAGATCTTAGATGCTGCTGGCATTGACTACAACAAAAGAGTCTTTGAACTTAGCGAAGATGATGTAGCAAACATCACTAGAGAGATCAGAGCAAACCACACAGTAGAGGGTGATCTAAGAAAACAAGTTGCGATGGATATCAAAGCACTTATGGATCTAGGATCATACAGAGGACTTCGTCATCGCAAGGGTCTACCTTGTCGTGGGCAAAAAACTAAGACTAATGCGCGTACTAGAAAAGGTAAACGCAAAACTGTCGGTGCGGCGTAAGGAGAGCTAGATGGCAAAAAGAAAAGCTATAAGAAAAAAAGTAGTAAAGAAAAATATTGCTAGAGGCATAGTTCATATCTCTGCAACATTTAACAACACACTTGTGACTATCACAGATGAGATGGGCAATATGATCGCATGGAGCTCAGCTGGTAGCCTAGGCTTTAAAGGTAGCAAAAAATCGACTCCATTTGCAGCTCAAGCAGCAGTTGAAGCAGCGGTTGAAAAAGCTAAGATTCACGGGATCAAAGAGCTTGGTATTAGAGTTCAAGGACCAGGTTCTGGTAGAGAGACTGCAACAAAATCAGTCGGTGCGATCGAGGGGATCAGAGTTACATTTTTAAAAGATGTTACTCCGCTACCACATAATGGTTGTCGTGCACCGAAGCGTCGTAGAGTGTAAGGAGAGTAGCAATGGCAAGATATAGAGGACCAGTAGAGAAGATTGAGAGAAGATTTGGCGTAAGTCTAAATCTAAAAGGTGAGCGTCGCTTAGCAGGGAAATCTGCACTCGATAAAAGACCATACGCTCCAGGGCAACATGGACAACGCCGTAAAAAACTAACAGAGTATGGGCTTCAACTAAATGAGAAGCAAAAAGCTAAGTTTATGTATGGTGTGAGTGAAAAGCAGTTTAGAGCGATCTTTGTTGAGGCAAAAAGAAGAGATGGAAACACTGGTACAAACCTAGTAAACCTAATCGAACAAAGACTTGACAATGTTGTTTATAGAATGGGCTTTGCAACAACTAGAAGATTTGCAAGACAGCTTGTAAGTCATGGGCACATCTTAGTAGATGGTAAAAAAGTTGATATTCCATCATATAGAGTAAGAGTTGGGCAAAAGATCGAAGTTAGAGAAGCAACTAAAAATAATGCACAGGTTCAAAGAGCTATCGAGCTTACAAACCAAACTGGTTTAGCTCCATGGGTAGATGTGGATCAGAAGAAAGTTTTTGGTATATTTACTAGACTTCCTGAGCGTGAAGAGGTTATTATCCCTGTTGAAGAGCGTCTAATAGTTGAGCTTTACTCGAAATAATAGTTAAATTTTAAAAAGGCGGAAGTAAATGAAAAAGATAAAAACTACTCCACTTGCTCCAAGAGAGTTTGAGGTAGAGCAGATTAGCCAAAATGAAGCCAACATTATCGCCTATCCATTTGAGACAGGATATGCGATATCTTTGGCTCATCCGCTTCGCCGATTTTTGCTAAGTAGCTCGCTTGGGTATGCACCCATAGCTATTAAGATCGAGGGAGCAAAACATGAGTTTGACTCTATTCGGGGTATGGTTGAAGATATCTCAGACTTTATACTAAACCTAAAGGGCATAAGATTTAAACTCTTAGGTGACGCACTTGAGTCAGAAGTGACATATAGCTTCACAGGTCCATGCAACATAAAAGGCTCTGATCTAACAAATGATCAAGTAGGTGTTGTAACACCTGATATACATCTAGCAACACTAAATGAGGACGCGACTCTAAACTTCTCGCTTGTAGTAGCAAAAGGGATCGGTTATGTTGCAAGTGAGAACACTTTTGATGAGCTAGCAGATGGCTACATAGCACTAGATGCTTACTTTACGCCTGTTAGAAGTGCTACTTATAAGATCGACAATATGCTAGTAGAGGACAATCCAAACTTTGAAAAAGTGATCATAAACATCAAAACTGATGGGCAGATCTCTCCAGTAGATGCGTTTAAAAACGCACTAGAAGTTATGTACGCACAGCTTGGAGTTTTTAACAGTGAAGTGAGTCTAAAATCGCCAGTAGCGACTGAGCGAACAGAAGAGAGTGCAGATCTAAAAAGACTCTCAGCTCACATAGATGCACTAGGTCTTAGTGCTAGAAGCTTTAACTGTTTAGATAGAGCAGATATAAAATATATCGGTGAGATAGTTTTGATGAGTCAAAATGATCTTAAAAATGTTAAAAACCTTGGCAAAAAATCGTTTGATGAGATAGTTGAGAGACTTCTTGATTATGGTTATGAAGTTGGAGTTGCTCTAGCAGACGATCTTGCCAATGCACTAAAAAAGAAAATAGAAGGGTAGAAGATGAGACACTTAAATGGTCACAGAAAACTAGGCAGAACTAGTTCACACCGCCTTGCACTACTAAAAAATCTTAGTATATCTTTGGTTGAGCATGGTAAAATAGAGACAACAGTTGAGAAGGCAAAAGAGCTTAGAAGCTATGTAGAAAAACTAATCACCACTGCAAAAAAAGGTGATAGCAACGCACATAGAGCAATCTTTGCATCTTTGCAAAACAAAGAGGCTACTAAAAAGCTTCTAAATGAAGTTGCACCAGCATACGCATCAAGAAATGGTGGATACACTAGAATAATAAGAACTAGAATCCGCCGTGGTGATGCTGCAACTATGGCATATATAGAACTAGTATAACTAGTAAAAAACGCAAGGGGATCTCCCCTTTGCAACTACTTAACCTCTCTTCGCAAACAACCATAAAGACTGATATTTAAGATAAGTTTAGTAAAATACCAAATATCTAATATTTGAGGTGAAGCATGATACCCTTTAGTGATGAAGATCTGCTACAACCAGTAAAAAACGCAATAGAAAAAATAAGACCATCTATAAAACTTGATGGTGGCGATGTGGAGCTTTTGGCGATAAGAGATGCTAGAGTTTTTATACAGCTTAAAGGTGCTTGTGTAGGGTGTGCAAGTAGCGGTACAACCCTAAAGTACGGCATAGAGAATAAGCTAAAGGCACTGATACATCCAGATCTAGTAGTTATTAATGTTCCATTTGGAAAAGAGAGTGATCTGGAGAGTTTACTATAAAGAGCGGTTATGGCGATAAGTAAAAATAAGATTTTATCACAAGCAAAAGAGAGCTTCTCAAGATCAGACTACAAAAAAGCACTAGAGAAGTTTACGATACTTTTGCAAAATGATCCAAAAAGCCAAGAGGCGTACAATGGCGTAATCCTCTCAGAGATGGCACTAAGTGGTGAGGGCGGTGCTGAAGCACTCTTTGACTACTATGAGATCTTAAAAGAGGAGAACAAAGATGAGGCTCATGAGATTATGAGTCAGATACTCCAAGATATAGATGGCACGCTAGAGCAGGCAAAAGAGCTCATTTTTGAGCCTTCCAGAAACAAGATCGAGTATGAAGATGGCATAATGTATGAGGATTTTAGAGTTTTGCTTGATGAGGGTGCAAGCTTTAAAGAGACTTTTGAGAACATTATGTTCTCAACTAAAGTGATCATAACTCACAGAGAAGATCTGCTTGACTTTTTAGATCATCTCATAGAAAATGGCTTTGGCGAGATGGCGATGAGCTACCTAGAGAGTGCCATAGTAGCCTTCCCAACAGATAAAGATCTACATAGACTCATCAAAAAGATAGCAAAGGGCAAGAAGATTGAAGCTTAGACTAGAAGAGAGTGAGTATGAGTTCATAAGCGATGACTCAAGCCAGTGCGATAGTAAAACAGCGTTTGTTTTAACTAAGCAAAACGAGAAGTACCTAGATCATGCCAGAGAGATGGGGTGTGCAAAAGTTATACGCATAGGTGAAGTGGCAAAGTTTTTTGGCATAGATCGTATAAAGATCATAGGCATCACGGGAACAAATGGCAAGACAACAACCGCGAGTGCTATCTACTCGATGCTACTTGACCTTGGGTATAAAGTGGCACTGCAAGGCACTCGTGGGTTTTTTATAAACGATGAGACCATTGAAGCAAAAAGCCTCACAACACCATCGGTGCTAAATATCTATAAGCATATCTATCAAGCCTTGAGCCAAGGGTGTGACTTTTTTGTGATGGAGGTTAGCTCGCACGCTATTGCTCAAGATCGCATAGAGGGACTAAGCTTTGAGCTAAAAATACTCACAAATATAACTCAAGATCATCTTGATTATCATAAAACTCTAAGCGAGTATATAGCTACCAAAAATAGCTTCTTTGCCGATGAGAGTAAAAAACTGATAAACCGCGATGAGACAAAGGCGTCATTTAACTTCAAAAACGCATTTGGTTATGGGGTTGAAAATGCCGCAACATACAGGCTTATAGCCTACTCACTAAATGATGCCTCAAGCGGGATCGTACAATATTTTGGTAAAAGCCATAGTTTTGTCTCATCACTCCATGGCTTTTTTAACCTCTATAACATTTTAGCTGCTATTGGGGCGGTGCATCTACTCACCGACAGGCCACTAGAGGAGATCATGGAAGTAGTGGAGAACTTCGCAGGTGTAAGTGGCAGAATGGAGGTGGTGAGTGAAGATCCGCTTGTCATTGTCGATTTTGCTCACACGCCAGATGGCATAGAGAAGGTGCTAAATGCACTAAGAGAGAAAGAGTTAATAGTCGTTTTTGGAGCGGGTGGAGATAGAGATCGCACTAAACGCCCTATAATGGGCAGGGTAGCTAGTGCATTTGCCAAAAAAGTGATAATCACAAGCGATAACCCGCGAAGTGAAGATCCGCAGGTTATAGTAGATGAGATCTTAGAAGGTATCAGCGAAAAGAGTAGTGTTTTGGTGGAGCTAGATAGAAAAAAGGCGATCGCAAAGGCGTTAGATCTACAAAAAAGTGGCGAAGTTGTGGTAGTTTTGGGCAAGGGTGATGAGGAGTATCAGATAGTTTATGATCAGCTGATACCCTTTGATGATCGCGAGGTTATTAGAGATCTCTTAAAAAGACGATAAAAATAGTCTCTTTTAGCTTCGTGGCATAAAGTTTTGATATAATTTTGCAAAAAATAAGGAAAAAAGATGGGTGTACCTCAACCAGCGTACTATATATTTAAGTGTGAGCAGTCAGCTCCTCCAGGAATGCCAAAACCCTCTTGCGTAACACCTGAAACTCAAGATCTATTTCAGCATTTGGCACAAAAGATTATGAGCGAGGGGATCATGGGTACTGTGCAACCAATCCGTACATCGTGCCTAAACCGCTGTATCGCAGGGCCTGTTATGCTAGTAGAACCTGGGCATCATATGTACTGCAAGCTAGATAAAGCTAAGATAGATCGCATAGTAAAAGAGCATCTAATCGGCGGAAAAGTGGTTGAGGAGTACTTAATAGGCGAGGATCTGTGGGGCGAGGCGATAACTCCTTGTGAGATGAGAAAACAGATGGGAATGGAGTGCGATGAGAGTTGATATGCTTTATAGTAAGATCCACCGTGCAACTGTAACTGATGCAAACCTCAACTATGTTGGATCTATCACCATAGATGAGGAGCTACTAGAAGCCTCAAAGATGCGTGTAGGGCAGAAGGTGGAGATACTAAACATCAACAATGGTGAGCGGTTTTCTACTTATATCATACTTGGTAAGCGAGGAGAGCGGGATATCTGCCTAAATGGTGCAGCTGCTAGGAAGGTGCATAAGGGCGACAAAGTGATTATCGTTGCTTACGCCTCCTATGATGAGAGTGAGCTTGAGCTCTATAAGCCAACTGTTGTGCTTGTTGATGATGATAATAACATCTCAGAAGTTTTAGAGAGCATCTAATGTTTGGTAACTTAGGCGATATGGGCAAACTTTTTGAGCAGGTACAGCAGAGTGCTGCAAAGCTTGAAGCAGAGCTTGAGAGTAAAACTTTTAGCGTCAAAAGTGGTGGCGGTATGGTTGAGGTGATAGCTAGCGGTAAGGGCGAGATCTTAGATATAAACATAGATGACTCACTACTTGAAGATAAGGACTCGCTTAGCATACTGCTCATAGGTGCTATCAATGATGCTATGTCGATGGTGGAGAAAAACCGCCAAAACAGTGCTTTAGGTATGCTAGGTGGAGCAAACCCTTTTAAACCCTCATGAAAAACCTTCTCCTGCTTCTATTGCTTTGCTTATCGCTTTTTGGAGATGAGCTTAGTTGCGAGCATAAACTACGAGATGCAAAAGTTTATGATGGTAAAACTATCAAAATTCCGCTAGAAAACTCTCTGCTTTTGGTTTATAGCAAGAGCGTACCAGATGAGAAGATCCTAAGATTTGATATATCAAAAAACCTATATATTTTAGAGGCAAAGTCGCAGTTTGAGTACCCATTTAGAGTAGCTAATGGCGATGAGAAGCTATCTAAGCACCTTTTTAGTGATGATCTGGGTGTGATCTTTTCTGATTGCTGTTTGCTCCACTCTCTTATTACACCAGATGGAGAGGTAGGACTTAGCTTTTTAAAAGAGTTTATCATACATAAGCGGACAAAAAACACTCACAGCTATTTTGCAGAGTATAAGGGGATCTATTTTGATGATGGCTTGAGGGTTGTGAAGATCTCAGCTGATGTAAAACCAAAAGGGCTAAAGCTTGGAGATCTGCTCTTTGAGGCGAACCATCATGAGATCACAGGCAAAAGAGAGTTTTTGCAAGCACTAACTAGGGGTGATTTAGATGGTGATCTGCTCTTTATTAGAGATAGTTTTCAGTTTTTTGTGAAGTTAGATTAGATAATATTACATATGCAAAAATTTGAAGAGTTTTTACTATCGCGACTTCCACGCTCAAGTAGCATTCATCCTCACTATGAGAAGGCACTACAAACTATGCTCATAGCTGGTGGCAAGCGGTTTCGCCCCGCTCTGCTTTTGGCAGTGGTAGGGGCCTACAACCCGCTTTTGCTAGGTGGTGCGATGCACGCAGCTTACGCCATAGAGCTACTTCACACATACTCACTTATCCACGATGATCTGCCTGCTATGGATAACGCCGATCTGCGTCGAGGCAAGCCAACCCTTCACAAAAGCTACGATGAAGCAACTGCCGTGCTGGTGGGTGATGCACTAAATACCTACGCATTTGAGATCTTAGCAGATGCTCCATTTAGTGATGCGACTAAGATCTCTTTGGTGCGAGAGCTTGCACAAAATGGCGGGCTAAATGGTATGGTGCTAGGTCAAGCGATCGACTGCTACTTTGAAAATAGTCCACTTAGCCTAGAAGATGTAAAGTTTTTGCACACTCATAAAACCGCAAAGCTTATAGCAGCTTCACTAAAGATGGGTGCTATTATCGTTGGCGAGGTAGATCTTGCAAGTAGACTCTATGAGTTTGGACTAGGTCTTGGGTTACTCTTTCAGATCCAAGATGATATTTTAGATGTTGTGCAGAGTGATTGTGAAGCTGGTAAAACTACACAAAATGATAGCAATAAAAACAGTTTTGTCACGCTTTTAGATCTTGATGGTGCTATGAGTGAGGCAGACACGCTAGCAGATAGGCTAAAAGATGAGCTAGAGAGCTTCGATGAGAGGCTAAAAGTGGAGCTTGAAAAGCTTCTAAACGAGTACATAAACAGACACAAAAGGTAGCAGATAGATGAGTAGTATGCGTCAAAAAATGGCAGATAGTATAAGGTTTTTAGCAGCAGATATGATCCAGCGTGCAAATTCGGGTCACCCAGGAGCACCGATGGGGCTAGCTGATATCGCAGTTGTTTTGAGTGAGCATCTTCGCCACAACCCAAAAAACCCAAAGTGGCTAAATCGCGACAGATTAGTATTTTCAGGCGGTCACGCAACAGGTCTTATCTACTCGCTTTACTATCTTTGGGGGTATGATCTAAGTTTAGAAGATCTTATGCGTTTTCGTCAGCTTGACTCCAAAACCCCAGGGCACCCAGAGTATGCTCACACTGATGGCATAGAGATAACCACAGGTCCATTAGGTCAAGGTGTGGCAAATGGTGTTGGTTTTGCGATGGCAGCTAAATTTTTTGGCTCTGCGGTAAATAGCGAAAACGCAAAAGTGATAGATCATAAAGTTTATGTGCTTTGTGGTGATGGCGACCTTGAGGAGGGCGTGAGCTACGAGGCGTGCTCCATCGCAGGACACAACAAGCTTGATAACCTCATAATGATCTATGACTCCAACCGCATCACCATAGAGGGCTCAACAGATCTAAGTATTAGTGAAAATATACGAGGTCGTTTTGAGTCGCAAGGGTGGTTTGTGCTTGAGTGTGATGGACATGACTTTGATGATATTGACAGAGCTTTTATCAAGGCAAAAAATGCCACAAAACCAACTATAATCATCGCTCATACTACCATAGCAAAGGGTGCTAACAAACTTGAGGGAAGCCATCATTCACACGGTGCACCACTTGGCGAAGAGGTGATCAAAGAGGCAAAAAGAGCTGCTGGCTTTGATGAGAACAAGAGCTTTTTTGTAAGCCCAGACGCACTTGAGCGATTTAGATGTGCCATAGAAAAAGGAGATCTACTTGAGAGAGAGTGGGAGCACTCACTTCTAACTCTGCCACTTATGGAGCAAAACGAGGCTCTAAAAGCACTTCAAAACCCAGATCTATCAAAAATACTCTATCCAACATTTGACAAAGCAGATGCAACAAGAAACACAAATGGCAAGATTATAAACGCCATCGCAAAAGCCTTGCCTAACTTTTTGGGCGGAAGTGCAGATCTAAGCCCATCAAACAAGAGTGAGCTTGTCAATATGGGAGTCTTTCCTCGTGGTAGAAACATCTACTTTGGGATCCGCGAACACGCGATGGCGTCTATCACCAATGCGATCGCTCTTTATGGGCACTTGATGCCATTTAGCTCAACTTTTTTTGTATTTTCAGACTACCTAAAGCCCGCTGCACGCATCGCTGCACTTAGTGGGATCCAACACTTTTTTATCTGGACGCACGATAGTATAGGTGTGGGTGAAGATGGACCAACTCATCAACCCATAGAGCATCTAAGTCAGTTTAGATCTCTGCCAAACTTCTATGTGTGGCGACCAGCTGATGGAGCAGAAAATGTGGTGGCGTGGCAAGTGGCACTAGAGATGAAAAACTCACCATCGGCATTTGTCTGCTCAAGACAAAATCTAGCCATACTTCCAAAACCAGTACAAGGGGAGATCTCTAAGGGTGGTTACGCTGTGACAAAAGATGAGAGTGCAACTATTACACTTATGGCAAGTGGTAGTGAGGTAGAGCTTGCACTTCAAGTAAAAGAGGCACTAAATGCTAAGGGCGTCAAGGTGTGCGTAGTCTCTATGCCATGTTATGATCTCTTTATCGAGCAAGAGAGAAGCTACATAGATAGCATCATAGATCCAAGCACTAGGCGAGTTGCCATCGAGGCAGCAAGGGGACTTGAGTGGTACCGCTTAGCTGATGAGGTGATTGGTATGGAGAGTTTTGGTGCATCTGCTCCAGCGAGTGAACTGTTTAAGAAGTTTGGCTTTAGTGTAGATGCTATAATTAGCAAGCTTGCATAAAGGAGAAGATATGTGTAGTGATGCGTTAGTTAGAGATATCAAGCCAGCAAAAGTGGAGCTTGAGGGCGGTAAGGAGTACTTTATATGTGCGTGCGGGCGAAGCAAAGATGGGATCTTTTGTGATGGTAGCCATGAGGGAACCAACTGTACGCCTTTAAAGGTACAAGTCCAAGAGAGCAAGGCATACTTCATCTGTATGTGCAAAACGAGTGCGGGCTTTCCATTTTGTGATGGCACTCATAAAAAATACTCCGCCGAAGATATCGGTAAAAACATACAACTCTAGATCCATACCTCTTTGGATCTAGGAACTTCATAGTCAAATACTGGAACAATTATTGCTTTTATAGTGAAACTTGATGTAGATCTATCTACAAAAGGCTATATTTTACGCTATAAAGGATGGTTATGCAGAGGATTTTTGCACTACTGCTTGTTCTTAGTACCCTGCTTTTTGCATATAACCCCTTTTTTGATGATAAAAAAGAGGAGCCTAAAAAAGAACCAGCCCCAATAATCATCAAAGATAACACCGCTAAGAGCGAACAGCTAACATACTTTGGGTTTGTTGAGAGCCAAAAAGGTCGTTACGCACTTGTAAAACTAAATAGTCGCAATATTGTCCTAAGCGAGGGCAACTCATTTGAGCTTGGCTCAACATCATTTAGCGTAGTTAGCATAAATAGTAACTCCATCGTGCTTAGCACTAAAAGCGGTAATATAAAAACTATCTACTTTAGCTCACAAAATAGTGGAAATCGATATGTTAGGTAATAGTATGAGGGTTTTACTAATAGCTCTTTTGGCTCTTTTGTTTTTGCAGGGGTGCTCAAATAGCTACAAAAAAGAGCTACTAAAAGAGGAGCTAAAGAGTGAGCTTGAAGATAGTACTAACCCGATCTTAGAAAAAGAGCCAATCGAGATAGTCGAAGTAGATGCACAAAACTTTGAGATCATAAATGAGAGTGTTCCAGATAAGCAGATGATCAGACAAATAAAAATCATGGGTGCAGAGCTAGATGATGTCATCTCGCTACTTACCGAGGCGACGGGTGAAAATATCATCTTTCAGTTGCAGTCTGAAAGCAGAGATAGAAGCAACAATTCTAGAACTTCATCAAGAGGCATAGGTACAAGTAGCGCATCTCTTGCTAGGTATGCAGGATCTTATGGAAGTAGTGAAGATGAAAGAGAGATCAGAACATCTAAAGTCTTTTTGTCTGCTCAAAATATTGGCTTTGGAAGAGCACTTAATCGTGCCATCGGTGATAAGCTAAGTGTTCGCTACGATGATGATACATACTATATAGGCTATGTCAGAACTGTAACTCTTAAGATCCCATCTCTTAGTGGGCTAGCAAGCAAGCTAAAGCAGAGCCTAGAGACTATGGGTGCTCTAAATGTAGCACATGACACCATCTCATCATCTATCACATTTAGTGCTAGAGAGAGGGAGTATCAAGATATTATGCGTTACCTTGAGCTACTTCGTGACAACCTATATGTCATAGAGTATGATATGGCGATCTATAATGTTGAGCTAAATGATAACTTCAACCTAGGGATCAACTGGAACCTACTCCCAACAGGCGATGATACAAGTATAGTCTCAAAAACATCTGCTGCGTTTGGATCTGTGGGGGCTTCTACTACTGCAAGCACTCTAGGAGCAGTCTTTAAAACATCAAACATAAGTGGTACTCTCATAGCTGAGGCTCTAGCGCAGTTTGGTAAAGTAGAGAGTGTACAACGCCCAAGACTACTAGGTATCGCAGGAACTGATGTGACGCTTGTAGATGGGCTAGATGAGCCATATATAAAGGAGCTTCGCACAACAGCACTAGGAGATCGTGCAACTCAAACATCAACCGTAAGTGCATCTGCACTAAGTGGGATCAGAGTGACACTAAACTCCAACATTATGGACGATACTGTGCTATCAGATATATCTATTGAGATCAATGATATAGTGGGTTATAGTAACTTCACAGTCGATAACATCTCATATACACAACCAAAAACGCAGACAAAGTCGATCAAAAATAGTATGCGAGTTCAACCAGGAGTGCCAATCATCATCTCTGGGCTTTTTAGAAACAAGAGTGACAAAGGCTATAAGGGGATCCCAGGGGTTGATGTGACACCTTTAAGGTTAGTGGGTGGTAGTGAGTATGATGGTAGCAAAAAGAGTGAGATGGTGATCATTGTCACTCCTCAGATATGAAGATCCGTTACGCACTCTATCTCGCACTTAAAAATAGCACCGTACTAAAGGTGTGGGACGATCTCATCACATTTAGTTATCATGACTCCGCGAGGTACCTCTTTGAGGAGGGGCTTTGTGACTATGAAACACTGCGTAGCGAGCTTTTGGCACTTGGGTTTATAGATGAAGAGTAGTGATATCTATGCTATGCTAAAGACGATCCATTTTACGCTAGTAAATGGCAAATCTCTCTCAAGTGGGGTTGAGCTACTCTACAAAACCACAAAGAACAAAAAAGATAAAAAACTATACAAAAAGATATATGGTGACATAAAAGATGGTCTAAGTTTTAGCCAGTCACTATCAAAGCATAGAGTAGGCACAAAAGATAGTGTCGCGTTTGTCTCTATGGCAGAAAAAAGCCTCAGCTTTCGCAACGCCCTTGGGAGACTACTGAAGTTTATGGAGTCCAAAAGGGAGTTTGAGCGAGAGTCAAACGAGAAGACGACAGTGCCTTTTATATATCTTTTTATAGTCTCTATCGTGGTGATCGCGATGAGGTTTTTTGTAGTACCTTACCAGATCGCAGAGTCAAAGAGTCTTAGCGATCAGGTGTATGGTCTTGTGGCAGATCACCTCGCATTTAGTATGGTGATGAACAACGCTCTTTTTATACTTTTGGCCGTTACTGTTAGCTATTTTCTCATACTTATGCTTGCTCTTTTTAGCAAAAACTATCATGCAAAAGAGCTATTTAGTGCAGTGGCTATGAAGCTACCATTTGCATCTAATATCATCATGCAGTTTGAGAAGTTTGTCATACTCAATATGCTTGGCGAGATGATGAAAAGCGGGATCTCGTTTAAGGCATCTTTGCGAGCAGCGATTAGCTCCACTACCATCTCTAAGTTTAAAAGAGCGTTTGAGAGTGATCTGGAGAGTATTAGAACAAAAGGGGAGCTAAGTTATGATCCTCTGCTTTTTGATGATATAGATCGCTCACTTTTTGTGGGCGTGGGTACGCTTGATCAGGTGGGATCTATAATGATCGAAGTGAGCAACAAAGCAAGAGACAAGGCGTTGGAGCTTAGTGGAAAGTTCTTTAGGCTCATCATTGCTATTAGCATATTTTTGATGGCATTTGCGGTGTTTATAGAGTTTTATACAGTAGTGCTAACTCAGCTCATCATACAAAAAGGGCTAGTAGATCTAGCTAAGGGCTTGTAGTGAGAAGGGGTTATTTGCTACTTGAAGCACTCATCGCCATAGCGATCGCAGGGGCGGTAGCGGTGATCTTTACTACGATGGGTTACTATGTCTATATACAGTCCAATATGCTAAAAGAGCAAAACACAAAGATGATACTTGATGTGGTTAGATCTAGGCTCTTAGATCTTGCAAAAGATGTCGATAATGACTCATACTTTGAGCTACTAAAGCCCCAAAATGGTGATGAGGTGCCATTAAAGATAGGGATCGTAAATGATGCGTGGGGCAACAAGATCTACTATAAAGCAGTAGATCTAGGCGAGATAAACGATCAAAACAGCTCCTATGTCGATACAAATGAGAGCATATCTCCAAACCCAAATGTCGTTGCAAGGCTCATAAGTGGCGGGGCAAATATGAAAATAGATACAAATGTAACTGACGCAACCGCCAAAGATGATGACATAATGTTAGAGATAGCTCTAGGTGAGCTAAACCACTACAAACTATATGGAGGTTCAGAGATCTCAAGCGAGACTAGAGGCTACAATAGTGCCATAGTCTCGCAAAACCCGCCCACCACGCCTCTTGAGGGCACACTCTGGTTTGATAGCAACGCTTCAAAGCTCAAGATCTACACAAACTCTGCGTGGATCGAGCAACCGTAGGGTTTGCGGGAGTAGAACCTTTTGGCGTGCTCAACTAAGAGTGCATGAAACTCTTGATAAGCGATCACTAGATCTTTGCCACTTAGTTTTTTACTAAACTCCGCTTCGATCAGCCCTTTTAGATCTCTATATTTTGCACCCTCACCTACAAAACCAAAGTGTGTAAAGATCCGCTTAGTGTAGGCATCTATGATCATTTGAGGCTCATTGTATCCATAAAGCAAGATGCTGTCGCTACTCTCCTCACCTATGCCCTTTATGCTAAGCAGATCCGCTCTTGATGGAGTTTTGCCATTTTGTGCCATAAAAAAGTGAGCCACATTTTGCAAGTAGAGTGCTTTTTGGTTGTAGTATTTTGATGGTTTGATAGCCTCTTTTAGTATATGCTCATCAAGATTAAGTACTTTTATGGGAGAGAGTGCGTCTAGGCTTTTGAGGTTTTCTAAGCTTTGCACCACACTTTTAAATGTAGCATTTTGAGTAAGCACAACTCCTAAGTAGATCTCAAATAGTTGCTTTGAGTTTTGCGGATAGGAGTAGTCATCTTTGTGATAAGAAGTATCCAAAAATGGCCACCACCCCTGCGTACCATACTCGCTCAAAAGTCTCTCATATAGTCCATAGATGCTTGACAATCTCAACTCCTACAAATATAGCTCCCACAAAGAGCAGTGATGATATAAAAACCTGCGAAGTGACCACTTTAGGGTGGCAATCATAGAGCGATGCGATGTTTACATTTGCGATGGCAAGGGGCATAAGAAGCTCTATGAAGATGATCGCCTTTATGAGTGGATCTATACTAAAAAAGCTCAAAACTACGATAGTAACTGCAGGAAGTAGCAAAAACTTTACGCTCATAACCCATGAAGTTAGCTTCACTCTTAGCTCCTCTACTTTTGTGCCATATAGGTAGATCCCAAAGAGTATGAGTTGCATAGTTATAGAGGCGTAAGCTCCCATCATAAGGGCGTCATCTACTGTTTTTGATGGCTTGTATCCTACAAGGTTAAGCATAATCGCTACGAGTGCCGCCCAGAGGATCGGGAGTTTGATGATGTTTAGTAGAGAGCCTTTAAGATCAAAACTACCTCTTGAGTAGTAAAAAACCCCAACAGTGTAAACCACAAAGACATTTGCAAGGTTGATCATAGTGGTGTAGGGGATAGACTCCTCGCCAAAGATAGCTATGCAAAGCGGTATGCCGAGGTTACCAGTGTTGCCTATAATGGTGGCAACTGTGGCGATAGAGTAGCTCTTTTGATCCTCAAAGAGCCTTCTTGCCACCACCGCACTAAAGATGAGCACAGTTGTAACTATGAGTAGGTAGATAGATGGAGCTAGCACCAAAGAGGTGTCGATAGGACGAGCCAAAAGCCCCCAAAATGTGAGAAAAACTTGTAGAAAATAGACATTTAGTATAGTGATAGTTTTGTCATCTATGCTACTTTTAAAGCTAGCTTTTGCAACAAAACCAACAGCTATAAATGCGTAGATCCCAAGAAGCGAAACAAGAAGCGAATTCATCTTGCCATTATAGCAGATGGTGTATAATCAGCTTCATGAAACTAGATGAGATAAAAGAGCTTGTGGATCACGCCCCAGCAACGGCACTCTACTTTTCGGCTCCAAGTTGCAATGTTTGTCACGCCCTAAAACCAAAGCTTTTTGAGCTACTTAGCAGTGAGTTTAAGCAGATCTGTGTGCAGGAGATCGACACATCTCTTAGCCAAGAGATCGCGGCACACTTTAGCGTCTTTACTATACCCACACTTTTAGTCTTTTTTGATGGCAAGGAGTTTGTAAGAGAGGCGAGGCATATGAGCGTAGAGGGAGTTGCTCAAAAGATAGAGCGACCTTATGAGATGATCTTTGGCTAGTATCTAGCCATGATACTATCTACTTCCTCCCAGCTAGTGGAGTTTTTGCGTTTTAGTATATGCTCTATGTATCGTGCAAACATATCGGTCTCGATGTTTACTCGCGTCCCCTTTTTGTAGCGTTTAAATATAGTCTGCTCCATCGTATGAGGTATGATGGTGAGTCTAAAAGAGTCCTCAAACACACTGTTTAGAGTTAGGCTAACGCCATCTATGGTGATAGATCCTTTAGGAACTATATATGGTATAAACTTTTTTGCTACTTTGATAAAGAGATCATAAGAGTTGCCACTCTTTTTTATCTCATCTATAACGCCGATCGCATCGATGTGCCCTTGAACTATATGCCCCTCAAAGCGATCCCCCATCATCATAGCGGGCTCTATATGCACTTCGCCTTTGTAGTTCTCGATCGCTAGAAGACTCGCACTCTCAGGTGAAAGCTCCACACAAAATCCATCTTCTAAAACCTCTACAACTGTTAGGCACGCCCCATTTATGGCTATGCTATCACCTAGTTTTGCACTATGCTTTGCCTCTACGCAGAGCCTAGAGCCTGCAAAGCTCTTGATGGTAGCGACTTCTCTTATAAGACCTGTAAACATTAAAAGACGATAGCTCCATCTTCTTGAAGCCCTCTGATGATCTCTTTTGCTTTTGCATGACCCTTAAACGCCGCCTTGCGACAACACTCTAGTGCCATCTCATGATCTTGATCTACCCCAAAGCCTTGATCATAGAGTAGCCCAAGGTTGTAAAGTCCCTCTGCAAGCCCACCATCAGCTGCACGGCTAAAGCAGATGAAAGCTCTCTTCTCATCTATGTGCACACCATGCCCCTCTTTATATAGTACACCAAGGTTGTTAAAGCACTCTAGGTGACCCCGTTTTGCCCCCTCCTCATACCAAAAAGCCGCTTCGCTAAAGTTTTGCAAACACCCAAGTCCCCGCTCAAGCATCAAAGCGGACTCATACATCGCTTGAGGTACTTCACGCGTCGCTGCTTCTAAAAATAGCTCATGAGCCTTAAACTGATCGCTTTGCACCCCGCCAAGACCGTTCATATATAATATCGCAAGGTTATATAGTGCGTATGGTTGCTTTAGCTCTGCTGCTTTTGAGTACAACTCAAATGCTTTAGCGTCATCTTGCGTCGCGTACTGTGCATTTTGGTGCATAAAGCCAAGTGATGTCATCGCATCGGCATTTTCGCCCTCCGCAAGAACGCTATATAGCTCAAATGCTCTTTTAAAATCGCCACTGTTGTAGGCGTTGTGTGCTGTTTGTATCATATCTGCCTCTTAAAAGTCTAGTTTGTATCTTAGATCTAGCGTTTTTGCTATGCGTTTATGGATCTCGTTTATGGTGTTTTGCGAAACAGAGCCAATCTTTTTTATAAATCTATGTGTGGAGTAGTTTTTGATCTGAAAACAGTCAATAGCTGAGTGTTTGCTTAGCCCATTGGAGTTGCTAGGTTCTATCGCTAGTATCCAAGGGTAGTTTCTGTATGACTCTTTAAAATCGGTTATAGGTACAATCGTTCTAAGCTTTAGTCTGCCAACAGCATCATCATTTACGATTACTGCTGGTCTTTGTTTTGAGATCTCATCGCCTACTTGCGGAAAAAACTCTACAAGCCACACTTCAGATCTCTTCATATTCGTAAACCCCACCACACTCAGCACTTCCATACTCTTTGCAGAGATTTTGGTACTGCTTATCTTCGCTTGCAAGCTCAAACCCTCTAGTCCATTTGGCAACTTCTTGATCTCTTAGATACTTTTTTATAGCCTCTACATAGATAGAAGATAGTGTTGTTTGCATCTCATCTTTTAGCTCGTTTAGTTGCTCTTTTAGCTCAAGAGGTATGTTTATGGTGATTTTTTGTGTAGATACCATCTCTTTGCCTTTAACTTATAGATTGAGTATATTATAACAAAATAATAAAAAAACAGTCCAAAAATGATAAAATTGGCTTTAAGTTTTAACTAAAGAGATGCGATGGAATTTGAGATAATAGTAGTAGGTGCAGGGCATGCGGGGCTAGAAGCTGCACTTGCGTCTGCTAGAATGGGGCATAAAACCCTCTTAGTAACGATGCTTGTAGAAAATATTGCAGCAACTAGCTGTAACCCAGCGATTGGCGGACTTGCAAAGGGGCATCTTGTAAAAGAGATCGACGCACTAGGTGGTGAGATGGCTCTTATAACTGATGCTTCGAGTATCCAAGTGCGAGTACTAAACGAGACAAAAGGTGCTGCGGTGCGAGGCACAAGAGCACAGATCGATATGGATCGCTACAAGCTAGAGGCTCGAAACAGAGCACTAAACACCCCAAACTTGCAGGTGATCCAAGAGATGGTAAATGATCTGCTTGTCGTTGATAGTAAGGCAGTTGGGATCAGGACAAACCTAAATAATGAGTATAGATCTAAAAAGGTGATCCTAACAAGCGGGACATTTCTAAAAGGGCTAATACATGTGGGCGAGACCAAGCAGATCGGTGGGCGTTATGGTGAGCAAAGTAGTGAGAACTTGAGTGCTTCGCTCATCTCATGTGGACTTACGCTAGGACGCCTAAAGACTGGAACCTGCCCACGCGTGGACGCTTCATCGATCGACTTTAGTGTGATGGAGGTTCAAGGTGGCGATGAGACTCCAACACCATTTAGCTTTAGAACCAACCGCGATGAGTTTGTAGCGACTAAAAAACAGCTCCCATGCTACATAACATATACAAATGCCAATACGCACGCCATTATAGAGTCAAACTTCTACCGTGCACCGATGTTTACGGGGCAGATCGAGGGGCTAGGGCCTAGGTATTGCCCAAGTGTAGAGGATAAGATCAACCGCTTTCGTGACAAAGAGAGGCATCACCTCTTCATAGAGCCTCAGACGATGGATAATACCGAGTGCTACATAAATGGTATGAGTACTTCGATGCCACCTGATGTTCAACGGGAGATGATTAGATCTGTGGAGGGTATGCAAAACGCCCGCATAGTGCGTTATGGTTACGCTATCGAGTATGACTTTGTAGATCCAACTGAGCTAAAACATACACTTGAGACTAAAAAAGTGAGTGGACTCTACCTCGCTGGGCAGATCAATGGTACAACAGGCTATGAAGAGGCGGCAGCTCAAGGGCTTCTAGCTGGGATCAACGCTTCGCTTAGTCTGCAAAACAGAGAGCCATTTGTACTTCGCCGTGATGAGGCGTATATAGGTGTGCTTATAGATGATCTAGTTACAAAAGGGACAAAAGAGCCATATAGAATGTTTACCTCTCGTGCAGAGTATAGACTGCTTTTGCGTGAGGAGAGTGCAGATCTGCGTTTGAGTAGCTACGCACACGGTTTTGGACTACTAAGTGACGCAGAGTTTGCAAGAGTGGAGCAGAAGAGATCAGATATAAACGAAGCTTTGGGTATCTTAGAGAGCAAACGACTCACACCAAACAAAGAGACGCTAGCATTTTTGGACTCTATGGGAGAAGAGAGGATTAGCGAGGCACTAAGTGCCAAAGATCTACTAAATCGCAAAACCATAGATCTAGCCAAGATGCTCACCATCGCCCCAGAGCTAGCAAAATACTCACGCTACATACAAGAAGAGGTGCTTATAGAGGCAAAGTACTCTCGCTATGTAGCAAAACAGCACTACGAGATCGAGAAGATGAAGAAAAATCTGCAGATCTCTATACCACAAGACTTTGAGTTTAGAAGCATTAGCGGACTCAGTAAAGAGATAGTAGAAAAGCTAGAGAAGCACACTCCGCCAACGCTTGCCGCCGCCTCGCAGATCAGCGGAGTAACACCTGTGGCGGTGGAGATCATACATATATATATAAAGATGATGCAAAAGGGATCAAAGTGAGAACATTTTACTATGTGCATACGGGGCACCGCATAGGGCTAGATCGCTTTAGGCGAGCGTGTGCCATACTTAGAGCAGTTGGTGATGATAGCATAACGCTTCTATGTTCAGACTACCGCATCGCAAGTGAAGCGAGGCAATTTGGTGTGAAAAATAGTGTCGGCATAGATGATGTGCGAAATATCCCACACATAGCAGAGCATGGCGATCAGCTTATATTTGACTCTAGCGAAGCCAACCCCTTTATGCTTGAGGATATGCGAGGTTTTTTTAGTAGGTTTATAAGAGTTAGTGATGATCCTAATGATAAAAAAGCTGATGGCGAGTACCTTATATCGCCATATCTTGAGGGTGAGGGGATCTGCAAAGCGGTGATGGTCGATGATCGCTACTTTGGGGAGTTTGAAAAAGATGAGGAGATCACATTTTTTTATGGTGATGATGACTATGAGAAAGATCTGCTTAAAAATTTGGAGTTTGTAAAAGATCTAGATCCTGCTCTTGGGCTTGGGTTTTACTACTTTTTGGACTATGAAGATGAGCTAAAGAGTATCTTTTCAAGATACTATGAGTTTGAAGAGTATGATGATATGATCACAAAAAGCAAGATCTTTATAAGTAGCTCACCTCAAGCGATCTTAGATGCAGCAGCTAGCGGATCTAGGGTTGTTTATGTGCAAAGAGATGATTATGTGCGAGATTTTAGAGATCTTTTTATCACACTAGGTGTTGATGTTGTTGATAATTATGATAAAAAGTTATTATCTGATATTTTGTCAAATCAAAATGTGAAAAAAGATTTCAAAATGGAACAAAATAGCAAAAAAATCGCTACTTTTATAAAACAAAGCTTAGTTTTATAATCAATTCAATCAACTTTAGTATATAATAAGCGTTTCAATTCAACTAAATGAAAAAGGGCTAAAGATGCACGATAATAGCCGTAGAGGTTTTATGGGTAAAGCATTTGGTGCCGTAGCAGGCATCGGTGCTGTTGGTTCGTTGGTGGCAATGAAGAAGTCGTGGGATCCGCTTCCAAGCGTAAAAGCTGCGGGATTTACTACTCTTGATATGTCTAACTATAAAGAGGGTGTGCTTGTAACTGAGAAGTGGAGAGGAAAGCCTATTTTTGTACTTAAAAAAACTGCGGCTATGCTTGCTAAACAGACTGATAGTCAAAAAGCTAGAGATATAGTAGTAGGTGGTGATCACTATATGGTTGCCATAGGTCTTTGTACACACCTAGGGTGTATCCCAGCTTATAATGCTGCTGATGAGAGCTTCCTTTGTGCATGTCATGGTGGTATGTTTGACTGGTCTGGAGAGGTTACAAAAGTACCACCTCCACGAGGTTTTGATATTCCTCCATTTAAAATCGAGGGCAACACAATGGTACTAGGCGAAGTTGGTCCTGAGTATCAAAAAATGAAAGATGATGGCGTAACGCTATAAGAAAGGAGGGGTTAAATGGCACATTTTACAAAAGCTACAAGTGTTAAAGATTGGCTAAATCAACGCTTAGCAATTGAAAAAGTTGAAAAAGTTATGGCTTCAGAGTACTGGATCCCAAAAAACATCAACTTTTTGTGGGCAATGGGTATGGTACTAGCGATCACTTTTGGATTGCTTTTAGTCTCTGGTATATTCCTACTAATGTACTATCAACCACATGTTGATACTGCGTTTGATAGTGTAAACTTTACCATCATGAGAGAAGTTGAGTTTGGGTGGTTGTGGAGACATATCCACGGTGTAGCAGCATCTGTGGTCTTTTTGGTGATCTATATCCATATGTTTACAGGGATCTACTATGGCTCATACAAAAAGGGTCGTGAGATGATCTGGATCTCTGGTATGCTTCTGTTTGTTACATTCTCAGCTGAGGCATTCTCTGGCTATATGCTACCATGGGGTCAAATGAGCTACTGGGCAGGTATGGTTATTACCAATATCTTTAGCCTTGGAGATCTTCACCTTGATGGACTTGTTGAGTGGATCAGAGGGGATTATGTTCCTGGTCAAGCGTTCCTTAACCGTTTCTTTATGCTTCATGTACTTCTACTTCCACTTGCTATTGTAGGGCTTATTGGGCTACACTTTGCAAGCCTTAGAATCCCGCATGTAAACAACCAAGATGGCGAAGAGATCGACTTTGATGCTGAAGCTAAAAAGTATCTAAGTGGCGATAAAAAAGGCTCAAAAGTTATCAGATTTGCAAATGACTTTATGAGTAAAGACTTAATGGTAGTTGGGATCTTCCTTATCTTCTTGTTTTATCTAGTCTTCTTTCACTACTCATTTGCACTAGATCCTATCAACTTTGACCCAGCAGATGGACTAAAAACTCCAGATCATATCTACCCAGAGTGGTATTTCCTATGGTCATATGAGATCCTTAGACCATTCCCTGTAAATATCGGTCTAGTTGCGTTTGGTTTTGCACAAGTTATCTTTATGCTACTACCATTCTTAGATAGAAGCCCAAATGCTGTTCCAGCTAGCAGAAGAGGACTCTTCAATATCTGGTTTTGGGTACTACTAATAGATATGATAATACTTACTGCAATGGGTAAACTCCCACCTGAGGGTATATTTAGTACGATCGGTCTTATCGCCGCACTACTATTTATCGCTCTTTGGGTAGCTCTGCCATTCATAACTAAAAACGAAAAAAAAGTGTAAGGAGCTTGGTATGAAAAATAAAGAACCATTGATTTTAGCGGTAGTTATATTTTTCTCGCTTGTGACATATTGGCTAGTTGAGCCGTATGCTCATGGGCAGATGCATAAGCATGTAGAGAGCCAAAACTTCGCTTATGCAGATCTTCCAGCTCTAACTAAAACAGGCGACGCTTCGCGTGGTCAAGAGCTAGTTATGGGTGCGGGTGCTTGTGTTGGTTGTCACTCTATCGAGAAGGCAGGTTTTGCTTCTACTATGGATCCAGTTGATGCGGCATCAGCTTATGGTGTAAATCCACCAGATCTAAGTGATGCAGGTGCTGTTTATGATGCAAAATTTTTAGCAGAGCTTATCAAAAACCCAGCTCATGCACTAAAAGTTGAGCATAAGTTTGATCCAGCTGCGGGTGTTATGCACCCAATGGTACCATTTTATGGTGCAGGCGGAGATATAGATCAAGAGACAGCTGATATGGTTGCTTACTTGCAGTCTATCGCAGTAAGCCAAGCGGATCTTACTCCAAAAATGGCGTATGATAACGCTTGTGGAAGATGCCATGCTCTAAAGTATGAGAACTGGACACAACTAGGTGATAACCCATCATTTAAAGAGAAAAAAGATGATCTTGCATATCAGGTAAAAGTGCTTGAGTATCAAGATCACTTAGCAGCATATATGGGTAAACTTCCACCAGATCTATCTTCTTATTATAGATCTAGAAGTGTTGATTTTCTAAAAACATTTATAGAAAACCCACAAAATCACCTAGAAGGTACTGCAATGCCACGAGTTGGTGTAACCGCAGTAGCAGCTGAAAAGGTGATAGAACATCTAGCAGATGCAGGTGATACAAAACGCCACGAAAGAGAGTCAGTTGGTATTAAAGTACTAGGCTTTTTAGTGATTTTTGCTATATTTGCATTTCTATGGAAAAAACAAGTATGGAGAGATCTACACTAGATCTCTAAGCTACTCGTAGTCTTTGACTGCGAGTAGAGTACCTCTAATGAAAAAACATAAAAAACACTCCACAAAACCAAAACCACAAAAAGACAGACCTGCGATTTACGCTACAACTCCAGCAAGGATTAAAGCTTTTATAGTAGATCTATTTATGATTTATGTGCCAATTTTATATATCATAACCTATATATTTATGGGTGATAAAGAGTCATTTTTATCTTCAAACCTAGCCCCATTTGTAGCAGTCTTGCTATATGCTAGCATAGAGGCGATATTTGTCTCAAAAAGTGGACAAACTCCTGGTAAAAAAGCATATGAAATAGTTATAGTCGATGAAAAAACGAGCAAAAATATCTCATTTATAAGAGCTTTTTTTAGATTTATGATGTTTTTGTTGAGTGCAACAACGCTTTTGGGACTTTTGGTAGGTCTATATAGAGCCGATAAGAGGGCACTTCATGATATTTTGGCAAAAACAGTAGTTAAGAAATCCTCTTCTATCTCTAAATAGTAAACAAATAATAATAAAAATTGACAAATACTAATTTATCTACTAACTTTAAAGTTTGTTTAATCTCTAAATATGTAAAATAATCTTGTCGTAATTATAAAAATGATGAATTGAACTTATATTTGGGTCTTTTTATCAGACTATAATTAACTTTTGACATAGATAGGAGAGAGTATGAGAAAACTGGTAAAAATGTCACTAGCAGCTGCTATGATGATGGGGGTAGGTTCTACTGCACTACAAGCTGAGGGAATGGAAGTCCTTAGTAATATTACAGTAGATGGACAAATCAGAGCTAGATACGAGCATGTTGATGCAAAAGATAATGGTAAATCAAGTGCTAACGCATATACAAACCGCCTAAAACTTGGAGTTGGTGCTGATCTTTTTGGTACTGACTGGCTAAGTGCTTATGCTGAGATGACAAATGTTTCTGCGATTAATGATAAATATGGTGCAGAGAATGCTAACTACGATATGGTGCAAGACTCTAAACAGACTCGTCTAACTCAAGCTTATGTGGACGCTAAGTATGGCAACACTCTACTTAGAGTTGGTCGTCAAGCAGTAAATCTGGACAATATTAGATTTATTGGTACGGTTGATTGGAGACAGATGCCACAAACCCTAGATGCAATCGCTCTAGTAGATAACTCAATCGAGAATCTTTCACTTCTCGCAGCTTACGCTACACAAGTAAATACCATAACATACAATGGTAGTCTTGATACAAGAACTCTACTACTAAACGCTTCATATAGTGTAATGCCAGAGCTAAAAGTTACTGTGTATGACTATATGATCGGAAGTGGTACAGGAGCTGGAAATCCTGCACCAGGAAATGAGAAAACTGCAGGTGCTGGAAGTGACACTTATGGTATCGCACTAACTGGTAACATAGCAGCAGATGATGCTACTACTATCAACTACCGTGCAGAATATGCAAGACAAAGCGATCCTACAATGAAGAGATCAGGCTTTAGTAGAGCTGATGATATCAAAGCTGACTACTACAACCTTGAGCTAGGTGCAAAGGTAGAGGGCTTCTTGATCGGTGCTCAGTATGAGGTTCTTGGTGGTCACAGCTTTGGTAGTGCACACAACTCGTTTCAAACTCCTCTAGCAACACTACACGCACATAATGGTTGGGCAGATATGTTTACGGCGACTCCACAAGAGGGTCTTAGAGATCTAAGTGGTCATATCGGCTATACTGCTAAAGGCTTTGGTACGCTTAAGGCGATCTATCATGATTATAGAACAGATAGCGGAAGCAATGACTACGGTAGAGAGCTTGATATCATCTTCATAAAACCATGTGGCTTAGTAAAAGGCTTGGATCTTATGGCTAAGTATGCTGATTATAGAGGTGATGATGAAGCAGCAAACACATCGGCAGCTGCTCTAGCTAATGACACTAGAAAATTCTGGCTAATGGCTGATTATAAATTTTCTACAAAGTAAGTAGATAACTCTAAGGCACCTCGCCTTAGAGCCTTTTAAACTCCCTTTTAACTCCGCAAGTTATAATTACTATAACATTTACATAAAGAAGAGCGATGCTAATAGATAGTTACGATCGTGTTGTGGACTATATCCGCATCTCTGTTACTGAGCGATGTAATTTTAGATGTCAATACTGTATGCCAGAGAAGCCCTTTAGCTGGGTACCTAGAGAAAACCTGCTCACTTTTGAGGAGCTGTTTTTGTTCATCAAAGTCGCCATAGATGAGGGAGTTAAAAAGATCCGTATCACTGGCGGTGAGCCACTTCTAAGAGAAGATCTAGATCTTTTTATAAAGATGATCTATGACTACTCACCTAGCATAGATCTAGCCATGACAACAAACGGCTACTTGCTTCCTCAAGTGGCTGGGAAGCTTAAAGATGCAGGACTAAAACGCATAAATATAAGCATCGATAGTCTAAAACCAGAGGTAGCACACCGTATAGCTCAAAAAGATGTGCTACCTAGTGTACTAAAGGGTGTTGAGGAGGCTCTAAGAGTTGGTCTTAAGGTCAAGATCAATATGGTTCCTATGAAGGGTATGAATGCTGATGAGGTGCTTGATGCGCTTGAGTACTGCAAAGAGCGAGGCATGACTCTTCGCTATATAGAGTATATGGAAAATATTCACGCTTCAAAAGAGATCCAGAGGCTTGACACTAAAGAACTGCTAGAGATGATAGCAAAACGCTATAAGTTTAAAGAGATAGGCTACGATGGAAGCTCACCATCACGCTACTTTGAGCTAGAAGATGGTTATAGATTTGGCACTATCGAGCCTTATGGCGATGACTTTTGTAAACAGTGCAACCGTATTCGCCTCACTGCTGAGGGGTTTTTGATCCCTTGTTTGTACTTTGATGAGGCGATGAGCATATCAAAGGCGATCAAGGCGGGTGATGTTGCAGCTGCAGCTGAGGTGCTAAGAGATGTGGTGAAAAATAAGCCTGAGAAGAACCGCTGGGGCGGTGAGGGTGAGGCATCTAGTCGTGCATTTTATGAGACAGGTGGCTGATGTACCTAGTAGAGCACTTCTACTCTCTGCAAGGTGAGGGGCGTTTTGTAGGCACACCATCGCTCTTTTTTCGTTTTGGGCTATGCAACTTCGAGTGTAGAGGTTTTGGTGAAAATGGTTGCGATAGTAACTACGCGGTAGATCCAAAGTACAAAAACGAGTGGCAAAAGATCGCAAACCTAGCAGATCTACTAAATATATACAAGAGTTACAACTTAAGATCTAGCGATGATGTGGTTATAACAGGTGGTGAGCCACTTCTATATAGAGACGATGAGATCTTTGTGCAGTTTTTGGAGTTTGTAAGAAGCAAAAACCATCGCATAACCATAGAGACAAACGCTAGTTTGCTGGTTGATTTTGAGAAGTTTAGTATATATAGAGATGTTGTTTTTGCGATGGGTGTTAAACTCTCCAACTCGCTTGAGCAAAAACGCATAAACAAAGATGCCATAAATACGATAGTTGCTAACACAAAGAAAAGCTTTTTTAAGTTTAGTGTAGTGCCATCACTTGAAGCTAAAAGCGAGATAGAAGAGCTGAGATCTGAGTTTAGAGATACTCTAATCTTTTGCATGGCGGTGTGCGAGACAAAAGAGGAGCTAGAGGCAAACTCCGCTAGTGTGGTACAATTTTGCTTAGATAATGGCTACTCTTATAGCGATAGGCTTCATATAAGGCTTTGGAGTGACAAAAGGGGTGTGTAGTGATAATACGAAAGATGTTTAGGTTTGAAAATGCCCATATAGTGAGGCTTTGTAGCACGAGAAAGTGCAAAACCTCCATACATGGGCACTCCTACAAAGTTGAGGTACTTTTTGAGTCGCATGCACTCGATAACGCTGGTATGATCTACGATTTTGGGCTTATTAAGCACACGATTGAAGATATATTTGATAGTTTTGATCACACTATAACGCTCTGGGTGGAAGATGATGCACAGTATATAGCAGATATGAAAAAGCACTCTCTTCGCTACATAGTTTTACCATACTCCCCATCAGCAGAGCAGTTTGCGAGGATCTTTTTTGTGCTTGTAGATAGGGTGTTTGCTAAGATGATCTCGCACAACGGCGAGAGTGGTGTGAGCCTTCATAGCATCGTAGTGCATGAGACTGACACGGGCTACGCACAAGCCTTTAGAGATGATGCCTACAACAAGGCTATGGGCGAGATAGATATAGAGCAGATCGAAGTGAGCGATGAGATCTTTTGCACTACTAAGATAGAGAACTTTTGGCAAAAGCTTAAGAGCAATGAGAGCTTTAAAAACCCACTAGAGGTTTAAAAGCGAAGTTTGCATAGGGCTATTTAGCTCAAAGCGAGTCGGTATAACTTTTACTAACTCGCCCTTTTTAAGCTCACTACACTCCTTTGAGATCACCATAAAACTATCTGCAATGGCGATAGGTCTAACCATGCCTGATGAGACTTTTGGCAGTGGCTTAAAGCTTTTGCCATCAAAGTTGCCAGGGATAAGTGAAGTTTTGCGACTACGGTTGCTATACTCCCCATCTAGCGGGACTATGAGCGGGTTTATAAACTTTGAGCTAGATCCACTTAGTGCTAAGATGATGCTTCTAGCAAAGATCTCATAGCAGAGCATCGCAGCTAGCGGGTTGCCAGGGAGATTTAGTATGAGGGTATCTCCGATGCGACCAAATGTAGTTGGTTTGCCAGGTTTGATCTCAACACTATCGAAGTAGATCTCATGACCAAAGTTAGCAAAAGACTCTTTGGTAAGATCAGCGTCCCCTACGCTAACTCCGCCTGTGGTGATGATGAGATCACTACCAAGTGCAGAGTCTATGAAAGAGCCAAAATCTTTGATGCTATCTTTTGCAGTGCCCAAAAACTCCACTTCACACCCAAGCTCATATGATCTCATCTGTGTGGCGATGGTGTTGGTGTTGTAGAGCTGATGAGCCTCTACGCTCTCAAAGTGCATCTTTAGCTCATTGCCTGAGGCAAAAACCGCTACACGGGGCTTTTTGTGGACATTGATGTGGCTAATACCTTGCGAAGCTAGAAGCATAATATGGTGAGCTGCAAGCTTAGTGCCTCGTGCTAAAAGTGTAGCACCAGCTGTTATATCTTCTGCCATTAGGCGGATATTTTGAGCCTGCTTTGGCTCTTTTGTGATCGTTATAGTATCACCGCTAGACTCCACATGCTCAATAGGCACTACCGCGTCACAACCATTTGGGATCTTGCCACCTGTCATGATCTTTAGAGCCTCGTTGCCTTTAAGACTAAAATCACCACTATCACCCGCAAAGATGCTCCCTTTTACGATCCTCGTGTCGCTAGCTAGTAGCTTGATAGCGTAGCCATCCATCGCGGAGTTGTCGTATGGTGGGAGGTTGTGAGTGGCTATGATATCTTCTGCGAGTACATATCCAAGGGCATTTTCGATAGGTAGAAGTTTGGTTTTTGTCGCTTTTGTGTGAGAGTAGATGAGATCTAGTGCTTGCGTGATAGTTATAGTCATTTTCGTGCCATTTTAATGGGATTTGGTTATAATCTCACTATGAATGAGATGTATAGTATGAGTATTGTAGCACATAACTACGCAGTTATGGCTGTTTTTGCGTTTATTGTGATCAACTATTTGGTTCTGCTAAGAGGGTTTGATATAAAAAAATATAAACGCTTTATGGCGATCTATAACCCCATCTCCTACACTGCGATGGGTGCGGTTGCGTTTAGTGGAGTGGTGATGATGGCGGCAAAACACCTTAGTTTTACGCTTGCAAACAGTGCTATGATCCTAGTGGCGATGCTCTTTGTCTATCTTGAGATCAAGCGGATCTTGCCACTACGCTACATAAGATCTGATGATGAAGTGAAGTTTAGTCATTATGTGCAAAGTGCCCAAAAACTGCTCGCTTTAGAGTTTGTGATGGTACTTGCGATGGCTGTGGTGATGAGGCTCTTGTGAAGTTTGTCTTTTATGAGCAAGCGGGTGAGGGTAGTTTTGAGCTAAAAGATGAGCTTTTTAAGTATCTCTTTCGCACTCGCAGACACAAAGAGGGCGAGCTTCTTTTTTTTAGAAACCCCAGTGAGCCAAGCAGACTTTATAGCTACAAAGTCGCTTCCATCTCTAGTAGGCAGGCTTTGTTGGAGCTTGTGCGTAGCGAGACTCTGGAGGTGGTGGCGAGTAGATCTTTGCATCTGCTTTGGTGCATCATAGATCCAAAAGAGATCGAGAGGGTTTTTCCCACGCTTTGTGAGATGGGAGTTAGTAAGATCAGCTTCATCTACTGTGAGCGAAGTCAGCGAAGCTATAAGCTAGATATGCCTCGCCTAAGACGCCTTGAGATCTCAGCAATGCAACAGTGTGGTAGATCTAGCTTTATGGAGCTTGAAGTGCTGGGTAGTTTAGATGAGGCTTTTGGGCTTTATGATGAAGTAGTCGCTTTTGACTTTGGGGGCGAAAGTGCATCAGATCTAAGAGATCTAAAGCGTGTTTTGGTGGGGTGCGAGGGTGGATTTTCTGGTAGTGAGAGAGAGCTTTTTAGCAAAATCGTGAGTTTTGATACTCCACTGATCCTAAGAAGTCAGAGTGCAGTTTTAGCAGTTGCTAGCAAAGTTTTGCTATAAATATTGCAAAATGACATATTTTTATAACTATTTAGAGAGATCTGCTACTATAAAAGAAAAAAGATGTAGCAGTGAGTGTAAATCTTCAGATGAGATTTTGTTTGCAAAATAGAGCGACAAACAGGGCAAAACCCCTAAAAGCCATAGATCTCTTTGCAGGTATTGGCGGGATTCGCCTAGGGTTTGAGCAAGCATTTGGTGAGCATATAGAGTTTGTCTTTGCAAGTGAGATAGATAAGTTTGCGTGCCAGACCTACTATGCAAACTTTGGTGAAATGCCTCATGGCGATATAACCAAGATAGAAGCTAAAGATATCCCACCTCATGACATCATACTTGCTGGCTTTCCTTGTCAAGCTTTTAGCGTAGCAGGGCTACGCAAGGGGTTTGAAGATACTCGTGGGACGCTCTTTTTTGATGTGGTAAGGATCGCCAAGTTTCATAAACCAAAAGTGATATTTTTAGAAAATGTTAAAGGGTTTGTAAACCATGACAAAGGCAACACCTTTAAAGTTGTAAAGCAAACTTTAGAAGATCTAGGCTACAAAGTCTATGCAGAGGTACTAAATGCCAAGGATTTTGGAGTACCACAAAACCGTGAACGCATCTATATAGTTGCATTTAGAGATGATGTTCTTTTTGAGTTTCCTAAACCACTTGAAAAAGATATTAAATTAGGTGATATTTTAGAAAAAATTGTAGATGAAAAATATACAATTTCAGATAAACTTTGGGCTGGACATCAAAGAAGAAAAATTGAACATAAACTAAAAGGAAATGGTTTTGGCTACTGCTTATTTAACCAAAACTCAAAATATACAAGCACGATTAGTGCCAGATATTATAAAGATGGTTCAGAGATTTTAGTTGAACAAAAGAATAAAAATCCAAGAAAACTAACACCAAAAGAGGCTTGTAGATTACAAGGTTTTGGAGATAATTTTAAAATTATTGTAAGTGATACACAAAGTTATAAGCAGTTTGGAAATAGTGTTTGTGTCCCAGTTATTAGTGCAATATCAAAAAAAATAAAAGAAAAATTAAAAAAGGATTTTTAATGGGTATTGAGAAAATCAAAATAGATAAAAACAAATTTGATATAAATTTAAAGTTCTACTTTATATTAAAATATTTTCTCAAAGCAAATTTAAACGATAAAGATATAAACAATATATTGGTTTTATACTCTTTAAATCAAGGCTTAACTTTAAAAATTGAACTTATAAAAAAGTATGAAGAGTTATTTGGCAAAACAAAAAGTGCTTTAAAGAAAATTGATTTTTTAAATGATATTTTAGAATTAATCGAAAATGATACAGATATTAAACTTTTTATTTTCTCTTTAAAATTGCTTTCAATAAAACCTTTGTTATTACAAGAAGCAAAAACTAGAGATTTCTTGGATACTTCAAAATTATCAAGTCTAAATCCATTATCTTTGGAGTATGACAAAATAACAGTAATTAAACCATATTCTACAAGAGTTAGTGGAGCTTTACTTAGTCTTATTTTTTTTGATAAACTTGAAAATAGTGATACAGTTTTTTTATCAAGTGATATAACAGAATTTTTCAAATATTTATCTCAAGAAGCTATTTTTCTAAAAGATAAAGGAGTTGAGCCAAATCAGATTTTTATGTTAATGTTTAGTGAAAGTATAAATCAGTCAATTACAAGTGATAGTGGTTCAAACTATGAAGAGAGAATATTATCAGTTTTAAAGACTATCGGAATTGATGAAGAAAGCATTTCTAAAACTCATGATAAAAATGATAGCTCAACAGAATTTGATTTTTTCTTTAAGCTAGATAATAAAACATTTGGAATAAGTGCAAAAAGAACTTTAAGAGAACGATATAAGCAGTTTATAAAAACAGCACAAATGACAAAAATAGATATTATGATTGAGATAACTTTGGGAATAGATTTGACAAAAGAAAAAGTTGAAGCCATACGAAATCATCAAGTTCATCTTTTTGTTGCAGATGAAATTTACATACAAAATGAATATTTACAAAAAATAGATGGTGTATTTAGTGTTAAAAATTTAACTATTGATACTTTGAAAAAATTAAAATAGTAGAAAGAGAGTGTATTGACAAAGTTTGCAATACAGCAATCATTTATAAATATTAATTCATTAAAATTTAAAGACAATACTACAAAAGTCTTTAGTCTTTTTGCTGAAGGCACGCCAGATCCAACAAGCTTGCAGTTTAAGATAAACCCGCTAGAGCTTTTTTGAGGTGCATAAATCTCTACAAAATCTTCACTTCATCGCAACATAATATAAAAGTTGTATAATTAACGCTAAAGAACAAATAGGTACAAAGAGTGCCAGAAGAGAGGTGGCGTATGAGAGTCTTAGTGATCTTTTTGGTAATGGTGTTAGCTGGCAAGGCAGCGGAGATAGTAGAGGTGGGCAAGGAGTTTCAAAGCTCCAAAAGCTGTAAAGCTTGCCACAAACGCATAGTAGATGAGTGGAGCAACTCTTGGCATGCCAATAGTCACTTTAGTAAAGATGAGTATTTTCGTAAAAGTGTGGAGTATGTCAGCAAAAAGAGCAGAAAGACAGTAGGTAGCGTGCAGGTGGAGTGTGCAACTTGTCACAATCCACGCATGCAAGTGAGTGAGACTTCACCGCAGTATGAGGTGGCTTCTATCTGGGGGCTAAGTACTGCTAAAGAGATAGATGATGCTATCACAGATCCATCTCTTAGCGAGGGGATCAACTGCGTGGTGTGTCACAATATAGACAAGATCCATGATGAGTATGATGATACCAAACGAGGCATGGATCGGGTGGAGTGGACGCCATCTGGGACTATGACTGGTCCATATGCTGATGCGATCTCTCCTTATCACAAAACTGTGCATCACGACTTTATGGACAAGACGCCAAATAGGCTCTGTTTTGTTTGTCATGCAAATGATCGCAGTTTAGATGGGCTTGTCTTTACAAATATGCAAGATGAGTATGTGGGTGATCAATCTTGTGTAGAGTGTCACATGGGACCTAAAAGAGAAGATGTGGCGGCAACTTATAGCATAGGTGGAGAAAAAAAGTTTAGGCAAGTAAGGCATCACGGCTTTGCGGGTGCTCACTCAAAAGAGCTTATAAAAGGTGCATTATCTCTAAAACTTGAGCTTGATAAAGATGAGCTTTTTGCTGTTTTGCATAACCCACAACCTCACAGCGTGCCTAGTGGTTTTGGCGGTAGAGAGCTTGTGTTAGATCTGCTCTATAAAGATAGTAGTGGTGTGATAGTGGAGCAAACAAGTGTGCATCTGCATAGTAAATATATGCGAAAAAGAGATAAGCCAAGCATACCGCACATGGCTCTAAAGCAGACGCAAAGTATGAGCGTGCCTCCAAAGTCTCAAAAACGAGTGGCACTCAAAAAGCCAAAAAATGCTGCAAGTGTTGATGTAACACTTAGTTATAGGCTCGCAACTGATGAGATCATAGACCTTTTAGATCTTGATAGCGAGTACTGGGGGGAGAAGGTTTTTATAGCAAAAGAGAGCAGAGCTTTGTAGTTTTATGAGCTTTTAAAACTATGTTGGTATAATGGCACTCTTAAAATCCCCGCCCATAGGGATGTAAAAAATATATAAAAGTTCGCACACTAACGAGCTTTAAAAAGGTAAAAAATGAAAAAAGATCTTCACCCTGCGATGGTTGAGTGTACTGTTACTTGTTCATGTGGAAACACATTTAAAAATATCGCTGAAAAAAGCGAAGTGAGAATCGACATCTGTAACGAGTGTCACCCATTTTATACAGGTTCTGAAAGAATGGTAGATACCGCTGGAAGAATCGATAAGTTTAATAAGCGTTATGCTAAAAACTAAAAAAGCATAAAAATGCTCCGTCTTGTTCCAACACCCATTGGAAATATAGGCGACATAACTCATAGAGCCTCAGAGGCTCTGATGAGTGCAGATATACTACTTTGCGAAGATACTCGCGTCACCAAAAAGCTACTTTTGCTACTTCAAGAGCGTTACAACCTTACACCAAAAGCCGATCAAGAGTTCTACTCCCTTCACTCACACAATGAAAAAGAGTTTGTAGAGAAACTAACCCCTGATTTTTTTGATCAAGAGGTGGTTTATGTGAGTGATGCGGGTATGCCAAGTGTGAGTGATCCAGCTAGCCTTTTGGTGCAGTATGCTCAAAAACATGGCATCGCTTATGATGTTCTAGCGGGGGCAAATGCTGCACTTGTGGCGTATGTGGCAAGTGGATTTAGCGAGACTCAGATGCTATTTTGGGGTTTTTTGCCACACAAAGGATCTGCTAGGAGTGAGTCGCTAAATGGTGCACTTTATAGCGGTTTTGTTACAGTTTTGTATGAGTCAGTGCATCGCATGCAAAAGCTTTTGGGCGAGCTTGAGATCTTAGATCCCACAAGAGAGATCTTTGTCGCAAAAGAGCTTACAAAACTGCATCAAGCATACTATAAAGGCACTCCAAGCGAGGTGAGAGCTACTCTGCCACAAAACCCAAAAGGCGAATGGGTAGTGGTGCTTAGCTCATCGGAGGTTAGTACAAGTGGAGCTATATCGCAGAGTGACATAATGGGGCTAGATCTACCTAAAAAAACCAAAGCAAAACTGCTAGCAAAAGTGACAAAAAGAGGCATAAAAGAGTGCTACGAGGAGCTAATGAAGTGATAATATACGCAAAGCAGAGCATCTACTATATGCTAGATCATCATATGGATAAGATAAGAAAACTTTATGTTGCTAAAGATCTGCCAAAAGATGAGTTTGCAAGACTTATGAGAATGGGTTTTGAGCTAAAACGCATACCAAATGAAGCAGCTACAAAGATGGCAAAAACTACCAATCATCAAGGCTTTGTTGCCGAGGTTGAACCACTAAGACTGCAAGATCATAGAGAGTTTTTGGATCATAACTTTGTGCTAGTTCTCTCTAGTTTAACTGATATAGGCAACATCGGAGCGATCGTGCGGAGTGCTTATGCCTTAGGTGTTGATGCTATCATCGCGTGTGGGGTGAAGTCACTTCCATTTGAGGGGATTGTTAGATCTAGTACTGCGACCATCTACGATATGCCATTTGCCATAGTTCAAAATACGCTAGATGTGCTAAATGATCTAGCAACTTCGGGCTTTACGCTCTATGGAGCAGATATGGACGGTGAAGATATAAGAGATGCAAAGATCCACCCTAAGCGAGCTTTGGTGCTTGGTGGCGAGGGTGAGGGGCTTACTAGAAGAGTAAAGCAAAAACTTGATAAAATAGTCTCAATACAGATGCGTGCAGGTTTTGACTCGCTAAATGTAAACGCAGCAGCTGCAATACTTATGGATAGGATGAGATGATGCAAAGCGATTTAGAAAAGCTTAGATCTATTGGTGTGCAAAAGATCTATGAAAAGACCCATATTTCGCGAGGTTTTATACAAAAGATACTAAATAGAGAGTTTGGCGAGTTTAGTTTTGTGCAACTAAATGGCTTTTTGAGCATACTTGAGCGGGAGTACGCTCTTAACTTGCAAGATCTAAGAGATGAAGCAAAAGCTAGTCATGATGATGATGCGGTGGGACTGCAAAAACAGCGGGCGATCGAGCGGGTAGAGCAGAGTAGGCAAAAGAGTCGCAATAGGCTGCTTTTTATACTAAGCGGAGTGCTTATATTTGCAGGAGTTGCGTATCTCTATGCACTCTCTCAAAAAGAGCATCAGATAGTGCAAGTAGAGGTTTTTCAAGAGGAGAGACCTTTGGCGTGGGAGAGTGATCTTGTGACAAAAGAGGATCTAAGTGATGATGCCATAGAAGATGAGGCACTTCAAGAGGTACAAAAGCAAGAAGAAGCACAAAAGCAAGAAGAAGCACAAGAGCAAGAAGAGGTGCAAAAGCAAGAAGAGGTGCAAAAGCAAGAGGAGGCACCTATAAGCGTAGAGGCTACTGCTAAGCCAAAAATAGTGCTAATAGAGCCAAAAGAGAAGCTGTGGCTAGAGATAGTAGATCTCTCAAGTGGCAAAAAGAGCCAAAAGCTACTAGAGGAGAGGCTTGAGCTTGATGGAGAGGGTGAGTATCTTTTGCACTTTGGACATAGCAACTTTAACATAAGCTATGGTGAGCAAAGAGATGAGCTTGCGTCGGAGTATAGTGTGCGGTTTATGTATAAAGATGGCAATCTTGAGAAGATTGATGCTTCGCACTACAAAGATCTAGCAAGCAGGTTGCCATGAGTAGAGTGCATAGTTTTTTGGCTATTTTGATATTTGTCTCTACTAGTTTGGTAGCATCAAGTGTAGTAGATGAGAAGATCCAAAACCTCTTAGGAGAGAAGGCATACGCTAAAAATAGAGCCTTTATAGATGCTATAACAAAACCAAAGAGCAACTATCTTGTGGGATCTAGTCGCGTAGATACACTAAAACTTGTGCGGGTTTTGAAAGAAAATGGGCTTTTAAATATATTTTTTAACTCGCCTCAAGAGTTTAGCATAAGCTTTAAAACCTCCTCAAAGCCAAATCTATTTATAAAAATAGTTAATGATGCTTTGGTAAATATCGGCTACTATAAGTACACTACAAAAGAGGCGTCATACTCACAAGATGAGTTTTTGTGGCGTGTGGCGATGGTGAGTGAGTATGCGAGTGATCCGACGGTTCTTATTGATGAGCTTGCCAAAAATGGCGTAAGGGTTGTGGATATTGTGAGGCAAAACCAAGCCAACTGGATCTACGAGCTAGATATGAGCAGTGCTAGAGTCGATACTACAAAGATAGATGATGAGGTGCGACTAAAAAGATCGCTTTATGCCCACTGGGTTGAGGTTAGCGGTGTAGATACTCTAAGTGTTGAGACCTCTTTTAGTAATAATTGGCACCCATATATTGCCTATTTTGATAGTGAGCTAAATCTTTTAGAGACCAAAAAGATCGACTCCAAAGTGACCTCATTGCGACTTGAGATCGCAAATGGAGCGAGCTATATGAAGGTTGCTGATATGTATGATATGAAAAACCTAAGAGATGATCTGATACTAAAGCCGATCAGATGAAGATATTAAACTCTTTTTGGGTAAAATTGCACAATTTTTTTGCTAGGGATAGTAGATGTTTAATGAGATAGAGTTTGATAGAATGAAGAGGTTACCAAAGTATGTATTTGCTGAGGTAAACGAGCTAAAGATGGCTCAACGACGCTCTGGGAGAGATGTGATCGACTTTTCGATGGGTAACCCCGATGGCGACACACCAGAGCATATAAGAGAGAAGCTTTTGGAGTCAGCTCAAAAGACAAAGACTCACGGCTACTCTGTTTCAAAGGGGATCCCAAAACTGCTTGTTGCCATCGCCAACTGGTACAAAAAACGCTACGGGTGTGATCTAGATCCATATAGTGAGTGCGTCGCAACGATGGGTTCAAAAGAGGGTTATGCTCACTTAGCTTACGCTATTACAAACCCTGGAGATGTCGCGGTTGTACCAGATCCAACATATCCGATCCATGAGTATTCGTTTATACTTGCGGGTGGAAATGTGGTCAAATTTGCCATAAAGTTTGATGAGGATTATAGAGTCGATGAGGATCAGTTTTTCTTAGATCTAAAGCGGGTTTTTAACGAAAGCTCACCAAGACCAAAGTTCGTTTTGGTAAATTTTCCGCACAATCCAACCACCGCGACTGTCACACCAGAGTTTTATGTCAGACTTGTTGCGATGGCAAAAGAGATGCGTTTTTATGTCATAAGCGATATAGCGTATGGCGATATAACATTTGATGGCTACAAAACGCCTTCGATCATGAGTGTTGAGGGTGCAAAAGATGTCGCAGTAGAGAGCTTTACGCTATCAAAAAGCTACAATATGGCAGGCTGGAGGGTTGGCTTTTTTGTTGGTAACAAAAAGCTCATCGGAGCACTGATAAAGATCAAATCATGGCTTGATTATGGTATGTTTACGCCGATCCAAGTTGCGTCTACTGTGGCACTAAATGGTGATCAATCTTGCGTAGAAGAGATCACACAAAAGTATAACCACCGCCAAGAAGTACTGCTAGATGCCTTTAAAAACGCTGGCTGGGAGATCCGCAAAAACCAAGCGAGTATGTTTGTGTGGGCTAAGATCCCTGAGGTTGCCTTGCATATGGGAAGCTTAGAGTTTTCCAAAAGACTTCTAGCTGAAGCTGATGTTGCAGTTGCTCCTGGGATTGGGTTTGGGCCAAATGGTGATGAGTATGTACGCATAGCTTTGATAGAAAACGACAACCGTATTCGTCAAGCTGCGAGAAACATAAAAGAGTTTTTGAAAAAACTAAATAGCGAGTCAAAATGATAAAAGTTGGGATCGTCGGTGTTGGGACTGTGGGGAGTAGTGTAGCTAGGATCTTGCAAGAAAATGCCGATGTCATCTCAGCTAGAGCGGGTGCTAGCATAGTTGTAAAATGCGGTGTGGTGCGAGATCTAAACAGACATAAAGATTTGGGCATAAAACTTAGTACAAATGTTGATGATGTGCTAGATGATGAGGAGATCGATGTTGTTGTAGAGCTGATGGGTGGCGTCGATGAGGCGTTTAAGGTCGTTAGCAAGGCACTAAAAAATGGCAAAGCTGTTGTGACTGCAAACAAAGCACTTCTGGCTTATCACCGCTATGAGATCGCTAAGATCGCAAAAGATATACCATTTGAGTATGAGGCGAGTGTGGCGGGTGGGATCCCCATCATCAACGCTCTTCGCGATGGACTAAGTGCCAACCATATAGAGTCGATCAAAGGCATACTAAATGGTACTTGTAACTATATGATGACCAAGATGACCAACGATGGTGTAGGTTATGCAGAGGTGCTAAAAGAGGCACAAGAGCTGGGTTATGCAGAGGCAGATCCAACATTTGATGTGGGTGGTTTTGATGCTGCTCACAAGCTTTTGATACTATCTAGCATAGCTTATGGGATCGATGCGAAGCCTGAAGAGATCCTCATCGAGGGCATTGAGAATATTTCGCAAGATGATATCGCTTTTGCTAAAGAGTTTGGCTACGCTATTAAACTGCTAGGTATCGCTAAAAAAGATGGCAATGAAGTTGAGCTTAGAGTTCACCCATCTCTTATAAAAAAAGAGGAGATGATCGCCAAGATCGATGGCGTGATGAATGGCATCAGCGTAGTAGGTGATCAAGTGGGCGAAACGCTTTACTATGGTGCTGGAGCGGGTGGCAATGCAACTGCAAGTGCGGTGATCGCCAACATCATCGACATAGCAAGAAGTGGCAAGGCTAAGCCGATGCTAGGCTTTGATCGCCCGATGGAAGTTGGGCTTAGCCTAAAAGATCCTTCACAAATCATCTCAAAGTACTATATCCGTATAAATGTTAGCGACCGCCTAGGTGTGCTTGCTAAGATCACTAAGCTTTTTGAGGAGAACTCTATCTCCATTGGCACCATAGTTCAAAGAAATGCTGATGAGAGTAGTGCAAATCTGCTCATCTCTACTCATAAAGCAAAAGAGAGCGATGTTCAAGCTCTGCTTGCAACGCTTAGTAGATTGGAGTTTGTAAATGCCAAGCCTGTTATGATTAGGATCGTTTAGGTTTTGAGCAGATTTAAGGGAAATATCGCCGAAGATAGGGCGTGTAACTACCTAAACGAGCGTGGTTTTTGCCTGCTTGAGCGAAACTTTTATACCCGCTTTGGCGAGATCGATATCATCGCCTACAAAGATGATGTGATCCATTTTGTAGAGGTCAAAAGCGGAGTAGAGTATGAGAGTGCTGTGCAAAATATGACTCGCACAAAGATCTCAAGACTACTAAAAAGTATTGATGTCTATATAAAAAAGAATAGCATAAGTAGATCTAGTTATATGCTAGATCTTGTAGTAGTTACGCCTAGTGGTGTGGAGATGTTAGAAAATATAACTATTTAGATAGCTCCGCTTCATCTAGCATAAGATAAAAGCCATCTATCTCTCTACTGCCTCTGTCTTGATAGTAGAGTTTGCCACGGTTGGTAAAAAAGTAGTGTCTAGGCACACCTTGAACCTCAAGATCATAAGGCACTGTGTGTCTATCTCGCGAGAGGTAGAGCAGTACAAAATCCTCTTCTAACCTCTTGATCACCTCTGGTTTTGATAGTGTGATCTCCTTGAAGTAGTCACACCATCTGCAATCATCAGCTCCTACAAACATATAGATATCTTTGTTCTCTTTTTTGGCAACTTCAAGTGCTTCATAGTAGTCATTTAGCCACTGCGACGCAAAAGTTACGCTACTAAAAAGTAACACAAGAGCTAAAGATCTAAGCATGAATATCAAAAGGTGCTGGTATATCCTTTGGGCTTTGCATCGTTTTTGGTGCCTCTTTTACAGGTTTGCTACCCTCTAGCTCCATAGTCGGATCTTCTTTTTTGGCAGTAGGATCGGGACGACCTATCTGCACAGGAGAGCTGTATGGTGAGAGGTAAGTATAGCTTTGAACTTCCATGATCTACTCCTTTTTATCTTATTGTTGTATGATAGCATAAAATCTAAAAAAAGTGAAAATTATGAGAGCAAATTTATATTTGGGATCTAAAGAAATTATAAAAGAAAATTATACACCTCGCCACTCGCCATATAGTGGTGAGATAGTAAGCATGGCGGCACTTTGCGATGCAAGTGATGCTCTGCAAGCTTTGGAAGTGGCTAAAATAGCTAGCAAAGAGGCGGCAAAAGCAAGTCTGGCTAGAAGATGTGCGTGGCTAGAAGATGTAGCAAGCAAGTTAGAGGTTATGCGTGAAGAGATGGCAAAAACCATCACCGATGAGGTGGGTAAACCTATCGCATTTGCTAGGCTTGAGGTGGATCGCTGTATCGAGACTATAAGGCTTAGTAGTGAGACTATGCGGACAATGGGTGGTGAGACATTTAGTACAGATGCTACCTTTAGTGGCAAAAAGAGCATCGCCTACTATACAAGAGTGCCAGCTGGTGTGGTGGTGGCGATCACGCCGTTTAACTTTCCACTAAACCTTGTAGCTCACAAGCTCGCCCCTGCTCTTGTTGCGGGCAATGCAGTGGTGTTAAAACCAACCCCAGAAGCTCCATTTACTGCATATAAGTTTGCTAAACTCTTCATAGAGAGTGAGTTTGCCACCAAAGATGCACTAAGTGTTGTTTATGGCGACGCGGAGGTAGGTTCAGCTCTAGTAAAAAGCGACATACCGCGAGTTATCAGCTTCACAGGAAGTGTGCAAGTGGGTGAGATCATAACCAAAAGTGCAGGGATCAAAAAGATCTCACTTGAGCTAGGTGGCAACGCCGCGACATATATAGATGAGAGTGCGGATCTCTCTTTGGCAGCTAGCAGGTGTGCGGTAGGGGCGTTTAGTAACTCTGGGCAGGTCTGTATCTCACTTCAACGCATCTATGTAAATGCTAAGATCTACGATGAGTTTGCCATCAAACTAGCAGATGAGAGTGCAAAACTAAAGGTTGGATCTCCCTATGATGATGAGACTTTTATGGGGCCTCTTATAGATAAAGAGGCGGTTAGTAGGGCTATGAACTGGGTGAAGAGTGCCATAGATGAGGGTGCAGTGCCACTGCTTGAGCCAAAAGCAGATGAGCGGATCTTTTACCCTTGTGTGATGAGTGAAGTGCGTGATGAGATGGCGATCGTATGCGAGGAGGTTTTTGCACCTATTGTCTCACTTGTGCGAGTGGGTAGCTTTGATGAAGCAGTAGCAAAGATGAACAACTCCCCTTATGGGCTTCAATTTTCTATCTTTACAAACTCGCTTAGCCTTGCAAAACGCTCAATTGAGGAGTTTGAGTGCGGTGGCGTGGTGGTAAATGATATACCAACTCTTCGTTTTGATATACAACCATATGGTGGCGTGAAACTAAGTGGAGTGGGGCGTGAGGGGCCGAGATTTGCCATCGAAGAGCTAAGCGAGATCAAGAGCGTAGTGATCTGCTAGAGCCTTTTTAGTATACAAGGGTATTCGCCCTCAAATTTTTGTTTTTGAAACTCCTCTATGGCACTATTTAGCTTGTTGTTGGAGTTTTCTACGCTCATATCAAGCTCATGTTTGGCTTGATCTATGAGACTCTGCTCATCTTTATGGAGTAGTTTGAACTTCTCAAGGGTTTGTAAAAAGAACTCTTTATCATCAGTTAGTAGTATGATCTCGCTCTTGTCCACCCAGCGTCTAATAGGCTTGTTCTCGTGCTTAAACTCCACTATGACGCTTGTAGAATTTCTAGTGGCGATATACTTATCCACCTCGAAGCCTACGATAGATGGTAGCGGTTTGGTATCATTCTTTTTAATAACATAAAACATACTACAACTATACAACAAATACGATTAATTTAAACATTAAGGGATAAAAAATTGGATATAATCGCACAATTTTACCATAGAGATGATGATGGATATTAGAGAAGAGTATTTAAGTTTTTTTCAGTCAAAAAACCACGCTAGAGTAGCATCTGCACCGCTTGTGCCAGATGATGCGAGTTTGCTTTTTAACAACGCTGGCATGGTGCCTTTTAAGTCGATCTTTACAGGCGAAGTACCTCGCCCCACAAACCCTAGAGCGGTGAGTTGTCAGACATGTATAAGAGCGGGTGGCAAGCACAATGACCTAGAAAATGTGGGCTATACTGCAAGACACCACACATTTTTTGAGATGCTTGGAAACTTTAGCTTTGGCGACTACTTTAAAGATGAAGCGATCGCTTATGCGTGGGAGTTTGTGACTGAAGTTTTGGCACTTGATAAGGCAAAACTTTGGGTTACAGTGCACGATAGTGACGATGAAGCAGAGCAGATCTGGCTTAAGTATGTGCCAAAAGATCGTGTGCTTAGAATGGGCGATAAAGATAACTTCTGGCAGATGGGCGATACAGGACCGTGTGGACCTTGTAGTGAGATCTTTTATGATCAAGGTGAGGAGCACTTTAGCGGTAGTGAGGACTATATGGGGGGCGAGGGTGATCGCTTTTTAGAGATCTGGAACCTTGTTTTTATGCAGTATGAGAGGAGCAAAGATGGCACGCTCACACCTCTTCCAAAACCATCGATCGACACAGGTATGGGGCTTGAGAGGGTCACGGCGATAAAAGAGGGAGTAACTAGCAATTATAGCTCATCGCTCTTTATGCCACTGATAAAAAAGGTAGAAGATCTCTGTGGCAGGGAGTATCTCTATGCAAGCGGTGCATCATTTAGAGTAGTAGCTGATCATATAAGAACGGTGGCATTTTTGCTAGCTCAGGGTGTAAACTTCTCTAATGAGGGGCGTGGATATGTGCTTAGACGCATACTTCGCCGTGGCGTAAGACATGGGTATCTGCTAGGCTTCAAAGAGCCATTTATGTATAAGCTTTATGACACGCTTGTTGGCACGATGGGTGGTGAGTATGAGTACCTCGCACAAAAGGCAGAAGCTGTAAAAGAGCAGATCTTCTTAGAAGAGGAGAGGTTTTTTAGGACCATTGAGTCTGGGATCGCACTATTTAACGACGAGCTTGCAAAAACGAAGCAGATCTTTAGCGGTGAAGTGGCGTTTAAACTCTATGACACCTACGGTTTTCCACTAGATCTAACTGAAGATATGCTAAGAGAGAAGGGCTTAGAGCTTGATGTGATAAAGTTTGATGAGCTTATGAATGAACAAAGAAGTAGAGCAAAAGCTGCATGGAAAGGCAGTGGCGATGAGGCGGTTTATGGCGATTTTAAAGAGCTTTTAGAGAGTCACGGCGAAAATGAGTTTATAGGCTATGAGCATCTAAGATCTAGTAGTGTTGTACTGGCTTTGCTTGATGAGAACTTTAAGAGCACTACAAAGCTTAAGAGTGGCGAGAGTGGTTGGGTGATGCTAGATCGCACACCATTTTATGCTCAGAGTGGCGGGCAGTGTGGCGATATGGGTGAGCTAAAAGATGTCGCTAGCGTAGAAGATACAAAGAAGTTTTTTGATCTAAATCTCTCCTTGGTTCATCTAAGATCTGATCTTGCGGTTGGATCTAGCGTAGAAGCAGTGGTTAGCTCACAGCGAAGCGAGATAACAAAACACCACTCCGCAACGCACCTGCTTCATGCGGTTTTGTCCGACGAGCTAGGTGATCATATAGCTCAAGCGGGGAGTTTGGTAGAAGCTGATCGCTTAAGATTTGACTTTTCACACCCAAAGGCACTGAGCAAAGAGGAGCTTGCTAAAATTGAGCAGAGAGTCAATGAGCTAATCGCTTATGGGGTGGAGAGAAAAACCGAAGTGATGAACATAGAAGATGCCAAAAAGAGCGGTGCAAAAGCACTCTTTGGTGAGAAGTATGGCGAGAGCGTGCGGGTTGTGAGTTTTGGTAAGGCATCGATCGAGTTTTGTGGTGGTGTGCATGTAGAAAATAGCTCGCAGATAGGATCATTTATCATCACAAAAGAGAGCGGTGTAAGTGCAGGTGTACGGCGTATAGAGGCGGTTTGTGGGATAGCGGCGTATGAGTACTTTGTACAGCAAAGAGATCTGCTTAGATCTGCTCAAGATGAGGTGAAAAACTTAGATCTACTCTCTGGGATCTCGAGGCTAAAACAAAATAGCGCAGAGCTTAAAAAAGAGCTACAAAACGCTATGAGTGCTCAAAAACAAGATCTAAGTGTAGATGAGATCGGTGGCGTTAAAGTGGTGGTAGATCTACTAAGCAGTGGCGATATAAAAGAGAAGATCGATGAGCTTAAAAATGCTCACGAGAGAGTCTGTGCACTACTTTTGCAGGTAAAAGATGACAAAGTCTTGCTTGCAAGTGGCATAAAAGGGGTAGATCTTAGTGCAGGTGAGTGGATCAAAGCTGTTGCTCCCGTAGTTGGTGGCGGTGGCGGTGGAAGAGCCGACTTCGCACAAGCTGGCGGTAAAGATCCATCGCGAGTAGAAGATGCAAAGGCAAAAGCACTAGAGTATATCAGAGAAAAGTTAGGGTAATGGAAGAGATATTTGCACAAAATAGATCACTTATAATATTTCTACATGTTATAAGTGGCGTGGTTTGGGTTGGCGGAATGATCGCTATGCGTTATGCAGCTCATCAGTCGTTTATGCTCATAGCTGATCCAAAGCAGAGGCTAGAGCATATCGCTTATGCACTCAAGCGACTCTTTAGCATAGTTTTGCCATTTGTAGTGTTACTTTTTGTAACGGCTTTTTTTATGATCAAGGGCTACTCGCTTCATAAGATAGATCTAAACCTGCTCGCCTTTGCAAAAGAGGGGATCTGGGTGGTTATGCTACTAAACTTGCTACTGATGATAAAGCGACGAAATAGTGCATTTGAGGCACTTCAAGCAGGTGAGGTTGCTGTTGCTAAAGGCTACTTAGAGCCAATAGGTAAGTTTATGGTACCATTAAATATCACTCTTGGAGTGGTGGCGATACTTCTTGGAAGCATCTTCTCAACAAGCCTATGATTCGCCTCGCTTCAAGCTCGCAAACTAGAGCCAAACTGCTTCGTGATGCTGGTATAGAGTTTGTGCAACAAAGTGCTCATTTTGATGAGGAGAGCATAAGAGCTAACTCGGCTAGAGAGTTTGTTTATAGAGCAACTCTTGGCAAATATGAAGCAGCATATAGAGCTTATGGCATAGAGGATATGCCACTTTTGGTAGCCGATACGGTTGTAGCAAAAGGTGAGATGATCCTTAGAAAACCACGAGATAAAGAAGATGCAAAAAGTATACTAAAAATGCTTAGTGGATCAGAAATTGCTATCATCACATGTATGATCTACCATAAAAAGAGTTGCAAACTCATAGATCTAAGTGCTACGCACTATAAGTTTGACTTTTTTGATGAGGTTTTGCTAGATGAGTACTTAAGCTCGATGCAGTGGCAAGGCAAGGCGGGTGCTTGTATGGTAGAGGGGTGGTGCAAAAGATTTATAAAACACCAAAAAGGGTATGAGAGTACCGCTATGGGTCTAAGTGTAGAAGTGTTACAAAAAATGTGCTAAAATTTAGCTGTTTTTGAAAATATTGGAGGGTTTACAATTTTTAAGCTAAACAAGTTTCCAATCATCACTATTTTGGCTATTTTTATATTTGCGAGTGCTGTTTTTATATATCAGCTTGGAGATACTAGAGAGTTTTTTGTAGAGCAGAGCTATGCTCATGAGGCACTAAGCCTCCAAAAACAGGTCGATTCGCTCATAAAACAGAAGCAAAAAGCCTCACTTGCACTCGCTATTGCACTATCTAAAGATCGCCAACTCATCGAAGATCTAGCCTCAAACAACATTACGCCAGAGTACTACAAAGATTTTATAGCTAGAGTAGCACAAAGCACGCAGTATAAAAATATCTGGATAGCCATCTTCGATAGAGATCTCAAGCCTCATTATAGAAGCTGGACAAAGTGCAGGGACTCTAAGATCCCTACAAATCTTGAGTTGCAACTACAAAAGAGCCTAGAGGGCAACAAAAATCTCACATCTGTTGGCTCAAATAGATATACATTTGGAGTTAGAGCAACAGTACCTATACTAAGGAATGGAGCGTCCATTGGTGTACTTGAGCTTTTTACACACTTTAACTCAATCTCGCTAGATCTAGCTAAGCAGGAGATCTCATCTGCGGTGCTACTTAGTAGAAGCCAAAGCGAAGAGATCGAAGAGCCATTTAATGACCTCTATATAGATGATCGCTATGTCGCAAACTTCGATGCACCTGTGACGCTAACGGAGTTGCTTCGCTATGAGGGAGTTGAGCATCTGCTTGATACATCATACAAGATAGTAAGAGATAATCTCATAACGCACGAGGAGCTAAGGGATATAAAAGGTGGCGTTATTGGTCATTTTGTGATGTCAAAAAAGCTCAAAAATATAACAACAAAAAGTGCACAGATCGAACTACTAAAGAGATCACTCATCTATCTTAGCGTAGTTTTGGTGCTTCTTGTGCTCTTTGTTTTTTACTATTACAACCGCAAGTTTGAGTCAAGTAGCACCTACAAAAAGATAGTAGATCTAAGCCCAAATCTCATAATAGTAGCTTCAAAAGATGAGATCTTGGAGGTAAATAGTACATTTTTTAACTACTTTAGTGACTTTGGCTCGCTTGAAGAGTTTAAAAGAGAGCATAAAACTCTCTCAGAGTTTTTCACAAGTGAAGAGGGTTATGTGAGTAAGAGTAGTGAGCACTTTTGCTGGATCGACTATATCTACAAAAACCCAACACAAAACAAAGTGAAGATGATCTACAACGAGAGTGCATTTTACTTTAGTGTTAGCGTTTCGCTTATAGATGAGAGTAAGCAGATCTTTAGTGTGATCTTTAGGGACATAACAAAAGAGGAGCTTTACAAAAAAGAGCTAGAGACTACCAATATCACCGATACTCTAACAAAGATCAAAAATCGCTACTTCTACAACCTGCAACTTAAAAAAGAGGCATCTAAGGCAAATCGCTACTTCTACCCACTCTCGCTTGTGATCTTTGATATAGATCACTTCAAAAAGATCAACGATGTCTACGGGCACGATATGGGTGATCGTGTGCTTATAGAGTACTCAAGGCTTGTAGGGATCCATCTAAGAGATAGCGACATCTTTTGTCGTATAGGTGGTGAGGAGTTTGCTCTGATACTACCACACACCACCAAAGCGGGAGCGTATAAGCTAGCCGATAAGCTTCGCATCATCGTAGGTGAGCATCAAAATGAGATCACTATAACTATGAGTTTTGGTGTGGCAGAGTACAAAAAGGGTGAGGATTTGGAGCTACTCTTTAAGCGAGCTGATGAGGCGTTGTATGAGGCGAAAAATGGTGGTAGAAATAGGGTTATGGTTAGATGAACTACTATGAGGGTGAGCTTGATGCCCTTAGGCGATCTGGCAGACTTAGAAGCAGAGAGGTAGTAGATCTTAGCTTAAGAGATTTCGCATCAAATGACTACCTCGGACTTGCTAGTAGATCTGATCTGCACCAAAGTGCTTGCTCAAAGCTAGAGACTCTTAGAGACAAAAGCCCAAAAGCATCGATGCTAGTTGGTGGTTACCACAGTGTGCATAGGGAGTTTGAGCACTCCCTTTGTAGGGCAAATGGGTTTGAAGATGGAGTGATGCTTGGAAGTGGGTTTAATGCTAACATAGCACTCATTGAGGCACTTGTGAGAAAGAGCGATGAGCTATTTATGGACGAGGCATACCACGCTTCTGGTGTGCTTGCAAGTAGACTTAGTGGCATAAAGTGCACCTTTTTTGCTCACAACGACCCAGATGCACTAGAAGATCTGCTCAAAAACTCCACCGCCAAAAGACGCATAGTCGCAGTAGAGGGGATCTACTCTATGGACGGTGATATGCTAAAAAGAGAGTTCTTTGAGCTTTGCAAAAAGTATGACGCCATAATGATAGTCGATGAGGCTCATAGTAGCGGAGTGGTTGGCTCAAAACTTATGGGAGTGTATGATCACTACGGCATCAAAGTAGAGCTAAACCACATAAAAATGGGCACACTTGGCAAGGCGTATGGGAGCTTTGGAGCTTATATACTAGCTTCAAACCACATCATAGAGTATCTCATCAACAGAGCAAAAGCGATCATCTATGCCACTTCGCTCTCGCTTTATGATACTATCCTCGCTCACTGCTCGCTAGAGTATATCTTGGCTAAGAGAGATGATCTAAGAAGAGAGATAGCTCTCAACCAAAGAGTCATAAAAGAGGAGCTAGGCATCAGTGCTGATGGACTTATAGTCCCCATAGTCGTGGGAGATAACCGCAGAGTACTTGCCATCAAAGAGGAGCTAGCACGAAGTGGCTATGCCATCGGTGCTATAAGAGAGCCAACAGTTCCTCGTGCTATTATCCGCCTCATCGCAAGGCTAGGGCACAGCGAAGATGAGTTAAGAGAGTTGTGCCAAAAATTGGCTAAAATGTTGTGATGGTTGTAGAGTCACTTATAGTCAAAAAAGCCGATAAGATCTTGTTAGATCTCTCATTTAGCGTGGGTGATTCGCTTGCACTTGTGGGGCAGAGTGGAAGTGGCAAGAGCCTTACACTAAAGGCTCTGCTTGGAATGTTGCCATCTACTCTTGTGAGTGATCTAAGACTTAGGAGTGAGTTTGAGCTTTTGCGTGGTAAGAGTGTCGCCTTTGTGCCACAAAACCCATTTAATGCTCTCTCACCACTTACAAAGATAAGAGATCAGTTTTTTAGCTCACGCTTAGAGGAGCTTTTTGCTCTTGTAGATCTTGATGCAAGCTTGGCAGATCGCTATCCTAGTGAGCTTTCTGGTGGGCAACTGCAACGAGTTGTGATCGCTATGGCACTAAGTATAGATCCTATGCTAATGCTACTAGATGAGCCTACAACAGCACTAGATCCAGACTCAAAAAGAGTTGTACTAGATCTGCTAACTAGGCTTAGAGATAGGGTGGGTTTTAAGATGATTTTTGTCTCACATGATCTTGACTCTGCTATGAGTGTGTGTGAAGATGTTTGTGTGCTAAAGGGCGGAGTGATAGTGGAGCGAGGCAGGTTAAAAGAGGTGGCTTCTAGCCCAAAGGAGGCTTACACTAAGCTACTTATCGAGTCAAATTTTGCAACTAGAGGTTTTAGAGAGTGAGATTTTTAAAGATATTTTTTGGCCTTATATTTGTTGCTATATTGGCTACGCCAGTGGCTATTTTTGGTTACTACTATACGCAAGAGGATTATGAGCTATCAAACATCATCGAGTATAAACCAAAGCTCACAACCCGCATATATGATCGCCATGGCGAGCGGATCGCAAATATTTTTGATGGCGAACACCGCTTGTATGCGAGTATAAATGAGATCCCACCTCGCGTGATCGAGGCACTGCTTGCCATAGAAGATACCACATTTTTTGAGCACCCAGGGATAAATATAGACGCGATCCTTAGAGCCATCATCAAAGATATTCAGTCACTAAAACTCGCAGAAGGTGCTAGTACCATCACGCAACAGCTTGTCAAAAATACTCTCCTCACTCGCGAGAAGAAGATCTCAAGAAAGATCAAAGAGGTGATCTACTCGCTAAAGCTTGAGAGACAGCTAACCAAAGAGCAGATAGTTGAACGCTACCTCAATGAGATCTACTATGGGCATGGTTACTACGGGATCAAAACCGCGGCACTAGGGTATTTTAAAAAGCCACTAGGAGATCTAAGTCTAAAAGAGTCCGCGATGCTTGTGGGGCTTCCAAAGGCTCCATCAACCTATGCTCCGACAAAAAACTACCAGATAAGCTTAGGGCGAGCAAACCGTGTTGTGGCTAGAATGTATGAGCTTGGGTGGATCGATGAGGATAGCTACAAAGAGGCTCTGCAAGAGGAACCAACGGTTTATGATGAGACGCTGACGCAAAATCTCTCGCCTTTTGTAGTTGATGAGATCTTTAGAAGCGAGCATTTATATGGTATAGGAGATCTTCGAGGTGGCGGCTATGAGATATATACAACCATAGATATGCAACTACAACGAGCTGCTGAACTCTCGCTAGCAGAGGCGTATGAGCTAGCTCTAGGGCGTGGAGAGGAGATGAGCTCAAGGGCTAGTAGTGCGGGCAAAAAGCGAATTGCAGAACGAGCTGAGGTGCTAAATGGAGCGATGGTTAGTCTAGATCATAGTAGTGGTGAGATCTTAGCTCTTGTGGGAAGTGTGGACTATAAAAAGAGTGCATTCAACCGTGCCTCGCAAGGTAGCCGTCTGCTTGGATCTGCATTTAAGCCATTTATCTATCAAGTAGCACTCGATATGGGCTACTCTGGAGCTAGCCTGCTAGCAGATATCTCGCGAACATATAGTTATAGCACGGGTGGTGAAAAAAAGAAGTGGCAACCAAAAAACTACGAGAAAAACTTCGAGGGAATGGTGAGCCTAAGGGATTCGCTTGTGCACTCTAGGAACTTAGCGACTATAAATCTTGTCGAAGATATCGGGCTAACTACTCTTACAAAAGAGCTAAAGCGGTTTGCTTTTAGTGACATACCTCAAAACCTCTCGCTCTCGCTTGGAACTATCTCTACTTCGCCTCTAAAGCTAGCTCGTAGCTTCTCATCGTTTGCCAATGGTGGGGTACAAGTAGAGCCAGTGCTAGTTAAAAAGATAGAGAAAAACTCTAGCGTGATCTATGAGGCACAACCAGAAAAAAGAGAGGTTACATCTCCGCAACAAGCCTACTTGATGACCTCTATACTTCAAGATGTGGTGAGTCGTGGAACAGGAAGATCAGCAGCGGTGAGGGGTATAGAGATAGCAGGCAAGACAGGAACTACCAACAACAACATAGATGGGTGGTTTATAGGCTACTCACCTACCATAGAGACAGTTGTGTGGTTTGGCAATGATGATAACACCCCAATGAATGCCCTAGAGACGGGTGGGCGAGTCTCAGGTCCAGCGTTTGCTAACTACTATGCGAGGATCTTAGAGATCTACCCGCAAACACCTAGAAAGTTTATAAAACCAGATGGGATCTCTCAAGCTGTGGTAAATGGTAAGAGGGAGTTTTTTAGCAACATCTCAAAGCCCCCTCGTATAGAGGAAAGCTCAAGTGTAGATGATGATGGTATGATATTTTAGTACTTATCTCGCACTAGGTTGTGACATCTAAAGCAGGCTTGCTCTATGTAGGAGTAAGCTCTTTGTGAAACCTCTCGTCTAGTTAGACCAGACTGATTTTTCTTATTTGAGATGGTATCGAGTATGATCTCAACATTGTAGTTGATGATATTTGCACTCATAATCGCCTCTCCAGCTTTATGCTTTTGAGCTTTTGGAAGCATCTGCTCAAAAGTTTTTTTATCGCCTAGTAGATCTAAGACATGCCTTTGAAACTTAAGTATCGAGACTTTGACAAGATCGGGATCACTGATCATAAAACCATTTCTCACATCTAGCATCTCAGCATTTAGCTGAAGCATATTTTCTTTTAGGTTAAACTCCTGTGCCATCGCAGTTGAACTTAGAGTCAAAAGAGTAGCCATGACTATTTTTTTTAACATATCATCTCCTTTAGATCTACAAATTTTAACATAATTTTACAAAAAAGCTCTATTTACTGCACAAAAGAGTGCTTTAATAGAAGCTAATGCGATATCATTATCCTCGCCAACGCCATAACATGACATAGTATCTTTAGTCTCTATCTCTATGTACGCCACTGCTTGAGCCTCGCTCGTTTGCCCCCTAGAGTGCTCTGCGTAGGAGTTTATGGTGAACTCATTTTTGTACTCTTTCATAAGTGCAGCTTTGCAAGCATCAACAGGACCATTGCCCTCGCCCTCACTTACTATCTCTTTGCCATTATATGTATAAGTAAGCGTGCATCTAGATCTACCCTTTAGCGAAGTGAGGCTAAAATCGACTAGAGTTATATGCTCTTTGTGCTCAAAGTACTCTTTTTTAAAGATCTCGTATATCTCATCACCGCTTAGCTCCACGCCCTTAGCATCGCTTGCATCTTGGATCAGCTTGCCCACCTCTGGGTGCATCGCTTTTGGGAGTGAGTAGCCAAAGTTTTTATCTAGTATAAACGCTACGCCACCTTTGCCTGACTGGCTATTTATGCGGATAATACTCTCATAGCTTCTGCCCACATCTTCTGGATCTATGGGCAGGTATGGCACCTCCCAAAAGATCTCTTTGTTAGCTTTGCGATCTGCTAAGCCTTTGTTGATCGCATCTTGGTGGGAGCCTGAAAATGCCGTATAGACAAGCTCTCCCACATATGGGTGACGGCAGTGCGTATCTATCTGTGTAACTCGCTCTACCACATCTAAGACCTCATTTATGTTGCTAAAGTTAAGCCCAGAGTCGATGCCTTGTGTTGTCATGTTGAGTGCAAGTGTGATGATGTCTACATTGCCCGTTCTCTCGCCATTGGCAAGCAGTGTTCCCTCGACGCGATCAGCTCCAGCGAGTAAGGCTAGCTCAGTTGCAGCTACGCTTGTGCCTCGGTCGTTATGCGTGTGAGTTGAGAGGATCACATTTTGGCGGTTATCTAGGTGTCTGCTCATCCACTCGATCTGATCAGCGTAGATATTTGGCGTTGCCATCTCCACAGTTGATGGCAAGTTTACTATCACTTTGCGATCATCTGCGATGCCCCATCTAGCCGTTACTGCGTTTACTATCTCAGCAGCAAACTCAAGCTCCGTGCCTGTAAAACTCTCTGGCGAGTACTCCAAAAAGATCTTGCCATCAAAATCCTTCTCATACTTTTTTACAAGATCTACGCCATCAAGTGCGATCTGAACGATCTCCTCTTTGCTCTTTTTAAAGACTATGCGTCTTTGAGCCACAGATGTGGAGTTATAAAGATGCACAGTCGCTCTTTTGACGCCCTCTAGTGCTTCAAATGTCTTTGCTATAAGGTGCTCTCTAGCTTGCACAAGAACTTGAATAGTTACATCATCAGGGATAAGGTTGTGATCCACTAAGTGACGCAAAAAGTCAAACTCCGTCTTAGAAGCTGATGGAAAACCAACTTCGATCTCTTTGAAGCCGATTTTGAGTAGGAGTGCGTAGAGTTCTAGTTTTTGCGAAATGCTCATAGGGTTTATAAGAGCTTGGTTGCCATCACGAAGATCGACACTGCACCATTTTGGTGCTTTTGTGATCGTGTTGTTTGGCCACTTTCTATCTGGCAAATCTATCTTTGGGTAGGGCTTATACTTGCCCGCTGGAATATGCTTCATAGCTAATCCTTATCTTTGTAAACTAATAGGCACTCCTACCTATTGTAGGCGGAATTATAGCAGAAATATGATTAGAATACCATATATAGTAGAAGATGATCATAAGCTAAGCTTATGATCTAGTAGAATAGATAGATCTCTTCCATAAGGGTGTCGATGGTTACATTTTTAGATCCTAAAAACTCATCGAGGTAGTTGCCACTTGCTTCCATACCACCACTTTTTTCTAGATCTACTAGCTCTTTGTAAAGCGGCTCAATCACATCTTTTATATGTTTAGAGACATCTTTTCTGTGTGCTTTGTAGCCCACTATCTCATCACTGTTGCGATCGCGAAGTATCTCAAAATGGGTAAAAACCCAGTAGTATCTACCATCTTTGGCAAGGTTTTTTATGCAGACATTAATGTTGTTGCCAGCTTTTATGCGATCCCAAAGAAGTTTGAAGATTATGCGGGGCATATCTGGGTGGCGAATGATATTGTGAGGCTTGCCCACTAGATCATCTGTGCTATATCCGCTCACCTCACAAAAATAGTCATTTACAAATGTTATAACACCTTTTGTATCGGTTTGGCTCTCAAGATATTTGCTCGCATCTAGCGTTATCTCCTCATCTCTTAACTCTCTCATAACTCCTCCTAGCAGTTGTATGTACTCTTAAACTCATACGCGGTTGGGCGTTTCTCATCTGGCCAGATTTGGCGTTCAAACATATAGTGTTGATAGTCGCGGATAAATAGATCGCTAAAGACAGGCTTTAGGTACTCATTGTCCGCGATGAGTGCTTCTGTGGCTTCTCTTAGAGTGTGAGGCATCTGACGAATTCCTTTTTCTCTGATCTCATCAAGCGTTAGTTTGAAGAGGTTTTCGTCCATTGGACCCTCTGGAGTGTAGCCATTTTTGATCCCATCAAGCCCCGCCATAAGTAGAGCTGAAAAAGCTAGATATGGACAAGCCGCTGAGTCAGGGAAGCGAAGCTCTAAGCGAGTGGAGTGCTCGCTTGCACCATAAGGTATGCGACAGCTCGCAGATCTGTTTTGCATAGAGTATGTTAGGATATTTGGTGCTTCAAACCCTGGTATAAGCCTCTTATAGGAGTTTGTGCTTGGGTTTGTTAAGCTTGAGAGTGAGTGAGCGTGTTTGAAGATCCCACCAAGATAGTTGATTGCCATCTTTGAGAGATTTGCATACTCTCCCTCTTTATAAAATAGGTTTTTGCCACCCTTCCACAGCGACTGATGAACATGCATACCGTTGCCATTTTCACCAAAGAGCGGTTTAGGCATAAAAGTGGCGGTTTTGCCATTTAGATGAGCTACCATCTTTACGACATACTTTAGTTTTTGGACATTATCAGCTGCGGTTATCATGTCAGAGTAAACTATGCCGATCTCGCCTTGAGCTTGCCCCACTTCATGATGCCCTAAGATCACCTCTAGTCCAACTTGCTCTAAAACCTGCATCATCTCAGCTCTTAGATCTACCATAGTATCGATAGGTGCTACGGGGAAGTATCCACCTTTTACGCCCCCACGATGCCCTGTGTTATAGGAGTCTTGCATCTTTTTGTTGGAGTTCCAATCGCCCTCTTCGGTGTCGATCTTGTATCCTGCTTCACTCATTGTGTCGATGAAACGAATATCATCAAAGACAAAAAACTCATTTTCTGGCCCAAAGTATGCCTCATCTGCTAGCCCGAGTGACTCAGCATGTTTTAGTGTTGCTTTTGCAATAGATCTAGGACATTTTTCATACATTTGAGCTTTGTAGATGTCATAAACATCGCAAAATATAATGATAGTAGGATCAGCAGTAAATGGGTCTAAAAATGCAGTTGGGATATCTGGAAGTAGGATCATGTCAGATCTGTTTATAGGTTGCCACTTGTGGATCGATGAGCCATCAAAAGGAAAACCGTTTATAAGATTGTCGCGGTTTATAGCACTCATACGGTATGTGATGTGGTGCCAAGTCCCCTTGAGGTCACTAAAGCGAAGATCTACAAACCCAACATCATGCTCTTTGCAAAACTCAAAAAAATCGTCAATATCTTGTACAAATTTACCCATTTTGGCATCTCCATATTTTTTCAAAATTATATCAAAATAATGTTAGTAGTTTCGCTTCGGTGCTAGGTTTAATGCAATATAAACACCATTTTGGCTAAAATATCACACTATTTTTTGGAGATTTTAATGAATGCAGCCAAATATATTTGGATGAATGGAAAATTTGTTGCATGGGACGATGCAAAAGTGCATGTACTAACTCACACGCTTCACTATGGAAACGGTGTTATCGAGGGTACAAAGTGCTACAAAACCGATCGAGGATACGCGATCTTTAGGCTAAATGATCACACAAAAAGGCTTTTGGAGTCTGCCAAAATGACGCTTTTAAATGTAGAACACTCACTAGAAGAGCTTAACCTCGCTCAAGTGGAGCTTATCCGCAAAAATGAGTTTAGTGGCGATAATGTCTATCTTAGACCATTTGTGTTTTTGGGCTATGGCGTGATGGGGCTTTACCACAAAAATGCACCTGTTGAGACGGCTATTGCTGCGTGGGAGTGGGGAGCTTACCTCGGTGAAGAGGGTATGCAAAAAGGGATCAAGCTAAAGATAGTCTCCATAAACCGCCCATCAAACACATCTGCTATGGGCAAAGCAAAAGCAACTGCAAACTACCTAAACTCGCAACTTGCAAAGTATGAAGCAGTGGAGTGCGGGTATGATGAAGCACTGCTTTTAGATGACCAAGGCTATGTAGCTGAAGCTAGCGGAGCAGCGTTTTTTATGGTGAGAAATGGTGTGCTTATAACTCCACCAAATGATAACTCGCTTGAGTCGATCACACAAAAAACAGTCATTGAGATGGCACAAGATCTGGGCATTAAGGTAGAACGCCGTCGCATAAGTAGAGAGGAGTTATACATCGCTGATGAGGCATTTTTGACAGGAACTGCGGCGGAGATCACACCAGTTAGGCACATAGATGCAAGAGATATTGGATCTGGAAGTCGTGGTGAGATGACTAAGAAACTGCAAGATACCTACTTTGATGCGGTGTTTGGCAGAAACAAAAAGTATGAGCACTATCTTACATATATAGACTAAAAACGGAGAGTGAATTGGAACAAAATATAAAACTAGCCTCGGATATGAACGACTACTTTAACAAAAAGCGAAGCGAGTCAAACAGAGGCGGATCTTCAAATAGTGGTGGTGGCAATGGTGGCGGATCTAACAAGGGGCCTCAAATGCCACAGATGCCAAAAATGGACTTTAACTTTGGTGGAAAAGGTGCAGGGGCTATCTACTTTGTGATAGCCATTGTGCTATTTTTGGTGCTTGCAAAACCTTTTACTATCATAGAAGAGGGTGAGCGAGGGATTTTAAGTACAAATGGTAAGTACTCAGATCAAGCACTTCTCCCAGGGCTTCATTTTATCGTGCCCATTATCCAAAAAGTGTATGCGGTCGATACAAAGGTTAGGATCGTAAACTACGCTTCAAGTATCGAAGCAGAACGAGGGACTTTTGCGAGTGGCGTGGACTCCAAACCAGCTATCGCCGTACTTGATAAGCGGGGACTTCCTGTAAGTATCGAGGTGACTGTTCAGTATAGACTAAACCCGCAGTTTGCGGCTCAAACCATCTCAAACTGGGGCTTTAGCTGGGAAGATAAGATCATAAACCCTGTTGTACGAGATGTTGTGCGAAGTGTTGTGGGTAAGTATGATGCTGAGATGCTTCCGCAGATGCGTAACACCATAGCAACAGAGATCGAGACGGGCATAAGAGATAGTGTAAGTGCACTTGAGAACTCGCCAGCAGATCTGCAGTCGGTGCAACTAAGAGAGATCGTGCTTCCAGAGCGTGTAAAAGAGCAGATCGAGCGAGTTCAGATCGCAAAACAAGAGGTGCAACGAGCTGAACAAGAGGTGCAACGAGCTAAGCAAGATGCACTTAAGCGAGCGGCTGAAGCTGCGGGTATCGCGGAAAAATCTAGGGTTGAGGCTCAAGGTATCGCAGATGCTATCTTAATCGAGGCAGAGTCAAAAGCAAAAGCAAATGATCTTGTAGCAAAATCACTCACAAAAGATCTGCTTCAGCTTGAGCAGATCAAGGTGCAAGGTAAGTTTAACGACGCTCTAAGAGAGAACAAAGATGCCAAGATCTTCCTAAGCCCAGGTGGTTCAACGCCAAATATCTGGGTAGATATGAAAGATGCCAAAACTAGAGCATCGGTGAGCGAGTAGATGCTAATTGACTGGCAAAAGGTGGGTGGACTTCTGCCTGTCGTAGTGCAAGAGCATAGCACAAAAGAGGTGCTAATGCTTGCCTATATGAACAAGGAAGCGTTAGATCTTACACTCTCAAGCGGGCTTGCTCACTACTTTAGTAGAACCAAAAACCGCATCTGGCAAAAGGGTGAGAGTAGCGGTTATACTCAAGAGGTGCAAGGCATCAGGCTTGATTGTGATGGTGATACTCTTCTTTTGCTAGTAAAGCAAAACGGCGTAGCGTGTCATACAGGTAGGAAGAGTTGCTTTTTTAGAGATCTCTCAAGTGGCGAGAGTATCAGTAAGCCAAGTATCAAAACAGATGAGATCTACGGCGTAGTAGATGCACTTTACCATACCATACTAGAGAAAAAAAGTGCAGATCCAAGCAAGTCATGGAGTGCGAAACTACTAAACTCAGATGATAATGTGATCCTAAAAAAGGTGATCGAGGAGGCGGGTGAGTTTAGCTTTGCCTACAAAGATGATGATCATAAAGAGATAGTCTATGAAGCAGCAGACCTGCTCTACCATACACTTGTGGCGTTAGCTAAAAAGCAGATCTCACCAGATCTAGTGCGTCAAGAGCTAAGAAGACGCACCGCTCAAAGTGGTATAGAAGAGAAAAACTCTAGGAGTAAGTAGCGGTGCTACAAAGTGCAAAAGAGCTATTGCAAGGGTTTTTGCTTTATGACTACTTGCTCTTTGGGGCTATATTTTTAGTAGCTCTGCTTCTACTTTTGGTAACTTTTTTGTTGCGAAAACGCCCATTTTTGGCTCTACTTCTGTTTATGTTTGGTGCTATGGCGTTGGTGGGCGGATCATATTTTGCGTATGACTATCTACATGCTTACTTGTTTAAAAGCCGTGTTGAGATTGTGGAGACTAAAAAGCTCACATTTACTAAGGCGGTGGTGCTAAAAGCGAAGCTATATAATGACTCTAAGTTTGACTTTAGCGAATGCAAGGTAGAGGCTACTCTTCATAAAAAACTAGAAAATAGATACAAAAACCTCCTACAAAGCTACAAATATATAGCAAAAGAGTCGATCATCATAAAAGATCTCGCACAAGGTGGCGTAGAGGATATAAAGCTTCTTATCGAGCCATTTAGCTATGATGGTGAGTTTTATGCAAAAATGGAGGCGAAATGCAGACACTTCTAAATGTGTGGCACTATGTTGGTGCTTTGTCTGTTCTTTTGCTCGCTACTGTGGGGGTGGCTCTTGTATACTATCTGGATCTAAGAGGGAAGTTTTACTACTATATGGCTCTTCTTATTCTCACTACGGTATCTCTTGTGGCGATGATCCATTTAGTAGATGCAAAGACCAAAAAAGTTAGAGTTTATGGCGTCAAACATCGCAACATTATAAACACAGAGCAGATCGTCTTTAGTGGTTATGTAGAGAATATAGGCTCTCACCCCATAGGCAAGGTAGATCTAAAGCTAAAACTAAAAAATGGTGCCACTAAGGCGGATAGTTGGCGAGGTGGTGGGGTAAACCACTTCAATACCGATAGCTTTTTTGGCAAAAGCTCCAACAAAGGCGTCTATGATGAGCTAAAGCCCCAAAGTGTTGAGGGTAGCATAGAAGTCGCTAGAAACCTAAAGCCAGATCAAGCTATGCGTTTTGAGATCTACTTGCCATATCCAGCTTATTTTAATAGTATCAACTACACATTTGAGGTCGATGCTCACTGACCTATGCGGTTGATCACTTTTTTGATATCCTCTATGCGAGTGCTTGAGCTTGGGTGAGTTGAGAGAAACTGTGGGGTTTTGCTACCGCCACCGCTACTCATATTTTCCCAAAACTTCACCGCCTCGTGTATGTTGTAGCCTGCTTGGTGCATAAGATGTATGCCTATTTCGTCCGCTTCGCTCTCTTGCATTCTTCCATAAGGTAGCATTACACCTAGGTTTGTGCCTACTCCATAGACTTGGTTAAAAACTCCTCTTGTTTGAGGCGAGAAGATGCTAAGGGCTAGATCTCCAACTGCTCCAACACTTTGTTGGATCATCGCTTGACTCATTCGCTCCGCCCCATGGCGTGCGAGTGCATGGGCTACTTCGTGTGAGATGACTGTTGCTAGCTGATCATCATTGTGAGCATATTTTAGTATGCCTGTGTAGACTACGATCTTACCACCAGGGAGGCAGTAGGCGTTTGCTAGATCATCTTTGACAAGGTTAAACTCCCACTTAAACTCACTCATAGCAGTAGCATCTGCTATGCGAGTAGCTACTCGTTTTACTCTCTCAAACTCCGCTCCAGATGAGACTATTTCAGACTCACTAAGTGCTTTTTTATAAGACTCTTCACCGAGTTTAAACTCCTCTTTTTGAGAGATAAATATCATTTGAGATCTGTTAGTATAGGGTGTTTTGCTACTGCATGCACTAAAAAATATGGCTAAGATGATGGGGTATAAAAGTCTCTTCATTTTTCACTCAATACTTTAGGTTATACCTTTTTAGATAGTTATTTATCTTTTTTACTTGTGTTTTTTTATCTCTACACCACTGTGGGGCTAACAAGCTCGCGTCATCGATGCCTGCGGTGATGCGTTGAACACTCACGCGTTTTGGCTTAAGTTTTAGTGCCTCATAAAGCACTTCAAGGTAGAGATCTTCACTTATGGGGCTAAACTCGCCTCGCATATACTCATTGCCTAGTGCGGTTTTTTTCACCACATATAGCGGGTGGTACTTTACAGAGTCAATCCCCCAGCTATACGCCTCTTTGGCGGTGTGAAGCATCATCTCTTTGCTCTCATCTGGCAGGCCAAATATAAGATGCCCGCACACATTAAGTCCCGCCTCTTTTGCCCTCAACACCCACTCTTTGACATTTTGTGCACTATGCCCACGGTTGATGCGATCAAGCGTAGTATCATAAACCGACTGTATGCCAAACTCGATCCAGATCTCTTTGGTTTTAGCAAGACCCGCGAGATAAAAAAGCGTCTCTTCGCTTATGCTATCACTTCTAGTGCCTATACTAAGCCCCACTACACCATCAAAACTAAGTGCCTTTTCATAGAGTGCTTTTAGCGTCTCAAATGGTGCGTAAGTGTTGGTAAATGACTGAAAATAGACTATGAAGTTTTTAGCACCGTAGCGATCTCTTTGAGCCCTGCTAATAGCGTTAAACTGAAACTCAAGTTGAGCTAACTGTCTGTCTAAAAATGGGTTCTCTTTGGAGCTCAGATTTAGATAAAAGCCCTTTAGATCTTGCGTCTTACCGCTACTTGCACTAAAGGACTCATTTTCGCAAAAACTGCATCCACCCTTTGCAACAGTACCGTCGATGTTTGGGCATGTAAAGCCCGATATGTTGATGCCAACTTTGAACACTTTATGCCCAAACTTCTCTCTTAGGTACTCGCCAAAGGTGTAGATCTGCTCTCTCAAATTATATATTTACCCGTAAAACAAGCCGTGCAGTAGTTATCACCCGTAGAATTTACGCTTCTAAGAAGTGAGTCGGCATCTAAAAATGCGAGTGAATCCGCCTCTATAAACTTACATATCTCATCATTTGTCATATTTGCCGCGATGAGATTTTTCTTGCTTGGAGTATCGACCCCGTAGTAGCATGGATCTGTTGTTGGAGGTGAAGAGATCCGCATATGAACCTCTGCTGCACCCGCCTCCTTTAGCATACGCACTATGCGTTTTGAGGTGGTGCCTCTAACGATGGAGTCATCAATGACAACTAGTTTTTTACCCTTTATAAACTCGCTCATAGGGGAGAGTTTCATTTTCACTTTTAGATCTCTCATCGCTTGTGTTGGCTCTATAAAAGTTCGCCCTATGTAGTGGTTACGAATGATCGCCATCTCAAAAGGTATGCCACTTGCTTCAGCATAGCCAATCGCCGCTGCAACGCCACTATCTGGAACAGGAACTACCATATCAGCATCAATGGGAGCGATGCGAGCAAGCTCTTTGCCCATATTTTTACGCGTAGTATAGACATTTTGTCCAAAGGTAAATGAGTCTGGTCTAGCAAAATATACATACTCAAAGACACAATGTTTTGGGTTTGGCTCAAATAGTTGAATACTTTTTGGCTCTTTTGTTCCCTCAAAGATTAGTAGCTCACCAGGTGCTACATCACGGATAAATTTCGCACCCACTAGATCAAAAGCACAGCTCTCACTAGCAACTATATAGCCACCATTTTTAAGTTTACCAAGACTTAGCGGCTTTAAACCGTAGCGATCTCTTGCTGCAAACATCTTAGATCTGCTTAAAAAGATAAGAGCGTACGCTCCTTCTGTCTTGTCTAGTGCATCTTTTATACGGCTAAGTAGGCGATGTTTTTTGCTTTTTGCGATGAGGTGGATCAGGTTTTCGGTGTCCATAAATGTTTGAAATATAGAGCCGATTTTGATGAGGTTGTCTCGCACCTCTTTTGCGTTTGTGAGGCTTCCATTTTGTACGATCGCCATCTCTCCTAGGTCGTAGCGAGCAAAAACAGGTTGAGCCTCGATGATGGAGTCACTGCCAGATGTAGAGTAGTGTGTGTGACCTATGGCACTACTACCTTTTAGCGTTTCTAAATTTTTCTCATCAAAGACATTTAGTACAAGTCCTCGATCTTTGATGGTTCTGATGGTTTTGCCATCTGCCGCACTGATCCCAGCTGCTTCTTGTCCACGATGTTGTAGGGCGTGGAGTGCCAAGTAAACAAGCTTTGCAGCCTCTTCGTTGCCATGTATGCCAGCTACTGCACACTTCTCGTTGATACCATCAAGCATTTTATACTCCTTTTGGAGCTAAAATTATACAAAAAGTAGCTAAAATAAAATTTAGCACAACCTCTCTAAAGCTCCAAACAGTCATTGATAGAGTATAATCCCGCCTCTTTATTTACTAGCCATTTAGCTGCTCTTATGGCACCTTTGCTAAAAGTGTTGCGTGATGTTGCGGTGTGGTTAAGTTCTAAAAACTCGCCACTATTATAAAAGCCTACTGTGTGTCTGCCCACGATATCGCCACCTCTTAGGGACATAACGCCGATCTCATTACCGCTTCGCTCTCCTATGTCGCCATCTCGTCCGCTTATGCGTACGCTATTTAGATCTAGCCCTCTTGCGGTAGCTGCGTTTGATGCGAGTGTAAGAGCTGTTCCACTAGGTGAATCTTTTTTGTGTCTATGGTGCATCTCAACTATCTCTATATCAAACTCTTTTAGCACACTTGAGGCTTGATGTACGAGTCTATTTAGTAGAGCTACACCTAGTGACATATTGGTCGCATAGAGCAGTGGCGATGTTTTTGCCACTTCGCTAAGCAGGTTTAGTTGATGCTCATTTAGCCCTGTTGTGCCACTTACTACGGGTTTTGGGTTCTTTATAATCGCCTCAAAGAGTTGCTCGCTTGCAGTAGGAAGCGAGAAGTCTATGACGATATCGCAAGCATTTAGAAATGGATCATAATCTTTTGTCACGAGTATTGATGGATCTATGGCAAACTCAAGAGAGTTTTTGACAAGAACACTGCTTAGACTTATGTTTGGTGTAGCTTTTAGATCATCAATGAGGAGTCTACCAACTCGCCCAGCAGCTCCCAAAAGCCCAACTTTTATCATCTTAGCCATTAAGAAGTCCATCTACATAGTGTATAGCTGAGAGTGCTGCAACTGCACCATCACCTGCTGCACAGACAACCTGTTTTGGGGCATCAACACGAAGATCGCCCGCTGCAAAAAGCCCCGCAGTCGATGTTTTCATCTTTAGATCTACTATCACTTCGCCGTATTGGTTTACATCGCACAAGAAACTCTCATCTGCTTGCTTTAGCGTCTGGTTGTTTATATCCATACCTACAAATATAAACACACCAGGGGCAACTATGTCTCTAACTTCGCCCGCACTATTTTGCACCTTGATCCCATTTACACCCATAGCATCGCCATAAACCTCAAGCGGTGATGAGTTTAAAACTAGCTCGATATTTTCACTCTTCATCACCCTTTCAACTGTATTTGGTGCTGCTCTAAATTTATCTCTACGGTGAACTAGATAGACTTTTGAGCAGATCTTAGCAAGATATAGTGCCTCTTCTAAGGCGGTATCACCCCCGCCAATCACCACTACATCTTTGTTTTTATAAAAGAAGCCATCGCAAGTTGCACAAGTGCTCACACCCTTGCCCCAAAGCTCATCTTCGCCCGCAAAGCCCGCTTTTTTAGGTAGTGCACCTGTACAAACTATGACGCTATAAGCCTCTGCAACGCTTCCATCTTCTTTGTGGATCTTAAAGATGTCGCCCTCTTTGCTTACGCGATCAACTTGCACCATCTCATGAACTAACCCAAACTTTTGACACTGTGCAGGCCATGGGATCATCAGATCCATTCCACTGATCTCACCTACTACTCCAGGGTAGTTCTCTATCTCTGAGCTTTGTGTGATCTGCCCACCTGGCATACCTTTTTCGTACATTACGACATTTTTCATACCACCACGAGTTGTATAGAGTCCCGCAGTTAAACCCGCTGGTCCACCGCCTATTATCGCACACTCAAGTATCATTAGCTAATCCTATATTGAAGTTATGATTTGTATATATTACTATCTTTAAGATAAAGAGATACTTTGAGAGATTTTGAGTTGTAAAATCTTTAAGGAGTGTTTATGAGAGAGATAACCGCCACAAAAGTGGCAGCTATTACGCTAAAAGAGCGTCGATTTTTTGAGCAAGTGCAGCTTTTGACTGTGCACCAACTACTTGATCTACTAGTTTTCCATCTTTGAAAAACATAATCGTTGGGATAGATCTGATACCAAATTTGACAGCGATCTCCTGCTCATCATCAGTGTTTACTTTACAGATGTTTGCTTTACCAGCATAGTCATTTGCTAGCTCTTCGATCACTGGTGCTATCATTCTACAAGGTCCACACCAAGGAGCCCAGAAGTCCACTAAAGAGACACCATTTGCGATTGTCGATTCAAAGTTTGAATTTGTCAAGTCAATATATTTTGCCATAAGTTTACTACCTTTTTTTGAGTTTAAAAGTGAGCAAATTATACTTTTACAACTCTTTAAAACTGCTTTATCTTATATTTAACTTATTGGTATCAGCTCTTTTTTGCGACTTTTATAAAGGGCACACCTTTTATAACCTACGCTTGTGGCGAGATCTAGCACCTCTTTTGCATAAAGCCCCACTTGAGCGGGATCGTGTGCATCTGAACCAAAGGTGATATCGACCCCAAGAGAGTAAGCTAACTCCAAGATCTGCTTTGATGGGTAGATCTCACCGATTGGTTTTCTAAGTCCTGACATATTTACCTCAAGTGTCATATCTGAGTCTTTTATGGCTACAAGCGAGTCATAAGCTAGATCAGCTAGAGAGTGCTTTTTTGGCAAAAACTTGAAGAGTTTTAGTAGATCTATATGCCCAACTATGTCAAAATGAGCACTCTTTACCATTGCGGTTATGGTTGCAAAGTAGTGCTCCCAAAGCTCATCAAGATCTAGGCTATCATACTTGCCCATAAACTCTGGGTTATCAAACCCCCAACCGTCCAAAAAGTGTACAGAGCCTATGAGATAGTCCACATCTGCACTAAGCACACGAGGATCCATATGCCCCACAAGGTAGTCCACTTCGTAGGCTAAAAGCACTTCGATCTGGTCACGGTAGTGATCCTTTAGCTCAAGCACATCGCTCTCATATCTGCTCATATCGCTAAAGCTCATACGATAAGCTGGATCGAAGCTCATTGGGGCGTGATCGCTAAAGCCAAAGTGCTTGATCCCCTTAGCGATGGCAGCTTCAATATACTCTCTCATCTCACCTGTGGCGTGGTTGCAAAGTTTGGTATGGTTGTGTAGATCTACTGTCATGTTAAGCCTATATTGATACTTTTTTATGATATTATAACAAAATTACAATTTAGCAATTGGCTAATATATCTGGAGATGGGGTTATGACTCAAGAAGAACTAGATGCACTTATGAGTGGCGGACTTGATGAGATGGACGAGACGGATCTTCAAGATGAGCAGGTAGAGGAGCTTGATGATGAGGGTAGTTTCGTAGCTAATGATGCAGATAAGCCAGTGGGTTACTCCAACCAAACTGCTCATCACTGGCCACTTCCAGCAACTCAAGAGAACAAAATGGTGCATCAGCTAGATGATGTGACCAAAGAGAGTGAAGAAAAAGCCACGCAGATCTTTGACATAGTTGAGCAGATCTCAAACGATATGATGGAAAAAGAGGCAGTAGTTGAGAGCCTCGCACAAGTAGTGGGTAAAAATATCGAGCTTTTTGAGAAACTTAGCGTGCGTTTTCCAGATATAAAAGCATTTGGCGAGCAGTTGGAGCTAAACAAAGAGGCGAAACAGAGTTGTAGCGAGCTAGTAGAGATGTGTCAAACAAATGGCGATGCTTTGATGAGCGTTATGGATATTATGCAGTATCAAGATATACATCGTCAAAAGATTGAGCGTGTTATCAATGTGATGCGAGCACTCTCAAACTACCTAAATAGCCTCTTTGAAGCTCGCATAGATGATAGTAAGCGAGTAAGTTCAGCTCAACATATCGTGGGGGATACTCACAACGAAACTGTAAGCGAAGATGATATAGAAGCATTGCTCGCTCAGTTTGCCAAAAAATGAGAGCAGAACTACTCTCGCCCGCGGGCACACTAGAGAAGCTAAAGATCGCTCTTAGCTACGGTGCTGACGCAGTTTATGGTGGTGTGAGCCACTTCTCTCTTCGCATAAGATCTGGCAAAGAGTTTAGCTGGGAGGAGTTTGGCGAAGGTATAGACTATGCTCACGCAAGAGGCAAAAAAGTCTATGCTACCATCAACGGTTTTCCATTTAACTCACAGCTAAATCTTCTAAAAAAGCACATCTCACAAATGGCAGAACTTAAGCCTGATGCCTTTATAGTCGCCACTCCAGGGGTTTTGAAGCTCTGTAAAGATCTTGCACCCGATATGCCACTTCATCTCTCTACTCAAGCAAATGTTATGAACGCTTTAGATGCTGAGATCTACCGCGATCTTGGGGCTACTCGCATTATCACTGCAAGAGAGATCTCGCTAAAAGATCTAGTCGCCATAAAAGAGCATCTTCCAGATCTTGAACTTGAGGTGTTTGTGCATGGATCTATGTGCTTTGCATATAGTGGCAGATGCCTCATCTCCACGCTTCAAAGTGGCAGAGTGCCAAACCGTGGAAGTTGTGCAAATGATTGTCGCTTCCCTTATGAGATCTACGCTGCAAACCCTGAAACAGGCACGCTCTTTCGCCTAGAAGAGGACGATGGCGTGGGTACTTATATTATGAACTCTAAAGATCTAAACCTCTCACACCACATAAAAGAGATCCTTGAGAGTGGGGCAGTGGACTCACTAAAGATCGAGGGACGCACCAAAAGTGCATACTACGCGGCGGTGAGTGCCAAAGCGTACAAGATGGCGATCGATGACTATTATAGTGGCGATATCGATACTAGCAGATATGATCATGAGCTAAACTCACTTCAAAATCGTGGCTACACCGATGCTTACCTAGTCTCAAGACCGTTTGAAAAAAATGACACACAAAGCCTTGACTTCACCATACAACAAGGCACGCACCAAGTCACCGCTCAAGTTGATGAGAGTGGAGAGTGGTTTTTGTGTCGCTTCACAACTCGTCCAGATGATGAACAAGAGATCGTCTCGCCTAGTGGATCTAGTGTGGATCTGGTAGAAAATGACTTAGGAAGCATCTACGAGCGAGATGGTGTTTTTTATGTGAAGTTTAAGAAGCTTTTGGCTCAAAATGGCAAGGTGTGGGACGAGATCCATAGTGGCAACACAAACCCTATAAAGCTACCTACCAAGCTTCCGCCACACACATTTTTACGCATACCATCTCACCCAGATATGCTAACTTACCCGAAAAACCAAGGAGAATAGATGAAGTTTGTTTCGATTATTATGGGATCTAAGAGCGATTTTGAGGTTATGAAGAGTTGTTCGGACACTTTTGAGGCGTTTGGCGTGAAGTATGAGCTTATCATCTCATCTGCTCACCGCTCACCTGAGAGAACCAAAACCTACATACAAACAGCAGAGAAAAAGGGTGCTAGAGTCTTTATAGCCGCGGCGGGTATGGCGGCTCACTTAGCGGGCGTGCTAGCTAGTAAAACCGTTAGACCAGTCATCGGCGTGCCTATGAGTGCCTCTGCACTTAGCGGGATCGATGCACTTCTCTCAACTGTGCAGATGCCAGCAGGTATGCCCGTGGCAACGGTTGCCATCGGCAAAGCAGGAGCTATAAACTCCGCGTACTTAGCGATGCAGATCTTAGCACTTGATGATGAAGAGCTAAGTATCAAACTAAAAGAGGATCGCATCGCAAAAGCAAAGCAAGTGGAGATGGACTCAAGTACGATCGAGACCATCTTAGAGTAGGGTAGTGCTATGAAATGGATGAGTATAGATGAGTATAAGGCTCTAAGTGGGCTTGATGATGGTGCGATTGAGGATCTCATCTCTCGCGGTAAGCTTGCAAGCAAGGTTGAGGGTGGGGTTCGCTACATAGATCCATCTCGTGGTGCTAGTGCGGTGATACCTGCAAAGCTAAAAGAGCTTGAAGTGCTAAAAGAGATGAAAAACATCTCTGTTGAGCCGATGTTTGTGGAAAAAACGATCGGTACTATCATAAACTTGCACGAAAAAGTTCTAGATGCAAAAGATGAGACATTAGCTTCACTCAAAAACGAAAATGAGTTCTTGCGAGATGCTCTCTCATCGCTTCAAGAGCTGTATGAAGAGGATCGCAAAACCATTGCTACGCTTCAAGAGCAACTAAAACTCTCACAACAAGAGGTGGAGTTTATGAGACGCAAATATAAGCTAATGTGGAACAAAACCATCGAGGAGCACACAAGCCATGCTTCTACATGAAGCGTGTGTTAGTTGTATAGTAGAGCAGAGTTTAAAGGTCGCAAAAGCGATCAACGCTGATGCAGATCTAACGCACAAACTTCATTCTCGCGTAGAGGAGCTTAGTCGTGAGTTTAGCTTTTCGCACACTCCGCCACAAGTCGCAGCTTATGTTTACAAAGAGATGGCACTCATCGCTGGTATGAGTGATCTATATGCTAAGCAAAAAAGAGATGCTACTCTTAAGGCTCTTGGGTATATTGATAAGCTCTCGCACCGCATAGCCACCTCAGATGAGAAGCTACTAACTGCTACAAAAGTTGCAGTTGCGGGCAATGTTATAGATCTAGCTGCAAAGGTTGAGTTTAGCTTAGAAGATGAGCTTGAGAGCATCTTTTGCACACCTTTTGCCATAGATCACTTTGAGCACTTTAGATCTGCTCTTGAAGAGTCTAAAAGTGTGCTTCTGCTAGGTGATAACGCAGGTGAGCATATATTTGATAAGCTATTTTTACAAACCATAAGAGAGCTTTATCCTACAAAAAAGCTCTACTTTATGAGTCGTGGAGCACCAATCATCAACGACATAACCTACGATGAGGCGATCTCTTCAGGGCTTGGTGAAGTAGCAAAGGTGGTAGATAGCGGAGTTGATACCCCTGGGTTTGACTACCAAAGAGCCACAAAAGAGGCAAGAGATCTCTTCGATAGCGTAGATCTAGTTATCTCTAAGGGTATGGGTAACTATGAGTCGCTTAGTCCTACACATAGGGGCGAAGTCTGCTTTTTACTAAAGGTAAAGTGCGAAGTGGTTGCAAGATCACTAGGGCAGAGTGTGGGTGAGATTATCTGCAAAATGTGTTAAAATTTCAAAAAATAGGAACAAATATGATCACTTTTTCTAACATGCTACTTAAGCTTCAAGAGTTTTGGCAAAAACAGGGGTGCAATATCATTCAACCCTACGATATACCAGCAGGTGCTGGAACTTTTCACCCTGCGACATTTTTACGATCCCTCGACTCTACGCCGTGGTCAGTGGCGTATGTAGCACCATCAAGACGCCCAACAGATGGTAGATACGGCGAAAACCCAAACCGCTTAGGGAGCTACTATCAGTTTCAAGTCCTCATCAAACCTAGTCCACAAAACATACAGGAGCTATATCTTAGCTCACTGGAGTATCTGGGGCTTGATCTCAAAAACAACGACATACGATTTGTAGAGGATAACTGGGAGTCGCCAACACTTGGTGCATGGGGGCTTGGCTGGGAGGTTTGGCTAAATGGTATGGAGGTGACACAGTTTACATATTTCCAACAAGTTGGCGGGATAGAGTGCAAACCAGTTGCTGTCGAGATCACTTATGGCACAGAGAGGCTTGCTATGTACCTGCAGGGTGTTGAGAGTGTGTTTGACATAGTGTGGGGCGAAAATGAACATGGCAAAACCTACTACCGCGATGTACATAAAGAGGCGGAGTATCAGTTTAGCAAGTACAACTTTGAAGTAGCAGATACGGCGATGCTTTTTGATGAGTTTAACGCTAAAAGTAAGGAGTGTCAAAGAGCATTAGATGCAGAGCTTCCGCTACCTGCTTATGATCTATGTATGATGGCGGCAAATACCTTTAATGTCCTAGATGCTAGAAAAGCGATCAGCCAAACTGAGAGACAAAACTATATACTTAAGATCCGCGAGCTTTCAAAGGGGTGTGCAGAGCTTTATAAAGCCCAAGAAAACCAGAGATTAGAGAGGGTAAAAAAGTAAACTGCGTATTAATCATTTTTGTGATTTAATTTCGTTTCATAAACAAGGAACAGTTGTGAAAAAGCTCTACTTACCATTTGCTATGGTGCTACTATTTGGTGGTTGTACCATAAAAGAGCCTCCCGTTTCTGAGGCAAAACTCCAAGAACTCAAAGAGCATATAAATGTAGCTGAGCATAGACTCACACAAAAAGTCAATGACAAAATAGTAACGCTTGAAGCGAAAAATAGTAGCGAGATAGCAGATCTCAAAGATAGTAGATCTGAGCTTAGGGCATCTCTGGCTAAAACAGAGTCACAACTTCAAGAGATAAGCACTCGCCTAGATGAGCTAAAAGATCTGCAAAATAGGCAAAATGAGCAACTAAAACTGCTAGGTGCACCCCCACCAGACGCTAAGATTAAGGAGCTTAAAAGCTTCAAAGATAAGCTAGTAGTAGGCGGAGTGGAGCGAGTGCAGATTACCCCATCGGAGTTTATCTTAGATGCTAGGATCGATACGGGTGCGGAGATCTCCTCGATCGATGCTAGAGGCATAGAGGAGTTTGAGCGAGATGGCAAAAAGTGGGTGAGGTTTGAGTTCCCAAGCAGAGTGAATGATGAGAGCTTTGTCATAGAAAAACAGATAGCAAGGCACATCAAGATTACGCAGTCATCTAATGAACAAGGTAGTAAACGGGTGGTTGTGGCACTGAAGCTAAGGCTTGCCAACAAAACCCAGCTTGTGGAGTTTAGCCTAACTGATCGTAGTCATATGAACTATGGCGTGCTAGTTGGTAGAAACGCTTTGCAAGATATGATAGTAGTTGATGTTAGTAGGGATCATCTCGCTCCGCTTGTGCTTGAAGAAAATGGTATATCCAAACCATGAAAAATAGAGCGTTTTTTTATGCACTCGTTGCATTTATAGCCACTACGGGCGTGGTGCTTGCTACTCTTAGGCACTATGAGACAGGTATGCCATTTTTCTCAAATGAGCGAATGCAGATCTGGGACATAGAGGCAAAAGTGGAGTTTATGCCCACCCCACAAACTCCTATACTTGTAAGCCTTAACATACCAGATGCAAGCTCGGGCATACTCTATGAGCAGAGTGTTTCATCTGGGTACGGGTTTAACATCAGTTACCAAGATGGCTCAAGACGGGGCGAGTGGAGCAAAAGAGAGGCAAACACAAGGCAGACTATCTACTATAAGATCCAGCTAAAGCAGGAGGGACTTAGTGGCGATGAGAGCTATATGGGCGTGCCAGAAGCTAAGATACTCTGGAGTGAGGCGGAGGCTCTTGCGGCTGATGAGGTGCTAAAAGAGGCGTATGAGGCGTCAAGTGATGAGATAAGCTTTACAAAAGAGCTTATCAAGATCGCCTCAAAACTAGAGAGCAGTAAAAATAGCTCCATACTCTTTCGTAAGCGAAACTACGATGATGTTTTGACAACTCTGCTTAGTCAAGCGGGCGTTTCTCACCGCGTCTCTATGGTGCTTCGCTTAGAAGATGCGAGGCGAAATCAATCACTTAGAAGCATAATAGAGGTAAAAAATGGCGATGGATGGCTCTTTTTTGATCCTAAAAAACCAACTCCCATCGATCCAAAAGAGTACTTTTTCTGGTCAAGAGGTGGTAAGTCGCTCATAGATCTAGTAGGGGCGAGTAATGCTCATGTTAGTTTTGCTATGCTTGAGCACAATATCCCCGCCATAGAGGTGGTCAAAAGTAGCGTAGAGAGCGGGGTTTTTAACTTCTTTAGTGTGCATCGCTTGCCTATTGAGGAGCAGAGCTTTTTTAAGATACTTCTGCTTATCCCCATCGGTGCTTTGATCACTGTTTTTATGCGTCTCATCGTGGGCGTGCGAACATCTGGGACATTTATGCCCGTACTTTTGGCGATGGCGTTTTTGCAGACCACGCTTTTTCTAGGTGCTATCAACTTTATAGTGCTTGTCGCCATCGGGCTTATGATACGAAGCTACCTCTCGTGGCTAAACCTGCTTCTAGTTGCAAGGATCGCTACTATCATCACTATTGTGATATTTTTGGTGGGTGTGATGGCGATCGTTGGGTATGAGTTTGGTTTCAACTCGCGAATGAGCGTGGCATTTTTCCCGATCGTGATTCTATCATGGACGATCGAGCGAATGTCGATCCTGTGGGAGGAAGAGGGTGCAAAAGAGGTTATGATCCAAGGCGGGGGGAGTATGCTGATCGCTGTGCTAGTCTATCTAGCGATGCAAAACGGCTACATCGCCCACTTGTGTTTTAACTTCCCAGAGATAAACCTCATAGCCATAGCACTGATGATGCTAATGGGTAGATATGCGGGTTATAGGCTCTTTGAGCTTTACCGTTTTAGAGATTTTAGAGCTAACTCGTGAGCCTTTTTATATCGCCATCGAAGCTAAGAGAAAGCGGGATACTAGGCATAAATGGCAGAAATGTTGAGTATATCAACCGCTACAATAAGCGAAGCCTCTACCCGCTTGTAGATGATAAGCTAAAGACTAAAAAGCTAGTCACAAAGTATGGCATCAAAAGCCCTAAACTACTGCTAGTTGTGGAGTTTGTCCATGACATAAAAAGGCACAAAGATGCCATAATGGCTCTAAGTGGCTTTGCCATAAAGCCCGCGAAAGGCTCTGGTGGTAAGGGGATTTTGGTCATCACAGGCAGAGATGGTGAGCTTTTTGTAAAGTCAAGCGGAGAAAAACTTAGCTATGACGATATAGCAAGACACCTCTTAAACACGCTTGCAGGGCTATTTTCACTAGGTGGTGATCAAGATGTTGCCATCATCGAGTCGCTCATAAACATAGATCCACTCTTTGAACCATACTCATACCAAGGTGTGCCAGATATTCGCATCATCATCTTTAGAGGTTACCCTGTGATGGCGATGCTTCGCCTCTCCACAAAGGTGTCTGATGGTAAGGCGAACCTGCATCAAGGAGCTGTTGGCGTGGGCATAGATATACAAAGTGGTAGAGCGATAAATGCCGTGATGAATGGCTCAGTGATTGCTACCCACCCAGATACGCAAGCAGATCTAAGTAGTATCGCACTGCCTAATTGGGAGGAGCTACTTCTTCTAGCAAGTAGGTGTTATGAGATCACAAAGCTAGGGTATCTAGGAGTCGATATAGTGCTAGATCGTGATGAGGGTGCTATGCTTTTGGAGCTAAATGCAAGACCGGGGTTATCGATACAGGTGGCAAACTCAAGGGGACTACTCCCTATACTAAAGAGCATCGAAGCGATCGATGAACCGCACTATAAGGCGAAAAAACGAGTAGAGTTTATACTTAGTAGTTTAGTTGATTGAACTAGTTTATGGCATAGTAGTTCAGTTGATTAAGCTAATGAAGTAAAGTTTGGATCTTTGTACTAGATCCAGATGTTATCAAGTAGTCTTGTGGTGCCAACTTTGGCTTCTACAAGTATGATGGAGTTGCCGATTTTAACTTGCTCTAGCTTATTTAAGTTTCGATCAACTACCACTGCGTACTCAACTTCAAGTGGCTTTAGAGTCTCTCTCATCTTCTCCTCTATGATCTTGCAATCAAGCGTGCCATTTTTGACTAGATTTGTTGCTACCATAAGCGAACGGGGTATCTTTAGTGCCTCGGTGCGTTCATCTTTGCTTAGGTAAGCGTTGCGACTGCTTAGTGCTAGGGTGTCCTTGCCTCGCACAATCTCACAAGGAACTATCTCCACATCTAAAAATAGGCTTTTGCACATCTGGGTGATGAGGTAGAGTTGTTGGGCATCTTTTTTGCCAAAGTAGGCACGGCTTGGTTTTACAATGTTTAAGAGCTTTAGTACAACTGTGAGTACTCCGCTAAAGTGACCCGCCCTTGAGTGACCTTCTAAGATATAGCCTCGCATCTTTGGAGCCTCTATAAAGCACTCATCTTGCGAGTAGATCTCGTTTACTTGTGGCATAAAGAGTAGATCTACGCCTACAAAACGGCAGATCTCTTTGTCTGCCTCATCTTTTCGTGGGTAAAGCTCAAAGTCCTCACCTGCTAAAAACTGCGTAGGGTTTACAAAGATACTCACTACTACTAGATCGTTTTGCTTTTTTGCCTCTTTTATGAGTGCTATGTGCCCTTCATGCAAAGCCCCCATAGTAGGGATAAAACCGATGCTTTTTGTACTCTCTTGTAGGTGAGATCTTAGATCTAAAACGCTTTTTGCAACTATCAACTTGACTCCGTTTTTAAAAGTGCGAAATTATAGCAAAAATGGAGGGGCTATTAGTCTATTTTACTATACTCAAACAGACCATCTATAAAAGCTAGTGGCATACTTAAATGTTTTTGAGTTTAGTATATTTTGCTTTTATCACTCACATAATCCTTTGTTGTTAATTTATATTAACTATACTGCTTCTTACACTCTGTTTAAAATAATCCACTTTGGTTAAAGGCTATATCTTGGAAGTGTATGAGAAGATCAACTATTTTTTGCAAGAGAAGAAGATAGCAAAGAAGGATTTTGTAAAAAACTTGCTTCTGCTTGAACCAAAGCTAAAGATCACAGGAGAGGTGCCAACAGAGCAGAGTATATATAGATACCTAAATGGTAGGCGAGAGATAAGAGTCGAGCTTTTGCCCTACATAGCGGAGGTGCTAGGGGTGAGTGAGCAGGATCTCTTTAGCTTTGAGATCGAGTATGCGAGTGAGTACAACATCAAGTACTCAAGGCAGGCTAGGGAGATAGTAGATCTGCTTCAGTATGCTCCTAAGATCACCATTGAGCATATACTCACCCAGCTTAGAAAGCATAAAGAGTTGCACAAGGAGAGCACAAAGCAGATCTCTTAGTGTGCCTATCTGCTTACACCCAGTTTTCTACTCTAAGCCTCTCTACTCTTTTAAACTCTTTGGTGTTGTTAGTAACTAGTGTCATATCGCTTGCTAGTGCGTGAGCTGCTATGAGCATATCCATTCCACCTATGATAGTGCCAGATCTCTCTAGCGTGGCTCTTAGTTTGCCATACTCTTTAGATGCACTAGTGCCGTACTCTAGTATGTCAAATGGCTTTAAAAACTCCTCTAACGCCATAAGGTTTTGCTCCACTTTTTCACTTTTATAAGCCCCAAAGTATAGCTCTGAAACAACTACGGACGAGAGAGTAACATCGCCAACACTATAATCACTAAGTCTCTTTTTGACATGAAGCGGTCTGTTTTTGATGATATATATACATATGTTTGTATCTAGCATAATTCGCTTCAAAACAGATCCTCTCTATTTTGCTTTGGTTGCTCTCTTTTTTGCATAAAGTCATCTGAAAAATCATCTAACTTGCTAAAGAGGGTGTCCCATACGCTCTTGTCGCTTTTAGATAGAAGCATCACACCATTTTCTATCTTTTTTATAAAAACCTCTTCTTGGTTCTCAAACCTAAACTCTTTTGGGAGTCTTACAGCTTGACTGTTACCACTAGTGAAGATCTTTGCTACTGAGATCATGACAGCTCCTTTATATATATGTATAAGTATATACATAAAATATTAAAATGTCAAACTTCTATTTTGCTATAATTGCACAAATAGAGGATACGATGGATAATTACGAATACACGACACTACTAAAAGAGCTAAAGATCAAGTTGCAAAATATCGCGGGCGTAGTAGAGCCACAGAAGCTTCAAACAAGACTTGATGAGATAGCTGAGCTTGAAAATAGCGAGGCGTTTTGGAGTGATGCCACGCTTGCTGCAAACACCTCCAAGGAAAAAACACAGCTTGAGAGGAAGCTTGCTAAGTTTAACAGAGCTAAGGGCAGTTTAGATGATGCCGAGGAGCTATATGAGATGGCGTTAGAGGAGGCGGACGAGGTGAGCGTACAAGAGTGCTTTGAGACAGCTGGAAGCCTAGAGAGCCTCATACGAAGCATGGAGATCGAAGTGCTTCTAAGTGATGAGCTAGACTCAAGCAACGCCATACTCTCAATCCACCCTGGAGCTGGTGGGACGGAGTCGCAGGATTGGGCTAGCATACTGCTTAGAATGTATAAGCGATTTGCCGAGAGACGGGGCTTTAGTGTGGAGATGCTTGACTACCAAGAGGGTGAAGAAGCAGGCATTAAGGACGCATCGCTTCTTATAAAGGGCGAAAACGCTTATGGTTACCTTAAGGTAGAAACAGGCGTGCATAGACTTGTGCGGATCTCACCATTTGACTCAAACGCCAAGAGACACACCTCTTTTACTTCAGTGATCGTCTCGCCAGAGATCGATGATAATATCAACATCACCATAGAAGATCGCGACATCAGAGTCGATACTTACAGGGCGAGCGGGGCGGGTGGTCAGCATGTAAACAAAACTGAGTCCGCCATACGCATCACACATATACCAACAGGGCTTGTGGTGCAGTGCCAAAATGATCGTAGTCAGCACAAAAACAGAGCCACCGCGATGAAGATGCTAAAGTCTCGCCTCTATGAGCTAGAGATGGACGCCAAACGAGCAGAGTCTGCAAACACGCCAAAGAGCGAGATCGGGTGGGGGCATCAGATCAGAAGCTATGTTATGCAACCATATCAGCAGATCAAAGATAGTAGGAGCGGTGAGGCGTACTCAAATGTCTCTGCCATACTTGATGGTGAGCTAGATGAGATGATCGAGAGCGTGCTTATAGAGCAGAGCAAAAAGGCTTAGTCCAAAAAGCATTGATCATCAAACTCATCATCTGTGATGTTTTTAAGCAGTAGCTCAAAATCACCCGAGCTAAAGAGAAGTAGTCCTTTGCCAGACTCCTTTTTTAGCTCATTGGAAAATCCCCGCTTAGAGAAGAGCACATATAGATCTGGCTCTATTTCGGCTTGGACGCACTTCTGCTCTAGTTTGGTTAGGATCGACTTGCTAACTGGGTGGTTGCTCCACTTGCACTCAGCGACAAAAACCTTGCCATCTTCGGTGAGTGTGAGTATGTCGATCTCGATGTTTTTATCCCAGTAGCTTCCCGTGCTTATGATGAGTGAGTCTCGCAGATGGTAGTTTAGCAGTAGCGATGAAAGCTCTTCAAAAACCAAGCTTGTATAGCTAAAAAATCTCTCCTCTATAAGAGCAAAAAACCGCTCGCTTTCACCATTTTTGAGTGATCTGATATTTGGCTCTACAAAGTAGAACCAGAAGCGTAAAAATGGGTAGCTAAAGAGGAGTTTGTGCGAGATGCGATACCTCGCAAGGTCGCGTGGAAGCTTCTCGTTTGGGTTTTGCACACTGGGTGGCACTTCCCTTGAGTACTCGATCCAAACAAGATCCTTCTTAACTAGATCATCAAGGGCGATCCCGCCGTTTTGGTTATTTAGCCCCGCTTTGTTAAATGTAGAGAAGATCTTGCGGTTGCTTGATGCGAGGGCTTTTAGCAGGCGTTTGGCATGGTCGTTATAGTCAAGTAGAGAGTTTACTATCCGCTCTAGGCGGTAGATCTCATCAACTATATGCTTTTGTATAAGCTCTCTCAGGCTCTCGTGCACATCAAGCGTCACATCAAGTCCACCAAATATACTAAAAAGCTCAATGAGCGACTCCATATCATCTGGGTAGTTGCTTTTGTAAAATGATCTAAAAAGTTTAAGTAGCCTTTGGTTGTACATCTAGCTATTTTAGCATAGATAGTTGTAAATAGTATTGTGGCTATAATTGCGACTATGAAATATGCGTTTTTGGTGTTACTTTTACTCTTTAGCGGGTGTGCTACAAGGTCATACGATACTCACTCAAGCAAGCTAGTAACGATCAAAACCGCAAACTTTGCATATAGCGATGTGGGATTTGTGCGAAGTGGCAAAAGTGGCGTGGAGCTTGAGATCTTCTCTGCTGGAGTGAGTCTGGATCGCATAAGTATAAACCGCCTCATCTGCACCACAAAAGATGGTTGTATGCCAAAGGGAGTATTTAACGCGAAGTACCTAAATGGAGCATATTATGATGATCTGCTTAGCGATCTACTGCTTCATAAGCCCATATATGGTGGTGCAAATCTGATCAAAAATGGTGCAGGTTTTGTGCAACGCATCAGCGATGAAAGCGTTGAGATCTACTATGAAGTAAGTAGCAGATCTATGAGTTTTCGCGACCCTAAAAATGGCATAATGATAAAGATAAAGGATCTTGATGAGTAAGTTTGTAGGGGCACATGTGAGTGCGAGCGGAGGGGTGCAAAATGCAGTTGCCAACGCGATGGCGATCAATGCAAAAGCGTTTGCACTCTTTACCAAAAACCAAAGACAGTGGAGTGCAAAGCCACTAGATGAGGCGACCATAGAGGAGTTTAAGGCAAAGCTTGCCAAGAGTGGAATCCTTCCAAAGCATATACTTCCACATAACTCCTACCTCATAAACCTTGGTCACCCTGAAGCTGAAGCTAGAGCTAAGTCGCTTGAGGCGTTTTTAGATGAGGTGCATCGCTGTGAGCTTTTGGGGCTTGATCGGCTCAACTTTCACCCTGGGAGTCATCTAAAAAAGATAAGCGAAGAGGAGTGTTTGGATCTAATAGCTGATGCGATGAATGAGACTTTGAGGCGAAGCGAAGGGGTGAAACTTGTGATCGAGAACACCGCAGGGCAGGGGAGTAACCTCGGCTACAAGTTTGAGCATCTAGCACATCTTATAGATCGCATAGAGGATAAAAGTCGCGTAGGTGTCTGCATCGATACTTGTCATATGTTTAGTAGCGGCTATGACATAAGAACTCGCGAGGCTTACGACGCGTCGTGGGCGGAGTTTGATCGCATAGTGGGCTTTGAGTATCTTAGTGGTATGCACATAAATGACTCTAAGGCGAAGTTTGGCTCAAGAGTGGATCGCCACCACTCACTTGGCAAAGGGGAGATTGGCATCGATGCGTTTAAGTTCATCATGCGTGATGATAGAATGAATGATATACCGCTCATACTTGAGACCATAGATGAGAGCATCTGGGCAGAAGAGATAGAGCTTTTGTACTCGTTTATGGAGGAGTAATGAAGATACTTTTGGAGTTTATAGAGTGCAAAGATCTAAGCAAAAACGATCTTTTTGCATCGCTAAAGTGCTCGCTAGATGAGGCTTTGGTGCTACAAAAAGTAGCATCTAGCTACATAGAGGGTGAAGATGAGCTAGTGGTTTTAGATCTGCTTCGCAGTATCCACAAACCTCGCTACGCCTACTTAGAGCACATAGTAGACATCAAACGACTGCTTGAGCTTGGGTGGATCCATCAGCAGAGTTTCAACCCCATAAAAGTCTCCGAAGCAACGCCACTAGAGCTACTAAATAGTACCATAGCCCCATCTAGTGGGTTTTTGAGGTTACTTCAAGGTGGCGAGGTTGAGAGTGAGCTAGCAGATATCAAGCCGTACAGAGATCATCTGGAGTATCTGCAAGATCAGTTTATGCGAGTAGAGCTTTACCAAAAGATGAGCTCGATCCGCCAAAATGTGCATGAGCACTCCCTTGGTATCGATCGGGCGATGAAGCGTCTTAGCACACTAGAAAAGAGGATAGAACAGAGGGTAAAACAGACTAGTGCGAAGTTTGAGCTTGAGCGGTTTTTGAAACAAAAAAAGCTCTCTGCAAAAGAACAAGTGATCTTTTTGGCACTTCTGCGTGAGGAGTATAGCTCCACAGATGCGATGCTAAGAGAGATGAACACACTTATAGATCTAGTCTCAAGCGATGAGTATGATCGCATCAAAAACCGCTCTCTTTTGGAGGAGGGATCACATCTCATAAAAGAGGGCATCATCGACTATGAGGAGGTGCTAAACCCATTTGGCGGGATTAGCAGGTCGTTTTATATAGTAGATGATCTGCTCCAAAGCCTCATACACCCACAAAAAACCAAAAAAACAAAACGCATAAAGCTAGACTCTGTTATAGATGAGCAAGATATATTTGAGCTAGTTGAGCCTACCACTTCACTAGAAGATGTGGTGCTAGAGTCGCGTACAGAGGAGATGCTACGCTCGCTTCTAAGACAGCTAGATAAAGATGTGATAAACCGCCTTGTGGAGTGGGGGATCAAGGATAAAAAGAGTGGGATCGATGCTAGGATTATATTTTATGGCTCAGCAGGAACAGGCAAAACCATCACCGCCTATTCGCTTGCAAAGTCGCTAAAAAAGGAGGTTTTGGCGTTTGACTGCTCTAAGATCCTCTCTATGTATGTGGGCGAGAGTGAGAAAAATGTGCGAAAGATCTTTGACACCTATTATGACCTTGCACACAAAACCAAGAGCGAACCTGTGCTACTGCTAAATGAAGCCGATCAGTTTCTAAGCACTAGAAGTGTCGGTGCAATGAGCGGAAGCGAGCAGATGTATAACCAGATGCAAAACATCTTTTTGGAGCAGATCGAGAAGTTTGATGGTATCTTGATAGCTACAACTAACCTGCTAGAGAACATCGACAAGGCGTTTTCGCGTCGTTTTAACTACAAGATTGAGTTTAAAAGACCAAGCAGGGATCAGAGGCTAAAACTGTGGAAAAAGATGCTTCCTAAAAATGCAAAGTTTAAACGAGGCTTCAAGGTGGATAGGCTTGCAGAGTTTGATCTAAGTGGTGCTCAGATCCAGCTTGTGGTGAAAAATAGTGCCTACAAGGTCGCCATAAGAGAGGATAGCATCTTTAGTGAAGAGGACTTTTTAGAGGAGATAGAGCGTGAGAGGCTAAGCTCTTTTGATAACCAAAAGGCGATGGGGTTTTTAATATAAATACGCCACCAGAGCAAAGCTCCGCTTGGCTACGCTAACGCTGAGTTCCACTCGGCGTGGTGCCCCCGCGACCCTGTCGCTCTGACGCTAAAGCGTCGGTTTTTGTTAAACAGTTGTTTCTTCTCGTTCCCACGCTCTGCGTGGGAATGCATACACCCGTCACTGCGAGGCAACTTGAGCGTCAGTCATTGCGAGCATAGCGAAGCAATCTCTATAATATAAATCAACCTCTTGTCACTTTTTTGTATCGACAAAAAAGTAACCAAAAAAGCTCGTGAGCTTGAACGATTTTGAGGAGACCTTCTTGCTCTTCGCTAAAAACCAAAAACTCACCATCTAAAGATGGCTCAAACAGTTTGGTTTTTTATACGCTCATAGCTCAAAAGTCTCAGGAGAGTCAAAATCGATACGCTCACACTCAGAAGACTGATAACTGAAAACTCTTCTCGTTCCCACGCTCTGCGTGGGAACGCATATAAACCGCCAAACAACTTAGATTACTTCGTCGCTTTGCTCCTCGTAATGACCGCCTCTCGCAATGACTACCCTTCGTTTCAAGAGCTTAAGCATGAATTTTTAACTCACCTCTTTTAGTATGCTATACGCCTCTTGAAGTTGTTGAAACTTCTGCGTATAGTGAGTGATCATATAGGGTTTTTCACCTGTTGCGGTATCTGGGTGGTAGGCTCTAGCTAGTCGGCGATAGTTTTGGCGGATCTGGTCTCTACTCGCTCCGATAGGACACTCTAGTGTGGCATAAAATGGTGCTAGATCATCTTCAAGCGATTCGTAGATAGTCCCAAAACTATACTTTGCGTACTTGTTATAAAGCTTTGTCAAAAACCGCTCATTGAAAGTGTAGTGCACCTCATAGTGGAGTACATTTTTCTTATTTAGCGTTCTATCTAGTCGTGCACGCGACTCCTCGCTATCTAGGTGAAGAACCATACTGCACTCACTCCCCTTTTCTAAGTAGATCTCAAGTTGCCCTCGTAAGTAGCTCATCACCCACGAGTTTGGCTCATCTAGGCTTATGAGCACCGTGCTATCATCATAAGCGTAGAGATGCACATCAACTCGCTCTACATCTTCATCTTCGTTTAGTTCTATGCGGATAGGTTGGTTGTTGTAGCGAAGCATCGATCGCAGAAAAAAGTCATGGTCAAAGTCGTGTGTAGTGGCGTGGTGGCGACTAAGCTCTTTTATAAACTCCTCTCTAGCCTCAAGCAAAATGTCGTTTCTAAAGATAAGTACGGCTTTTTGTAAAAATAGCATACCGCGTGCGTGGCGGTTTAGAAACTCTCTCATCCACGAGCTGTTTAGTGTGGAGAAGTTGGTCTTTACATTGATAAGGCTATTTTTGAGCACTATATCCATCGCAAACCTCGATCGCTTTTTAGCTTAGTAAGCAAAAAGAGTTCCACTCTATATATGATCCTTTGGTTCGCTAAAGTAGTAGCCTTGTGAGTAGCAGATACCAAGACCTTTGATGATTTGGTAGATCTGCTCATTTTTTACAAACTCCGCGATCACCTCAATACCTAGATCTTTTGCAAAGCTTACTATCGCCTTTACAAGTGGTAGCGTAGAGCTGTCGCTATCTAGGCTTTGGATAAGTGAGCCATCGATCTTTAGGTAGTCCGCATCTAGTTTTGTGATGTAGCCAAAGTTGGAGTAGCCACTCCCAAAGTCATCGATGGCGATCTTGCAACCAAACTTTTTGACACTTTTGATAAACTCCAAGATCACTCCATAATCCTTGATCTCTTCGCTCTCAACTATCTCAAAGATGACTCGTTTGCCTATGTCGGAGCTACTTAGTTGCGAGATGATAAACTCAACCGTTGAAGCATCTAGTATGTCGGCAATATCTAGGTTTATAGAGAAGCTCTCGTCTCTATCTTTAAACATCAAAAAACTCTGCTTGATCATAGTTTTGGTTAGTATTTTGTAGCTTTTAGTCTTTTTTGCGATATCTAAAAAGAAAAACGGTGAGACCACTTTGCCATCTTCATCGATGAGCCTCATTAGTGTCTCATACCTCTCAAGCTCGCCTGTGATGTTGTTAGCAATCCCTTGATAGTAGGCGACTATGCGATTATCTTTGATCGCTTCTTGTACTTTTTTGTGCCAAAAGATGTTGTTTTGGTACTCTTTTTCAAGCGAAAGAGACTCATCGTAAGCGACTAGATGCTCCTTTTTACTCTTGCCATGCTTGAGTGCCATCACTGCGGTAACATAGGGTGAAGCTCTATCTTTGGAGATAGCACCACTCACCTCCACATAGATCTCCTCTCCACCCACTACGATCGCTTTTTGCGTTATGCCCTGCAAAAAGTGCATCATCGCTGCTTGACAGTTTACCTCTTCAAAGTCCACATTTAGTATGGCAAACTCATCTGCATAGAGTCTATATAGGTTCACATCTATGCCGCTAAACTCGCCTTTGAGCACTTCGCTAAAGGCCTTTATGATCTCATCACCAAACTCATAACCATAAAAATCATTTATAGATGAGAAGTTGTCTATGTCGATGAGTACTAATGTTTTGAACTCTTTTGTTAGATCATCAAAGAGCTTGTAGCGGTTGCCAAGCCCTGTGAGCGTGTCGGTGATGGCGACGCGTTCTAACTGCTGTTGCTGTTCAACTCTAGCTGTTACATCGTGGCGTATGGCTATAAGCTCTACGGTCTTGCCATGCTCGTTTAGTATGGGGGTTATGCTTGTGTCGATCCAGTATGAGGATCCATCTTTTTTACGGTTTTTTAGTGTTCCGCTCCAAGTTTTTTTCGCCCTCAATTTCTCCCACATACTCTTAAAAAACTCCTGTGGCATATCGGGGTGACGCAAGATGTTGTGAGGCTTGCCAAGTAGTTCAGATCTACTATATCCAGAGATGTGGCAGAGGTTATCATTTACATAGGTGATGATCCCCTTTGCATCGGACTTTGAGACTATGTTGTTTACATCAAGAGCCTCTTTGTAGCCTCTAAACATCTCAAGAGATTTCATAAGCTCTGTGGTTTTGATCTCCACAAGAGAGTATAGGTTTTTGTTGAGATCTTTTAGCTTCTCTTCATCACTAAGCCTTTGTGTGATGTCACGAGCGATGACAAGGCTAAAGTTATACTCCTCTCTAGCGAGGTAGCGAATGCTCGCTTCTATGTAGATCTCTTTGCCATCTTTTGTTAGTAGTTTTGCGTAGTCGATGTAGCGTTCATGATCTTGTAGATACTCTCTGATCTGCTCTAAACTAAGCCCATCTTCTAGGCTTTGGCGGATATGCTCTAATCCAATAGAGTTGATCTCTTTTAGTGTATAGCCTAGGGTTTGGAGCACTTTTTTGTTCACATAATCGACGCGTTTGTTGGTGCGATCAACTATAAAAAGCATATCATTTATGTCATCTAGCAGATCTTTATAGCATGAGATTATTTTCGAGTATGGCATCTACTTTACCCCTTTGATGACAAATTATGACATTTTTAACTATTTTTCGCTGTTATTATATCGTATTTTGATGGCTCTCTATCTCTTAGCATTCCCCAGTACTCTCTTAGTTTTTTGTTGGCATCTATGTCGATATCGGCGTATAAGATCTCTTCGCTATCTCTACCAGCTTCAGCAACTTTCTCACCTGTTGCATCGGTGATAAAGCTATATCCATAAAACTCAAGTGTACAACTCTCGCCCACCTCTTTGCCGTAGCGGTTTGCTACCACCACAGGGACTATGTTGCAAGCAGAGTGCCCCATCTGCACGCGTTGCCAATGATCTTTTGAGTCTATATGGATCTCAGGTTCACTCCCGATCGCAGTAGGGTAGAAGATGATCTCTGCACCCATTAGTGTAAGTGATCTTGCACACTCGCTAAACCACTGATCCCAGCAGATCCCAACACCGATCTTGCCAAAGCTAGTCTCCCACACCTTAAAGCCTGTATCGCCAGATCTAAAGTAGAACTTCTCCTCATACCCCGCTCCATCTGGTATGTGAGTTTTGCGGTAGTTCTCAAGCACTCTCCCGCTCTCATCTATGGGCACAAGTGAGTTGTAGTACTCATCGCCACTTCGTTCAAAGTAGCTCACAAGTAGCACCACACCAAGCTCTTTGGCTAGTGGCTTAAACTCCTCTATAAGAGGGTTAGCTTCTAACTCATTTGCCCAGCTAAAGTACTTTTTGTCCATATCTTTGCAGAAGTATAGTCCCTCAAAAAGCTCTGGAAGTAAGATAATGTTTGCTCCATTTTGGCTAGCTTCTCTTACAAGTCGTTTTGCTTTTGCTATATTTGAGCTTTTATCTTCACTCATACTCATCTGAATAGCTGCTACTCTAGGCACTTGCAAACCCCTTGCTACTTGATCTCTCCACCATTTTTCGCTCTAGTTTTATGCGATCTTGAAACTTTTTGCTCTTATCTTTGGCGAGTAGTTGCATATCTTCTACAACATCTAGCTCATCGACGATCTCAACGCCTAGAAGCGTTTCTATGGCGTCTTCAAGCGAGACTACACCGCTTGTTTGTCCATAGCTATCATGCACTATAAAAAGGTGCGTCTTTTTCTTTATGAACATATCTAAAAGTGCTTGAACAGGGAGGTTTTCAGAGACCATCAGAGCTTCGTGTGAGATAGACTCTAAGCTTTTTGAGTCCTCATCTTCGTTGCTTGCTTCTAAGATCTGCTGGTTAAAGACGATACCCACGATACTATCTAAATCTTCGCCATAAATAGGTATGCGAGAGTGTATATACATTCGTTCATCTTCGATAGCTTCACCTACGCTAAAGCTCGCAGGCAGGGCAAAAACCACGCTTCGTGGTGTCATGATATCTTTGGTTTTTATGTTTTTGAGTTTGAGTAGGTTTTCGATTAGATCACCCTCTTTGCTTAGTATGCTACCCTCTCTCTCACCCATCGCCACAACCGCCATGATCTCATCGCGAGAGAAGTTTTTGGACTGTTTTTTATCTTTTGTGATGAGATCTGTTAAAAACTTAGAGACTACATTAAATGGTGTAGATATAAGTATAACAAATGACATAATGTGTGAAACAGGCACTAAAAGTTGCTTCCAGTAGAGTGCCCCGATGGTTTTTGGAATAATCTCTGAAACATATAGTATGAGTAGCGTCACCACAAATGCTATGATGCTTTGAAGCTCGTTACCAAAGATGATCTGAGCTTGTGCTCCAACGCCCGCAGCTCCCATAGTGTGGGCAAAAGTGTTGAGTGTAAGTATGCTTGAGATCGGTACATCGATGTCGCTTTTTAGCTTCTTTAGCTTTGCAACAACATCATCAGAGTGTGTTTTTGTCAAACTCTCTATGTAGGAGTTGGTACTTGATAGTAAAACTGCCTCTAAGATAGAGCATAGAAATGATACCGCCAGAGCCAAGAAGAGATAAACAAGAAGTAGAGTCATTTTCCGACTCTCATAGGGGTAGTTCTACTCCGCCCCGAAGATGGGTCACTTTGTGACATTTATAAAATCCTTTATATATGATAATCTAAAATTATAGCACACTATTTGTTAGCCAATTTTCTCTCTTTTTGCGATGAGTAGAGCGAGAGAAGTATGAGGATAATGCCGATCGAGGCGGTGAAAAGCTCGTTGATATGTAGCTTCGTGCCAAGTAGCATGATGATAGCTAGCACCCCGATAGCGTAGTGAGCACCATGCTCTAGGTATATATACTCACTAAGCGTGCCTTTTTCGACTAGATAGATGGTTATAGATCTAACAAACATCGCTCCGATGGCTAGTCCTAACATAATGATGACTATATCTTTTGTGATGGCAAAACTGCCTATAACTCCATCGAAGCTAAATGATGCGTCAAGTACTTCGAGGTATAAAAACCCGCCGATAGAGCCTTTTTTGATACTATCGCCACCCTCATCATCGAGAAAAAAGCCGATCATACTTACACTCACATAGATGATGATCCCCCAAAGTCCAGCAAGAAGCACACTTAGGCGATCTTGCGAGAGCGAGCTAAAGATCATAAGCACCACAATAGCTATAAAAATAGAGATGGCGTCCACCTTGCCAAGGTGCTTAAGACGCGACTCTATGCTTTTGATCCAGTGGATCTCCTTTGACTCATCTAGCAAGAAGTTTAAAAAGACAAGAAGCAAGAAGATCCCGCCAAATGCGGAGATCTCCGCGTGGTGAGCGGTGAGCTTTGCAGAGTACTCATCGGGACTGTTAAGTGCTAGTCTCCACACCTCTAAGTAGCCTAGATCTGCGGTGTGAGCAACTATGACTATGGGGAAGATTAGCCTCATACCAAAGACGGCTATGAGCATACCCACGGTCATAAAGAGCATCTTCCAGCGTCTATCCCAATGTTTTAGTATAGAGGCATTTACGACTGCGTTATCAAATGAGAGTGAGATCTCCATAAGAGCGAGTGCAGATGCGATGAGTAAAACCCCAAAAGCAACGCTTAGATCGCCATTTTTGTAGCCCCACAAAAAGGCTAGACCAAGGGCTATGATAGTAAAGATAAATGAGCTAGTGAAGTGTCTCAAGATGACCTCTATTTTTTGTGGTATTTTAGCTAAAAGGGCGTTTACTCAAACACCGCAGTTGTGTACCCTACCACTCGGCTTTCATCGCCTGAAGCTTCTGCACTTGTGGTATAGTTTAGTATATGCGGTTTTAGATCCAGCTTTTTAGCAACTCTTAGCATCGCTTCTACACCCAAAGTCCCACACGCTTCGCACTTAGATCTTAAACTCTGCTCATCTAAGTTTGCTATGGCATCAAGGCAGTTTTGATCCAGCTTTTTTGCCTCATCAAGTGTGTAGAAGTGGCTTAGATCTGTGCTTATGATGATGCCTACATCGCCAAGAGCAAGCAGATCTTCTATGATGCAAGCAAGCAGTTCTACGCTTGAGTTTGAGTAGATAAGCTCAAGCACCTTAGAGTTGGGTTTGTAGTGCTTTAGAAACGGCAACTGCGTCTCGCTACTATGCTCTGCGTGAGCTTGCGGGTAGCACTCGAGGTTATGCCTCTTCCTTAGGTAGTGTGCAAGACCCTGATCTGCTTTGATCGTCTTAAGCGGTGTGGCGTAAGAGCTAAACTCACATAGCGAGACCCCATCGTAAGCGTACTTGTGCGATGGTGCGATGATCACAAACCGCTCAAGCGAAGTGCCACTAAGTGCACTGTATGCGAGGTTTGCGGTTGATCCGCTATATATGTAGCCCGCATGTGGGACTATCACCGCTTTTGGGTTATACGCCTGCTTGCAACTCTCAAATGAGGCAAAAAGCCTCAAAAGCTCATCTTTGTCATTTGGATAAAAGCTACCCGCGAAAAAACTCTCTCTAGTCACCCCAAACCCCTTTTATAGCGTAGTTGCACGCTTTGCATCTGCCGTTTTTTAGCCCCACTATCTTAGCGTTATAGGCAGATCTATCCACTAGTTTTGCACTGCATTTTGGACAGTACGAGGAGCTATCGTTTGCGATATTACCGATGTAAACATACTCTAAGCCTGCGTTTTTGGCGATCTGCTTTGCTTCAAATAGCGTGCTAGGCGTAGTTGGAGTGGTACCCAGCATCTTGTAGTTTGGATAAAATGCACTTAAGTGCCACGGCACATCGCAACCCAACTCGGTTGCTATAAAGCGAGCCATCTGCTCTATCTCACCATCATTTACCCCCTCGATGATGAGTGTAGTAACTTCAAGGTGAATGCTACTTTTTGCTACTGTTTTTAGAGTCTCAAGCACGCCATCAAGCCCCGCTTTTAGGGTCTTTTTGTAGTAGTCGTGCGAAAAGCTCTTAAGATCTATGTTGGCAGCGTTCACCCAGCTAGGCATATCTGCAAGAACTTCGCTAGACTCATAGCCACTTGAGACAAAGATATTTGCAAGCCCCGCCTCTTTGGCTAACATGCCGATGTCGCGAGCGTATTGGTACCAGATAGCAGGCTCATTGTAGGTGTAGCTGATGCTTTTGGCACCATGTTTTAGAGCCAGATCTACCACCTCTTGTGGTGAAACGGTGATACTCTCATCGACACTTGAGGTTTGTGAGATGGTGTAGTTTTGGCAAAATGGACAACGCAAGTTGCACCCCACAGTGCCGAGTGAGAGCGATGAAGTAGATGGCAAAAAGTGATAAAGTGGCTTCTTCTCGATGGGATCTAGGTTGATGGTGCTTGGGTGGGCGTAAGTGATGTTTACAAGTTCGCCACCGCGGTTGAAGTTGATCCCGCATATGCCTGACTTGCCCTCTTTTAGCTCACAGTAGTGTTTGCAAAGTAGGCAGATGATCCCCTTAGCACTAGAGCGGAAGTAGTTCATCCCACAGCTCCTTACGCGAGGTAACACGGTAGCGGTAGATGCTAGGTTTTTCATTAAAAATCTGCTCATTTGCCCCCGCTTTGTAAGCAAGCGAGAGCAAAAACTCACTTGTGTCGCTTATGCTTTGCCACACTTGAGGCAAGTAGGTGGAGCTAAAGTGGCGATGTTTTAGGATTAGCCCATCTTTGTGAGGCACTACTTTAGAGACAAGATCTGCAAAGTCGCTATACACCACCTCGCTAGGCGTACTTAGCAGTGAAACCTCTACGCTTAGATCCATCGTCTCATCTAGGCTTAGTGGAGCAAAGCGAGGATCTCTAAAAGCTGCTGCTTTAGCATTGCTAACTATGTCACTAAAGAGATCCCTATAAGCTACAATACTACCGATGCACCCTCTGAGATCTGACCCACTCTCAAGTGTCACAAACGATGCACCATTTTCCCTTAGATGTGGCAAAGCCTCTAAGATCTCGCTCTTATCGAAGCCATAAGACGCATCAAGCTCGCTTAGTATGGCACTTTTTGCAAGTCGCAAATATAGTAGATCTATCATGGCTTACACTCGTATGAGTACTCAGCACTGATCCTAACCTCGATGTTCTCTTTGGTGGGTTCTAGTGCTGATGAGTTCATCTTTGCAAACACCACGGGAGCAGATGAGCGATCTGTGCCTATTTCGATCGCCTTTAGAGTACATTCGCTTCTGCTTTTGCTTCTAAGCTTGGCGGCGTATGTGCGGGCATAGTTGATGGTCTCAAACTCCAACTGCTCTTTTGCCTCGGCTATGCTTAGATCATCAACTACCCATCTGATGGGGTTTTGTGTCACTTTTAGGTTTGATCCGATGAGTTCTACCACTTCGCCTAGCTTTTCGATCTGTGCTGATTCACAGCTTAGATCTGCCCGCAGTTCGTAGTGTATGAACTTTTTGCTACTCTCTTTGTAGTCGTAGATGGGCGTTATAAAATGCCCACGGTTTTTGCAGATACGAAGCGAAGCAACTTTTGCAAAAAGCTCCTCTGCCTCACTTTTAAGCAGAGTGCTTTTAGCGTTTGTGGAGCTGATGCTTAGATCTAGCCTCATAGTTTGTGGCTCTAGTGTTGAGCTAAACTCCTTTTTGATACTTAGATCAAACCCAAAACCAGCAGTTATAAGCGTAAAAAGTAGTGCAAGTAGTCTCATAGTTGCCTCTTTTTGTGAGATGTTGTTTGATATTGTATAGTTTAATATTTAATATATGCCATGGCATCTTGATATAATCATTTGTCATTGCGGAGCATAGCGTCACTGCGAGACCCTTTAGGGTCGTGGCAATCTTAGCTTTTATCACCGCAAGATCTAAGCATCAGTTAAACTCGATAGGATCTACATCAACCACCGCAAGCTCCACCATAGAGGCTCTGATCGCCTTTCTAAGCGAAGATCCACTACTAGATCTAAGCAAAATCTCAAAGCGGTGCTTAGAGGCTATATACTCAATGGCACACTTCCCACTTCCTACGATCTCTACATCACTAAAACGCTCTAAGTTTGATCTCATCTCACTCATTGCATCACTCGCTTTTGTGGCATTTTTGTGAGCAAAAAGCACTCTTGCAAGCTTTGTAAATGGCGGGTAGAGACCCTTTGCAAGCTCTAGTTGGTGCTTCAAAAACAGCTCATAGTCACTCTCATACGCCATAAAAAAGTCACTATGCATACTCTGCACGATCACTTTTGCCTCGCCACTTCGCCCACTTCGCCCCGCCACTTGCAAGGCGGTAGAGAGGGCTTTTTCTTTGGCTCTATGATCAGCTAGGTAGAGCATATGATCCACCCCAAGCACCACTGCCAAAGCCACACCGTGGTAGTCATGCCCCTTGCTTAGCATCTGCGTGCCTACAAGTATGCTGATCTCACCAGAGTTGAAGCTCTCTAGTGTGCTTGCGAGCCTCTTTTGAGTGGTGATGGCGTCGCGGTCAAACTGTGCCACGCTCACGCCCTCAAACAACGCCTCAAGCTCCTTTAGCACCTCCGCCGTGCCGAGCCTTGAGCTTGTTAGCTCATCAGATCCACATGCTTCGCACTTTGTAGGGATCGCAGAGGTAAAGTTGCAGTAGTGGCACTTGAGGTAGTTGTGCTTTGAGTGCAGACTCATACCCACGCTACAAAACCCGCACTCAAAGTTGTGACCGCAACTTTTACAGCTTAGATACTTGAAGTTTGCACGAGTAGGTAAAAATATGATCGCCTGCTTGCCACTTGCTAGTGTGGCAGAGATCTCGCCCGCTATAAGTGGCGAGATGGAGTCGTAGTTGGCGTCATAAATAGTCTGTTTTTTGGACTCAAAGTGTGTCCCTTTTAAGCGAAATGATGCAAACTTAGCGTATGAGCTAAGAGATGGCGTTGCACTACCAAGCACCACCTTTGCACCGTGGAGTTTTGCTACAAAGATCGCCATATCTCTAGCGTTGTAGTAGGGTTTTGATGAGCTTTTGTAGCTATCGTCATGCTCCTCATCAACTGCTATAAAGCCTAGATCTTTTAGTGGCAAAAATAGTGCAGATCTAGCCCCTGCGATCACTCTAGCCTCGCCACTTCGCACCCGCTCTAGCACGCTAGATCTAGCCTTTTTGCTAAGCTTAGAGTGGTAGATCGCCACGCACTCGCCAAAATGCTTCTCTAGCCTTGTTTGCATCTGCGGGGTAAGAGAGATCTCTGGCAGTAAAAAGAGTGCTCTCTTGCCCTCATCTAGGGCTTTTTGAAAGTGGCTCATATAGATCTCACTCTTACCACTTCCTGTGTCACCAAAGAGCAAAGAGATCTCATGAGTATCTATGAAGTCATAAGCCTCTTGCTGTTTTGGCGAGAGGAGTATGGAAGATGATAAGTCATCGTGAGACTCTTTAGAGCCGTGGCGATCTAGATTATCTAACTTAGATTGCTTCGCTTCGCTCGCAATGACGGGTCTTAAATCACTCTGCATCACCGCGTATGCTTCGCCAAGCGAGCAGAGGTAGTAGCTTGCCATAAAGTTAGCAGTTTGGATCTGCTCATCTGTGAAGCAAAACTCACTAGTGGAGACTATCTCTTTGCACTCAAATGAGGGTTTTGGTACCTCTGCGATCACCACGGCGTCTTTGAGCTTGCCTCTTAGCTCTACGCTTGCTATGGTTCCTAGATCTAACCTCTCTTTGCTCGCGTAGGTTAGTGGTGCAACTGCTGATGATATGATAGATAGGGTGTAAAAGTGCATTGTGCAATTATAGCTAAATAGTGGGTAGATCTCATTTGTATATATCCCCTCTAAAGCCGATATCCTCAACTATGGCTTCGATGAGTATCTCGCCGTTTGTTACTCTTATGATAATCCTTATGCCACCTTTTCTAATTCTAAAAAAGTCTCTCAAATTTCCTTGCAGTGCTCTATAATCAATATTGGTATCTGCACCATAAAAGTGTCTTTTTACAAACTTTATGACTAGCTCATCTACATCTGTTTCACTTATGACACTCTGTTTATCTAAAAACTTTTTAGACTTTTTTAGGTAGGTGATCTTTAGATCTTTTTTCATCTATATATCTAGTGCTACTATCTTGGAGTGAGAGATCTGCTTCTCCTCATCGCTTCTACTGTTAAGGATAGACTCTATCTCTTGTTGTTCTAGTGTGTCGTAGGCTAATTTTAGCTTTTCGTACTCATCAATACTGAGCATAACAGCTTCTAACTTGTTGTTTTTGGAGATAGCAAGCTTTGGTTTTGATCTGTCGATGATGCTATTTAGGATAGTTGAGAGACCTCTTGAGAGGTCGCTAATGGAGACTATCTCATCTCTTGTGTATGCTACCATTTTGGATCCTTTGTGGTTTTATATGTAGTATTGTACATAATATTTAATGTAAAAGTCAAAGCATCGCAGTGAGGGGTGTATGCATTCCCACGCAGAGCGTGGGAACGAGAAGAAGTGAAGAAGCGATCTACTACACTTTAGTTATTGAAGTAGTTGCACTTGTTTCCACTAGTGCACTTAAAAGAGCCATTGTTATCATAGTAGGTAAATGTGTAGGTATCGTCCCCAACTTTAGCGGTGAATGTTTTACCGTTGCTACTTTTTTGCCACTGACCAGATCCAGTGCCAGATTTTATACCAAGTGGTAGGAGCTGTCTGTTGCCAACACCTGTAAAGAGTGGATCTGCATCATTATCATTTAATTTTGGTATATAGCTTCGCTCACCTTTGATCACCTGTGAGGCCCGCTCATTGGCAATGGCGGCTCTAATGGTAGTGGCATCAGCTTTGATGCGAGAGAGATCAGCACTTGTCTTTGCACCACCAAAGCGAGGGAGTGCCACAGCAGCAAGTATGCCAAGTATGACGATAACAAAGATGAGTTCGATCATAGTAAATGCGTGTTTGTTCATAAGATGCTCTTTATAGCGATGTATAAACCATACTAAATGGCTTAGACAGAGCTACAAACCCAACTCCCAAAGAGGGAGTTGAATATAGTAAGTTGTACAACCTATGGTTGTGGAGGTAGATCTCCAACTAGAAGTTTGCCAGTAGCAATAGCTCCTCTATATAGGAAAAATCTTGGTGCTTCAACTTCACTACCATCTATACAACCTATGTCGTATGTAGTAGTTCCAACTGTCGCGGTTGCCACAGAACCTGGTGTAGAGACATTGGCATCTGCACAAGTTGATACAGTGACATTGCTATCTATCTCATCTGGTGGGGTGATCTGGTTTCTAACATCAGCAACATTCATGTATTTGATACTACCTTTGTTGTTGTCAGTAAGCGACTTCGACCATAGTGCAGGTGCAACTGTACGGTTAAGAGTACCAACATAAGCTTTTAGCTTACCTTCGTGAGCTTGTTCGCTCACACCTATAAACTTTGGTAACGCTACTGCTGAGAGTATCCCAAGTATAACGATCACGAAGATCAACTCAATCATTGTAAAACCAGCTCTTCTCATAAGAACTCCTTATATGAACTATAACATAGTTACGCTTGGTAACCATTGCTAGCATTATCTTGCGAAAAATATTAAAAAACCCTTAAATGTGTCTAAATATAGGCAAATGTTACCTTTTTGGACATCTAAGATATTTTGCTCTCTTTTGTGTGGGATTTTGTAACATTATATAAGATATTTTTCACAATGATTTAAAACTTTAAAGTTAGTTCTGATATACTCCCTGCAACTGTTTTTTGTACAATGCTAAAACGATATAAAGGTAGGTTATATGGAGCATATAGGTCATGCAAACTCATACTTTGGTGTGTTTGTACTCTTTGTTTTGACATTTGGGGCGTTTACTATGACGACCATCATTGCACGGCTCGCAAGTCGTGCACTAGCTGCTAAAAATGCGGAGAAGCTAAAGCTCTCTGTCTATGAGTGTGGTCCTGAAGTGACCAAACAACCAAATAGGATCTCGCCACAGTTTTATCTATTTGCACTGCTGTTTTTACTTTTTGATGTGGAGATAGTCTTTATGTTCCCGTGGGCGGTGGACTTTAGAGTGCTTGGGTGGTTTGGGTTTGCTGAGATGCTTATGTTTATACTACTACTAACGATTGGCTTTATATATGCGTGGAGAAAAGGAGCACTTGAATGGCACAACATAAGATAAACTATACACAAAATGGCGGTCTGCCTGTGGCACTTACAAGTGTCGATGCGATCGTAAACTGGGGGCGATCAAACTCGCTTTGGGCTTTAACATATGGGCTTGCGTGTTGTGGGATCGAGATGATGGCAAGTGGTGCTTCTAGGTATGACTTTGACCGTTTTGGGACTATCTTTCGTGCTTCTCCAAGGCAAGCTGATGTGATGATCGTAGCTGGAACACTTACTAAAAAGCATGCGGAGTTTATAAAAAGACTCTATGATCAGATGACTGAGCCAAAGTGGGTCATCTCAATGGGATCGTGTGCTAACACGGGTGGTATGTTTAACACATACTCAACAGTTCAAGGGGTGGATCGCATAATCCCCGTGGATCTCTACCTCCCAGGGTGTGCACCACGACCTGAGACGCTCCAGTATGGCGTGATGCTACTACAACAAAAGATCAGAGCAAACAAAGCTTCAAGAGCTGGGAAAGCTAAGAGGTTGGTGTAATGAGAGCGTACAAACCAAAAGATGATGTTCAGAAGAGAGCCTACTATACAGATAGGTTTTATGTTTCGCCTCAAGTACCAAAGCTAGATGTGAGTAGCGATGAGGTTTTTGCCTTAGATCTTGATGCTATAAAAGCTAAGTTTGAGGTGAGCGAGGCTTATATACAAGTAGATCAGATGGTTGTGTATGTAGATCCTAAAGATAACTTTGAGCTTATAAAGTTTATGCGAGATGAGCTAGGTTATACACAGCTAAGCGAAGTGAGTGCGGTGGACTTTATAGCTAAGCGAGGCGGGTTTGAGGTCTTTTACCAGCTACTTAGCATGCAAAAACGCAAGCGAGTTAGAGTTAAGATCTTCATCAAACAAGGCGAAGCGGTAAACTCGGTTTCGGGACTTTTTAGGAGTGCTGACTGGAGTGAGAGAGAGATGTTTGATATGTTTGGTATAGAGGCAAATGGACATCAATTTATGAAGCGGATCCTTATGCCTTATGACTGGCAAGGGCATCCACTCCTTAAGACCTACCCACTTCATGGAGATGAGTTTGCGGCGTGGTATGAGGTAGATAAGATCTACGGTAAAGAGGCTAGAGAAGCCATCGGTGCTGAGCTTAGAGATAGTGCAAGAGTCGATCGCTACGATACAGAGCGTTTTGCTAGACTAGGTCATGAGGTACCAAAGGGCGTAAAAGTCGATGGAAGCGAGCCAAAAGTGGTGCAAAACTACCAAGAAGATGGTGGAGCATTCCTCATCAAAAAACTAGATAAAAAAGATAGCGTCGTGATAGACGATCCGCAGAGATAGGTGAAGATATGCAGATAAAAAATAGATTAACCCCATACTTTGAGAACATATCGTTTGAGCGAGATGATAATGAGCTGATACTCAACTTTGGGCCACAACACCCATCGGCTCATGGGCAACTAAGGCTGATGCTTCACTTGCAACAAGAGATGATAGTCAAGGCTCATCCAGACATAGGTTACCTTCACCGTGGTATGGAGAAGATGGCTGAAAATATGATCTATAACGAGTTTATGCCAACAACAGATAGAATGGACTATATAGCCTCAAGCTCTAACAACTACGGCTTTGCGTTGGCGGTGGAGAGGCTTATAGGGCTTGAGGTTCCTCGTCGTGCACAGGTGATCCGCATGATGCTTCTTGAGATCAACCGTCTTATGAGTCACCTCTTTTGGCTTGCTACTACGGCACTTGATATAGGTGCGATGACAATCTTTCTCTACGCATTTAGAGAAAGAGAGTATCTTATGGACATCATCGAGGGGTATTGTGGAGCAAGGCTTACGCATGCGGCTATCCGTATAGGTGGGGTTCCCTTAGATATCCAAGATAGTTTTATAGCTCAACTTAGAACATTTTTAGACAAGTTGCCACAAAACATAAAAGACTATGAAGACTTGCTAGATACTAACCGTATCTGGCGAATGAGAATGGAGGAGGTGGGTACTATCTCTAAAGAGATGGCACTTAGCTGGGGCTGTTCTGGTGTGATGTTAAGAGCGAGTGGAGTTGCGTGGGATATACGAAAAGAGGAGCCTTATGAGCTATATGATGAGGTGGAGTTTAGAGTTCCTGTCGCAACGCAGGGCGATAACTTTGCAAGATACCGCCTCTATATGGAGGAGATGAGAGAGTCTGCTAAGATACTTGAGCAGACCATAGAGATGTATGATAAGTGCGTCAAAGATGGACAGACTGCTTTGATGGCTCACGCTCCTAAGTATATATCTGCACCAAAGCTTGACATAATGACTCAAAACTACTCACTTATGCAACACTTTGTGCTTGTAACTCAAGGTATGAGACCGCCTGTGGGTGAGGTTTATGTCGCTACGGAGTCGCCTAAGGGTGAGCTAGGATACTACATAAACTCGCAAGGTGGACCATACCCATATAGACTAAAGGTTCGTGCACCGTCGTTTTATCATACGGGCATACTTACAGATCTGCTCCCAGGGCACTACATACCAGATGTGGTTTCGATTATTGGGACGACAAATATAGTATTTGGGGAGGTAGATAGATGAGACGCTATGACCTTAGACACTTAAAAAGCGAGTATGAGCCTAGAATGAGCGAGATACTAAAAGCTGAGCACCCTGCGGGTGAAGTGGCGATTTTCCTCTTTGAGATCGGAGACTTTTCGCCGATACAAAGATCTGCTGATATTGTCAAAGAGTGCGGATATGATCTTCTAAACTCTTTAAAATTCAACGAGGTTGATTGGACTATCGTTGCGAAAAAAGAGGTAGGGTAAGATTTTGGCAAAGGTATATTTTTCTACTTGGAATGGTGAGTTTATCAACAATATCGGCTTGCCAGAGGAAGAGTGGAAGGAGTCAGCGTACAATCTACCTGCCCAATACGATAGCCACAGAAGCTCAAAGGCTTTTATAGGGTGGGACGGTGTCGCTCTTTTTGATCAAGATGTAGATGTGATCCGTCTTGCTATGGAGTATGCGGCACAGTATCAAGAGTACTCTGAAGCGTGTGGTAGATGTGCCCCTGGTAGATGGGGTGGACGCATACTATATGATCAGCTAGATAAGATCGCTCGTGGTGAGGGTGCTATGAGTGATCTAGATCATCTAAAAGAGATCGGCAAGAGTATGCAGATCACCTCAAAATGTGAGATCGGTAAGACTGTTCCAAACCCGATCATAGATATTATGACTCATTTTGAGAGCGTTTTTGTTGAGTGCATAGAGCAACAAAAGCCATCAAAGCACTACTATGAGGAGTGTAGCTATATAGCTAAGATCACTTCACCATGTTCAGATGCTTGTCCTTCGCATGTGGATATACCTGCTTATATAGAGGGTGTGCGAGATCTAAGAATGGACGACTCACTGATGGCGACTCGCCAAACTATGCCACTAGCTCATGTGTGCGGGCGAGTCTGTCCACACCCATGTGAAGATGCGTGTAGAAGATCTAACCTTGATGAGCCGATCTCCATTATGGCACTAAAACGACTTGGTGCGGACTGGGAGAGTGATCATAACTATGACTTTTTCCACCCGATGGAGAAGAAGCCACTAAATGGTAAGAGGGTTGCAGTGATTGGTGCAGGACCTGCGGGACTTGCAGCATCATACTATCTTGCTGCTGAGGGGATCGAAGTGGATTGCTACGAGGAGCTACCTGTGCTTGGTGGTGAGGTAGCTGTGGGGGTTCCAGAGTATAGAATGCCCATCGATCGCTACAACAAAGATATAGAGTGTATCAAAGATATGGGGGTAGAGTTTATACTAAACCACCGCGTAAGTGCTGATGATATGCGTCGTTTTGAGAGTGAGTATGATGCAGTGCTTGTTGCAACAGGAACTAGGATCTCTAAAAAGGTCTACTGCGACAATGAGAGACCAGAGATCAAGGGCTACTGGGGTGCGATCGACTTCTTGGATAAGGTAAATCTTTATGAGAAGTATGGCATCAAGATCTCAAAAGAGGATCAAGAGGCAAACCTTCTAAATGGTGAGTTTGTAGATCTTACAGGCAAGACTCTTGTTTGTGTGGGTGGTGGTTTTACATCTATGGACGTGGTGAGATGTGCTATAAGAGCAAATGCTAAAAAAGTCTATATGATATATAGAAGAGATGAGAAAACCATCATCAAAAACACCACTTATGAGGAGTATCATGAGGCGGTAGAAGAGGGTGTTGAGTTTATATTTCACTCCGCAGTTGCTAAGATCGTAGATGAAAACGATGTGCTAAAGTCGCTTACTATCGACAAGTTTGAGCTTGTGCCTGATCCTGATGGCGGAAGAGCACAACTTGTCAAGATCGAAGGGGCGTCGTTTGATATAGAAGCTGACTACCTCATACCTGCTGTATCGCAGAGTGCTGATCTAAAGCTTTTGCCACCAGAGTGGGAGATCGCTATGACTTCGTGGGCTACGATCAAGACAAATGGTGCAGACTATATGACTTCACGCAAGGGGATCTTTGCGGCGGGGGATTGTGAGTATGGGCCGATGACAATCGTCAATGCCGTAGGACAAGCCAAAAGAGCAGCAAGTGTGATGAGCAGATATGTTCATACAGGTGAGATCACTCTAAGCGATGAGGAGATCATGGAAGATCACTTGCGAAAACTTAGGGTTTATGACAAAAAAGAGAAGGTTTCTGGGTGGCTAAAAGGTGTGCCTAGAGAGATCGCACAGGTGCTTGATGTAGAGACTAGAAAGTACAACAACCTTGAGGTAAATCTAGGGCTTACTCAAGATGAGGCACTTAGTGAGGCGGAGAGATGTATGCGTTGCTACTATATAGCAATGGTGCAGGCTTAGGGGCGAAAGTATGGAGAAGCTAGTAAATTTTACAATCGATGGCAAAGCAGTAGTGGCACAAAAGGGTGAGACGATCCTGCAAGTGGCTAGAAAAAATGGCATCTATATACCAACAATGTGCTACATCTCTAAGACTTCCGCGTGTGCATCGTGTCGAATGTGCGTAGTCGAGGTAGAGGGCAATGATGGCTATGTGCTAAGCTGTAACACTCCGCCTGTCGAGGGTGCAGTGGTGATTACAAACACGCCATCGCTTGATCATGAGCGAACAAATATCATGAAGCTATATGATGTAAACCACCCGCTAGAGTGCGGTGTGTGTGATAAGTCTGGTGAGTGTGATCTGCAAAACAAAACGCTTGAGTTTAATGTCGAGCGTCAAGATTTTGGAGCGATCGATCAAGCTAGACCCATCAAACATTGGGGGCTTATAGACTATGAGCCAACGCTTTGTATCATGTGTGAAAAGTGTGTGCATGTGTGTAACGAAGTGATAGGTGATGATGCTATTGAGGTGCAGTTTGGTGGGTACAAATCGACCATCATACCAAAAGGTAGCGAGGTGTTAGACTGTACATTTTGTGGTGAGTGTATAGCGGTTTGCCCTGTGGGTGCACTTACAAGTAGTGGGTTTAGATACCGTGCAAATGCGTGGGAGCTAAGCCGTGTGCCTGCAACTTGTGCTCATTGTAGTGGTGGGTGTTCGCTTGAGTATGAGACGCGTCACGCTAGCATAAATGGCGAAGAGTCGCTATATAGGGTTAAAAACAACTTTGAGTTTGTAAACCTTTGTGGAGCGGGGCGATTTGGCTTTGACTTTGAAAATGTTGCAACTAAAAATGAGGTGGCATTTAACAAGGCACTGCAGGCTCTAAGATCTGCAAAAGCGATCCGCTTTAGCTCAATGATCACAAATGAAGAGGCGTATATCTTAGAGATGCTAAAAGCTAAGCTTGGAGTAAAACTCTACAATGAAGATGCGAGACAGTATGCAGAGTTTATGAGATCTTACTCAAGTGTGAGTGGCAGGCTTCATTATAGTGCAACGCAAGAAGATCTAAGATCTAGTGATGCAACCATAGTGATAGGCACTCGCATAGCAACTGATAACCCGAGTGTTCGCTACGCACTAACTGTTAGTGCAAGGCATCGCGGAGCTAAGATAGTCTATGCTCACCCGATCGAAGATGCTCTGATGCAAAATGTTGTGACGCAAAACTTGCGTTATGAGGTGGGGACAGAAGAGGGTGTTGTGGCACTGCTAGCACACAACATACTAAAGGGTGTGACGCTAAGTAGCGAGCATAGAGAGTTTTTAGATGAGCTAGATCTTGGCTACTTGTATGCGGAGACAAACCTTGGCGATGAGGAGTTTGCCTCAATGATGCGAAGCTTTAAACGGGCTAAAAACTTCAACATCGTAGTGGGTGAAGATCTGCTAGCTCACGCGAGATCAGCAAACATTGCAAAACTTGTAGCACTTATAGAGAAGTATAGTGACTTTAAGGTTATAGTTGTACCGAGATATGTAAATACGCTAGGTGTTTCACTCATAAACTCGCTAGATCCAGATGAGCGAACAAACGGTGTAGTAGGCTATAACGCAGAGGGTGAGTTTGTCATCGGCTCGTTAGAGGGAGCTGATCTAGCTATGCCAGCACTTAACCAGCAAGAGGGTAGCTTTGTGAGTGTAGATAAAAAGGTGCTTCCTACAAATGTGGCTCTTGCGTTTGAGGGCTATACACTAAACGATCTAGCGTGTGAGCTTGGAGTGTGCGAGGAGTACACCATCAACTACACTGCAAAACTACCATTAAGCAAAGGTTTTAGAGGTGTGGCGTTTGATGATCTTGAGAACTTTTTAGCACCACTTGGTGAAGATGTGCGAGGTTATGAGCTTGATGAGATCAGTTGTAGAGCAGATGGTGAGCTTGAAGAGCTAGATGATATGCCTGAGTATAATGGCACTATCATATACCACTCAAACCCAGTGTTGCAGTTTAATGCCTATACTGCTAAAACTACGCAACTACCAAAAGATGCCTATTTGCTAGGATCTGCTCAGTTTGCTGTGGCAGCAAAGATAAGCGATGGCGAGCGAGTTAAGATAACTACGAGCGGTGGCATAGTTTGGCGAGTCTTCAAGATAGATGATGAGCTTAAGGGGGTGGTTGCACTGCATCCAACTTTTGATCTACAAGGTGAGTATAGTGGTTATAAGTTTGAAAAATCGAGGATAGAGAGAGCTGCCAATGAGTAAAATAACTATAAATATTGATGGCAAAGCAGTTGAGACAACAGAGGGTGAGTATATACTAAACGCTGCAAGGGCAAATGATATATTTATCCCTGCGATCTGTTACTTAACTAGATGTAGCCCAACTTTGGCTTGTAGGCTCTGTTTGGTTGAGGTTGATGGTAAGCAGGCGTATGCGTGTAATGCAAAGTCAAAAGAGGGTATGAATATATCTACCATGACGCCAAATATAGCCATAGAACGCCGCTCTATTATGGAGGTGTATGATGTAAACCACCCGCTAGAGTGCGGTGTGTGTGACCAATCAGGCGAGTGCGAGTTGCAAAACTATACGCTTGAGATGGAGGTGGACTTTCAGAGCTACTCCATAAAAGATGTCGATAGACCAAGTCTTAATTGGGGTGATATACACTACAACTCTGGGCTTTGTATAATGTGTGAGCGATGTACTACTGTATGTAAAGATATGATAGGTGATCGTGCACTTACAACAGTTCCTCGTGGAAGTGATGCGATATCAGCAGAGCAAAAAGATAGTATGCCAAAAGATGCTTACGCGATGTGGAATAAGTTAAATAAATCACTCATCGGCATAACAAGTGGAGCAGAACAGCTTGACTGTACACAGTGTGGCGAGTGTGCGGCGGTTTGTCCTGTGGGAGCACTTGTGGATACTCACTACATCTACTCTACAAACGCGTGGGAGCAAAAGCAGATCCCAGCAACTTGTGCACATTGTAGTGCAGGGTGTCACATCTACTATGAGACAAAACATACAAGCATCGATGATGTAGAAGAGAAGATATATAGAGTTACAAATGAGTGGAACTATGTCTCACTTTGTGGTGCAGGTAGATATGGGTTTGACTTTGAAAACCGTGGTGTAGTAAGAGATGAAGAGGCGTTTGCAAGGGCGTTAGAGGCGTTTAATAGAGCTGATAGTATCCGCTTTAGCTCAGTTATCACAAATGAAGAGGCTCTAATACTTCAAAAACTAAAAGAGCTAAAAGGGTATAGACTCATCAATGATGATGCAAGGATTTTTGGTGAGTTTATGGGCGAGTATAGCCGTCTTAGTGGTAAGTCGCTATATAGTGGAGATCTAGAAAAAACGCTAAATAGCGACTTTATAGTCTCTCTTGGATCTGCTCTAAAGCATGATAACCCAGTAGCTAGATATGCACTAAACAACCCACTAACTGTCAATAAGGGTGCAGGGCTATACTTTCATAGTGTGCAAGATAGCATCATAGAGGGGTTTGGTAAGTCGATAACTACCATCTATCACAAACCGCTTCAAGAGGAGACAGTGCTATACCTGTTACTAGATCTATTTGGCGACAAAGAGAAGCTACCTAAGGGCATTGTAGAGTACTTAGCGTCATTTCACTCCACTAAAACCATAACAGTAGAAGAGAGCATCAAAGAAGAGGTGATCGAGACTCTAAAGGTGATGAAAAAAGATGAGGAGAGTGGCGAAGAGATCGAAGTTGAGGAGCAGAAGAAGTCATTTGTAACTAAGAAGATCTCAAAAGATGTGGAGGTTGATGACAATGCTCTTTTAGCGATGGTTGGAGCTGATGATAAATTTATGGAGACGCTAGAGAAGAGCTTAGCTAAAAAAGAGAAGTTTGCACTCATAGCGGGCGAGGATCTCTATGCTCACCCAAATAGCAAAAATATAGCAAGACTTCTAGCTCTACTTGAGAGATGTAGTGCGTTTGAGATAACTATGCTTCCAAATGGGACAAATACGCTTGGAGTAAGCCTCATCTGTGACTTAGATGCTAAGGCGGGAGAGTTTAGCATAGGCTACAACGCTAGTGGAGACTTTAGGCTATCTGCACTAGGAGATGCGGATCTTGATATGCCAGCGATGAACCAACAAGAGGGCACACTTACAAGTGTCAATAAGCGAGTCCAACCAACAAACGCAGCACTATCTTATGGTGGATATACACTAAATGATATAGCAAATGCGTTGGGGCTTGATGCAAAACATACAGTGGAGTACACAAAAGATCTACCACAAGCTAAGGGCTTTAAGCAGATAGAGTTTGATAACTTAGATGACTACTACTCAAATGATGGTGTGAGTCATAGAGGCTATCTGCTAGAGAGTTTAGATGTGGCGGTTGATAGCGATGAGAGTGTGGAGAGGATCGCACTTGAACCGCTAGAAGGGCAGATCATCTACTTAGCTGATCCTGTGAGACAGTTTAGTAGCTTTACACAAAAAAGTAGCATCATAAAAGAGGAAAGTGGCTTGTATATGAGCGAAGATGCTATACAAAAAGGTCAATTTAAAGAGGGAGAGAGAGTTAGGGTGAAGAGCAGTAATGGTGTCGTAGAGACCAAAGTGCAAAAAGATGAGACTATAAAAGGGGAGATTATGCTTCTGTCGGCATTTGATAAAAACTTAGACTCTAAGGCACTGTTTGATGGTTATCGCTTTGCTTTAGCAACTATTGAGAGGGTGTAGTTATGGATATGGCTTTTATTGTAGAATCGTTAGTCAAGATTACGGTTATTATGTTGGTATTTTCAGCTCTTGCTGGGTTTGGAACATATTTTGAGAGAAAGGTTCTTGCGTTTATGCAACGACGACTAGGGCCAATGTATGTTGGACCTTATGGGCTACTTCAAATCGCTGCTGATGGGATCAAACTCTTTACAAAAGAGGACATCATACCATCTGGTGTTGTTGGGCGGATCTTCAAGATAGCTCCTGTTATAACCGCTGCAACGGCGTTTATGGCAGCAGCTGCTATACCGTTTTGGCCTAGCTTTAGCGTGTTTGGACATGAAGTTCACCCAATCGTTGCAGATATAAACATAGGACTTCTATATATCCTTGGTGTGATGGGTGTAGGGCTTTATGGACCGCTACTTGGTGGTATGGCTTCAGCTAACAAATACTCACTTATCTCAGCAGCAAGGGGAGCGGCGATATTTATCTCCTATGAGGTGATCACAGGACTATCAATACTCGCACCGATTATGCTTGTTGGCTCACTTTCGCTCATAGACTTTAATAACTATCAAGCAGATGGTATAAGTAGCTGGCTTGTTTGGAAGCAACCACTGGCATTTATACTCTTTTGGATAGCAGCGTTTGCAGAGACGGGTAGAACACCTTTTCACCTTGTAGCAAACGATCATGAGATCATCGATGGGTTTGGAACAGAGTACTCTGGTATGAGATGGGGGCTTTTCTTTATCGGTGAGTATGCAAATATGTTCTTTATCTCATTTGTGATGGCTCTTGTGTTTTTGGGTGGTTACGGCGATGGATCGATTCTTGGAGCTTTAGGACTACTTCTAAAAGTGGCGTTTTTCTTCTTCTTTTTCCTTTGGACTAGAGCTGCTTGGCCAGATGTAAGACCAGATCAGCTTATGTGGTTGTGTTGGAAAGTGCTTATGCCATTAGCGGTGATCAACATTTTACTAACCGCCATAGTGATGATGTAGGAGGGTGATGTGCAAAATAGCGAAAATTTGAAACATTTTAGCGATAGAAATATCTCTATGATGGATAGCAACTACTATATGGTTGATATCGAGGAGTATCCTACTACGGGGTGGGGGAAGTTTAAAAGAGCTTGCAGACGAGCCATAAAGGGTGAGCTGTTTGTGGGGCTTTGGGTGGTTCTAAGAGAGATGATCCGCTTTGATATTCACACCATCTCTTACCCTGCGGAGAAGATGCCAATAGGCCCGAGATATAGAGCAGTTCATGAGATGAAGAGGCTTTGGGAGAGTGATACGGAGCGATGTATCGGTTGTGGGCTTTGTGAGAAGATCTGTATATCTAACTGTATCCGTATAGATACTAGAGTAGATGAGGAGTCGCGAAAAGAGGTGAGTGAGTATAGCATTAACCTTGGTAGATGTATATTTTGTGGCTACTGTGCAGAGGTTTGTCCAGAGCTTGCAATCACCCATGGTGGCGAGTATGAAAATGCTAGCGATCAGAGAGAGCACTTCCTTATCTTTAATGATATGCTCACACCACTAGATACCATGAAGGCAAAGGCTCAGCGAGAGTTTGAGGGCTTTGGAGCTATTACACCAAACGAAGATAGTCGTGTCAAAAAGACACCGCTAGCTTATTAAGGAGAGATTTATGTTTGAAGCAGTTGCATTTTATCTATTTGCTTTTTTAACCATAACTATGTTTTTCATAGCAGTTACAACATCACAAGCACTCTACGCACTTACTGCGTTAGCAGCTGGAATGATCCTTATATCGGCATTTTTCTTTTTGCTAGGTGCGGACTTTTTGGGAGCGGTGCAGATCGTGGTTTACTCTGGGGCGGTTATGGCACTATATGCGTTTGGTATGATGTTTTTTGACACAACTAGAGATGTCAAAGAGAAGCAGGGTAACAAATATATAGTAATCGGGCTTAGCTCGCTTGCTGCGGTGATGGTTGTGCTTATATTTATGGCACCACTTCTAGGTGAGGGTGTTATAGCCTCAAACCCGATAGTAGAGGGTAGTGGTAATGTTCAGCAGGTTGGAATGGTGCTTTTTACAAAGTACTTAGTACCATTTGAAGTAGCAGCGATCATGCTTCTAGTGGCGATGATCGCAGGGATCGTGCTCGCTGGTAAGAAGATGGATCTCTCCATTACTCTAACTGAAGATGATGAACTACCACTTGCGTCTCAAACTAGTAAAAAAGGGGTAAATTCATGATGGAAATAGGATTAAACCACTACCTAGTACTCTCAACTATCCTTTTTGCCATAGGGCTTTTTGGTGTGATGAGACGAAAGAACCTTCTAATGCTATTTTTTGCAACAGAGATACTCTTAAACTCTGTCAATATAGCCTTTGCAGCGATCTCACACTACTATAACGATCTAGGTGGGCAGATGTTCGCATTTTTTGTTATAGCCATAGCTGCTAGTGAAGTTGCAGTTGGACTTGGACTACTTATAGTGTGGCACAAAAAACATAACACCATAGATCTAGATACTATGGCAACGATGAGGGGCTAAGATGGAACTATTTTTATATACCGCACTATTTGCTCCGCTAGTTGGCTCACTATTTGCAGCTCTTTTTGGAGCTAGCAAAAAAACTATCTGGGCAGGGATTATACCTAGTGTACTACTTGGTGTCTCGTTTCTAAGCTCACTTGTTCTACTCATAGTAGTCTTTAGCTCAAATGCTAGCATACAAGTTGAGATGATGCCATGGATGGTAGCAGGAGATCTCTATATACCATTTGGGTTTGTAGTGGATCAAGTAAGCGTAGTTATGATGATGGTTGTGACGCTTGTCTCAACTGTTGTTCATGTCTATGCGATTGGGTACATGGATCATGACAAAGGGTTTAACCGCTTCTTTTCATACCTCTCAGCGTTTGTCTTCTCGATGATGGTGCTTGTTATGAGTGATAACTTTGCAGGTCTGTTTATCGGTTGGGAGGGCGTGGGTCTATGCTCGTGGCTACTAATAGGCTTTTGGTATCACAAAGAGTCTGCTAGCTGGGCGGCAAATGAGGCGTTTATCATGAACCGTATAGCTGACCTTGCAATGCTCATTGGGATCTTTTTGGTTTATTGGAACACAGGCACACTTCAGTACAAAGAGGCGTTTGCAGCTATGCCATCACTTGAGAGTGATATACTCATCTATATGGGGATCTTTCTTTTTATAGGTGCAATGGGTAAATCAGCACAGTTTCCACTACACACTTGGCTAGCCGATGCGATGGAGGGACCAACTCCTGTTTCAGCTCTGATCCACGCTGCTACGATGGTTACAGCTGGGGTTTACTTGGTTGTAAGAGCAAACCCGCTCTACGATCTCATACCTCAAATGGGGCTTTTTATAGCCTCTCTTGGTGCGTTTGTAGCACTTTTTGCAGCTTCTATGGCACTGGTAAATCGCGATATGAAACGCATCATTGCCTACTCAACACTATCGCAACTTGGCTATATGTTTGCCGCTGCTGGTCTTGGTGCATACTGGGTGGCTCTGTTTCACTTGATGGCTCACGCATTTTTCAAAGCACTACTATTTTTAGGTGCTGGAAATGTTATGCACGCGATGCACGATGAGCTAGATCCATTTAAGATGGGTGGGCTTAGCAAGGTTATGAAGTGGACATTTATCATGATGACTGTCGCATCTGTCGCACTTGCTGGTATCTTCCCGCTTGCAGGATTCTTCTCAAAAGATCTCATCTTAGAGGTGGCATTTGTTGAAGAGCACTACATTATCTTTGCAGTTTTACTCTTTACTGCGGCTTTGACGGCGTTTTACTCATTTAGACTTGTAGCACTCATCTTCCACGGTGAGGAGAGATACAAACTATTTGGTATAGAGCCACATGAGGCTTATAGCTATATGCTAAAGGCTATGAGTCCGCTATTTGTTCTTGCGATCATCGCTGGGGCACTAAAGGGTGGTTACTTCGATATGGTGACATATATACTTCCAGATCGTGAGTATCACATACACTCAACCGCAGTGCATTGGATTATGATCATAGGTACGCAACTGCTTGTTGCTGCTGCTATTGCTTACGCATATAAAAAGTACGCAAGAGATGGCATAAAAGTGCCTGATGGAAGTAGTAAGATGGAGGGTAGCTTTATATATAAGCTACTTATCAACCAGTACTACATACCGCACTTTTACGATAAGTACCTAGTAAAAGCGTATAGAGAGCTTAGTGAAGTGTTTTGGACTAAGGTAGATCTAAAGGTTGTGGACGCAACGGTTGATGGCATAGGGAATATCCTCTACTCAACTGGTGAAAATACTAGAGATATGCAAAGTGGTAACCTCTCGATTATGCTTAGATGGATGGTTGTGGGTGTTATAGCACTGCTAATTTTAGCAGTTAGTTTTGGACTAGTGAACAGATACTCAAATGAGATAGTCTCACTACTTAGTAGTTTAGGAGCGAAATAGATGCTAGATCATATATTAACAATACTAATATTTTTTCCTGCATTAGCAGGGCTTTTTGGTTTTATAGTAAAGCCAGAGAGTATCAGATCATATGGTGTAGCAGTAAGTGCCATTGAGCTACTTCTCTCCATCTGGCTATGGGTCGCTTTTGATCCAGATATAACAGGCATGCAGTTTATGGAGACGATCGCACTTGTGCCATCGTTTGGGATCAACTACATAGTGGGGATTGATGGTATATCGCTATTTATCATAGTGCTTGCTTCATTCTTTACACTCATCGGTATAGCTTCGCTTGGCAAGGTAGAAAATGAGAAAAACCTCATAGTTACACTTCTGTTTTTACAGATGACTATGGTTGGTGTATTTGCTGCACTTGATGCGATAGTTTTCTACCTCTTTTGGGAGCTTTCACTTGTTCCGATGCTCTATATCATCGGTGCATGGGGTGGAGAGAGACGCGTCTATGCAGCGGTAAAGTTCTTCCTCTACACCTTTGCAGGCTCGCTTGTGATGCTAGTTGGTATGCTATTTATGGCTTACTTGTACTACGCAGCAACGGGAGAGTGGAGCTTCGCACTGCTTGATTGGTATAGACTAATCCTTCCAGAGAGCTACCAAAAATGGCTATTTGTAGCATTTTTCATCGGTTTTGCTATCAAGGTACCTATGTTTCCATTTCATACATGGCTACCTTATGCACACGGTCAAGCACCAACAGTTGGTTCGGTAATCCTTGCTGCTATACTGCTTAAGATGGGAACTTATGCGTTTGTGAGATTTTCACTTCCGCTATTTCCTGATGCGTCGGTCTTTTATATGTTTGCCATAGCTACTCTAGCTATCATTATGATCATCTATACAGCGATGGTTGCTTATGCTCAAAAAGATATTAAGCAGGTCGTTGCCTACTCGTCAGTTTCACATATGGGAGTTATCATACTTGGTACTTTTGCACTCAATGTTGAGGGTATAACAGGCTCAATATTTTTGATGATAGCTCACGGTGTTGTATCGGGGGCACTCTTTTTGCTTGTAGGTGTCATATATGATAGGAGACACACAAAACTGATGAGCGAATTTGGTGGATTGGCAAGCGTAATGCCTAGGTACGCAACTATTTTTGGTGTGATGATGATGGCATCTGTGGGGCTTCCACTTACCATAAACTTTGTAGGTGAGTTTTTGAGCCTTCTTGGTTTTTATAAGCAGTCACACATTATGACACTGCTTGCAGGTGTAGCTATCATTGTTGGGGCTATATATATGCTTGCAGCGTATAAAAAGACATTTTTTGGAAATGTTACAAATGATGAGAACAAAAAGCTTAGTGATGTAAATAGACGCGAGCTTATCGCACTTGTGCCTCTTACGATAGTTACTATTTGGCTAGGGGTTTACCCTAAAGTACTGCTAACACCAATTAGTAATAGTGTAGAGGCAGTTGTTGAGCTGATGCACGAAAAAGCAATAACTGAGGAAGCAAAAGCGAGAATCCCAAGCATTGAGAGATTTTCGCAGACAGCAAACAGCTCAGTTGAGGAGATCAAATAATGATATCACCAGCAAATATTACTTTAGAGTCGCTAAACCTTATGACTCTAGCACCAATGTTGGTGCCTGTTATTGGAGCTTTACTCATACTAGTAGTAGATCTTATAAGATCAGATGAGCATAAGTCGCTATATGTGATGATAACGCTACTTGTGTTGGCAGTCGATTTTATGGCACTTATCGATTCAGCTAGCGGATTTAGTCAAAATGGCACGCTTAGAGGTCTGTTTGATCTGATGCTTATAGATGGTATAGCGATACTTACGCAGATGATCGTAGTGGGTGCTTCGATGCTCTTTATACCGCTTGCACTAACCTCTAAACGCTTTCATGAGTTTGCTTATGCGGAGTTTTTCGCACTAGTTCTATTTATGATAGCGGGCTTTCAGTTTATGGTCGCAACAGACAACCTTATACTTATATTTGTAGGGCTTGAGACAGGCTCGCTTGCACTATATACCATCATCGCTATGCATAACCGTGACAAGTCATTTGAGGCAGCTATAAAGTACTTTACCATGGGAGCATTAGCAGCGGGGCTATATAGCTTTGGGGCAATGGTCTTTTACCTTGTGAGTGGATCACTTGAGATTGGCATCATCGCTGAAGTACTTGCAGGTAATGGCTACAAAGATATAGCATTTGTGCTTGTTGGTGTAGTCTTCTTGCTAGCTTCATTTGGTTTCAAACTATCAATGGTTCCATTTCATACATGGACGCCAGATGTCTATGAGGGAGCATCAGCGGTACTTGCGGGCTATATGTCCATAGTTCCTAAGATCGCAGCATTTGCAGTAGCTATGAGACTCTTTGAGTTTCTTATACATAGCGGAGTTGTATGGCTTGAGGTCGTGCTATATGTAGGTGTTGTACTCACTATGACTATGGCAAACATATGGGCACTTGTACAAAGCGATGTAAAGCGAATGCTAGCATATAGCTCTGTTTCGCACGCTGGGTTTGTGATGGCAGCTATCCTCATAGGCACTACGCATGCAAATAGTGCTCTGTTTTTGTACTGGATCCTTTTTAGCTTTACTAACCTTGGATCATTTGCGATGCTTTGGATTAGTAGACAAAAGAGACTTCCAACATACCAAAGATCAGATCATAGCTATGAGAAGTTCTCTGGTATGGTAAAGACAGCTCCTCTTGCAGCGACTATTATGGCTCTGTTTATGTTAAGCTTAGCGGGTATCCCACCGTTTGCACTATTTTGGGGCAAGATGTATATGATAAGCTCCGCAGTAACTGGTGGCTACATAGCACTAGCCCTCATCATGGCTCTAAACTCTGCCATAGCGGGCTACTACTACTTAAAACTTATAGTCTATATGTTTATGAAAGAGCCACTTCCAGCTTACACAAATGGCATCTATACAACAAATGCCTCTACATCGCTAAAAACCATCATCGGTATAGCAACTATCGGGACGATCTTTGCGTTTTTGGTAGTAAACAAACTCCTCGATTTTATAACCCTTTTAGTCTATAACAGCGGTTATTAGTAGCTACCCCTTTGCGGGTGGTGCTACTATTTTCCATAAGAGAAGCTATTTTAGTTAGTTATAAGCTACTTAAAACTATCATTCCAATATATATTGATAGTTATTATCAACAAAGGAGGCTAATCTAACCATGGATACCAAAGATCAAAAAAAGCAGGAGTGTAAAAGCGAACTTGTTTCATCTACTCTGATCTTAGGCGAAGCTAAGAGTATCTGCATACTTCACAACAACTCCATCTACACCCTTAGAGTTACTAAAGAGAACAAGTTAATTCTTACAAAATAGAGATAGTTTGTGCTTGATAAAGATTATCACTATTAAGTAAACTTTTAGTAAAAATAGATAAAATGACGATTATCATTATCAGTAGCCAGCCAAAAATTTTATAGCCAGCAAAGATGTAGATGTAACCAAAAAAGGAAAAACAATGGGCTATAAAACCACAGCCACAACACTACTATTAATCCCCATCGCACTAAGTGCCACTCCACAAAAACTTGAGAGCGTCAAGGTTATCTCAGCTGCAGGATTTGAGCAAAATATAGCAGATGCACCAGCTAGTATATCTGTCATCAGTGGTGAAGAGCTATCTAAAAAAGCATACACAGATGTGCTAGATGCTATCAAAAATATACCTGGAGTATATGCAAGCGGTGGTGGAAATAACCAAGATATAACCATAAGAGGAATGAGCTCAGCTTACACTAAGTACCTAGTAAATGGTAGAGCCATAAGCCCCGCTAGAGCAACAAATACAAATGGCACAGATGGCGGAAAGATAGGAGCATATCTACCACCAATTGATATGATTGAACGCATCGAGATTATCCGCGGCCCTATGAGCTCGCTTTATGGATCTGAAGCGATGGGCGGGATTGTAAATATCATCACAAAAAAAGGCACAAAAGATAAGTGGAGCGGGAGTATCTCTCCTGAGTACACCATAGCATCATCATCAAATGATGTCTCAAATGATGAACATAGTATAGGTATGTTCTTGAGTGGTCCAGTGATCCAAGATAAGCTTCAGCTAAATATCGATGGTCTCATAGCAGGTGGTGATGAGAGCAGTTACTCAGATCTTGATGCACAAAACAACAAATCTTCAAGCCCAAAAACAGAGAAAAAAGTACGCAAAATAGGAAGCGAGTTTGTTTGGGATCTAGATGATCAAAATGCGTTTGACTTTAGATATGACTACATCAAGCAGGAGTACTCAGCAACCCCTGGAAAGAGTATGCCAGAGCTAAACGCTCAAGGTAACCCAAATACGCCATCATATACAAACCTACAAAAAGATATCTACACCATCGGACATAAGGGTAAGTATGGCTCGCTCTCAACTGACACACACTACTCCAAAGAGGTAGCCAAAAAGTTGCAAGACAAGCTCTTAGAGGAGAAGCTAGATACATTTAAGAGTATGTCCACCTATATGGCAGGGGATCACACTATAACTTTTGGCGGTGAGTATATAAAAGAGTCACTTACCAACCAAGCAAATGGGCTACTAGATGCGGGAGTTGGCATAGCAGTAGCAAAAGCTGATCGTTGGACATACTCACTATTTTTAGAAGATGAGTGGGATATCATGCAAGATCTTGCTCTTACAGCTGGGGTTAGGTTTAACAAAGATGAGTTTTATGGAAGCCACTTCAACCCGCGTCTATATGGTGTTTATAGCCTAAGCGATGAGCTAACTATAAAAGCAGGAGTAAGCACAGGCTATAAACAGCCAAGCATCTCCCAATCAACCGCGGGCTTTGGGCAAGGAACAGGTGGCGGAACATGGCAAAGTGCGGGACTACCGCATGTTAGAGCTTTGATGCTAGGTAACCCAGATCTAGATCCAGAAAAGAGTGTAAACTATGAGGCGGGGCTAAACTACTCCAATGAAGATAGAGGACTATTTAGTAGTATCACATTTTTTCAAACTGAGTTTGAAGATAAGATCCAAGAGTTTAGAGAGTGCTCAACTGACGCATCTGGCAATGCAAACCAAAACAACTACGCTGCATGGAACTGTACGGTCGGAAGTGAAAAATACTACTTCGTAAGCAGTTATGACAACATAGACAAAGCACAGATGAGAGGTATAGAGTTTACGCTTGATTATGATCTGCTGGAGTCTTTGAGATTTAGCTCAAGCTATACATATACAAAGTCAAAACAAAAGAGTGGTGACTTTAAGGGTCATGCGTTAAATAAGATGCCAGAGCATATGTTTAACGCCTCGCTTGAGTATGAGGCAAATGCACAGTGGGATCTTTGGAGCAACTACAACTTTAGAGGTAAAACAAGCGAGTATCTAAGCCGTGTAAGTATGGCAAAAGGTACGCCATCATACGGGATCTGGGATCTAGGAGTGGTCTATAAAGCTACTAAAGATCTAAGCCTAAAGGGCGGGATCTACAATGTTGCTAACAAAAAAGTGACAAGCGATGAGTATGAGGTTGTACTAGATGCTCAGAGGTTCATCATAGGTATGAACCTAAAATTTTAAGAGTGTGAGTTATGTATAAAACTTTATGGTTCAAAGTCCATCTCATCTTAGGGCTTGTTTTTGGTGCTATTTTACTGCTTGTTGCATTTAGTGGGGCGATGCTCTCATACCAAAAAGAGATCCTTTATGCACTAAATAGCGATGTTTACACTGTGAAGCCAAAAGGCGAAAAGCTCTCTCTTAGCGAGCTAGCAAAACCCTACGAAGCTCTAAACTCCATCACTTTTTATGCTGATGAGAGTAGATCTACTATGCTAAATGTTGCCCAAAAAGGCTCTCCAAAAGGCAAAAACATCTACGCTGATCCATATAGTGGTGAGGAGCTAGGTGATGTGGTGGGTCGAGACTTTTTTATGTTCTTTTTTAGACTCCACAGATGGCTAACACTTAGTGGCGAGACTCAAGTAGTTGGCAAACATATCGTAGGTGCGGCGACAGTAGCTGCTATCATACTATCTATAAGCGGGCTAGTTATCTACTATCCAAGGCTTAGACGAAACACGCTAGCTTGTCTAAGCTTAGATCTAAAGGCAAAAAATAGAGCGTTTTTATCCTCACTTCATAGCGTGCTAGGGGTGTGGAGTAGCGTTATACTGCTTGTGATGAGTCTAAGTGGGTTGTATTGGTCATATGGGTGGTATAGAGATGCTCTTTTTAGCATCACAGGAGCCCAGAAGGTGGCAAGAGGTGCACCTGCAAAAGATGCTGTGCTAGATCTTGAAGCACTACAAAAAGCAGTAGAGATCTTTGGTAAAAAGATAGAGTTTAGCGAGGCTAGCGTTAGGGCAAGCAGTAGCGATAACACCTATACTATAAGCTACTTGCGAGATGACTCACCACACTTTAGAGCGAGTAACAAAGCTGTGGTAGATGTGCAAAAAGGTGAGATCATCTCAAATAGTCTATATAGTGAGGCTAAACTAGGAGATCGCATTATGCGTGGCATACTTCCGATTCATAGTGGAGAGTATTGGGGCGTGGTTGGGCAGGCTCTGTTTTTTATAGGCTCGCTTTTGATGGCTCTTTTTGGTCTAACGGGCTATATGCTCTACTTTAAGCGAGCTAAAAAGTAGCAAGGGAACTCTTTTTGCTTATAAGCAGTACAAAACTGCAACAAAAGGAGCTTTAGCATTGTTTAAGTATCTGCTACTAGCCCTTTTGCCTCTATGTGCATACGCACTTGAGATCTCACTTGATAGTGCGATGCAAGATGCTAACCCCTATGCCACACTAAAGATCAAAGATAGAGATATCTTTTTGTGTGAAGCTAATGATGAGTCTGGTGAGATAGTTTGTGCATTTTCCAAAAAACCATCTAGCGAGTTTAGAGATCTAAAGAGTAGCTTCTTTGAGCTATCGTTTAAGAGCCAAAATAGCAATTTTTTCCTCATCATAAAACCGCACTACAAAGCAAAACTAATCCCTATGATCTTTGATCTTGTGAGTGAAGATAGAACTTTTGATGCCAAAACAAACCTTAGCAAAGAGTGGGTAGTAGTGGGGTACAAAGAGGATCTACCTCTTATAAAAAGCCAAGAAAAAAGCCAAGATAGCCTCGCATTTCCTTTTGAGATAGATGATGAGTTGCCATTTGTTGATGGGCTTGATTTTTATGGTAAGCCCGTGTTTATCGAGAGTGTAGCAGATGCTTCAGAGCTTTTGGAGCTTCAAGATGACTTTGCAAAGGGGCGTTATGAGATAGCTCTGCTTCGTAGTGACTCTTTGCTTAGGAGCTACCCATCATCGCTATTTTTGAGTGAGTTTTTGTACTACAAGATCAAGGCTTTGGATAAGATCGAAAACTATGAGGAGCTTGTGGGGAGTGCAACTCGCTTTATAAAAGAGTACTCATCAGATGAGAACCTAGCTGAGGTGCTCTCGCTCATCGGCAAGGCGTATACAAAGATGACACAAACAACCGATGCGAAGTACTTTTTTGATCGGCTTTTTGATGAGTACCCAACAAGTATCTACGCAAGCTGGGCGTATGTGTATCTAGCAAGAGATAGTGAGGCAAATGGCTACTACGCCAAAGCCATAGAGTACTACACGAAAGTGCTAAAGCAGAGTAGTGATGTGGGCGTGGCACTAGAGGGGGCGTTTGGGCTTGCTAAAAACTACGCAAACAACTCTTTGGGTGATGAGGCGAGTAGCTATGTGGCTAAGATATATGACGCACAGAGATCTTTCTTTGCACAAAATCTAAGTGCGTCACTTGAGCTTATGCGAGATCTTGCTCGCAGTGAGCAGTATGAGGCAAGCTCACAGATCGCCACCTCTCTAGTGGAGCATCTAAGCCCAAGTGATGGCAGTTATGAAGAGGTTTTGCGAGATAGTGCTATGTGGCAAAGCAAGCTAAAATCCAAAGCAAAAGCTTTAGAGTATATCAACAAGTATCTGGAGCTTTTTGATGATGGGGTTTATGCTGATGAGCTTAAGAGCTTAAAAGATGAGCTATTTTTTGATATAGCAGAGGATATGAATGAGTCAGCAAAGCTTGCCAAATATGATGAGCTAATCGACAAATATGCAGGGGATCTTATAGCCTCTAGGGCGGTTTATGAGAAGGCGAAGTTTCTCTTTGCAAATGGGCGTTTTGATGAGGTTTTGGCACTAAAAGATGAGCTAAGATCACTAGATAGCGGGCGTTTTGATGGTGTTGAGGATCTGCTAAGTGGTAGTGCGGTTGGTAGTATGGAGTCTGCATTGGCGGCAAAGGAGTGCAAGAGTGTGCTTAGTATCGCACTTAGCTACAACATAGAGATCTCAAAAGAGTGGGGAGATGGGATCTTTGAGTGTGCTCTAAGGGCAAATGACTATGAGTTAGCAAGGCGGGTGGTGGAGCAAAACCTAGATACCAAAGATCTTGCCATCAAGAAAAAGTGGCTCTTTAGGTATGTCAAAAATGAGTTTGCAAGAGGCAACTATGATGATGCACTAAGGGCGAGTGAGGATCTTGTGGGGCTTGCTAGCGAGGCGAGTGAGTATGATGAGATCTATCGCTACCGTTTTGATATATTTCAAAGGCTTGAGGATCGCTCCTCTATGGTGATGGCGATGCAAGATATCATCGCTCATTTTGGGACTAGCTATGAAGATCTGCCTCGCTATGCGTCGCTTGTGAGTGTGGGCGATGCAAAAAATGAGAGTGCATTGGTGATCGAGTATGCCTCAAAAGTGCAAGAGATAGAAAAACAGAGCAATCCGCGTCTATATAGCCCACAAAATGAGTTTATGTTATATGATGCATATATGGATCTAAGGCGTTATGAGCAGGCCTATGAGACCATAAAGAGTCTTGATGGTGTTGAGCTATCAGGCGAGCTTAGATCTAGGCAGAAGTATCTACTAGGCAATGCTCTACTTAAACTCTGGCGAGATGGCGAGGCACTAATGGCATATGATGAAGCTGTGGAGGCAGATGAAAGCTCGGCGTGGGCGAAGCTGGCTAAAAAAGCAAAAGAGGTGTATTAGCGAATTGCTATTGATTTATCGCAGTGACTACCGTCCGTCACTAGGAACGAAGTGAAGCAATCTATTATTTGATACGCGGTTGGAATAAGTGGCTACGATAACAACACCTCCCTTAGCTCCTCAAGCGGAGCAGTCATAGCATCTTTAAATGCAGATCTGTTAAATGTTCGCTGTCTTTTGGCGAGTTGTGCGGTGTGAGTGTTGATGAGTGTGTGAAGCTCACTTAGATCTATCTCCCCACTTAGATACTCCAGTGTCTCTTTTATGCCGATGGACTTCATCGGCTTAGGCTCCATGCCGTAGCGTTTTTCTAGCTCTTTTACTTCATCAATTAGCCCATCTTCTAGCATATTAGTAGTTCGTTTCTCTATGCGAGAGCGAAGTAGATCTCTCTCAGTTGAGATGTTATATATGGCTAGATCTTTGATGATGGGCTTTGGTGGGTTAGCCCTAAACCACTCACTTGGCGTAACGCCCGAAGCGTAGTAGATGAGTAGTGACTTTTGTGTTCGGTAGGTGTCATTTGATGCGATTTTGGACATATATAGTGGATCTAGTGCATACAAACTCTCATACGCACTACGCTGATCTTGCATCGCGATGCTTGCTTTTTGCTCCACCTCTTTGCTGACAACAGGTAGTGGCGAGAGTCCATCAAGAAGCGACTTAAGATAAAATGATGTCCCGCCTACAATGATGAGATCTTTGCTATCTCTTAAGCAGATCTGCTTAGTTTGTCTATATAGATCTATGAAGTTTTGCACACTAAAATGCTCATCTACACTTATGAGATCTACTCCAAAATGAGGCACTTTTGCAAGATCTTGCTTACTTGGTTTTGCTGATGCTATGTCGATTTGTTTATATATGCTTAGCGAGTCAAGCGATAGTATGTAGGCATCTTTTTTTAGGGCAACTTTGATGGCGAGATCGCTCTTTCCAGAAGCAGTAGATCCGATGATGGCAAGCTCTTTCATAAGTGAAATTATAACAGTTTAATTTACATTTTGTTAAAATAGAGCAATTTTACGCTAGGTGGTTTTTGTGCAGAGTTTGTTAGGCAAGGTGAGAGATTTTAACGAGCTTGTGATGTTTGAGCACTCCATATTTTCGCTCCCTTTTATCTTTATAGCGATGGTTGTCGCAGCAGATGGGTGGTTTGGGTTTGGACTGCTCTTTTTGGGTGTCATCGCAGCAGTTAGTGCTAGAAACTTTGCTATGGGGCTAAACCGCTTTGCAGATCGTCACATAGATGCCAAAAATCCTCGCACGGCAAGTCGTCCAAATGCCGATGGCAGGCTTGACGCGGGAGCTATTTTTATATTTGTCGCCATAAATGCTCTAGTTTTTGTAGCGGTTGCTTATGTGATCAACCCGCTTGCATTTGCACTTAGTTTGCCCATACTAGCCGTGCTTGGGAGCTACTCATACTTCAAACGCTTTAGCTCATCGGCTCACATCATACTTGGTATCTCGCTTGGGCTTGCTCCTATCGCTGGTGTGGTGGCGGTGAGTGCGAGTGTGACGCCGTGGTCGGTTCTACTGAGTCTTGGGGTGATCTTTTGGGTGGCGGGCTTTGATCTGCTCTACTCACTTCAAGATATAGAGTTTGATCAAAGTGAGGGTCTGCACTCTGTGCCTGCTAAGTATGGATCTGCTATGACGATGGAGATCTCGGCGTTTTTCCATGCACTAAGCGTGCTTTTTTGGGCACTTTTTGTCTGGGTGGCAACGCTAGGAGTGCTTGCATTTACGGCGGTTGTGCTTAGTGCCATCATGCTTAGCTATGAGCACTACCTTGTTAGGAAGGACTTTACAAAGATAGATCGAGCCTTTTTTACAGTAAATGGCTATCTTGGCGTAATGTTTTTCATACTCATCGTTATGGATAGGATCTTTGCTTGAAGCCGTTTTTACTGCATAGTGATCTAGTGGTTAGTTTTAGCCCTGCGAGCCTAAGAGATGAGAAGTTTCAAGATCTCTTTATGCACCTCTCAAACGACCCTTTGACGCAGTGGATCGCCTCAAATGCGATCAGAAAAGATGAGCAGACTCAAAGTGAAGCACTGCTTATACAGCTTGTAGTGGAGCTACATCGTAAAGTAAGCGAGCTTGAGACAAGGCTTGATGGCGGGAGTTCTAACGCTATGGAGCTTGAGTTTATGGAGATAAAAACCAGTGGCGTAGGGTTTGAGTATATAGAGCTTTGCGAAGATTTGCTAGAAGATGCTAAGAGCTATTTTGCCATCGCTACGCTTCCGATATTTCCAAAAAAGATGGTTGTGTTTTACTTTAGTGCAGTTGGTAAAAACCTCGCACATATCACAAAAATGCACGCAAATAGCGAGAGTGAGTGGAACCGCTACATCACTCAGCTTGAGCGAAAGCAGATCCAAAAACTAAAAGAGTTTAGCGATGAATCTTGAGTTTATTAGCATAGAGTATATCGTTGTAGTTTTGGGCGTTGCGGTGCTTTATATGCTCTATTTTATCTTCATAAAAGATACAAGTTATAACAAAAATATCCGCTCAATGGCGATTGCTATCGAGGAGCTAAACAAAGAGATCTTCTACCACAAAAAGCGAGTTGATGAGCTAGGTAAGGCTCTTAAAAACTCACAAGATCGCCTAAGTAATGATGAGATCTACGCCGAGATAGAGCGAAGCAACTTCGACTACATCAAGCCCGTGAGTGTTGCCATAAAAAACCTTCAACACTCTCAAGGTGAACTTGAGCACTCACTAAATGCTCGTATACAAAATCTTGAGTCAAGCATAAAGCAGATCTCCTTACCTGCGTCGATCCACGCAAATGATGATGATAAGATCATAGCACTCTACAACCAAGGCATCTCGCTAGAGATGATCGCAAAAGAGCTTCATCTCTCTAAAAGCGAGGTGGAGTTTGTGCTAAAGATCAATAGGATCAAGTAGAGATGGCAGATCGTAAGCTCTTTGCGATGGTGGCAACACTCATAGCCATAGGTATTGTGCTCTCATACACCCTCTCTACCTATATCACGATACTTTTTGAGACAAATGAGTTTCATTTTGCGATTCGACAGCTACTTTTTGGGCTTTTTAGCCTGCTTGTGATCTTTGTGCTAGCTCAAATGGATTCTAAAAAGCATCTAAATATCTTAGGTTTTACGCTCTTTTTTATCTCCACAGCTGCGATGATAGCGATGCCGTTTTTGCCAGAGAGTTTGGTGCCCGCAGTGGGTGGAGCGAAGCGGTGGATCAAGATTGGGGGTTTTTCGCTTGCTCCTGTTGAGTTTTTTAAAGTTGGGTTTGTCTTTTTTTTGGCATGGAGTTTTTCAAGAAGGCTTGGTTATCACGGTGGCATAGGCATAGTTGCGGAGCTTAAACGCTTCGCACCATATGCGGTGGTTTTTATATTTGCAGTGATGATGATCGCTTTTGTGCAAAATGACCTAGGGCAGGTGATCGTACTTGCTCTTACACTTGTTTTTATGTTGATGCTTGCGGGGAGTAGTTTGAGGTTTTTCTTCTTTTTGTTTGCCTCGTCTGTGCTTCTGTTTTTGTTTTTTATATTTTCAGCAGATCACCGCATACTTCGCATAAAGTCATGGTGGGCGTTAGCTCAAAATAGTGTTTTGGCACTCTTTCCAGATGATATAGCAAGCAAACTTAGAGTGCCACCAGAAGTTGAACCATACCAGATCGGACACTCGCTAAATGCCATAAATAACGGCTCTCTTTTTGGCGTAGGGCTTGGTAGCGGTACATTTAAGCTCGGTTTTTTGAGTGAGATCCATACAGACTTCGTGCTTGCTGGGCTTGCAGAGGAGTTTGGTTTTGTGGGTGTGGCGGTGGTGGTTGTACTCTTTTTGATGATGCTTCAACGCATATTTAAAGTAGCCAACCGCTCTAAGGAGCCTCGTGATTATCTACTCTCTCTTGGTGTGGCGTTGCTACTAGCTTTTGCATTTTTAGTAAATGCCTATGGGATCAGTGGCATAACGCCCATCAAAGGGATCTCTGTGCCATTTATTAGCTATGGTGGATCAACTATTATCGCGGCGAGTATTGGGATCGGGTTTGTGCTGATGATCTCAAAAGATGTGGATATGGAGGGAAAAAAGGCCACTCGAGTGGTAAAAGAGGAGAAAAACGAGTGAAGTTAGCTATCACGGGTGGCGGAACAGGTGGGCATCTAGCCATCGCAGTTGCACTCGCTAAAGAAGCAAGAAGCAGAGGCATTGAGACTATCTTTATAGGCTCATCTAGCGGACAAGATAGAGACTACTTTGGTGATGGCGGGCACTATGAGGATCTCTTTAGCGAGGCGTACTTTTTGCCTACAAGTGGTGTAGTAAACAAAAAAGGCTTAGCAAGGGTAGCATCACTTTTTGCGATACTAAAGGCAACTCTTAGATCTATAAAAATCCTTAGATCTTGTGATGTGCTTTATAGTGTAGGTGGTTTTTCTGCTGCACCTGCTAGTTTTGCTTCGCTTCTAGTTAGAAAACCGCTCTATATTCATGAACAAAATGCGGTTATAGGCAGGTTAAATGCACTCTTAAAGCCCTACGCAAAGAGTTTTGTAAGTAGCTATGAAGACTCATCACCCATCAAAGGCTATCCAGTGCAAGAGATCTTTTTTGATCTCTTTCGCATTAGAAAAAGTGTAGAGTGTGTTATATTTTTGGGTGGATCTTTGGGGGCTAGAGCAATAAATGATCTAGCTCTTAGCGTAGTAGATGATCTCTCTAACAGAGGCATAAAGATAGTTCATCAAACGGGCAAAAAGGATTATGAGCGAGTAGTAGCGGAGTATAAAAGGCTTGGTGTAGATGCTGAGGTGGTGGCGTTTAGCAAAGATATCGCCTCGCTTATGGAGCGAGCTGATCTAGCAGTTAGTAGATCTGGAGCTAGCACACTTTGGGAGCTTTGTGCAAATGGCTTGCCTGCACTCTTTGTGCCATATCCATACGCTGCGCTCGATCATCAGTACTACAATGCTAAGTTTTTACGCGATGCTAATCTTGCGTGGCTAGAGCGAGAGGGAGCGGATCTAAAAGGTCTGTTTTTAACTCTGCTAGATGAAGATCTGACGCAAAAGAGTGAAAAATTAGCCTCTATGACAAATAAAAATGTCGCTAAAATGATGATAGATGAAATTTTAGGAGACACAAATGAGATATACCGCTCTTTTTAAAGCTTGGCACTGGCTGAGTGCTTTTGTTGTCTCTGGGCTAGTTGGAACAGTTTTGCTTAGAAAGGGTTTTTTAAGTTATCGGGCTAACTCAGAGATTATCATGGATAAACTCTTAGGAGTGGGCGTTGAAGTCTTAAGAGATGATGCCATTATGGTAGCAAAGGCGATTAGAGATGTGATGTGGCAATGGCATATCATACTCGGGTTTATGCTTGCGTTTTTGATAGTATATAGAGTGCTTTTGGCTATCTTTGATAAGAGAGATAAGATACCTTTTGCCTCTTTAGGTTTGCACAAAAAGGGTGTTAGAGTATCATACTACATCTTTTACGCATCGATAGTTTTTATGGCACTAAGTGGGTTTATGCTTCACTTCAAAGAGGAGCTAGCACTAGCTGAGGCTACTTTTAGAAGTATAAAAGATCTTCACGAGATTGTCTATAACTACTTTTTGATCTTCATACCACTGCATATCGTTGGAGTCGTGGTAGCCGAGGTTATAGAGAAGCATAGCACAAGTAAAGTAGAGGAGTAGAAATGTTAGAAATTGGCGTAAATGCCCCAGAGTTTTGTCTGCCAAATCAAGATGGGGTTGAGATCTGTCTAAGAGATCTCTTAGGAAAGTGGATAGTTTTATACTTCTACCCAAAAGATAGCACCCCTGGGTGTACAACTGAAGCGTGTGACTTTAGTGAGGCTTCGCCCGAGTTTAGCTCAAAAGATGCGATCATCTTGGGTGTGAGTGCTGATAGTGTCTCAAGCCATCAAAAGTTTGCGGGTAAGCACTCACTAGAGATCACTCTGCTAAGTGATGAGAGCAAAAAGATGATCGAGGCGTATGGCGTATGGCAACTAAAGAAGAACTACGGCAAAGAGTATATGGGGATAGGGCGATCAACTTATATCATAGATCCAGATGGCAAGATCGCAGCTGTGTGGAAAAATGTAAAAGTCAAAGCTCACGCCGAAGCGGTGAGGCTTAAACTTGAGGAGTTAGCAGGCAGATAGCCTACTAATATTTGTAGCGTAGATAGAGTCTTATATCTTGAGCTTTATCTACTACTTGATCACCTATGCCAAATGCTCTTGCATCACTCATACTCATAGCAGCTCCACTTGTGCCACCAAAAAAGCCGTTACTTCCTGAGTATTTGTAGTCTATGTAGGTGTAGCGAAGCTGAAGTGAGAGAACATCTTCAACAAGATACTCAGTCATATACGCCTCATAAGCATCACCACGAGTTGCAAGTTTTGAGCCGATGTTGGTATCTTCACCATAAGTTACACTTCTCCAATATTTGCTACCATGGTTGTACTCAACTCCCCATCTTCCCTCATCACTTATGAGTGATGGGAACTGTGTTCCTAGCCAAAAAGATGTACCACTTCTGCTTTTGCCCAGATCAGCACCTAGCATACTTTGGTTGCTTTTTGGATCTGTTTTGGAGACTGCAAAGCTAGCAAAAAAGATAGTGTCGTATAAAAACTCACTATAACTCCCGCCAAGTCCCGTAGTTTTTAGATGGATCGTTCCACTGTGCATATTGCCCACTGTATCAAAGCCCTGAGTGTAGTCAGCTGGGTTTTTGACATCTATAAGATTTGCTGCGTAGTAGTACTGAGTGGCGATTTGATAGGTTCGATCATCATACGGCACAAAGATAAGTCCTGCTAGATCTATACTTGAGTTATCAACGCTATTTTTGCTATATGGAGTGGAGCTAAAGCGTGGAGATGCGTTGCTCATACCTCGCCCTGCACAAAGTTTCACATAAGTGCCTGTCTCCTTGTTTAGCATAAATGATGAGCTAAGACCATCAAACTCAACATTTATACTATGCCCTAGTGGCGAGTTTTCTCTAGTGTCATCGCGTAGATTTACCAGATGACCATCAGTTGATGGGCGACGCCCTATACTAAATGTCCACGGTATGTCATAGCCCATAAACTCCATATCTTTGTAGAAGATATAAGCAGATCTAACTCTTAGCTGATCATCAAATGCGTTTTCGTTTGAGATCCAGTCAAATGTCTCAAAGCTCCCGTTTCTAGGATCGCTTGAGCCACTTCTTGCACCAAATGCTTTGTTGTAAGCTAGTTGAGCTGCAAAGCTTAGGTTGTTGGTGGCTTGATAGCCCATATTTAGCCAGATGCGGTTTGTCATAAATGCGTCATTGTCCGCTTTTGAGCCATCTGCCATTTTGTAGTGCATATTTTCTATGGCAAAACGGTAGTCCACATTGAACTTTAGGTGTGAACCTGCGGTGTTGCGGTTGATCTCTGCGATGCTCTCTTCGATATCATCAATCCTCTCTTCTAGCTCATCATCATGATAGTCACCCTCTTCATCATCACTACCCTCTTCATCTACTTCTATGTTTTTTATAGCAGCAAGCGTCTTTTTGCCCTTTAAAGAGGCGATCTCAGCTTTTAGCTTCTGCATCTCCTTCTCCATAGCTTCAAATCTCTCATACATAGAGTCCGCCCCAAGAGTTGAAGCTAGAAGTGTAGCGGCCGCGAGTGATGTTAGCAGTGGTTTAAAACTGTTCATTTTCTTCCTTTTTGATAAAATCATCAAACTTTTGATTTGTGGTAACAATATGCCAAAAAATAGATAAAAGTTATTTTAAAAATAGCATTTATATAAAAATAGCTAATATTATATAGTATAGTGTTACCACTTGCCAAGCCTCATCAAGCAAACCTTAATGATCATTTTGTTACAATTTCGCGATTTTTTCTCTAATTTGTGAGAAATTATTAAACAGATAGTATCACTTGTTGGTGCAACTCCCTTTTTAGGATCAGTATGCTAGATACTTTCGGTGCAAACCAGCAAAATACCCAACTTAAAGGATACCTAGACATGGTAACAATGAAGGATTTACTAGAGTGCGGTGTACACTTCGGACACCAAACACGCAGATGGAACCCAAAGATGAAAAAGTATATCTTTGGCGTAAGAAAAAATATCTATATCATAGATCTTCAAAAGACTCTAAGATATTTTAGACAAACTTATCAAGTTGTGCTAGATGCCGCAGCAGAGGGCAAAACTATACTATTTGTAGGTACAAAAAAACAGGCTCGTCAGTCTGTAAAAGAGGCAGCTATCTCTTGTGGTATGCCTTATGTTGATAACAGATGGCTAGGCGGTATGCTTACAAACTTCCCAACTATCCAAAAATCTATCCGCAAACTTGACATCATCGGTGAGATGCAAGAGAGTGGTCAGATCAACCTTCTAACTAAAAAAGAGGCTCTTATGCTTGGTCGTGAGAAGGAGAAACTTGAGTCATACTTTGGCGGGATCAAAGATATGAAAAGCTTGCCTGATATGCTATTTATCGTTGATGCTGCTAAGGAGCACACAGCGGTACTTGAGGCTAGAAGACTTGGTATCCCAGTGATCGCTCCACTAGATACAAACTGTGATCCAGATCTCATCGACTACCCAATCCCAGGAAATGATGATGCTATTAGATCTATTCAGCTTTTCTGTAAAGAGATGGCAGAGGCTATCAATGAGGGTAAAGCTATCGCTGGTAGTGGGGATCCTGAAGCTAGAGAGAACATCAGAAAAAAACTAGAGCTTGATGAAGGCTCAGAAGAGTTTAAAATGGAAGGAGTTAAGTAAATGGCAGAAATTACAGCTTCGATGGTAAAAGATCTCCGCTCCGCGACTGATGCTCCTATGATGGATTGTAAAAAAGCGTTGGTAGAGAGTGATGGAGATATGCAAAAAGCTACCGAGTGGCTAAAACAAAGAGGTATCGCTCAAAATGCAAAAAAAGCTGATCGTATCGCTGCTGAAGGGCTTGCGGGGCTAAAGATCGCAGATGATTTCTCAAAAGCTAGCGTTGTTGAAGTAAACTCTGAAACAGACTTTGTTGCTAAAAATGAGGCGTTTCAAAATCTAGTAAAAGATAGTGTAGAGGAGATCTTTAAGGGCAACTACGCAGATGTAGATGCAGTTATGGCAAGTAGCTTTGGTGCTGGCTTTACTGACGCGGTGGCAAAGATTGGTGAGAAGATTGAGCTTCGCCGTTTTGCTACACTTGAGGCAAAAAGCGACAATATGGCACTAAATGGCTATATCCACTCAAATGATCGTATAGCAGTTATCGTTTTAGCTGAGTGTGATAGTGCAAAAACAGCAGATGCGATCCGCCCTATGCTTAAAAACATCGCGATGCACGCATCAGCTATGAAGCCAAAAACACTCTCTTATAAAGACTTTGATATGGCGTTTGTAGAGTCAGAAACTGTGGGTAGAATCGAGGCTATAAAAAAAGAGAACGAGGAGCTATCCCGCTTAGGAAAACCTCTAAAAAATATCCCTCAATATATCTCAATGGCTCAACTAAGCGATGAAGTTTTAGCAAAAGCCAAAGAGAATATAGAAGCAAAACTTAGAGCTGAAAACAAACCTGAGAAGATCTGGGATAAGATCATACCTGGTCAAGTTGCTCGCTTTATAGATGATAACACTACACTAGATAAAGAGCTTGCACTTTTAGATCAAACTTATGTACTAGATGATAAACTAACTGTTGGTGAGGCGATCGAAGCAGCTGCTGCTGCGGTTGGCGGAACTGCTAGGGTTGTAGAGTTTGTTAGACTTGAAGTTGGTGAGGGCATCGAGAAAAAAGCTGATGACTTCGCTGCTGAAGTCGCAGCTCAAATGAGCTAAAACCACTTTTTTGTAGCAACTTTTTGGTTGCTACACCCCCACAACTTATGCTATAATCCACACATGACACTTCTAAAAGCTACCAACCTTTCACACTCATTTGACTACAAACTATTTGGCGAAGTTTCGCTTGAGCTTAGGGAGGGGGAGTCTATATCGATCATCGGTAGTAGTGGTAGTGGCAAATCGACACTTTTACATATACTTTGTGCTCTCTTAAGCCCAGATGGCGGGAGTGTAGAGCTTTTTGACAAAGAGATCTCCTCTCTTAGCTCAAAGGAGCTTTTGACGATTCGCCGAGACAAGATCGGGCTTGTGTTTCAGTCGCACTATCTATTTAAGGGCTTTAGTGCTTATGAGAACCTTGAAGTAGCGTCGATCCTCTCATCACAAAGCATAGATGAGGAGCTTTTGCGAGATCTAGGCATCGATGCGGTTATGAGTAAAAAAGTGACGCAACTCTCTGGCGGGCAACAACAAAGAGTCTCTATCGCAAGGGTTCTTACTAAAAAACCAAAGATCCTATTTTTAGATGAGCCTACGGGCAATCTGGACAAAAACACCGCAAATGAGGTGATGGAGATCTTCTTTAGGTATGTGCAAAACTATCAAGCTGGTATGATTTTGGTTACGCATGATGAGGAGCTAGCCTTTAGATGCAAGCATGTGTTTAGACTAGAAGATCAAAGGCTTAAAAAGTTGGTATAGATGGGGTGGGTTACACTTTTTAGCGAACATAATGTCATAAGCTTTATGCTTCTGCTTGCAAGACTTAGCTCCATCTTTTTGCTTGTGCCCATCTTTTCGCACAATGCGATCCCTGCAAATATCAAGGCAATGATGGCACTCTTTTTTACTATCATCTTCTATCCACAACTGCCACCTCTTGGGTTTGAGGTGAATATCACAAGCGTTGTTATAGCCCTGCTTAGCGAGATACTTTTTGGCATCGCAGTTGGGATTGTGCTTCAGCTTGCTTTTCATATCATCACTTACGCAGGGGAGATCATCTCCTTTATGATGGGCTTTTCGATGGCAAGTGCGATCGATCCACAAACGGGCGTATCTTCGCCCATAATGTCGCAGTTTCTCTCACTCCTAGCTATAATGATCCTGCTTGCAACTGATCTGCATCACTGGATCATACTCTTTTGTTCGCACTCACTTCTTAGTGTTCCACTAGGCTCTTTGGTGCTAAGTAGCAACTACTTTCAGTATATAATCCACGCTACATCAAATATGTTTCTCTTTGGGTTTATGGTCGCTTTTCCCATTACCGCTCTTGGACTACTAAGCGATGTTATATTTGGTATGATTATGAAAACTATGCCACAGTTTAACCTGCTAGTCATCGGCTATCCTATCAAGATCGCACTCTCACTTGGCGTTATCATCGCAGCTCTAAGTGCTATCTTTTTGGTGCTCAAAGCTCAAATATCTGAAGCGTTTAGCCATTTAGGTTTGTTTTTTTAGTTTTTTTGGTACAATATACAAACTCTAACGCTAGGGATCATAGGCTATGAAAATCTTCCTTCTAAACTCCAACCCAGTAGTTACCAAGCTTGTAACTTTAAGTGCTAACAAGACCAACTCCACTTTAGAATCTTACGAGAGCGTCGATGAGCTAGTCTCTACATATAGTTGTGATCTGCTTATCGTTGATGATGCCTTGTATAGCGATAGTACTATGGAGATGGTTCTTTCTACGGTTAGATTTCAGGAGGCACTTTTCATTCACACTAGAGATGTTGAAGTGCCAGAAGCGTTCAAATATGGGATCAAAAAGCCGTTTTTGCCAACAGATCTTGTCGAGCTTTTTGCTACTGTGGCTAAGAGTGTGGTGCCACTAGAGGAGGATATGCTTATGCATGAACTAGAGCATGAGCTAGGTAGCATAGATGAACTAGGCGAAGATGATCTAGATCTTTTAGAAGATAAAGAGGAGATCAAGTTTGATGAGCTTGAAGATCTTGATGATGGGCTTGAAGATTTGAACAGCGGACTTGAAGATCTTGATGATGAGCTTGAAGATCTTGATGATGGGCTTGAAGATCTTGATGATGAGCTTGAAGATCTTGATGATGGGCTTGAAGATTTGAACAGCGGACTTGAAGATCTTGATGATGGGCTTGAAGATCCATTGCTAGAGACTCCATCTGTGCTAGATGAAGATGAGCTAAAAGAGGTTCAAGGGCTTTTGGGCGATGATCTTGATGATGATTTAGATGTTAGCTTAGATGTGCAAGAGGAGCTTTTAGATGAGCTTTTGGAGGCGAAAGAGCTTGAGTTTGATGAGGCACTAGATCTAGAAAAGATCTCAGGGTTGCAAGAGGAAGATCTTGATGCTGAAGAGTTTAGCCTTGATGATATAGCAGAGGAGATCGCTCTTGATGAGGAGCTTAGTGATCTTGCAGATGAGAGTAAAGAAGATACACCAGATCTTGATGAGGAGCTTGGTGATCTTTCAGATCTTATAGACAAGAGCGAGGAAGATACACCAGATCAACTTGGTGATCTTGCGGATTTGGCAGATGAGAGTGAAGTTGAGGAGATAGAAGAAGATCTTGACGATCTAGTGTCTGATGATGTAGCAGATGAGCTTGATGATGAGGTGCTAGCTTCTAGTGAGCTAGATGAGTTAGATGATCTAAGCAGACGCATAGAAGAGGCAAAAAGCGAGCTAAGCAGTGAGGAGCTAGATAGTGTCATAGATGATGATATGCTAGATGAGCTTGCGATGCTTAGTAGTAGCGAGATCAAAGATGCTCTAGGCGAAGCAGTTGATGATGAGCCTCAAGAGAGTGCTATGCTGGGTGAGCTACAAGATGAGATGCAAGAGGATAGAGAAGATGAGCTTGATGCACCACAAGAGAGCGTGAGTGAAGATCCAGCTTCATCGCTTAAAAAACTACTCTTAGCACTCGAAGATGAGGGTGTGAAGGCACTTTTAAAAGATCAAAAGATCTCCATAAACATCACCATAGGTTAGGCGATGAGTGGAGTTTGCGGAGCTATACTGATCATCTCAGGCCCTAGCGGAGCGGGTAAAAGCTCACTCCTAAAGTGCGTAGAGCATGATATAGGTGAGTTTTACTTCTCCATCTCAACTACTACAAGAGTACCCAGAGATGGGGAGATCGATGGTGTTCACTACCATTTTGTGAGTGTAGATGAGTTCAAAAAAGATATAGCCGAGGAGCTATTTTTAGAGTATGCCATAGTTCATAACAACTACTATGGTACTTCTATCAAGCCTGTAAAAGAGGCGTTAAAAGATGGTAAGCTGGTCATTTTTGACATCGATGTGCAAGGTCATGCAACCATAAAAAGGCGACTTGGCGATATATCTACCTCCGTTTTTATCACTCCACCAAACCTAGCAGAGCTTAAAAAACGACTCTATGGAAGAGCAACTGATAGTGATGAGGTGGTTCAAAAACGCATCGAGATGGCAAAAAAAGAGATCCAACGCATAGATGAGTATGACTACTTTATCATCAATGATGAGTTTGATGAAGCTGCGGCAAAACTGAAGCTTGTTGCGAGTGTTGCAAGACTAAAGATCAAGCAAGATGAGATCAATGAGTTTATACGAAAATATGAAGAGTAGCGGAGATATTGTATAAATTTGGCTATAATCTCGCTACTTAAATTTTAACAAAGGAAATAAAATGGGCATAGGCAGTCAAGAGCTTATCGTTATACTTATCATCGTGGTGTTGCTATTTGGAGCAAAAAAGATTCCAGAACTTGCAAAGGGACTTGGAAAAGGGATCAAGAGCTTTAAAGAGGAGATGAATACCGCAGAAGCAGCTGCTAGCGAAGTAAAAGAGGAAGCCAAAAAGGTTGAGGGCGAAGTAGCAAAAGCTACTGAGGAGCCAAAAACTACATCACAAGCTTAAGCTTTGAAGTCCACAGTTTTAGAACTACTAAGAGCCAAACTAGGGCGTGAGATCGTCCTAGAGAAGCCAAAAGATCGCTCTTTTGGGCATTTTGCTACGCCCATGGCATTTACACTTGCTAAAGAGCTCAAAAAATCACCCATAGCCATAGCCGAAGATCTAGCTAAAGAGCTTGAAGATCCCATCTTTGCCAAAGTTGAGCCACTAAAAGGCTATATAAACTTCTACCTAAGCCAGAGCTTTTTGGACTCCTATGTCACCTCTATCTTAGCAGATGAGCAGAGCTTTGCAAAAGGCGATAAAGAGGGCAAGATACTCTTAGAGTTTGTAAGTGCAAATCCGACAGGACCTCTGCATATTGGGCATGCTAGAGGTGCTATATATGGCGACACACTCTACCGTTTAGCTAAACATCTAGGTTATGATATAACCGCAGAGTATTATGTAAATGATGCGGGCAATCAGATAGATCTGCTTGGTCTCTCACTTCAGCTTGAGGCTAGAAGCACACTTTTTGGTGAAGATGTGGAGTATCCAGAGGCGTATTATAGGGGTGAGTATCTAGCAGATCTAGCTTCTATGGCAAGAGAGCTTTTTGGTGATGAGATCCTTCGCGATGAGAAGCGTCAAAAAGAGCTAGCACAGTGGGCAAAAGATGAGGTGATGAAGCTCATCATAAAGACTTTAGCAGATACAAACATCGCTTTTGACACCTTTGTCTATGAGTCCGCTCTATATAGTGAGTGGGATAGGGTGATGGAGAAGATGGGTGATGGAGTTTATAAAAAAGATGACAAACTCTTTATCGCTTCAAGTCAAAAGGGAGACGATAGCGATCGCGTAGTAGTTAGAGAAGATGGCAGACCAACCTATCTAGCGGGCGATATCATCTACCACAACCAGAAGTTTGAGAGGGGTTATGATCACTACATCAACATCTGGGGAGCAGATCATCACGGCTATATCGCTAGAGTAAAGGCGAGTGTGGAGTTTTTGGGGTATGATAGCCAAAAACTAGAGGTGCTTCTCTCGCAGATGGTGAGCCTACTTAAAGATGGTGAGCCATACAAGATGAGTAAACGCTCAGGCAATGTGATCCTAATGAGTGATATTGTAGAGGAGATCGGCTTTGATGCACTTCGCTATATATTTGCCTCCAAAAAGAGCGATACCGCACTAGAGTTTGATGTGCAGGAGCTTAAAAAACAGGATAGCTCAAACCCTATCTACTATATACAGTATGCTCACGCTCGCATACAAACAATGATCACAAAAAGCTCACTCTCTCAAAGTGAAATCCTCTCTTCTAGCCTAGATGCTCTAAGCGAAGATGCTACAAACCTGCTTTTTGAGGCACTTTTACTAGGTGAGGTAGTAGAGGACGCGTTTAACCAAAGAGCGGTACAAAAACTCCCAGAGTATCTACGCCATTTAGCCTCTATGCTTCATAAGTTTTACTACGATCATAAGATCTTAGGAACTGCCGATGAAGCAAAACTGCTAAAAACGGTTATGGTTGTAGGGCTAAGCCTGCGGGTTGGACTAAGCTTGCTAGGCATCACTGCACTAGATCATATGTCCAAAGAGGCAAGTTAGGGTAGAGCTTTTTTGCAAGCTCTATCTCATCTGTGCTGATCTGCAAAAGCTTAGGGTTTTTTGTCTTATCTAGCCACAAAACAACTTGTCTCATCTGCTCATAGCTCATGGCACTACACCCAGCAGTAGGCGAGTTTTCGCTTTTTTTTATGTGTAAAAATATACAACTTCCTCTACCTTTTAGACCCTCTTTGTTGTGATCTACTACTACACCTAAGCGGTATTGATGATCATCTCGTCTCATAAGCTCAAAACTGCCAAGCTCCTCGCCACTATATCTGAGTATTTTGTTGTAGTTTGGGGAGGCTGCATCATCTATGCAGAGCAGATCTGCCAAAGCGTAGATATATGGCATCTTAGATCTAAAGCTAGCTTCATAGCCAAAGATTGCACTAAGATCAAATAGCCCAATGGGTGCTTTGCCATCGCCCTCGCTCTTTTGAGCTCCTGCGTTTGCTAGCAAGCTATCAAGCCCCACTCCACCGCCAAGTCCGCCAGATCCTAGCTCGACGATAAAGCTTGCAAACGCCTCTTTGTTATCTTCAAACGCATAGAGCTTGCCTCTGGTGCTAGTGTGATCTTTTGCGAGTATAACTAAAAGTTGCTCGCTTGCAACCGCCAAAGAGTGTAAAATTACCAATATTAAGAAACTTTTTAACATAATATATGTTACTATTACCAAAATTTGAAACAGTTTAATGGAACTAAAATATGGGTATAGAAGTTAGAAAGGCCACCGCAGAGGACGCTTCGTTTTTGGCACAAATGATCCTAAAGAGTTCTAGGGCATCAAAGAAGATCGGATTATTTGATCTTATATTTGACACAAGAGATGATGCCAAAGTGCTTGAGATGCTAGAGCGTTTGAGCGTATGTGAGCTAAAAAGCTATCTACACTATACCAACTTCCTCATAGCCGAGCTTGATGGCAAAAGAGTTGGCACGCTTTGTAGTTATGAGCCACGAGTTGCTAACCAAGAGACATTTTTAAAAGCACTTGAGCAGATTGGTGTAGAGACTGATGAAAATGAGTCACTAGAGGTGCTTAGAATGTGCAGTTTTGAGCTAAACAACAAGATACTTCGCCTTGATTTTATGCAAGAGATAGAGGGTTTTGTTGATGCTGGTGTGCTTAAAGCTCTTATGCAAAAAGCCCTTTTAAATGCCCGCCTAAAGGGGTACCGCTTAGCTGAAACCATTATAGAAAAAGGCTCACTAGAGGATCTGCTCTACTACAAAAAGCTAGGCTTTAGCGAGTCCAAAGAGAGAGAGTGCGAGCCATACCGTGAGCTTTTTGGCAGATCTGGGCTTAAACTTTTAGTTATAGAGTTTTGACTCTTTGGTAGAGTTTGGTTTTACTTCACTACTCCCCTCACTTCTAGCTATCATACTTGCTCTTAAGAGCAAAAATGTCTATATCTCACTATTTTTCGCAACCGTTTTAGCATACTTTATCCTAAATGACTTCGCTTTTGCTAGTTCACTAATGGGAGTAGTAGAGCTATTTGTCTCGCTTTTGAGTGAGGCTTGGGTGCTAAAGACACTCGCTTTTGCTCTTTTAGCTGGGAGTATCATAGCCCTTATTGAGGCATCTGGTGGGATTGAGGGCTTTGTGGAGTTTATGCAAAAAAGAGTCGCTCTTGTTAAAGATGAGAGATCTGCCCTACTTCTTAGCTACTTTTTGGGTGTGCTTATATTTGTAGAGTCCTCTATTACAGCACTTGTATCTGGGGCAGTTGGGAGAAGTTTCGCACCTCGCTACAAGATAGCTCAAGCAAAACTAGCTCTTGTTTGTGACTCTACCTCAGCTTCCATTAGCTCCATCATCGCTATAAATGGCTGGGGAGCACTGCTGCTAGGGCTTATCGCTTCACAAGTGGAGCAGGGCGTGGTGGAGGCAAATCCCATTGAGCTACTCATAGAAGGCATACTCTTTAACTTCTACTCATTTAGTGCCCTCGTGGTAACGATGCTTTTTATACTCTATGACTTTAGGTTAGGAGCGATGAAGCATGCTACTTATAAAGAGCCAACTGTAATTAGGCACAACCTAAAAAAAGCCTCACTTTGGTTTATGGTGCTTCCTATTTTGGTTATGGTGGCGTCTGTTTTTGTCTATCTCTACATAACGGGCGATGGCGATATACTAAGCGGGAGTGGATCTAGTGCCATTTTTTACACTATGGCTACGACACTTGCTCTTATGCTACCCTTTTATACACTAAGTGGCAACATGAGTTTTGGCAAATTTGCTAGGAGTGCTCGTGATGGTTTTGTGGCGTTTGTGCCTATTACTACTATACTGCTACTTGCCTTTGCCATCGGGGAGGCGACGCATAAGCTAGAAGCGGGAGTCTATCTGGCTTCACTCATCACAGATAGCATAGATCCGATATTTATCGCAGCACTTATATTTCTCATCTCAAGTGTGATCTCATTTGCAACAGGCACTAGTTGGGGGACTTTTAGCATCATGATGCCCATCGCAATCCCACTAGCCATCAGCACAGATGCTAGTGTTGCTTTAGCTATTGGAGCGGTTATATCGGGCGGGGTTTTTGGCGATCACTGCTCGCCCATCTCCGATACCACCATCATATCGTCGATGGCAGCTGATTGTGAGATTATAGAGCATGTACAAACACAGTTACCCTACGCCCTGCTTAGCGGTGGTATAGCACTTCTGCTTTTTATAGTTGTGGCACTACTTCTTTAGCACTAGATCTAGCGAGTAGCGAAGATCTTCGTCCATATCGCTCATATTTTTAAGTAGCCACTTTAAGTAGCCATTATCCTCTATGGCTATATCTTTTATGAGCCTATCTTTATACTTACCAAATCTAAACTTCTCAACTATGAGCGGTGTTTGCGTAAGAGTGGACATCTCATCTAGGCTCTTGTGCTTTTGTAGCTCCTCAAGTAGCAGTTTTAAGATAAGCACATCGCCGATCGCATCGTGGGCTTTGATCTCTACGCCAAGGTTTTTCGCCTCATCTGCTTCATTTTTGTAAAGCCCAAGGCTATATCTTAGATACTGCAAGCGGTGAGCCTCTTCATTTTTTAGTAGATGTTTTGCAACTCTTAGTGTGTCGATCACTCTCATTTTAGGCTCAAAACCCTCTTTGCGAAGCATCGAAGTGTCAAATGGAGCGTTATGGATCACAAGGTAGTTTGATGCACTATTTAGCTCATTTAGCCTTGCAAATGCCTTGCTTTGCGTACATTTTGGCTTACCCTCTAACATCTCTGGCGTGATGTTGTGCGTCTCCATCGCCCTTAGGCTAATGGCTACACTACTGCTAAATAGCTCATTGTGCACCTCAACACCATCGCCATCAAGCACCATAAAACCTAGCTGTATAACGCGGTCATCTTCATCTATGCCCGTAGTCTCTGTATCTAAGATCACTATCTTAGGACAAGAGCTACTTTGACTACTCTCTTTTTCCTCATACTCTACATCAAAAAGTGTCACTTTTAGCCTCCCAGGTAGTAAAGATCATCATCTACAAATGACTACTCTACTAGTTTATCAAGCAGATCTAGCTTGTCAAAGTTGTTGCTAAGTATGAGGATTCCGATGTATGAGTCCACCATCTCGTAGAGGTTTTCTATATATTTGTACCTAACTTCATCTAGCTTACTTTTTGCATCGTTTAGATCTATAAGGCTCTTTAGTCCATGCTCATACCCTTGCGTCATCGCATCTAGGTAGAGTTTGGCTGACTCGATCGCCTCTTTGTACATCTCCACAGAGGTTGCAGATGCCTCAAATGTGGCTTTGTACTCGCTATGTGACTCACCTACGCTCTTTTTTATATGCTCAAGATCTTCAAATGCTGACTTACTGCTAAGCTTAGCACTCTCTACCCTTGAGCTTGCGTATCCACCGCTATAAATAGGTATGTTTAGACTCACCATCGCAAAGCTTGTAGAGTCATAGGGTGCATCTGTTGTTGGTGTGTCGGTGTCGTAGTAGCTATATGATGCGTCAAAGTTAAGCGATGGATAGTGAAGCGATATAGCACTTTTTATATCCTCCTTTGAGATCTCATAAGCAGCTTCATACTCTTTTACCATCAAGCTACTATCTAGATCTGCATCTTTTAGAGTCTGAGCTCTCATCTGATCTAAAACATCAAGCAGTATCTTATCTGAGCTGATATTTGGCAACTCATACTCCACATCGCCTAGGTAGTTTTTGAGCTTTAGCTCATAAACTTTAAAGAGTTTTAGCTCCTTATCTAGCTCGATCTTAGCACTTGCCATCTCCACTCTCATACCAAAAAGATCCATCTTATTTGCCATATGTATATCGTAGCGAGCGATGATATCAGCAAGTCTTGAGTCGGTGTACTCAAGGTGAGATCTAAGCAGATTTATCCTATTTTGCGACTTTAGCACATCAAGATAACTCTTAAAGACCTTTTGAGCAAGTGCCTCTTTCTCTTTTTCTACTCGCACGCTTGAGTATCTGCTTCTTGCCTCTTGAGCATCAACTCTACTGTAAACCTCTTTGTTGTAGATGCTCTGTCTTAGCGTCGCTGTGTAGTTTATAAGCCCCTGTTTGATCTTGTTTTTAGAAGGGTTTACTTTGTACTCGCTTTTTCGGTAGTAGCTTGAGAGGTTTACTTGTGGTAAGTAGCCACTCTTTTCTTGATCTATCTTCTCCTCTTCCGCCATCGCACTATACTCTAGGGATTTGATCTCATTTGAGTGCTCTAGTGCAAGAGTGTAAGCACTAGAAAATGTAAGCACCTCCGCACTAGCCACGCTAGCACCTAGTAGTAAGCTAGCTATTATAGTTCTACTCTTCATTAAAACCCCTGCTTAGCATATCTGCAAACGGTTTTACGATGTAGCTTAGCACTGTTCGCTCACCCGTTTTTATCATAACCTCTGCGGGCATTCCAGCTACTAGGTTAAACCCATGCTCTCTTGCTTGTTCTGCCCCTTGTGGCGTCATACGGATCTTAGCTTGATAGTAGTGAGCACCATTTTTCTCATCTATAAAACTATCTGCTGAGACATGAAAAACCTCACCCTCGATCACTTTTGTGAGCTTTAGATCAAACGCTGAGAAGCGAAGATCTGCGATTAGCCCATTTTTGACCTTGTCTATATCGGTGATTTGTACCTGTGCTACAACATAGAGATCTGTATCTTGTGAGACTATATCTAAGATCTTCTGCCCTGATGAGATCACCCCGCCAATGGTGTGCATACTCATGCCAACAACCACCCCATCAATAGGTGCTACTATGCTACTTCGCTTGAGTACATCTTCGTTTGCATCGATTCTGCTTCTAAGCTCTGATATGATGCTTTTTGTATCTACATATCTTCTTAGTGTCTCGTCCATAAACTCTTTGTCTCTTAGCTCTTGTTGGCTACGCAGCTCATTGATCTGCTCTTCTAGCCTTATGATATCTGACTCATAGCTAGCGATCTCACCGCTTAAGAGAGCATTTTCTCTCTCAAGCTCTCTTGTGCGACTCTTATCTACAAGTCTCTGCTCATAAAGAGTGCTCCACTCTTTGATCTCTTCGCTATTTGATGCCATACGCTCCTTTTTACTCTCCAAAAGACTTTGTGATCCTTTGATCTGACTTTGTGCTTGTAGAGTTCGCTGTTTTGTGAGGATCACCTCATTTGCTCGTCTCTTTTTGGTCGATTCAAATATATTTAGCTGATCTCTTTTTGCCTTCTCATCAACCACCTCATCGCTAAAGATCACCTCGTTTTGATCATCTCTCTCAGCTTGCAGTCTTGCAAACTCCGCAAGTTTTTCTTGTAGTTGATCACGAAGCGTATCGAGCTGTGCTCTTGTTTGGATCTCGCTTAGCTTAACTAGCACATCGCCCTTTTTGACCACATCACCATCTTTTACAAAGATCTGCTCAACTATACCACCCTCTAGGTGCTGAACGCTCTTTTTGTCTAGATCTGCTGATACCTGCCCAACTGCTACTGCGTGAGTAGCAAGCGGAGCGAAGCTAGCCCAACCACCAAGTGCGATAAACACCACCAAAAACACACCAAGACCAAAGCGGATTATGCCACGATCGTCACTGCTAGGAGCCTCTAATTTTTTCATATCTATACTCACACTACTCTCCTGGTTTGCTAAGGCTTACTTTTGCACCGCCACCAAGTGGTGGTTGTGGTTTTGTGCTTACCTGTTTTTGTGCTTGTGTTAGCTTTGCTAAGATCTCACCACTTGCTCCATATAGCTCAAGCAGACCAGCTTTGAGTACTGCTATCTTGTTTGTGGCTTGAAGTAAACTAGGGCGATGCGTGATAAGCACCACCGTTGTACCCTCTGTTCTTAGCGTAGTAATAGCTGCTGCAAGTGCTGCTTCACCAGCATCATCAAGGTTTGAGTTTGGCTCATCAAGCACAACTAGAGTTGGGTTGTTGTAGATCGCTCTTGCAAAACCGATGCGTTGTCTCTGACCGCCTGAGAGTGCGATCCCGCCCACTCCAAGGAGCGTATCGTACCCATCAGGTAGGCGAAGTATCATATCGTGTACGCCCGCTTTTTTAGCCGCTTCGACAACTTTATCTGGATCTACTTCACCAAATCTTGCGATATTTTGTGAGATAGTCCCCGCAAAAAGCTCCACATCTTGAGGCAAGTAGCCTATATAGCCACCAAGATCTACTCTATCCCACTGGCTTATATCTGCACCATCGAGTCTAGCTTTACCACTTGCGAGTGGCCAAAGCCCAAGCATCGCCCGCACAAGTGAGCTTTTGCCAGCTGCACTAGGCCCTATGATGCCCACTACATCGCCTCTGTTTATCATCATAGATACGCCCTTGACAGAGGGTGCAGATGCGTTTGGTGGAACTACTACAACATTTTCTAAGATGATCTCACCCTTAGGAGAGGGTAGTCTCATATACTCTTTATCTTTTGGGAAGTCACTAAGAAGTGCATCGAGTCTATTATAAGATGTTCTAGCACTGCTAAAGCCCTTCCAACCGCCAATCATTAGATCTAGTGGAGCTAAAGCTCTACCCATTAGGATTGAACCTGCTATCATCATACCGCCACTTATCTCAGAGTGTATAGTTAGGTATGCACCCACACCAAGTATGAGTGACTGAAAGAGTGTTCTAAGTCCTTTGGAGAGGTTTGACCACACGCCAGCTTTGTTGCTTGCTTCGTTTTGTGCGTGCAAAAATGAGTAGTGCTTTTCTAGCCAGAGATGCTCAATATTACTCTTCATACCCATCGCATTTACCACTTCGGCGTTGCGGATATTTGCATCTACATAGATGCTTGCAGCTCGGTTGAGGTTGTTTGCCTCTAGCAGTTTCTCTTTTGTTGAGTACTCATTTATGATAGCAAGAGTAACAAGCACTACTGCTGCAAAGATCGAGAAGTACCCAAAGTATGGGTGGAACAAAAATAGCACAAATATATAGATAGGAATCCATGGAGCATCAAAAAATGCAAAAAGCCCATTACCCGTCATAAACTGTCTAACTTGCGTCAAGTCATTTAGCGGTAGAGAGCTTCCCTTACCAGGACTACGGTTTTCTAGATCAAAAAGTATGCCAAAGATCCGCTTACTAAGCTTCTCATCTATGCTGTTGCCGATTTTGACAAGTATGCGAGATCTAACCATCTCAAAGATCGACATAGTGATGTAGATCACCACTACTATGAGTGTGAGCATGATAAGCGTCTCTTCGCTTCTGCTTCCAACTACGCGATCGTAAAGTTGAAGCATATATAGTGATGGTGTTAGCATCATAATGTTTATAAACATACTAAAAAACCCAACTATAAGAAACGATCTCTTAGAAGCGAGGATCGCCTCTTTTAGTTCGGAGTATGCCTTTTCATCTCTTTTTTTTGTTATATTTGCCATATACCAACCTATCTTTGTCTTCTTTGAGCAAGCTCAAAAAGCTTCTCTATGCTCTCTAGTGATCTAAGGTGAGCCTCTATGAAGCTAATCACCCCTCGCCTAGCCCATGAGGCGAGAGTAGCATCATCTAGTGCATCAAGCTTAGTTTTATCTACAACCATAAAGCCATCTACGAGGACTTTTTTCTCATCGCCCTCGCCGATACTTATCTCACGATCCTCCATCACGCCACTGCTCATAAGCTCTTTGATGATGTTGCTTGTTGTTCTTGCGTTTGCGTCGTAGGTGTTTAAAAACTCTATGGCACCTTTTAGTACTTCGCTAGCTTCGCCATCTTCAAAGAGTGCATTGCCCTCTGATCTAGAAAATAGCCCACTATCCTCATCTATGAGTACTACTCTTTGATCTGGGTTATCTTTGGGGCTTGCTAGTGAAAATGGATAGCGTCTGATGTGAGCGGGTATATAGTGTGTGATCCACCTTCCATCGTCATTGATCGCCAAACTATCGCCACCAAGCGAGACAAGCGTCATAAGTGCTCCATCTTTACTCACCACCACAGGGAAGTGATCGCACACTCTCATTATCTCATTTGCAAGTGTTGGTATATAAACACTCCCTCTTGCAAACTCTAGATCACTAAGTGGCATCACTCTTAGATCACTATGCTTTTTCTTGTCTAAAACTACTAGGTTTTTGTACATTTTTACTCTCTCCTCTTTTTTTGGTCTGCCTCGCTCTTTTGCTTCGAGAGCTAGCCCCATGATCCGCTCAATCTTTTTGATCCAAATGGGCGTAGCGATGGGTAACTGTCTTGTGATCATCTCCTCTACAAAGTGATCTTTTGGGGTATCTTTGCTCTTGTAGAGTCTCTCATACTCAGATGCACTCTCGTAGATGGGAAGCTTTTTTATGAGTAGATCTTCTCTTTTTCCAAGGTTAGCAGATGCACTGCTATACGCATAGCCACTAGATGCTTTTGACTCTATGTATCGCATCACCCATAGAGCGTAGATCTTAGCTTCTACTAGACTCGCCTTATATCTATCTTCCCAGAGTGTTCCACTTCGCTCATACTTTTTGTTGTAAAAGCCCACATAACGCCTACCTAGGCTCTGCATAAAACGAGGCAGAGACTCCACCTTGTTAGGAGTTACTAACAGCTCCAAGCAGTTATCAAGTAGTATATATGAGTGGATACTCACTTCATCGCCACTAGCAAGCTCAAGCATACTTTGGTACATAAACTCATAGTCCTCCTCATCTCTAAAGATGCAAGAGTTGCTACATAACCTTATATATACGGGAGTACCTGCTATAAATACTCTAGCTTTTCTAGCCAAACAAACCCTTTCATAGATTTGCAAAATTATAGATGGATTTAGCTTTGATACGCATAAAATGACTATGGCACCATTTAATATTTTATAAATAGTACCATAGTCAAAGAGAGGCTCTACTCTAGGTAGTCTAGATCTTTATGAAATGTCTCTTCGCTCTTGTAGAGTGCGTAAAAGCCAAGCCCAAAGACCACTACGCCGATGATGGCAACTGCTTCTAGGGTACCATAGAGTGCTTTTAGTGCTATAAAACTTGAGGTGATGGGGACAACAGAGCCTCTAACAAAGTTAGGTACAGTGGTGGCGACTGTGGCTCTTATGTTGGTGCCAAACCGCTCTGCTGCCATAGTGATAAATAGTGCCCAGTAGCCACAAAAAACACCAATCGCAAACATCAAAGCATAAAAGTGAGCACTACTTGCCCCCTCAAGCGTGTAGAGATAAACAACTGTTGCAAGCGAGAGGGTTAAAAAGATGAAGTATGCTCTTTTGCGACTTGCTAGCTTTTGCGAGAGGTAGCCACTTGCTAGATCTCCCGCACTTAGTCCGATGTAGCAAAACATAAGGCTCATGCCCGCTGTGACGCTACCTCTGATGTGCAACTCTTTTGCAATCTCAGGTGAGAACATCACAATAATACCCACAGCGTACCAGAGTGGAACACCAATGGCGATGGAGTTTAGGTACTTCAAAAACCTCTCTTTGCTTCTAAAAAGCATCGCGATGTTGCCCCGTTTTGGATCATCAGATATGGTAGCAAAGAGAGTGGACTCTTTGACGCCGTATCTAAGTATGAGTAGCAAAAAGCCAAGCACACCGCCTAGTATGTAGGCGTTTCGCCACTCAAAAATATTTGCCACAAGGTTAGCTGCTACAACTCCTAGCACTCCAAATGCTGCGATACTCATAACGCCATAACCTCTAAGATGCCTAGGAAGCATCTCAGTTACTAGTGTCACACCCGCTCCAAGCTCGCCCGCAAGCCCGATACCTGCGATAAAGCGAAGCACAAAGTATTGCTGTGGTGTGGTTACAAAGGCATTTAGTGTGTTAGCAAGCGAGTAGAGTATGATAGAGGCAAAAAGTACCTTTAGTCGCCCCTTTTATCACCCATAATCCCCCAAAGTATGCCACCTAGTAGCATTCCAAACATCTGTGCGTTTAGTATCATAGCACCCCAGCGAGTAACCCCCTCGCTATCAAGTCCAAGCTCGCTTAAGCTCTCAACTCTTACAACTCCAAAGAGCACTAGATCATATATATCTACAAAGTAGCCCATCGCTATGACGATGACGGGCAGGGTGAGGATTTGTCTGAGATTAGTTAGCATAAGGCTCCTCTTTTTTATCGTTTAGTAAGCTATGTTTGATGCCATAGAGTAGGTATATAAGCATGCCAATCCCGCTCCAGATCGCAAATCTAGCCCAAGTCTCGCCAGATAATCCATAAGCAACAACTGCTATAAGTATAAGGTTTAGCGGAAGCAAGATATAACCTAGTGGGATCTTAAAGCCGATGTTTAGCCTTGCATCTTTTTTGAAGCGAAACATTAGTGCACTGATGCCGATCATAAAGTAGGCAAAAAGTGTGCCTATGTTTATAAGCTCAGCTAATACTCCAAGTGAGACAAACCCCGCTACAAAAGTGGCAACAACGCCTGCAATGATGGTTATGCGGTATGGTGTGTTGGTCTTTGGGTGGAGTGTGGCGAGGCTTGATGGCAGAAGATTGTCCCTTGCGAGAGAGTAGACTATGCGAGTAAGTCCTAGCCCCATCACAATAAGAACAGAGATCATAGTTACTACCGCTCCAGCGGAGATGAGCATACCAACGAGTGGCTCATTTGACTCAAACATTGCAAAGGCGAGTGAGTCTGGTGTGTCAAGCCGATCATATGGGATCATTGAAACTAGCACGAAGCTCACTACTATATAGAGTAGGGTGGAGAGCACAAGCGAGCCAATAAGTCCGATGGGGAGGTTCTTTTGAGCGTTTTTAGTCTCCTCTGCAACAGTTGAGACTGCATCAAAGCCAAGGTAAGCAAAGACAAGAAGCGAAGAGGCACTAAGCACCCCACTCCACCCAAATGGCATAAAGTTTGTTAGGTTATCAAAGTTTATATACTTGATACCCACAAAGACAAAAAGTGCCAGTACAGCGAGCTTTATAACCACTATGAAGTTGTTAAATGACGCAGACTTTTTGATCCCAAAGGTAAGTAGCGTAAAGATAGCTGCACTCATAAGTAGAGCAAATAGATCTACATATGTGCCATTTGCGGGATCAAACGCCCCGCTGATGGCAAGTGGAAACTTAAACTCAAAAAAGTTCTCCATAAACGCCCTAAAGTAGCCACTCCACCCACTTGCAACAGCGGGTACGACAAGCCCATACTCTAAGATGAGGTTCCACCCAACTAGCCACGCGATCCCCTCGCCTAAGATGGTGTAGGTGTAGCTATACGCCCCGCCAGAGATGGGTATGCTTGAGCCTAGTTCAGCATAAACTAGAGCCGATAACCCCATTGTTACAGCTGAGATGATAAAGGCTATGATGATAGCAGGTCCAGCCATTGTAGCAGCTGCTTTTCCTGTGATGACGAAGATCCCAGCACCGATGGTTGCACCCACACCTAGAAGCATCAGCGAAAAAGCCCCTAAGTTCTTCTCAAACCCGCTTCTACTCGCCTCATACTCCTTTTTTCTAAGAAGTTTACTCTTAAAGTTACTCACTCTCTTCCTTTATGTTAGTAGGTAGCTAAATTTGTCACACCACTTGCCAAAAAGCTCCTCTTTTTCTAGGTTTACGCCACTGTTTTGTAGATCTCGCACTAGTTTTAGTGAAAACTCGCTTTTTAGATCTAGCGAGTAGCTAAGCAGGTTTGCTAGAGCCTCTTTGGAGGGATCTGCTAAGTAGGTGCTAACAAGAAGGCTTATGAGTACAAAAAGCTGTGATGCGTCACTGCACTGCATTTTTTCACTCCCATTAAGGATCGCTTTTGGATCTGGCAAGCTCTCCATAACTAGCACAAATGACAAAAATGAGACAGCAATCTCTCTACCCACTGCTCCTGCGATGCTACCCAAAAGCAGGCTCTCATCTATGCCACTTTTTAGGATCTTGCTAACTGCTTCCCAGCTTCTAGGGGTGGCAAAACTCTTAGCATTTGAGGCGGGATCAAAGCTAAAGAGATGCTCATTTTTGCTATCTATATAGGCGATGATGCGTGGATCTACTCCACTCTTAAACGCCCAACTTCGCCACTCTAGTGCATCAACTTCCATCTCAAAATGCACAAAGCGGTTTGCTAGAGCTGAGGGGAGCTTGTAGGTAAAAGCTCTATCGCTCTCTAAGTTACCCGCTGCTATGATCGCCCACTCATCAGGCAGAGCGTACTCACCCACACGACGATCTAGTATGAGCTGATACGCCGCTGCTTGCACACTTGGCGGGGCGGAGTTTAGCTCATCGAGAAATAGTATGCCCTTGCCACTTCGAGGCAGAAACGATGGCGGTGCCCAGATGGCACTTCTAGCATCTTTGTCTAAAAATGGGATCCCTTTTAGATCTGTGGGATCTAGTAAAGAGAGCCTTAGATCTAGAACCTCTAAGCCCTTGGTTTTGGCTACTTCTCTAACGATGGAGCTTTTTCCAACCCCTGGGGAACCCCATAAAAATAGAGCGATCTTCTCTTCAACTAGAGCAGAGATCGCTCCTATGAGCTTGCTTGCTACCATCCTAACTCCTGTGATCTTATATGTTTGGCAAAGCTCTTGTTTTGCTTCACCTCTTTGGCTAGTTTTGGATCTAAAAATAGCTGATAGAGTATCTCAATAGGTGTTGCGGTGTTGCGAGCGAGATTTATAAGCGAGGTACTGTTAGATCTAGTGTAGAGTAGTTCAAGTATGTGCGGTGGCGTGGAGCTATTAGAAGAGAGTGCCTCATCAAAAGTGTCATCTTTTGCGACTAGCTCTAGTAGATCTTGTGGCGTGGCGGTGTTGGAGGCTAGATGCTTGATGATCTGCTCATTGTTAGTTTTATGTAGCTCTCTTGCTATATCTTCGCTTAGTGCAGGGTTTTTTGCAAGATCTAAGAGGGCTTTTGTATCCTCTAAAAGATCTCTTTGCATAGCGGGAGTTAGCGAGACATTGCTAGCAAGAAAGATGCTAAAGTTTGCTTGAAGAGTTTTAAAAAGCTCATCATCTAAGGTGATATGCGAGGCTACGCTAGAGGCTAGATCTGGGAGCAAGAGCATCTTTTTTGCAAGATCTATATCTAAGTGAGCATACCTGCTAAGCTCACTCACAAAGCCTAGATCAAAGAGCTTTTGTTGAGCCTTAAGAGTAAGATCTGATCTGCTTAGTAGCATCAAGAGCATCTTCTCATCTGCACTGCTTGCAAGATCTAAGATGATCCTCTCATCTGTTGATGGGTGAGCAGCGATGATGTGTCGCAAAGAGGCATTTGAGGTAAGTCGCAGCGGCTTTAGTGAGTAGATAGCATCTATGACGCTACTGCTTAGCTCTCCAGCAAGCAGATGAACTAGCCCCGTTGTGGCGTACTGCACATTGTGGTTTGTCTCTATGTTTTTATAAAAACGAAGTATGATCGAAGCACTCACATCGCGGTTATCATCACTCTCAAAAAAGTCCTCCTCACCCCAGTCGTAGAGGCGAAGCAGATCTAAAAATAGCTCATCGCTAATGGAGCGGTTTTTCAAAAATGCCACAACTCTAGATCTGTTGTTGCTTAGTTTTAGGCTCATTAGTAGTGTTTTTGGATCGATGTGCTTTGCTAGAAGCTTCTCAAGCTCATCTATGCCCACAAATGGTGCTTCGTTTTGCTTGTAGAGATCATCGCAGATCGCTTGATGGGGCGGGGAGATCATTTTGCCCTCAACTATAAGAGAGACTTTGCTCTCATAGCTTTTAGCTAGGGTGATATTGTGGTGCGAAAGCTCGGCTAAAAACTCGCTCATCTCGAAGCTTCTGGGCTTGCCAAAGAGTAAGATGGTAGTGCCTCGTAACTCATTTATATCCATAGCGGTGATTATAACAAGCTAAATATTCAATCTTGTTTAATGCCATTTTTGGTAAGATGGGTTATGCAAAAAGGTAGAATTGTTACACTAGCTTTACTGTTTGCTTTTAGCTTTTTTGTGTTTCATGACTTCGTCTATGAGGCACTAGATAGCTCGCACCATAGCGTAGAAAATGCGTGTGCACAAACCCATCACACATACGAAACATACGAGTTGCAAGGTGATCACAGCGTCTGTTTTGTCCATAGCGTGCTTCACTCTTTAGTGCTATTTGTTGATCTTTGCAAAACACCTCTTAGCCTGCTTAGAGTTGCGACGCACTTTGAGTACAAAAGCTCCTTAACCTCACACTACTCACACTTTAAGCTTAAACCTCCGATCATTTTTTAGCAGATCAAAAACTAAAAAAGGAGACTACAATGAAATATATACTACTAATACTATCTGCGTGCCTTAGCCTAAGTGCTGAGGTGGTAGATATAGCTACCATAAAAGCTTCACTCTCAAAGCACTCACTTGCCAAAAAAGCAGATGAGCTAAGGCTTGCAAATGTTAGATCAAGCGAAGCTCTCATAGCCTTAGAGCCACTTGAGCTTGAGCTTGGAGCGGGTGGGGCTAGAAGCGATGAGGGTGAACGCTCTTTTGAGTGGAGTGCGGGAGTGGAGCAGAAGTTTTTGACTCCAAACGCCACAAGAGTCAGCAAAAATGCACAAGATCAACTAAATAGATCGCAGGAGCTAAGAGATGAGCATACACTTTTGCAGATGCAAAATGAGGCGATACTCTCCTATCATAACATCTGCTTGGATCGAAACTCGCTAGATCTCTTTAGTACAGATGTGAGCTACTTTAGCGAGATAGTGACGCAAAAAAAGCGAGAGTTTGAGCTAGGCGAGATTGCAAAAAAGGAGTTTGTAGAGCTATCTTTAGAGCTTAAACGCATAGAGATGGCGTATGAACGCTTTAGATCTAGTGTAGATCTAGATCGCCAAAAGCTTCTGCTTAGCCTAGATCTAAGCGGAGATTTACCACTTGCGTGCAGTGATCTCTACACCATCTCAGCTAAGCCTGAGCTTGGCGGTGAGTATGAGGATCTGCTAGAGCGATCACTAGAGTTTGAGGCACTCTCGCACAAAAGCGAAGCTGAGCTTTTTGGATCTAGCGTTAGCGACTACTCGCTTGGGCTTAGTTTTGATGATGAGATCGATATGAAGCGAGCAAAGCTCTATCTCTCTATACCTCTTGGTGTAACTAGCTCAAAAAAGGAGCATCAAAAGGCGGAAGCACTGCACAAAAAGAGTGCTAGCATCTATGAAAAAGAGGCGTATCTAAAGAGCAAAAGCATCACTCAAGCTACTCTTAAAAAGAGGCTTGAGCTTGACTATGAGAACATCAGCTCAACTGCTAGGCTAGTAGAGCAGTACAAAAATGAGCTACTAGCTATCTCTAAGAGGGCGTATGAGTTAGGTGAGATCGCCACTCATGAGTATATGCTTGCTCAAAGGGATTATCTGGATCAAAAGATGAGGCTTGTAGAGGCGAAAAAAGAGTACTACAAGACACTATTTGAGCTACTTGCTGTGTTGCAGATAAGGGGGAGTTTATGAGAGTTTTTTTAGTTCTACTGCTTGCAACCCTTTTGTGTGCTGATGAGATCTATGAGCATATAGCAAAAGATCAGGTGGCAAAATGGGGGATCGAAGTAGCAAAAGCTGAGGTGGTAGATGAGGTAATGCTTACAAGCACAAGTGCTACCATAAGACCGCCCGCAAGGCTTTTTGAGACTATTTTAGTGCCATTTGCTTCTGAGGTTGTCTCGCAAAAGCTAGATCTATTTGCTAGGGTGAAAAAGGGCGAGGTTATAGCGACTCTAAGATCAGGCGAGTTTATAGATATGCAAAGAGAGTTTTTAGCCTCTTTGAGTACTCTTGAGCAAGCAAAAAGTGATCATGTTAGAAAAGAGAGGCTCTATGATGATGGGATCATCTCGCTTAAGAGTTTAGAAGCCTCAAAGGCATCTTTGGGTGTGGCATCTAGCGGGGCTACCTATGCTAGGGGTGTGCTAGAGGCTTTTGGACTTAGTCAAAGTAGGATCGAGGCTCTTGCAACAAGTAAGAAGTTGTACCTAAGTGTAGATCTCATAAGCCCAGCTGATGGGGTGCTTGTGGCACAAAATGGGAGTAGTTTTACACTAAGGCGAGATGGTGTGAGTGATGTGGTGCTTCGCCTTAGTAGAAGCAAAGATTTGCGAGTGGGTGAGAAGCTAAGAGTGGTTCTTGGTGGCAAACAGATGCTCTTAGAGGTTGCAAATATCTCTAAAGTGCTAGATCCAGCTTCTCAAAGTAGCGAGGTGGTGCTTCGTGGTAAGGAGAGCGGGTTTAGCGATTATGAGGTGGTGGAGGCGAAGCTTTTTGTGAGAAAAAAGGCACTAAAACTCCCTAGTAGTGCGGTGGGACTGTTTGAGAATGAGGAGTTTGTATTTGTAGATCTTGGCGGTGAGTTTATGCCTACAAAGGTGCACACGATCGCAAGAGATGGCTCATATAGCTTTATAGAGTTTGTAGATTTTACTGGCGGTGTGGCGACTAGTAGGCTCTCTGTGCTTTTGCATATGATGGGCGATGAGCATGATTAGTATAGCCTTAAGATACCGTGGAGTGGTGATACTGCTTGCACTTATCGTACTTTTTCTTGGCATTAGAAGCTACCAAAACCTTGCCATAGACGCATTTCCAGAGCTATCACCCGTGCAAGTAAAAGTGATCATCAAGTCAAGCGGAATGACGCCAAAAGAGGTGGAGTCAAAACTGCTCATACCCATCGAGAGTGCTATGCAAGGGCTTAGTAAAAAGCGAAGCATAAAATCGTTAGCGAAGTATGGGATCTGCGATATAACCATAGACTTTGAAGATGATGCGGAGATCTACTGGGCTAGAAATGAGGTCTCGCACAGGCTAAGCGAGATCAAAGATACTCTCCCAGAGGGTATAGAGGGTGGGATCGCTCCCATCAGCACGCCACTTAGCGATATGCTGATGTTTACTATTGAGAGCGATACGCTAGATCTGATGCAAAAGCGAAGTCTACTAGAGTGGGTGATCGCCCCGAGACTGCGGGGTATCGCGGGTGTTGCAGAGGTCAATATACTAGGTGGAGAGCTAAAGAGCTACGAAGTTGTTGCAGATGTGCATAGATTGCAAGCTTACGCTCTAAGTGTGGAAGATCTATATGATGCCATAGTCAAAAACCACCAAAATAGCGGGCTTGGTAGGTTAGATCGTGGTGCTAACTCCATCTTTGTTAGAGGTGTGGGGCAGCTTAGTAGCGTAGAGGAGATAGCCTCACTTAGCATAGCTAGCATTGGGGGTCGCTCCATCAAGGTGGGCGATGTAGCAGATGTGAGGATCTCACATCTACCTCGTGAGGGCTTTGTCACCAAAGATGGCAAGGGTGAGGCGGTGCAAGGCATCGTTCTAGCCCTTAGAGATACAAATACGCAAAAACTGATAGATAGTGCAAAAAAAGAGATCAAAAGGCTCAATGATAGTCTTGAGGGTGAAGCAAGGATCGAGATCTTTTATGATCGAAGTGAGTTGGTAGATCTCGCCACTAGCACCATCAAGATGGCACTTTTGCAAGCCACCATACTCATCAGCTTAGTGCTTTTGCTATCTTTAGGAAGTGTGGCATCTGCTATGAGCGTTGCTTTGGTGCTTCCTTTTTCGCTTCTTATGAGCTTTATCGCGATGGAGATCTTTGGGCTAAGTGCAAACCTTATGAGCTTAGGAGGACTTGCTATCGCCATAGGTATGCTAGTGGACTCATCTATCGTGGTGGTTGAACATATCGTGGTTAGACTTAGCGAGGCCAGATCTAGCCGAGATAGGCTTGGTATAGTGCTTGAAGCCACAAAAGCGATGGCACCATCTATTGCGATAGGTGTGGCTATCATCATCATAGTTTTTGTGCCACTTCTAAGTCTTGAGGGGCTTGAGGGCAAACTCTTTAAGCCCGTGGCACTTAGCATTATATTTGCTCTTACAAGCTCACTTGTATTATCACTTGTGCTTATACCAATCATCGCTAGCTTTTTGCTTAGATCTAACCAAAAAAGCACTACAAATGAGGGTGTGCTAAGAGTTTATGGCAGTGTGTTAGATCTAACATTTAAGTATGCCAAAAGCGTTTTATCGGTGGTGGCACTCCTTTTTGTGCTCTCGCTTTATGCACTCTTTAATACAGGAAGAGCCTTTATGCCGACGATGGACGAGGGGGATCTTGTGCTTTTGATCGACTCTTTGCCATCGATCTCCTTGCAAGAGAGTGTGGAGCTAAATAGTGCCTTGCAAACTAGGTTGATGCACTCTATCCCAGAGATCAGATCTATCGTGGCAAGGAGTGGCACTGATGAGCTAGGACTAGATCCGATGAGCCTAAATGATACCGACGCATTTTTGGTGCTAGATAAGAGCAAGAAGCATCAAAAAGAGATAGTTGAGACCAAGCTTAGGGAGGTTTTGAGCGAGTTTGAGGGGGTGGAAGCGACACTCTCACAACCCATAGAGATGCGTATAGAGGAGATGTTAAGTGGAACTAGGGGTGATCTCGCGGTGCAGATCTACGGCGATGATGAGCTCAAGCTAGATGAGATCGCACTACGCATCAGAGATCTCATAGAGGGTATCAAGGGTAGTAGTGATGTTTACAAAAAGTCAAATGATGGAGTGGAATATCTTGAGGTGTTTTACAAAGATGAGGCACTTAGTCGCTACAAAACCACAAAAGAGGAGGTGGCAGGCTTCTTGCATTCGGCGATCTCTACTAGAAGTATGGGCTACATCTATGAGGGGCTTAGACGCATACCATTTGTGCTAAGATCCGCAGATAGTGGCTCGCTAGAGGAGCTTATGTTTCTAAATAGAAGCGGTGAGCTTGTGCCACTTACCTCGCTTGTAGAGCTTAGGAGGCGTAGTGCAGAGGTGGAGATACTGCATGAAGATGGACATAAAAAGTCGGTGGTTCAAAGCAGTGTAGAGGGTAGGGATCTTGTGGGCTTTGTGGAGGAGATCAGATCTAGCATAGATGAGCATATCGCTTTGCCAGCGGGCTACTTTATAGAGTATGGCGGGAGTTTTGCTTCACAACAGCGAGCTAGCAAAACCCTTAGCTACATCGTGCCTGTGGCACTATTTATGATCTTTTTGCTCCTTTTTGCACTTTTTAGATCTCTTAGACTTGCGTTTTTAGTGCTTTTAAATATTCCGCTTGCTCTTATTGGCGGGTTTTTTGCCTTGTATGTAAGTGGAGAGTACCTAAGTGTGCCAGCAAGCGTTGGGTTTATCGCACTTTTAGGCATCGCTATACTAAATGGTGTGGTGCTAGTGGACTACTTTAACCAGCTTAGATCTAAGGGGTATGACCTACTTGAAGCGGTCAAAAATGGTAGCCTAGAGAGACTTCGCCCCGTTAGCATAACTGCACTCACAACTGCTTTGGGGCTTGCACCACTGCTTTTTGCCTCAGGTGCAGGAAGTGAGCTACAACGCCCACTTGCCATAGTGGTCACGGGTGGGCTTGTTAGCTCTACGCTTCTAACACTTCTACTCTTACCACTTCTTTACTATCTAACGCAAAGGCAGAAGTAGTTAGATCTACTGACACATTTTGTGTCAGTTGGTAGAGTTGCTTCTCTTTGTCTCAAACTTCTCCTGTATCTCTTTTGCCTTTTCATAGCTCTCTTTTTGAGCCTTGAGTATCTCATCAAATGCCAAGCCTTTCATAATAGTTTTATAAAGGTTTGGTCTATTTTTCTCCCAATTGTAAAGCGTTGTTCTATCTATGCCTAAAAAACCATCGATACTGTTAGTCGCTTAAAAAAGAGGGGTATTTGATAACGCACATATCTACGCTGGGTAGAGAGTTGAGTTTTGTATATGCTAAAGATACATAGAGGCATACCTTTTGAGTTAAAACTACCAAACGATGAGACGCCAGAAGTTATGCAAGATATAGTTAGTGGTAAAAACATAGATAATTTTAGTCTTGATGAACTTGCTAAATGATGGAGCTAAAAAGACATAGAATTTTTATAAATGATTTTAAAAAGTTAAAGCTTTTAGATTCGCAATTTGCTAAATTTATAAAATATATAAATATGCTCTGCGAAGATCTACTGTTACCATGTGAAGCAAGAGACCATGAGCTACTAGGTGAGTACAGAGGCTTTAGAGAGTTTCATTTAGGTGGTGATATGCTCGTTATCCACCATAGAGATGATAGTGTAATTACTCTAGCTAGAATTGGCACCCATAGCCAACTATTTAAGCAAGCCTCTACTCTTTATCGCACACCACAAAGCGACCTCGTCCCGCCTCTTTTGCCTTATACATAGCACTATCTGCACACTCCAAAAGTTGCGATAGATCACTCCTGCCCTCACTAAAAGCTATGCCAATAGATACAGAGATGTGAGCGATGTTGCCATCAAGATCGTAGGGCTTTGAGATAGAGTCTAGTAGCTTAGTAGCAAGGTGGCTCACCCCCTCTTTGCTCACTCCACTCTTAGCAATGATGACAAACTCATCTCCACCAAGGCGAGCCACAAAGTCACTAGATCTGATCGTAGATTTGAGTCTTTTTGCTACCTCTAGTAGCAGTGTATCGCCCGCATTGTGCCCTAGAGTGTCATTTACTTGCTTAAAACCATCAAGATCTAGATAGAGAAGTGCGATATTTTTGCTACTGCACTGCTCAAGTGTTTCAAAGAAGTATTGGCGATTTGGCAGGGTTGTAAGTGCGTCATGACGGGCCAAAAAGCGGTTTTGCTCCTCTTCTAGTTTAGCTTTTGTGATATCCTCTTTGATGGCGACAAAGTTTGAGATCTCGCCATCATCGCCTAGTATAGGCGAGATGCGAACACTCTCCCAATACTCCTTGCCACCTTTTGTGCGGTTTAGGATCTCACCTCGCCACTCCTTTTTGCTAAGTATTGTGCTCCACAGTTTTTCATAAAACTCTTTACTCATCTTTCCAGAGTGTAGCAGTGCGGGCGTTTTGCCTCTTGCTTCATCTTTGGTGTATCCTGTTATCTCGCTAAATTTGTCATTGACATACTCAATAACCCCTTGTGCATCGGTGATAACGACTGATGCAGGGCTTGACTCCATAGCGTAGGAGAGCTTTTTTATATCTTTGGTTCGCTCCTCAACTATCTCCTCGACACTTGCTTTTTGCTTCTCAAGCTCTGCGATGTTTCGTCTGATGATATGCACTATAAATACACTAAGCACACTCGCGACTATCCACGCTAGTAGGTGCAAAAGTGCCACCACATCTAGCTGTTTTTGCTCCGCATCTACGAGTGGCTTGGCATCAAATGATACACTAAGCCCACCTCTAATATCACCTAGTCTATACCCCTGATGCGAGTGACACTTGAGGCATGGCTCATTTACTTTAAGCGGTGCCATATAGCGAAATGTGTTTTTGGCATCTTTGTTTATAAACTCACTAGAAGCACCGCTACCTGCGTTGAACCTCTCTAGCTGTCTTCTCTCCCACTCATCTGGCGTGTTGGCGGGGTTTAGAAGCTTTAGACTTGTGATGTGAAGTCTGAGATCACTTAGCTCCCTAACAACATCTACAAGCTGTCTAGTCATATAAGCAGGATTTATCATAGTTAGCTCTAGGCCATTAGTAGAGTTTATGTCTCTGTTTTTGATATGTAGGTATGGATTTGGTTGCATATCTTCATTCATTACTGCGTAAACACCGCCATGACGGGCATTCCATAGACGAGTTGCCTCCACCATCTTAAAGACAAACTCCGCTCGATCAACTGCTTGGTTGAAGAGCTTTTCGTTAGTGAGATGTTTGCTCCACATAAATGAAGCCGCGGCGATAACTCCCCAAAAGAGCACCGCAAGTAAATAGGTAGCAATCTTCATAGCTAGCTCCTATATTGGTACATCATCATACTATAATTTTTTATAAAACTACCTTTTTTATGACAAAATGTTGGCTATTTTGATCTAGCTCAAACGCCATTATCTCGGGGATCTCTTTATAAAGCAGAGGACTATCTAGGTCATTTGCTACTATCACATCGCTATACTTAGAGGCTAAAAATAGTGCTGCATCTATGGAGATACTCCCCTCTAGCATTGAGCCTAACATACACTTCACACCCGCCTCTTTTGCATACTCAAGCATCTCTATCGCCTTTGTGATGCCCGCACACTTCATAAGCTTGATGTTGAACATATCGGCGTAGCCTCCCTCTATGACTCGCTTGGCATCATCAAGGCTAAAGACCGCCTCGTCGGCAAGTATAGGGATTTGTGAGACTTTTGTAAGGCTTCTTAGATCATCTAACGCATCTTTTGGCACAGGTTGCTCTAGTAGTAAGATCTGAGTGTTTTTCATCGCCTCTACAAATCTTAGAGCATCTCCTAAGCTCCACGCTTGGTTGGCATCTATGATGAGCTTAGCTTCGCTCAAAGCCTCAGCGATGGCGTGGGTGGTGGTGATGGCGTGATCTATATCTTTGCCTACCTTTAGTTTTAGTGTGTCAAAACCTGCGTAGAAGTACTCTTTGGCGTCTTCTAGCATCTGCTCGCCTAGGCTAATAGTGATATCACTTTTGATGGGTTTGGTGGGGTTAAAGTAGCTCTTAAGTGAGCCAACTTTTAGGCTAAATAGTGCGATATCAAGCGAAGCTTTACTACTTGAACCGATCGTGCTTTTGTGTAAAATCTCTAACGCAACATCTACGCTTTTGCCTATAAGATCACCCTTTATGAGATCTATGTCACGGCTTATGGTTTGTAGATCTTCGCCCGTTATCGCCTTGGTAGCACTCGCCTCGCCGTAGGCAGATCTGGCGTCATCAAGTGTTACTTTTACTCGCACAAACTCCACCACACTAGTTGATCGTAGTGCCGTGACAAATGGTTTTTTGAGATCCAAACACTCTATACTATAAGAGATACCCGCTATCATTTAGCCTCCTAGATATATAAGCAGTTTTGCGACCATTAAGCCACCGATAGTCCCCACTAGATAGCCCATGATCGCCATCACCGCTCCCACGCTTGCTAGATCTTTATGGTGAGCTGCCGCAAGTATAGAAGCACTTGCTACTCCGCCGATATTTGCTAATGATGCGATACTTATGCTAAAGAGATCAAGCCTAAAGATCTTAGCTCCTAACACCATCAAAACGGCGTGGATCAGCAGTACACTAAAGCCAGCAAGCACCAACCGTAGCACACCATCAAATGAGCTAAAAACCGCCTCGCTACCTATGATGGCAACGAGTAGGTAGAGTAAAAATGATGAGACGCTTGAGGTCTCTGCTCTCTCTCTTTTTAGCCACAAGAGCATTCCAGCTAATGAGGAGATCAAGACCGTGGTAGTGGTGTAGTTTAGCACCACAAAGCCAGCTTGTGCGATCTTATTTGCTAGTAGAGCCACTGCAAATGAGAGCAAGACTACCACAAAAGTAGCAGATCTAGATCTTGTGACACTCGCCTCTTCAGCGGGTCTTATGCTAGCACTTGAGGCGGTAAATGCGTTAAATCTCGGTGCAAAAGGTATGAGAAAAAAGAGCAGTGCCACCCAGATGGAGTAGTTTATACTATCGACTATGAGCATAGATCCAAAGCTTGCATCACTTAGATCTATCGCCTTTGCGACAGCTATCATATTGGCTACGCCACCCATCCAGCTACCACTTAGTGCTCCAAACGCACTCGCTTCTTCGCTTGCAAGGCCAAAGAGTTTTGCCACACTCACAAACGCCACCACGATGGAGAGTAGTGCAAGGGCGTATGAGAGTAGTAGCTTCCTACCAAGAGTTACAAATAGCCTCACATCGGCACTTGCAACGATCAAAAAGAGCATCATTGGAAGTGCGAGTTTAAGTACAAGATCGCTAGGAGTGGAGATGAGATCTAGATAAGATAAGAGCATAGTAACAGCGTAGAGCAAGACGATGGGCGGAGCGAAGCTTAGTAGTCGCCACTTTTTGTGTGAAAGCCAAAAAAAGAGCGTAGCAAGTGCAAATGTACTCATATAAAGCTACTCATATGCTTACTTGTCGCACCCTTTTAGATCTACCTTATTTGCAAGTTTGCTTCTAAGATCACTCATAAAACGCCTGTTTGGATCATCTTTGGCGGTTCTATAACCATCATCTACCTCAAGCCAAAGTGGAGTATCTTCAAAGCATCTATACTCATAGTGTCCGATGAGGTACTTTATGGTGTCAAACTTAGAGGCGAGGTAGTTTACAAGCTCTACATTTGCTTTTAGTTGAGCATCTGTTAGGTTGTCATTGTCCGCCTCGCCACCTACATTTTCTATGCCGATGGAGTTGTAGTTTAGCCCTATGGCGTGGCGTGCCATATATGTTAGGGGCATAAGCTGATGAATGCTCCCATCACGATCAACTAGAAAGTGAGCAGAGACATTTAACGCCCCGCTACTTGCGATGTCACCTCTGTGAGAGAGAAGCTCCTCGGGCAAAAGTAGATCTAGCGACTCCCTAAAGTCATCTCTAGCGGTGTGATGCACTATGATGATGCGTGGCACAATGCAGGGCGTGGAGGCGGTTATGCCATAGTGAGCCTTTATATATTCAAGGGTTAGATCTATGCGTTTTTTCCCAAAGTTTATGGGGCTTTGTATGATGTCGATGGCAAAAAGAAGCGGGGCAAAAAGTGCTAAAAGTAGTAGTTTTTTCATAAGGCATTATAGCACAAAACCACTTATGCCCATAGTGACAAAAACACAACACTTGTTATTAATTACCGTTTAAAACTATTTGTCATATAATCAATCAACTTGAGCGACCCCGAGTCAATCGGTTTTTGGAGGGATACTATGAGTCACAAACTTACGACAGTTGCGGGTTCTCCCGTAGTAGATAACCAAAATGTAGCCACAGCAGGCAAGAGGGGGCCTATGCTTTTGCAAGATGTGTGGTTTTTAGAAAAGCTTGCACACTTCGATCGTGAGGTGATTCCAGAGCGAAGAATGCACGCCAAAGGCTCTGGTGCGTTTGGCACTTTTACCGTGACGCATGACATCACAAACTACACAAAAGCCAAAATGTTTAGCGAGATTGGCAAAAAGACAGAGATGTTTGTGCGTTTCTCAACTGTGGCGGGCGAGAGAGGTGCGGCAGACGCTGAGCGGGATATCCGCGGTTTTGCTATGAAGTTTTATACTGAGGAGGGCAACTGGGACTTAGCGGGCAACAATACGCCTGTCTTTTTTCTAAGAGATCCGCTCAAGTTTCCAGATCTAAACCACGCAGTCAAGCGAGATCCAAGAACAAATATGCGATGTGCCGAGACAAATTGGGATTTTTGGACGCTTCTGCCTGAAGCACTACACCAAGTCACAGTTGTGATGAGCGATCGCGGGATCCCATACTCATACAGACATATGCACGGATTTGGAAGTCACACTTTTTCTATGATCAATGCCAAAAATGAGCGAGTTTGGGTGAAGTTTCACTTCCACTCACAACAAGGGATCAAAAACCTAAGTGACGCGGAAGCAGAGGCGATCATCGCCAAAGATCGTGAGTCTCACCAGAAGGATCTCTATGAGAGTATAGAGCGGGGTGAGTTTCCAAAATGGAAGATGTTTATCCAAGTGATGAGTGAAGAGAAGGCAAAAAACCTGCCATACAACCCTTTTGATCTAACAAAAGTGTGGCTCAAAAAGGACGCTCCACTGATCGAAGTAGGGGAGTTTGAGCTAAACCGCAACCCTGAAAACTACTTCCTTGATGTGGAGCAGTCGGCGTTTAACCCAGCTGCGGTTGTGCCAGGGATTGGCTTCTCACCAGATAAGATGCTTCAAGGCAGGCTATTTTCATACGGTGATGCACAGCGGTATAGACTAGGGGTAAACCACCATCAGATCCCTGTAAATGCCCCAAGATGCGAAACAAACAGCTACCATAGAGATGGGCAGATGAGAGTAAATAGCAACTTTGGATCTACGATCGGCTATGAGCCAAATAGCCATGGTAAATGGCAAGAGCAACCAGAGTTTAGAGATCCAGCACTGGAGATTGGAAGCCTTGCGGATCACTGGAACTTTAGAGAAGATGATAGTGACTACTACACACAAACCAAGATGCTTTTTGATCTGATGAATGCTGAGCAGAAGCAGATCCTCTTTGAGAACACTGCAAGAGCGATGCAGGGTGTTAGCAACATGGTCAAACAGCGTCACATAGACAACTGCTCAAAAGCAGATCCAGAGTATGGCAAGGGTGTGGCAAAAGCTCTAGGGCTTTAGGCTACCACCTCACACCAAGCCCCCACTCCATAATGAGGGCAGGGTGTGATCAAGTCCTAAACACCTCTAGCTTACCATGTAGTGAGTTTGTCATAGCATTGAGATGCTCAGCAGCAGCTGCAATCTCCTCTACACTTCTTGCATTGGTAGAGGAGATCTCATTGATCTGCTT